>NZ_KB894700.1:0-34385 GCF_000374565.1 Siminovitchia fordii DSM 16014 = CIP 108821 | reverse complement strand
CCGTTAAGAGAGGTTTCGAGAAAAAACGGGGAGGTGCCCGTTACGAGAGATTTTGGTAAAAAGCGGTCACCAATGTTGGAGAAAGGTTCCCGTTACGAGAGATTTTGGTAAAAAGCGGTCACTAATAGTGGAGCAAGATGCCCGTTACGAGAGATTTCGGTAAAAAGCGGTCACCAATGGTGGGGGAAGGTTCCCGTTACGAGAGATTTCGGTTAAAATCGGTCACCAATGTTGAAGATAGATGCCCGTTATGAGAGATTTCGTTAAAAAGCGGTTACCAATGCAGAAGAAAGGTGCCCGTTACGAGAGATTTTGAGAAAAAGCGGTCACCAATGTTGAAGATAGATGCCCGTTACGAGTGGTTTTAAGTAAAAACGGTCACTAATGTAGAAGAAAGGTGCCCGTTACGAGAGATTTTGGGAAAAAGCGGTCACTAATGATGGAGAAAAGTTTCCGTTATGAGTGATTTCGCTAAAAAACGGTCACCAATGTTGGAGAAAGGTTCCCGTTACGAGAGATTTTGGTAAAAAGCGGTCACTAATAGTGGAGCAAGATGCCCGTTATGAGAGATTTCGGTTAAAAACGGTCACTAATGTAGAAGAAAGGTACCCGTTATGAGTGGTTTCGCTAAAAAACGGTCACAAATGTTGAAGAAAGATGCCCGTTATGAGAGATTTCGCTAAAAACCGGTCACCAATGTTGAAGATAGATGCCCGTTATGAGTGATTTCGGTTAAAATCGGTCACTAATGTAGAAGAAAGATCCCCGTTATCAGAGATTTCGTTAAAAAGCGGTTACCAATGTTGAAGATAGATGCCCAACATATGCATTTTCCACCAATACCGGTCACTAATCCCACACCAACTTCGAAGTTAAGAGAAAATCTCGGCCCCCGTCTCCTAATTTAAAATGGCCGACGAGAGAATCGTTTCCCACAGATTTTCTCGTCGGCCTCTTCAGTTCTATAAACACACATATAAAAAAATATTTTTACACACGCTCATATTGAATATGATGAAGCTTGGCAAATATGCCATCAAGCCGGAGCAGTTCTTCATAGCTTCCTTGTTCGGCAATCCCGTCTTCGGTGACAACGATAATTCTGTCCGCATTGCGGATGGTAGCCAAACGGTGAGCTATAATCAATGTTGTTCGGTTTTGAGCTAGTTCATTTAACGCGCTCTGAATGATTTTTTCTGATTCTGTATCAAGGGCGGAAGTCGCTTCGTCTAAAATCAAGATAGGCGGATTTTTTAAAAATGTCCGGGCGATGGCGATTCGTTGCTTCTGGCCTCCGGACAGTTTCAATCCCCTTTCTCCAACTTCAGTATCATACTTTTGCGGTAATGTATGAATAAATGATTCCAGGTGGGCTCGTCTTGCTGCTTCATGAATTTCTTCTTCGGTTGCGTTTAAGTTCCCATAGGCAATATTTTCTCGAATGGTTCCCGCAAATAGAAATACATCTTGTTGGACAATCCCGATTTGTGATCGAAGAGAATGTTTTGTTACATCTCGTATATCCAAGTGATCAATTGTTATCTTCCCATGATTTACATCATAAAAACGGGGGATCAGTGAACAAATTGTCGATTTTCCAGCGCCTGAAGGTCCTACAAAGGCAACGGTCTCACCTGCTTTAATGGACAAGTCGATCCCTTGCAGCACAGGCTGCTGCGGATCGTATTGAAAGTGGACATCATCAAACCTTATATTTCCATGAAAAGCAGGAGCAACGATAGCATTCTTTTTATCCTGAATGTCCGGCTGTTGGGCGATCAAATCGAGGAATCGTTTGAACCCCGCCATTCCACGAGGATAAAGCTCCATTAGGGCACTGATTTTATCGACAGGTTTCATCAGTACATTGACATACAAAACAAAACTGACTAATTCGCCATACGATAACTCTTTTTGGAAAGTCAGCCAGGCACCAAATACCAACACGACAAGAGTCACAAATCGTGTCATCATATAAATGTTGGATGTGGTAAAGGCCATCACTTTATAGGCAGCCAATTTTGCCTTGCGGAAATTCTTGTTGTTCTTGTCAAAGCGCTCTTGCTCAAATTGTTCATTTGTGAATGATTGTACCACTCTGGCGCCGGAAACACTGTCTTCAACACGTGCATTGATATCGGCTATCTTCGTATACATCTGTCCCCAAGCTCTGTTCATGCGAACATTGCAAAAGGTGATGACCCAAACAAGGAACGGTACAATGAAAATAGTGACCAAGGCGAGTTTCATGTTGATTGAAAACATGATAAAAAAAGTACCTACAAAAGTCATAATGGCAATGAAAAAATCTTCCGGACCATGGTGAGCAAGTTCCCCAATTTCAAAGAGGTCATTACTGATCCGGCTCATGATATTGCCAGTCTTTGTATTATCAAAAAATCGAAAGGACTGCTTTTGAACATGATAAAAAAGCTCTTGACGCATATCCGTTTCGATATTAATGCCTAATTTATGTCCCAGATACCCTACGATATAGTGCAAAAAGGTACTTAATAGGTAGACTAATAATAGTAAAAAACTGACTGTAACAATCATGGACCAGTTCCCGGTTGGAAGCAGTTGGTCAATAAACCTTTGCACTGCAATTGGAAAGGCCAATTCGAGAATGGCAACGATGACCGCACTGGTAAAGTCTACAATAAATAACCTTCGGTGTGGTTTATAGTAAGAAAAAAATTGGCGTACCAACTTTTGGTCAGCCCCTCTCTTTATCTGTGTGTGATATCTTTGGCAGCAGAAGGATACCATGAGCTGTTCATGCTCCAGGAAGGAAGCCTATAAATCAACGGTTTTAGTATAAAAAGGCGCTGCCCTCAAAGGAGGACTGCTGTTTTTTGTTTATAGCAGTTACCATATTTATGATGTTAATTCAAAAGCATTTTAGTTTTTAAAATTATTTTTGATAAATACTGCTTCCTCACTCTGAGACATAACTCCAAATGCCTTGCCGACTGTACCGCCTTGGTAGGTCCAAATATAGTTGTGATCTTTATCAGCTTTCGAGAAGTCCTCATTTTTCCATCTTTCGAGGATGTCAAGGAGGTCCTCTTTTCTGTCAAAATTGCTTGTAGAAACGATTTCGTAAACGTCGTGAATCGTTTCAGGGATCATTGGAATCGCTCCCCATTTCTGCTCGGCTCTCACCTTCTGATGCGTCATTTTGTGCATCACATCAATCACTTCTTCTTGAGTAGAGTTTTCATCAAGATCAACCTTGTAGCTTATTCCTTCAATTTGTTGCGTTTGTTCAATAAATTCTTCTTCTGTAACACCTACAGCCTTTGCTTTTTCCTTCACCTCGATGTTTTCTTTCTCCTGTTTGTTTATTAAGTATTGGAAACCTCCATAACCAGCAAGAAGCAATACACTTGCAGAAACCGCAATCAAGAAAAATATCCGTTTCAAAGTGAATACCCCCGATTCATAGTGGCTTTTCATTTGAAATGATGAATCTAATTAAACATTACCATCTGTAAGAAAATTTTGATAGCCATATGTAGAAACTCTTGCAGTGTTTGCTATGATCCATAATCGAACATTACTCCCTCCATTCACGAGATGCTTAGTCTATCTATTTATAACTGATATTAGAGTTATTTAAAGAAACAATATAATGGATTGTATATTTTTATTATCAGATTTAACGGAATTGATTGACTAATCAAACAAAAGAAAATAGAATTTAATACAAAATTATATCAAACTTCCAAGAAAGGGGGTCTGATGATTAAAATCCGCATGGCCAATAAATTTTTAACAATTGGAGTGAGGTAAATGAATTGGTGGATTGTATGGTTAGTAGCATTTATTGTAGGAATTACAGCGGTTAGTGTTTATTACTCCAGGAAAATCAAGTCTGCGGATGATTATGTCATGGCTGATTTCAGTCTGGGTTTTTTTCCTATTGCGGGAAGCATTATAGCGACTGCATTAGGGGCCGCAGCTGTTATTGGGGCAGCCGGTAAAGGTTTTACAATGGGGATGTCCTACTTTACAGGAAATATCCCATATGTTTTTGTCTCCATTATTTTGGCGCTTGTTCTTGGAAAAACAATACGAAAATTAAAGCTCTATACAATCCCCGATTTATTTGTACGCAGATTTGGAAAAGCAACAGGACTGATACCTGCTCTTGTTATTAGCTTGTTGTATATGACTCCGACCTTCGGTATGCAGATAGTAGGGATGGGATCGATTCTTACTACTATTGTAGGGATGCCTTTAACATGGGCCATGTTATTCGGATTTATCGTATGCGTCCTGTTTACATTGATGGGAGGTCTTCCGAGTGTTGCTTGGACTGATGCTGTCCAGTCGATTTTGATCTTGCTTGGTGTAATTGTTTTATTCTTTATGGGATTAAATTACGTGGGCGGTATGGATACTTTTATTCAAGAAACACCTTCTGAATTTTTAAGCTTTTTTTCTCTTAACAAAACAGAGTTGTTTAATTACATGGTTATTTTTGGTCCATTTTATCTTGTTTGGCAAACAACCTGGCAGCGTTTTTCTGCTGCAAAGACGGAAAAAATTGCTGTGCGCGCTGTCACAGTAGGATATATCGTTTGTGGGCTAATAGGTTTATTTGCAATACCGATTGGAATTATGGCCAAGCTGGTATTGCCGGCTGGTACTCCGGAAGACCTTGTTTACACACAATTTATGACTTTGGTGGCTCACCCTGCTATAGGCGGGTTGTTTATGATTTCATTGTTTGCAGCAGTGCTTACGGGTGCCACTTCGTTTTTGCTGAGTGGAGCTACCAATATATCGAATGATATCTACCGAAAATGGGTGGCACCCAATGCGACTGATAAACAAGTATTGAATATTTCAAGGATTTCGGTAGCAGTAATGGCTTTTATCGGGCTTGGAGTAGCTTTGTTTATTAAAAATATCATTGTGATCTACACTTATGCACTTTCCTTAACAGCCGTTTCCTTGGTCATGCCCGTCATGGCAGCAATGTTTTGGAAACGTGCGACTAAAACGGGTGTACAAGCCAGTATTATTATTTCTTTACTATTTGCTTTTGCTTGGAATTTCGCAGGCAGGCCTTTCGGTTTGCATGAGATTGTTCCGGGCTTAGTTGTATCTTTTGTAGTTTTGGCTGTAATAAGCCTGTTAACAAAGCATTCCAACGATGAAGATGTTACCGCATATTATTTTTCCATGAAAGATATGGAGGATCCGGCTGTAAATGTACCTGCCGATGTAACTTCGTCAGCAAAATAATCATAGAGCAGTGAGTGATGTAATCTCTCTCTCCTCAAGTTACATTGGCAACTTTCACTCCAAAAAGTTTGCGGTCATCAATGAATCGGGTGTCATGATAGAAATCTCTAAATCAACAGCGGAAACACTTGGGGTAAGTGAAGACCTTCAGTTAACATATGATAGAAAAAAGATGGATCTTTTCCTTAGTTGGAAGTATTAATGAGTCAGTTGGAAGCTCTTCCTTAAAACGTTTAAAAAGGAAATTAAATAGGGCCTCTCCCAAAAAAGATGGAGAGGCTTATTTCTTGATAAAAAAATATTAATGTAAAAAATCTCTTTAAATCGTTCTTATATAAAAATTATTGAGAAATAAAATCTCGGTATAAATTCCAAACTTCTTCTCTTCTTTGTTCATATTTTTCACTGTCATATAGATTTTGTTCAACTAATAAGCCGTCAATGAGAGTGAAAAAAAGTGAAATCAGTTGTTCTGTATCCTCATTTTTAATCCACCCTTCTTCTCTTCCAATCTGGAAAAACTCGGACAATTGAATTGAAATTTCTTTTTCTAATTCTTCAAAGTCCTTTCTTAAAGTTTGAAGTAGGGAGGCCGGAGGATGCATTAATATTTGCTTTAAAATAATCTGCCAAGAAGCAATATTATTTGAATCTGTGTAAAAATAAAAAAAAGCTTTAATGACTTCATCAATCGGTTTTTTCCTAAGTGCTAAAACTAGTTTCATTAATGATTCGCGTTCTTTTAATTTTAAATCTTTTATAATACTAAGGAAAAGTTGCTCCTTAGAATTGAAGTGAGAATAAATGGAAGGTGTTTTAATACCTACTTTTTGAGCGATATCCTTAAGAGTAGTCCCTTCATAACCATATTTAGAAATGTAAAATAATGCTGTTTTCTTTATTTTGTTAACTGTTTGGCTCATCAATTGATCCTCCTCTTCATTTATTATAAATAATATTGCCCTGCCTAACAAACATTAGGTATAAAAATATAAAAGAATTAAAATTAAATCTTTTCTTTTTTAAATGACATTGGTATACTTTTCTCATGCAAAAGCCTAATATAATCGGATGTCATAGTTCATTAGTCATTCCATCTATTATTTATTTGCAATATAACTAACTAATAATAGTTAGTTTACAACTAAAAATCATCATGCTATACTCTATCATACAACATTATCTATTTTAGCTAACTAATATAAGTTAGCTAAAATAGATTACAAGAATAACAACGTTGAAAATAGAGTTAAAGGAGGAAGATTTTATGTAACTTTTAATTTTTTTCTACATAAAAAGAAAGGGCTATCATTTAGTAGGAATGCTTAAAATTACGTATACAATCTGTTTAAAATTAAAATTCAGATTATTTAGGTAAGGGGGAGGCATATATGGCTGCTATTAAAAAAACTTCTAGACGCTAATGAATGGGGAAATGATGAAGATGATGTAGTAAACGATATAAGAAAAGTTGATCATTGGTTACTTGTTGGAATCGGCATACTGCCACTTTTTGTATTTTCTATCTGGTATTACATCGTTTATTAAAAAATAAATAAAGCAAGGGAGGAGAACAAGATTAAAGATAGAGCGGATTACTCTAGCAGCGTTTTTCCTATTCCATCAAAAGCTAGACATGCTGGACCAATAACAATGTTTTGGCTATATGCAGGGGGAAATATTATATTAGCTTCATTTGTATTAGGGAGTACTTATTCAGAATCATTAGGATTCATCCCAGCGGTGATCATGACTATTGTCGGAAATTTAGCTGCATATACTATTTGTGCATGGTCAGCGCAAAAAAATGTTAAATATGGTATCGATGAAATCGTCTCTCATAGACCGGCGTTTGGATATTATGGTTCAGTATTCGGTGTCTTTCTAATTCTAGCTATTACCATTGGATGGACAGGAATTTTATCGTCTCTGATGGGATCAGCTGGAGAATTGTCTGTTACTATTTTAACGGGTTCCAGCGGTTTTGCAGGAGAGTATTATGCTTATGCAATCGTAGGTGGAATTATAATTCCTATAATTCTATTACTTATTGATCCAAAAATAGGCTTTAAACTATCAAATATAACCGTACCTATTATGCTAGCTTTTAGCATTTATATGTTAATAAAACTGTTAAGTGCTGAGAATCTTGCAGCGCTGTTAAGCTTTAAAGCAACGCGAGAGACAAGTTGGATATTTGCATTCGAAGCCATATTTGCATACGCAGTTGTGTGGCTGCAATATATAGGTTCTTGGAACCGTATGGCTAAAACTGAAAGGGGTGGTGTTTGGGGAACATATATTGGTTTAGCTTTAGCAGGGATGTTGCTTGGAATTGTGGGTGGAATGGCTACAATATTGACAGGTGAAGTAGATCCAACACTATGGATGCTTGAACTTAATTTAAGCGTTATGGCATTTATCTGTATTATTGCTGGTACGATTACAACGATTACTATATTAATATATTCTGGAGCTATGTCTCTATTGACTGTATTTCCAAATTTAAATTTTAGATTTGTTACCGTTTTAATCGCATTACCAGCATTGCCATTTATCTTCATCGGTTCACTGCGCGAAGCTTTTGATTTTATTTTGATTTTTGGAGCTATGTTAGCAGGACCATATTGGGCAATTATATTAATTGATTATTTCTTATTAAGAAAACAAAAAATTAATGTAAAAGCTTGCTTTGACAAAGAAGGACCTTATAAGTATTTTAAGGGATTTAATCCTATTGCTATTTTTTCACAAATCGTTGGTATGATTGTTTGGCTATTCCTGGGCGGTTGGATGACAGGGTTTACATTTATTACTAGTTCTTTTGGGATAACTTTGTTTAATGCTCTTGGAGCTACATTACCTGCAATAATCGTCTCAGCACTTGTTTATTATGGATTGACGAAATTATTTCTAAAAAAATATAGTTTTGGAGATTATCGTTATTCCAAAAAAAATCTTGGAGGGGTATTAAATGAAATCAAATGATACTTGGAGCTCAGTTTTACATAAAGGACCTGCAACATTTTTAAATAGCCCTGTTATGGAGCCAGATCAAAATAAGATAAAGGAAGAAGGAGTAAAAGCAGCCATACTTGGAGTTCCATTTGATGGTACAACCATTACCCGTACAGGTTCTTCCATGGGACCAAGAAAAATTCGTGACGTCTCATCGATGACCATCCCTTATCATTTTGATTATGATGTAAATATTATGGAAACATATAATATTCGCGACTGTGGGGATGTAGACGTAAAAATTGGCGACGCTTTCGGCACGATTGAACGTGGTGGAGAGAATGTATTAGAGATCTTAAAAGGTGGAGCGCTGCCAATTCTTGTTGGTGGGGATCATGTTATTACAGTTACTTCAACAAGAGCATTGAACCAATTTGATCCAACTAAAAAATATGGTTTCATTCTTTTCGACTCTCATTTGGATACTGCCGAAGATGTAGGCGGAGATCCATGGAACCATTGCTGTCCTGTACCTAGAACAATGGAGCTGGATTGTTTTGATCCTAAAAATGCCGTCATCATTGGTGCGGGTGGACCAATGAATCCTAAAGCTGAACTTGAGTATGTGAAAGAAAAGGGAATTTCCCTATATACAATGAGAGATATTTATAAAAAAGGTATACAAGAAGTAGTTGAAGAAGCTATTAAAATTGCTTCTGATGGTACGGATGGTGTATATATTTCCTTTGATATGGATTCATTGGAAGCATCCCAAACACCTGGTACATGTGCCCCGACTCCCGGTGGAATTATGGTTAGGGAAATGATACAAGCAATCGAATTGCTGGGACAAGTAGATCTTGTTGGATTTGATGTTGTAGAGATCGCGCCACCATATGACCAATCAGATATTACAGCAATTACGGCTACACGTTTCCTTGTAGATATGCTCGCATCCCGTGCAAAATACCTTAACAAATAGCAACTATAAGGTTCTGAATATAACCACTGAAGTTATTTTGTTGAAACTGCGGAAAATGAAAGCCCCTTGCCACTAAGGGGCTTATCGTTTGTTGCTGTTTACCGAAGTTTTTGAAAGAAACATTAACTAATTGAAAGAACTTACTAAAAACGCCCGTTTAGGAGAGATATTTGTGAACGAAATCAAAGTATCTGTCGCTCAACTAATACCAAAATTGGGTGATAAACAAAGTAATCTGGAGCGTATACAAGAAGCGATAGTGAAAGCAAAGAATGAGCAAGCTCAATTAGTCGCTTTTCCGGAATTATTTCTCACCGGTTACTCGGTTGGAGAAAATGTAAATACGCTGGCTGAAACGATTGATGGCCCATACATGACAAAGGTACGCAATTTATGTAAAGACCATGAAATTTATTTGGTTATTAGCTTTCCTGAAGATGGGCAAGACGGCAACTATTACATTTCATCAGCGCTGATTGATTCGCAGGGGGAAGTGTTGGGAGTCTATCGAAAAGTTCATCTGTTTGATAGTGAAAAGAATTATTTCCAACCCGGATCAAGATTTGAAGTAATCGATACTCCACTCGGGTCAATTGGCATGATGATTTGCTTTGATGTGGAGTTTCCTGAAATTGCACGTGCACTTAAACTAATGAGAGCAGACTTCATTGTGATTGTAAACGCAAATATGCATCCTTATGAACTCCATCATCATTTATTTTCACGATGCCGTGCAATGGAAAACGAAATCCCAGTCATTATTTGTAATCGATTAGGAAAAGAAGGAGAGCTTGATTTCTGTGGAGATAGTATGGTGATTGATGCGACAGGAGAAATTCTACTTTCGTTAAAAGATAAAGAACAAGTCCAAACAGTTACATTACCAATTAAGCAAGAACTTGATCCAAAGATGAGTTACACTGCAAACCGAAGAAACGATATGTACGGCATACTTGCTGAATAATGAAGTTGTTATTATGGTTAGCTTGTAGAGAAAGTGAGTGTTTTTTCTCTATGGGCTTTTTTATTGGTATTTTTAAGCTTTTCGTTTGTTTATTTTCGTTTAAAAGGTGTGTTTGCATACAGTCTTTATATTTCTCTATATAATAAAAGAAATAATATTTCAGTATTCGGTGGTTGATAAAAGGCAGTTGAAGGGGAGAAATGGATTGAAGAGATTATTTTAACAGCATGCAATGCATCAACGTTAAGTATTAGTGAAATAGAGGTTGTTCCTAATAAAGTACAAGAGGTAATTGATGAGGAATCCATACTTCAACTAATCAGTGAAGGCGAGGATATTTCTTATATCGTTTTTCAGTCAAAAGGAACAGTCACAACCGACCTTGAAACGCATGGAGACACATTAATCGTAAAGTTGGATGAAACGAATCAGCAGGGGGAGGTACTGGAACAGCATGTTTATAAATTAACGTTAGACCCTGTACATAAGGCAATAGATATTCATATTAATGGAAAGTCTACACCGATCGATAATGTAACGGGAATATAAGCGGGGTCTGGTTGACCATTCTAAGAAGAAGTAAATAATTTTTAGAACTTTAATAACTACCTACCAGTAAATTTGATAGGTAGTTATTGTATTTCTAAGTACCTTCACAAATAGAGGCCGTTCATTCGTTTACTTTCAGGCTTTCCTTTTCAAAAACGAGCTCGCCGTCAATATAGGTTGCTAATACATGTATATCTTTTATTTTCATGGGATTGATACGTGTCGGATCTTCTTCTAAAATGGCAAAATCAGCTGCTTTGCCGACCTCGATTGTACCCTTTTCATTTTCTTCGAAATTTAATTTTGCTCCATAGATGGTCATTGTTTTTAAAGCAGTTTCCACATCAATCTTTTGCTCAGCTCCAAGTACATTGCCATTGCTTGTAACCCTGTTTACTGCCGCCCAAACAGAGAAGAGTGGTGAGATAGGCGTAATCGGACAATCGGAGTGCAAGGTATAAAGAATGTTTAAATTATCGGCTTCTTTCAGTGGGTTGAGACGTTTTGCCCGATCAGGGCCAAGAAAAATATTTCTGTGCCGGTCGCCCCAATAGTAAACATGATTAATGAAGAAAGACGCGGCAATATCCAATTCGCTCATTTTTTTCAAATCTTCTTCGGTTGCAGTTTGTACATGCTCAATCCGATGCCTGTGATCCCGTTCCCCGCCATTTTTTATGGCATGCTCGTAAGCCTCAATGATGGACCCAATCGCCCGGTCTCCGTTGCCATGAGTGGCAACCCGGAACCCTCTATTATGAAAGTCGAGCGCAAAATGGTTGATGGTTTCCTGTGAATATATTAACTCTCCATACAGTTGATCATCGCAGTGATAGGGTTTGCGCAGTGCCCCTGTCAGGCCTTGAATGGAACCATCCTGAAAAATTTTAGCGCTGTCCAGCTTTGCTTTTCCATTTGTTTTTTCCTGTATCTCGTCGTCCAGTTCAGTGGCAGTGTAAGATTGGAACGGGCCATTATCGATTAACAACTCATTCAAGATCATCAGCCGCATTTTCATGGAGCGGGGATTTTCTTTGATTGCCTGAAGATAAATATCTAACTCTTCTTCTCCATTAAACAGTCCGATGCCGGCGTCTGTGTTTGTAGTGATGCCTTCAGCTAAGTAGTCATTATTGGCTTCCTTAAGGATTTGTATCAGTTCTCCTCTGTCCGGTAGAGGGATGTGTCCAGATACGAGATTCATTGCTCCAGGCTCAAATAAAACGCCTGTCGGCTCTCCCAGACTGTCTTTTTCGATGTGCCCGCCTTCCGGTTGGGGAGTGTCTTTGGTGATGCCTGCCATCTGCAAACCGGAAGAGTTGGTCACTGCCAAATGGCCGGAGATATGACGAATGAAAATAGGGTGTTTTGTATTGATTGCATCCAAATCCTTTTTTGTCGGATGCCGCATCTCCTCCAAAAGGGAGTCATCATATCCATAGCCGATAATCCATTCATATTCATTTTTCTGTTGAGCCGCTTCAGTAAGCCTTTGCTGAATGTCCTTTATATTTTTGTTGAAAGGAGACCGGCAATCCACCTGATGCTTTTGCTGTCCGTACATTAAAATATGGTTATGGGTGTCAATAAATCCTGGTATAAGAGTCGCTCCATTCAGATCTATCTCTTTGAAGTTGTCTGATTTAATGATCTCATCGTCGGGTGGGCGTTCATCAGGCCAAATTCCCGTTATTTTTCCCTGGTAAGAGGCGAGAGAGCCTGCACGAGTGTTTTGTTCATCAAGCGTCAAAACATTTGCATTGTAAATAACTAAATCAGCCTGAATCATCGAATAACCCCATTTCTAAATTGGTATTAATAAAATTATGGACCTTTAGATTGGAACTTTCAATTGTTTTGGAAGATTCAGTTATTATTTTGGGTGATGGAGGTTATTAGAGATTCTGATTAACTTTTCCATTAAGACTTTAGGATTGGCAGATTTAAACATCAACGCCCGGAATCAAGGATTTCGGACGTTGATTTGGTACGTTATAGCTGATCAATCAATTCTATCGGATTATTCTACTTCAATTACTTGCTCCTCGTCCTCAATTGACAGCTTCATGATGGCAGGCTGCTCATTTATATTTAAGGCAGAATATTTCTCCTTATTCAATACGAGCTTTGTTACATCAGGCCGGGCATAATGGCCAGTGCAATCAATCATGTGTTTGGCATCTAAAATTTGGTCCAGATCAATTTCACCGTAGGCAATGCCTTCTTCATTTATGACAGGAGGGGAGACATATTCCCCGTATGGAGAAATAATCCCTGACATGCCTCCACCCAGATCAAAACTATCCTTGATAGAAGGATCCAATGTTGTATAGAAGTCCAGTTCTTCTTGTCCTATGCAGGAGGAGGAGGCAATAACAAATACTTGCCCTTCGAATGCAACGAATTTGGACACGGTTTCAATGGTTTTTGTTCGATCTCTAGGTTGGCTCTTATAGTTTGATCCCGGCCAGTTTGCGATATGAATTTGTTCTCCCATTGAGTAGAGGGCGTAACGTGAAAGGGTCATTGAATTTTCGTAACAGATCAACCCGCCCATTTTTCCGAAAGGGGTATCCAATACGAATAAGTCACTTCCATTTCCTCGTCCCCAAACCGTTCTTTCTTCACTTGTAGGAACAAGTTTTCTCCTTTTTCCGATGATATCGCCTTGGTCATTGATAAAGACTTGTGTATTATATAAGGTTCCGCGCTCTCTTTCGTTAATTCCTATTACGATATAAACCTCTTTTTCTTTTGCTTTTCTGCAAATCTTTTGAAACGGTTCCTCTGCAACTTCTACAGATTCATAATATAGCTTCTTGAAAAGCTCGAGTCTCTTTTTATTGTCTACGGACATCCATAGCCACCAAGGATACATAGGAAGGAACGTTTCAGGAAATACTACCAATCTAGCTCCATTACCGGCTGCCTCCTCGATAATGGATAGACATTTATCTACGGTTTTATCCAGGTCAAAAACATAAGGTGAAGCGTTTACGGCGGCTACTTTGACTTTTTCTTTTTGATTGTACATCATTAATCACTCCTATTGAGATTCTGCTACGTTCTTTGTGTTGTGATAATCTTTTTCGTTTGATGGTTGAAACTCACCATTTATACATTTTCTAGTAATGCTGTGATAGGCGATGGTTCTTTCTTTCAGGTGGTTTTTCTCTATCTGGGCGATGATGAAAAATAGAAGTACCTGTATTAATAACGCATATCCGCCGCCATAAATGCCTCCGGGATCACGGACTATATACGTGGTGAATAAAAGTGTTAAGAAGCCTGCGATTAAACTGATATTTGCCGCATATTTTCCTGCTTTGGGGTAAAAAAGTACACCAAAGAGAGGCATAAATAAGAGGGAGCCGCAGGTAAAGGCAATCATGGATAAAGCTACAATGGATCCTTCAGCATAGAGTGTCCAGACAACGGAGATGGCCATTAAAATCACCATGGAGATTCGGCCAACCCATACAAGGGTCTTTTCACTATTTTCTTTCTTAATGAATACTTCCCAAATATCTTTTGTGAATATGGTTCCCATCGCCATCAATTGTGAATCAACAGTCGACATCGCTGCTGCAAAAGCTGCCGTGATCAATACAACGGCAAGCACAGGAGAATATTCCAAGACAATGGCCGGGAAAATTTGATCGACTACTTCAATGTCCGGTAGGAACAACTTTCCGAGTATACCGACGATGAGAATTGGTATAAAGCCCCAACTTGCAAACAACACATGTCCAAGCGGGACGACTTTAAATGCACTCATATTTTTGGCCATGTAATAACGTGTCCATAAATGCGGAAGGCCAATTCCCGCTGTTACATAAATGGCAATATAAGCAAACCAGTTTAAAGGAGTAAAATATCCGGATGAACCAGGGTATTTAAGGAAATCCGGGTAGCTGTCGTTGACCGTTGAAAATAAGTTCCCCAAAGATCCGATGCCTGTGACTCCCTTGCTGAGCATCCAAAAGGCGAGTCCCCAGGTGAGCAACATGTAGAATACTCCCTGTACGGCATCTGTCCAGGCAACCGCTTTCATCCCGCCGACTAAACTATAGAGCGTTACTAAGACAAGCATACTTCCTACGCCAAGCCAAAAGGAACTTCCGATTAATTCGAATGCGACGCCAGCACCTAATAGTTGAATGCCTATATAAGGAAATAATAAATAAATTCCGATCACACTTGAAATGAGCCGAGTAAATCTGCTGTTGTAGTAATGCTCCAACATGTCGCTGGGGGTCACATAATTATATATTTTTGCCAGTGCCCACATTCTTCGTCCGAACACAAACATAAATACACCAAGCACAATGTTTAAGATGAAAAAGGAATTAAAGCCGACACCGTGAAGGAAGAAGGAACCTGGAGCTCCAAGCAAAAACCACATACTGAACCAGGAAGCGCCAATAGTTAGAAACAGAACAATCGGTCCTAAATCTCTTCCGCCTAAATAAAAGTCATCCATAGAGGATTGATTTGTCGCTCTATAACCCAAATAACAAATAAATAAGTATACAACCATAGAAATGCCTAAAAACACAAAGACCATTGTGGGTAGACTCATTATCTTTTGACCTCCAATCCCTGGTTAATAGCTTCTTCTTGAGCTTTTTCGACATCAATGTCGTAGGTTTTCCAAACTTTTATCGCGCAGTATACTAAATAGACCGAGATCAGAAGGTTCAATGACCATATCCATAGTAAGTTAAACGGTATGCCAAAAGCAGAGGGCTCTACCCTGTTTAATACCGGGATAAACTGAGAAGCATTAACCAATATGAACCAAAGTACCATCATCACAGTAAAAGAATGTCTCATTTTTTCACCTCCAGTTGCCTTATATAAAAAGCAAGTATCATGCCAAAGAAAAAAGCTGTTTTCTTTGACTTTTCTCGGAACCTGTCGATGCAGTTTTACATTAAAAATTCAAAAAACAAACTAAAATTCAATGGTAATTTTATTAGATGAAGAAAGATGCATTATTGCATTGGATGTAAAGATGCATCGAGATTGTGCGACATTACATTGATAAATGGTATTTCTTCATCTTTCTTACAACTGTTGATTGGTCAACCCCCAACAAAGCCGCAGCTTCGTAAGTAGTGGCACTTACTCTTAAGGTGTTTTGTAATAGCTCTCTCTCATATTGGGCCAATTGTTCTTTTAAGGAGCCGTTCTTATATGACACTTCAGGTTTTACATGACGTAATAAAAAATTCGGCAAATCCTGTTGGTAGATTGTATCCGAGGAAGTTGTCACAAACATTCTTTCCACAATGTTTTTAAGCTCTCTGACATTTCCCGGCCAAGGATAATCGATTAGAATGCGTATTGCTTCGGGAGAGAATCTTTTTTTCGTATCGTAGTATTTATTAAACGTATTGGTGAAGCTTTCAATTAGCTTAGGTATATCATCTTTTCGGGTTCTTAAAGGCGGGATCGTTACCGGAACTACATTTAACCGATAAAATAGATCTTCTCTGAATTCCCCGTTGGCAACCATGTCATTGAGGTTTCGGTTTGTAGCTGCGATAATTCTAAAATTCACCTTGATGGGTGTTACACCGCCAAGTCTCATAATCTCTTTTTCTTGAATGGCTCTTAAAAATTTGGCTTGAATATTTAGGGGCAATTCCCCAATTTCATCTAAAAATAATGTGCCATGATGAGCCAGTTCAATTAGGCCTGGTTTTCCAGATTTTTTTGCACCTGTAAAGGCACCTGCTTCATAACCGAACATTTCTGATTCAAGTAATTCTGCTGGAATTGCACTGCAATTTACACGGATAAACTCACCTTTCTCTTTTCTCGAGCTTGAATCATGAATCAATTGAGCCATGACTTCTTTTCCTGTTCCGGACTCTCCAAGCAGTACTACAGTAGTGTCATATTTGGCAACCTGCATCACTTTTTCAATTACTTTTTTCATATTTGGAGACTTAAGGACAATATCATTTACCTCTTCAATGTGGTGGAGCAAACTGTTTAGCTCTGACTGATATTTATTTTTTTCCTCTTCCAGCCTCTGCAACTGTTCTCTTAGTTGAATTAATTCCGTGATATCCCTTACATTTGAAATCACTTTTTTTATATTGCCGTTCTGATCAAAAATAGGATTAGCTGTTACGATGGTTGAAATTCCACTAATGACCTTTTGCATGATGGTAACCGTATTTTTCTCTTCCAGTGCTTTTAAGGTGGCACTTTGATCAAAAATCCCTTTTTCTACTAGGTCTATCATATTTTTTCCTGTCACATCTTCTTTTTTTAATCCGGTGATCCTTTCAATCGCTTTGTTTATGCTGATGGTCACTCCCTTTGCATCGCAGATCCAAATACCATCGTAAGAGCATTCAAAGGCTTTCTTTAAGTCCTCATTTTCATTTTTCAAGGCTTCTATATATTGATGCAAATCAGGGTTATTGATTTCGGAAATATCCAATAAAAACTCCTCCCAGTTATATTATTTTTTCTATAATATCATTAATGGAATGACTAGATACGTAAAAAAAACTGGGCTATGTAGGGCTATCATATGAGTTCGGAGGAAGCTGTAAATCAAGGGTTTGAGGAAACTCTAGCACTAACTGTAAGACTTTCACTTAACACGGCTACTGCTTTTGCTGTCATTGCTACGCGAGTAAAACAACCTGTTAGCGAGTTGGTCTCCATCGACGAAATCGAAGCCGCTAACTTTATTCGTGTTGGACCAACATTAAATTGATAGGATCGGTCGTTGCAAGTACGGTATGAAATCACTCATAACATAAGAAATAGAAAAAAGCCCCCGGAGTTAGGGGGGATATCCAGGGGGCTAGGAAGTTTTTTAACGGAAAATAGACGTAAATAAAAATAGGCTCAGTCTGACCAAGCTTAGTTTTTCAATTCGCAATTAAATCTTGTGTCACTAGTTTTTGATTTGCCAAGACTTTTGCTTCATGAGAATAATGACTCTTTTCACCAAAGTTCGCTATTTATCTGGTAATTCAAAAGTGTGTTTAGGAAATATAAAAAAAGAAGGATGAACATTTTTGGAGGGATCAGATGAGGAAAATTTAACAACTTAAATTAAGTTATCCCGTGTTTGTGTTATCTATATTTTATCGGCTATTCGTTATCCCCATTTCCTTTGATAATTTCCCATACTTGCCTCAGTTTCCGCAAATCCTCTTCATTACAATTAGGTAATTCCTTATGCCACCTTTCAAGTTCGGGGTCCTTAATGATTGTAGGGAACTCATTGCCTTTTTCAGCGGCTGTAGGGTTATCTGTAATGCCTAGTAGATAATCAGTTTTCACTTCATATAATAAAGCTAGCTTTTTTAAGGTTTCGGTGTCAGGATCTCGATAATTCCGTTCGTAGTTTGACAGGACAGCGTTGGTTATTCCGATTTTTTCAGCTACATAGATCTGCGACCAGTTTCTTCTTTCTCTTTCTTTTTTTAAGCGAGAACCCAAACTCATCATATATCACCGTTTCATACATTATACAGATAGTTTACATCAAATAAACGCTATGTTAAATAAATTAAACCAAAAGTTTATTAATAACTTGACATTCAACTTTATGTATATATAATTGAGGTATCGATTTAAACTTTACGTTTATTTAAAGGCGGTGATAGTATCTGGAAAATTTAAAAGGTAAGAAGGTCTAAAAATGTAAAATAAGCCCTGGTTTATTGTGGAATATTAAATATACCAAGACATCTGGGAGGTTCATCACCATTACTGAATTTGAGTTGCTCTTTGCAGATGTCTATTTTTTTGAAAATAAAATAAACGTAAAGTTAAAAAATTCAGAGCCTGGGTTTGGATAGACGTAATCAGGAATGATTTTTTTACTATTAACAAACAAAAATGATTTCAATAAGGGGGAAAGGGAATGGGTGCTGTTCATGGCCAAAAGATTGCTGATTTGAATGCAAGGATCGATAGATTACCTACATTAGGCTTTAGTAATCTTACTTTTTTAATCATAGGGTTATCATATTTTTTCGTATATTTTGATATCAGTGTGATAGGTTTTACTTTACCAAAACTAACGGAAGTGTTTCATTTAACTGCAACAGAGGCTGCTTATCCAGTTACTTTGTATTTAATTGGATATGTGATTGGGGACTACCTGTTATCATTGGTTGCAGATCGTGTCGGGCGTAGGAAAGCCCTTTTATATACCGTATTAATTGTAGCTATAGGTGGGTTTCTTTCAGCATTTGCCTGGGATTTATGGTCTCTGGCTATATTCCGGTTCATAACAGGAGTTGGAACAGGTGCCGAAATAGCAATAGCATCCACGATCATCACGGAATTTTCTCCATCAAAAAGTAGAGGGAAATATCTTCAGTTGATGTATTTTTGGGGAGCTGCCGGTTTAACCATTACGCCCTTTATTTCACTTGCGTTGATTAATTTAGAAAATGGATGGCGAATCATTTTTGGTCTTGGAGCCCTAGTTGCCATTGTTTTGATATTTATGAGAGCACGTTTTCTTCCAGAATCGGCAAGGTGGTTAGTCATAAATGGAAAGCCAGAGGAAGCAGAGAGGTTAGTAACAGACATGGAAAGAAGAGTCAGACTGAAAACGGGCAAAGAATTGCCGCCTGTCCCTGTGGTTCCGCCAGAAGAGGAAAGTAGTGGAAGTGTAACCAAAACTTTATTTTCACCTCCATATTTGAAACGAACCGTTATTACGTTGGCATTTTGGCTAGTTTGGCTCATCACCACTTACGCCTATTTAAGTTATGCACCAACGATATTAATTGAATCTGGAAATACTGCCTCCTCTGGACTTCTTTTTACAGCCTTAGGTTATTTGGGTACCCCAGTTGGTGCTCTTATCGCTTTAATTTTAATAGATAAAGTAGAAAGAAAGTATTTTATGTTCTTTGTGACAGTTGTATTTGCGGGTTCGCTGTGTCTTATGACAAATGTTTCAAGTAACTTCTTGGTTATTTTGGGTGCTTTTATGTGCTCAATGATGATTGCCGCGAATTCGGCCGGCTATGTATATATGGCAGAAATATTCCCGACGCGTGTTAGAACAACCGGGGTAGCTATCACCGAGGGAGGAGGTCAAATAGGTGGAATCATCGCTCCTTTCCTGACAGTGGCTTTATTAAACGTGATAGGCGGAATAGGCACCTTATATGTATTGGCTGCAATTGTTTTAGGTTCGGGTCTAATCATTCTCATTGGAGGGATGAGGACTACTGGTCTAGAGCTTACAAAAATCGCGGGTGATCCTACAAGTGCACCAGAGCATTCAAAAAACATTAGCGGATTGTAAGAGGAAACTTTTAAGCATTCTGTTGGGGGAATTTATGAGAGTGCTGTCATCCATAAAGGCGCCTCTTTTTAGGAAAATTGGAGGCTTTAACTTGCTCAGTTCCAAAAAGGGGCTGCCGTATTGATTTGAGGAATCATTTTTTTTGTAAACGTTTTTACCATCCGCACCCCGATGTCAGTTCGAATTTCTTAGTAGGTAATTGGGCATAATTTTTTCCAATTCAAATACTTATATAGTTACTTACTCAATTCCCTCTCACTTCTGTAAGAGGTGAGATGGCTGCATTTTGGTATTCCATTCAGTGGGGGTTCAAACACCGGCTGAATAAAGTTAAATCCTCCGGCGGATGCCACAGGTTTTCAAAGGAAATGTATCGAGCGGAGTTGATAACCGTAAAAAGTAAAACAATTGGATACATATGTCTAAATTGCTTTTGTGTAATGCTGGCCATACAGGGATTAAGAATCTTGAAAGGAAGGACAGGTAATTTATTTTGGGTGTTTGTATTGGCATGAAGGTAAAATTCAGCAGAAAGAAAGCCAAAAACATTTGAGGGAGGATGTTTCGTGCAGAGTTCAGGTACATTAAGGTTGCCCGAAGGAAAGCGTGTAGCAGTTAATATTGGATGTGATTTTGATGCGGCCTCTGTTTGGTTGGGAACCTATAAGCTTTTTTCTCCTGCCTATATGTCAAGGGGGGAGTTTGGAGCGGCAGTAGGGGCTCCTAGGTTGCTCAGATTATTTGAAAAGTACGATATACAAACGTCTTGGTGCATTCCTGGCCATACGATCGATACATATATCGATATTTGTAAAGAGGTAGTTGCTAAAGGCCACGAGATTTGCCATCATGGATACGCTCATGAGAATGTAACGGAATTATCTTATGATGAAGAAAAGATTGTTATGGAAAAAGGCTTGGAGGCACTACAAAAAATCGGTGTTACACCTAGTGGCTATCGTTCCCCTGCATGGGATTTTAGTGAGAATACACTCAGTATATTAGAGGAATATGGATTTAACTATGATAGCAGTTTAATGGGAAATGATTTTTACCCATATTGGATTCGTCCAGTTAAGGTAAATGCAGATAAAGGGAATGTATATGGCCCTTCTAGTAAAATATTAGAAATACCAGTGTCATGGTATTTGGATGATTTTCCTACACAAGAGTTTGTAGGCGATCAAGGAGAAGGTGGATTAAGATGTGTTCATGAAGTGTTTGAAAGGTGGAAGTCAACTTACGATTATGCGTGTAAGCTTGACGGTGCTTGCTTTATCTTAACATTACACCCCCAAACAAGCGGTCGGGCACATTTTATAAAAGAATTAGAACGTTTTATTCAATATATGGCGTCTAATGGCGCATGGTTTACTACATTAGGAAATATTTATAATGTTTTTGAGAGAACTGATGAAAGCCAAAATAGATATGCTAGAGAACGTTCATTGAGAAGCGGTTGATGGGACAAAAATTGCAAAGAGAATGACGAAATCGGAAACGGACAGCTGTGGAGTTAAAAGATTAAAGGGGGAATCCTTTACAATTGGATTGGGGCAGGAACCTGCCTGTCCCCCAACCGTAAGGACTTTATTGTTGCCGATTTTGGTAAAATCGGTTATTCATCGGTTCCCTTACTTTAATTAATCTCCCACATTTGCCTCCGTTTATGAACATTCACTTCATCAGATATCGATATTTTCTTGTGCCACCGTTCAAGCTCAGGGTCCTTAGTCATGACTGGAAATGTCCCCTATTTTTTATAGGCTATGGGGTTATCGGTAATGCCAAGTAAATAATCTGTTTTCACTTCTTATAGTAAAGCTAGTTTTTTAAGGTTTCAGTGTCAGGATCACGATAGTCCCGTTTGTAGTTGGGAAAAACAGCGTTGGTTATTCCTATCTTTTCAGCTACATATAACCGTGACCAGTTTCTTCTTTCCTTTTTTTAAACGAGATCCTAAACTCATCATACCTCACCGCTTCATATTGTATTTTGTAAAATAAACGTTATGCTAAAAACAAAAAGGTCCTTTTTGTATATGAAATAAAGCTATATATTAAACTTTTCGTTTAATGACGGTGGTGATCTTTTCTTGTTACATGAGAGAATTAGAGAGATAAGGAGATCTAAAAATGTAAAACAAACCGTGATGGCTAATACTCTTGGAATTACTGTACAGGCATACAGTATGAAAGAAAGAGGGAGGCGCCCCATAACGACAGTTGAGTTAGAATTGATTGCTGCTGTACTGGACGTACCAGTATCATTATTTTTTTCGGAAGGAGAGAAAATAAATGAAAAGTTAAATTAAGGGATAGTAAAGTAAGGTTAAGTAGTCCTTAATAGAGGTAGCGATACATCTTATTTGCGGTTGAGTGCTAGAATAGCAGTGTTCGTTGCAACGGATGGTAAAGCTTTAGCAATGATCATTTTTACTTGATTCAGCAGAAGTCTCCCACTTCTGCAAGTGGTGAGATGAATGCATATTGGTATTCCATTCAGTAGGAGTTCAAACCCCGGCTGAATAAAGTCAAAGCCTCCGGCGGATGCCACAGATTTTAAGAGGAAATTTATCGAGCAGAGCTCGATAAATTCTGGGCGCAAATACGCCAAGGCGCATTTGATTACAAAGTCTAAGAGACTCTTCTATAGTATAATTGTTCGAACATCCATATAACCAAATGATTGCATTTTTTTCAGCAGGAGATAAAGTTGCCTGGAAAAAGCATTCGTTGTTTATTTGAACCTGCGATTGGGAACGAAATGGAGCATTCCTTTTAAAAATATGATGGATGTAAACAAGGCGCATTTAACCATATTGATATCTAAGGTACAGATCATTAGGCAAGCGTTGATTGAAATACAAGATGCTGGAGTTGGGGAGTTGAAACTTGACCATCAGTAGGAGGGGGTGCAGGATTTAGACTGCCGGACAGCTATATACTGGTAGAACGCTGTCGTTACAAGGACGAGCAACCGAGACTTTTTGTTGGGACACATCGAAATACGGAAACCAATCCCGAATAAAAATGCCCATATTTAGTGAAAAGTGGGAAACACGGGCACCAATCCTCTTCATTGATGTCCAGCTTTATGATCGTAGATATCTCCAATAAAAGCGAAAGAAGGCCTCATTTCCTTTGCGAAACACAGGAGTTTCAATGCAGGCTCTAAGCATTTTTTAGACAATATGTTACTGAATAATTGTTAAAGTACAACAAAAAGAGAAGTCCAAAATAGACTTCTCTTTAAAAGAATTATTTCGCCGAATGAAGTTGTTTTTCTCTAATGATGAAGTTGATAAAATCGATGATCAATCTTGCTGCGATTTGAGAAGTAACACCGGTTGGATCGTATAATGGATTTACTTCAACCAGATCAAAGCCGATCACTTCTCCTTTCTTCGCCACAACCTCTAAAATCTCACTAACCTCATCGTAATAGAACCCGCCTGGTGAAGGTGAGCCGGCTCCGGGAGCAATGGAGGCGTCCAACCCGTCAATATCGATGGTAACGTAGTATTTTTCACCTTCCGGCATATCTTTTAATGCTTCCTCAATTCCGATTTTCCTTATTTGTTTCGGAGATAAAATAGTGCTTCCATAGGCACGTGCATCATCAAAGTCTTCTTTTTGGCTGCTTCCGACTCCTCTAATACCAAGCTGTGCCATTTTATTGATGTGTTCCATTTCTGACATTCTGCGCATTGGATTGCTCAATGTAAAGCGTTGGCCCGAAGCGTCTTTTAGCCAGTCCAAATGAGCATCAATTTGAACGACATTAATTTTTTCTTTTCGTTCTTCCAAAGCAAATGCAACCGGATTGGTAACGGAGTGGTCCCCTCCTATGACAATGGGGATGGCTCCTTTTGATATGATTTTTCTGATGGCTTCTTCTGCATTTTCATGACTTTGTTCCACATCTCCATTAATAATGGAGACGTCCCCGCAATCAACAATTTTCCAGCCGTCATTATTGTAGACAATATCTTTTTCATGATCATATCCCGAACCAAATGCATATAGGGAAGACTGCTCCCGTATGGATCTCGGGCCCATACGGGCTCCTGAACGCCATGCTGTCGTCATGTCATTGGGAACACCGATAATTGCAAAGTCGGCATCTAATTCATCTAGATTTGTACAAATTGGATACTTTCTAAAAGAGGTAATCCCTGTAAAAGGCATGTCGAGTTTTACTCTTGTGTAATCTGGTTTTTTTGCATACTTACTCATATATGTCCCTCATTTTGTTATATTTTTGTTAATCTTTAGCTTATCATAAGCTTAATTTCCAATTTTTCCTTTATTAATAAATTGACGATAGAGCATTCCCACCATTAGTATTAAACCGATGTATCCAACAATGGGGTACACCAAATCTATTATTTTGGCGAAAGGGAATAATCCGCTGAAAAAGCCAACGATTGTTAAGGTGATTGTGATGATTCTATATTTCAGCTTGCTGCCTTTTGAGAATTGAATTGAAACAGTCCATAGCATACCCACTGCGGTTGTATAAATAGCAATGAGTAAGATAATAGAAAAGAAAAGTGCCAAAGCAGGACTGATTTGATCTGCAAGAAATAAAGTCGGTATATCTTTTGTATGGAGTTTGTCAATGTTGGACAGGATGCCCATATAGATGGCAAAGACCCCTATTAGCATGATCAATCCGCCCAAATTTCCACCAATGATCACATTTTTTCTCCTGACTTCATCCTTGCCCAGATTGGCCAGGAATGGCAATGCCACGAGTAAAACAAAGGAAGAGTAGACAAATCCTGATTGCCACCAGTATTTGGTTGCAGTTGAAAGATTAAGCTCCCTTATCATTTCGTCTGCTTGTGAAAAACCTGCCGGATCAAAGCTGCCAGCTCCTACGATGACTGCAAAAATGACTATAATAGGTCCAGCTATTCCCAATATTTTAATAATGGTTTCTAGCCGTAATAAGGCAGTGATTAATACCAGGATGGCCATGATCGCTCTGCCAGTTATAATTCCAGTACCAAAGTATTCTGAAACAGTTGCACCTGCTCCGGAAATCATGACGACAAAAACAACTAGGATGAAAAGTTGTGAGAACCAATAGAAGAATGTACCAAGATATTTACCGCAAAAATAGATGAAAACAGCTTTTGAGTCCTCCGCTTTCAAGCGGAGACCTACATCCATTGCATATGCACCAAACCACATATGCAAAACGGCTGCAATTACTATAGCACCAATACCATAGTAGCCATGTGATACAAAAAATTGCAGTATTTCTTGCCCTGTCGCTGTACCTGCCCCCAGAATAAATGAAACAAAGGCCCCTGCCAGGACAATGATTTTAAATGTATTGTTCATGATAACCTCTCTTCCTGGAATATTATGAAAATTATTCGTGAATCAATTTACTTTCCGGTTGGAAAGCAAAACCAAACAAGGACAAGCCTTATTTACCTTTTTTGACAATACTTCAACTCTAAGTCTTTCAGTTCTCAATTTATATTTTTCAAACAATGAATTCTTGAATATAATAATAGAATAATTTAATGTTGATTTATATACCAAAGTGAAGTTGTTTGGCGTTATATAATTTTGTTTTGAATAAATTTACTTCGAATATCGTTCATTCTGAAGGGAGTGCGTGAAAGTTGGATCAAGTGGATATTAATTTAATCAGGTTACTGCAATCAGACGGTAGGATGTCAATCAGCGAAATGTCAAAAAAGTTGGCCCTCAGCCGTCCAAGTGTGGCAGAACGACTAAAGCGGCTTCAAGAAAGAGGCATCATTGAAGGGTTTTATGCCCAGGTTTCACCTTCAGCAGTTGGAAGAAAGTTATTGGTCATGATTGAATTAAGTGAAATACGGATATCTCTTACCGAGTTCGAGCAAATGATTGCGCACGAACCCGATGTCCTTGAATGTCACAAGGCGACAGGACATGTACATTACTATATAAAAGCAGCATTTAATGGAATGGATGAATTAACGCAGTTGATTGAAAGGCTAGTCCCTTACGGCAATACCAGGACATCTATTATATTGGACTCACCTGTGGCCAGGCGCGTCATTTTACCAAGTGAAGAACTCCGGAAAGAATAATACCTAATCAGGATGTGTTGCTTACGGGTTTGTGACTTTGCGATTCATAAAATTAATACAGTTTGCGTGAGTTGAGCGGTCGCTCGGATCTAATATTACCGCTGATTTATAGGCATTAGCGGGAGGTCATGGGCTCAACTAGATGAAGAAGATATGAGCAGATATAGGAAAAATTGAGGAAGTCTACGATAGAAAGTAATACATTTGAATGATGAGGACGGTCTCGCAAGTGTTCCTGAGATTGAATCAGGCTCTGGTCATAAAAGGCCTGTAGGTATTTTCTTCACTTTTTCTCCGAATACAAGAGTATGTATCTGTTCTAATCCCCCCTTAAAGACAGCAGTACAAATTACACCGGAAAATAGGAGAGCAGAACCTGGTGGCTCGGTTTTTACAGAAGTATCTCTTTATTAATTTTTTCAAAGCCGAGAGTATTCCTGGAAAGCGAAGAGTATTCTCCTAAATTCGAAGAGTAACCCTCGAAAGAGAAGGGTATTTCCCTAAATTTGAAGAGTATTTCTGGAAAGCGAAGAGTATTCTCCTAAATTCGAAGAGTAATTCTGGAAAGCGAAGAGTATTCTCCTAAATTCGAAGAGTATCTCTGGAGAGAGAAGAGTATATCCAAAATCTCAAGAGTATTTCATGAAAGCGAAGAGTATTCTCCTAAATTTGAAGAGTAATTCTGGAAAGCGAAGAGCCTTCTCCTGAATTCGAAGAGTAATTCTGGAAAGCGAAGAGTATTCTCCTAAATTCGAAGAGTATTTCTGGAAAGCGAAGAGCCTTCTCCTAAATTCGAAGAGTATTTCTGGAAAGCGAAGAGCCTTCTCCTAAATTCGAAGAGTAACCCTCGAAAGAGAAGGGTATTTCTCTAAATTTGAAGAGTAATTCTGGAAAGCGAAGAGTATTCTCCTAAATTCGAAGAGTAACCCTCGAAAGAGAAGAGTATTTCCCTAAATTTGAAGAGTATTCCTGGAAAGCGAAGAGTATTCTCCTAAATTCGAAGAGTAATTCTGGAAAGCGAAGAGTATTTTCAAAAATCTTAAGAGTATCCCTCGTTTGTAGATTTTTCTCGATTTCGACGAATGTTGTCCTCTTTTTCAAAGTGTTACCTCGCGTCCGTGTTGCCATTTCGTTTTTATTAAACCTACTTTTTTAACGCTTCTAATGATAAATGATATTTTCTATCTTTAAAGGTTCCTTCAAAGGACAAATTCAGTGATCCTAACAGCTGGGTGGCAACAGTAATGGAGTTGATTTGTAGAAAAAAGCGGAGTTGTGAATTTGTAATGGTATTTCCAATCAATAGAAGGTAATCATTCAAAGCCTGAACGTGTGCCATTTTATCTGTAAAGCCACATCTTTTGCATTTCCAAGTGCCATACCCCCTTAGCATGGACAGGCACTTGCATTTATCACAATATACTCCTGGGTGAATATCACATTTATCGACTCGAAACTCTTGTAAAATATCGGGTTTTAAAGGAGTATCAAGTTTTATTAAGAGCTGGGAAATCTTTTGAAGGTCAGTGTAAGATATGAGGTGCTCTTGATGTTTTTTCCAAAACAACTCGGAATTTTGACGAATAGCACCTACGCGTATTACTTTTTGACTGGCGATTTGCTCATATTGGGGATCGAATTTGACAATGGATGAAGGGTTCGTGACAACCACAAACGAGGTGCCGGGAAGAACAATATCAAGATTTTTACTGATCAAATTTTCCAAATGGTATTGCTGGTTCTCCGCCTGAGTAATAGGATTGGGATAAGATTCGGTTCGTCCTTCATACGTTTGGAGCATCTGTTGCTCCTCGAATGTCAATGTACCGGAATGGTTTTTCACTTCGTAATTTGTAAAATAACGTCTCGATAATAGGAGAGAGTCTATTTGGAAAAAAGTATTATTCCAGAGGGGGAGCCGGAGGTCATGGAGGATAAAATGTTCGTTTTGAGGCAACTGTGACATATGGTAGTCAAGGGACAACTCCCCGCGGTAACCTGCCTTCCTAAATCTTAATTCCTCCTCAATCTGGGCCTTACTCGGATGGTTTGGATGAATTCTTCTTAATAGTGCTTCCATTATTAGTATTATTAAAGGGACTTTCCTGAACTTTTTAATCATTGAACCACCTCATTTGATTTATAATGAAACAATTCGACGAATTTCGGTAAAATCCTCTATTTTACGGGGTTTTGACCTACTTTGGACTTTAGAAGGGATCTTTCTAGAATAACTTTCGCTTGGAATCCTCCCGACTATTGGAAAAATCTCTTCGGTGTTGTTGGGAATCTCTTAACTTTGTTCAAGTACTCTTCAGTTTTCGGAAATACTCTTAAGTTTTAAGAAATTACTCTTCAGAATCAAGGAAATACTCTTCCCTTTTCCCAGATACTCTTCAGAATCAAGGAATACTCTTCCCTTTTCTAAGATACTCTCCAGATCCAAGGAAATACTCTTCCCTTTTCCCAGATACTCTCCAGATCCAAGGAAATACTCTTCCCTTTTTCCCAGATACTCTTCAGAATCAAGGAAATACTCTTAACTCATCACAGTTACTTTCACAGATCCCAAAAATGATTCCAAGTTTCTTCCAATTTCCATCTACATCCATCCCATTTATACAACACGTATAAAAAGACTTCCGACATTATAATGAATTGGATAATGAAATCGCTGTCATCTTATTGTTAATATATAAATATGTTCTAGGCTTAAGTTGATAGATTCTAGTGTAAGGGCTTTCTGAAGTCTTGAAAAAAAGCAAAGGGTGTTGTACTAATGGGACAATTTATGGATAGTTTAATTTCGACTTTCAGCGGTTTTATGAACGCCGCTTTGGTTACTCTGCAAATCACGATTGTTTCACTGATCATGGCGAGCATCATCGGGTTGTTCGTGGCATTGATGAAACTGTCCAATAAGAAGATCCTTTCCTGGATTGCAAATCTTTATATAGGGGTTATCCGCGGGACACCGCTGATCGTTCAAATCATGTGGCTGTATTTCGGAATAACGCAGATTGTTGTGTTGTCCGCATTTTGGGCGGGGGCCATTGCGCTTGCTATTCACAGCGGGGCGTATATTGCGGAAATTTTCAGGGGAGCCATCCAATCAATTGATAAAGGGCAAATGGAAGCCGCTGAATCATTGGGCATGACAAAAAAGCAGGCTATGAGAAGGATTATTTTCCCACAGGCGTTCAAGCGTTCCATTCCTGCCCTTGGCAACCAGTTCATTATCGGGTTGAAAGACTCATCTCTTGTCGCATTCATCGGAATCACAGAGATATTCAACCTTTCTATGAGTCAGGCAGCCGCGACCTTCAGACAATTGGAATTTTATACGATTGCAGGGATTTATTACTTGGTTCTAATTGTCATTTTCACACTTATTACGAACAAAATTGAAAAAAGGCTGGACACAGGGAGAGTATAAAATGATAAAAGTAAAAAATTTACATAAATATTTTAAGGATTTGCATGTCCTAAAGGGGATAGATTTAGAGGTTAAGAGTAAGGAAGTTGTTGTCATTCTTGGGGCGAGCGGGTCGGGAAAAAGCACTCTTCTTCGATGCTTAAATTATTTGGAAGTAAAGGACGAAGGGGAAATTTGGTTTGAGGATACGAAAGTCGACCCTGTACATATAAAGCTGAACAAGGTTAGAGAGGATATTGGCATGGTGTTTCAGCATTTCAATTTGTTTCCTCATAAAACAGTGATTGAAAACATCATCGAAGCACCGATTATTGTCCGGAAGTTGGAAAGGGAAGAAGCGATTCAGCAAGGGATGGAGCTGCTGGAAAAAGTCGGGCTGGCCGACAAGGCTCACGTGTATCCAGAAAAGCTGTCCGGGGGGCAGAAGCAAAGAGTGGCGATTGCCCGCTCATTGGCGATGAATCCTCGCGCTTTATTATTTGATGAGCCTACTTCTGCGCTGGATCCAGAATTGGTTGGGGAAGTATTGAATGTTATGAAGGAACTTGCCCAGGAAGGTATGACGATGGTAGTTGTAACTCATGAAATGGGATTTGCACGGGAGGTGGCTGATCGAATTGTATTTCTGGATAACGGAGTCATCGCCGAAGAAAGTACTCCTGAGCAATTTTTTACAAATCCTCAAAGTGAGAAAGCCAGACAGTTTTTAGGAAAAGTTTTATAAAAACAGGGGGGGAATCATGTTGAAAAAGTCAGTTTATGTTTTAGTGATGAGTTTGATGTTGGTGAGTTTTTTAGCTGCATGTGGGTCAAAGGAAAAAGAAACAGCAGCCAGCGGGGAGAAAAAAGGAGGGGAGTTTGTTTTTGCATCAAGTGGCCTGTATCCGCCATTCAACTACTCTGACAATAATAAACTTGTCGGTTTCGATGTAGAGATTGGAACAGCCATTGCGGAAGAACTCGGAATGGAACCCAAGCCTGTCACGAACCCTTGGCAAACGATCATCGCTGCGTTGCAAGCGGATAAGTTCCATGCGATTATAGGAAGCATGGCGATTACTGATGAAAGATTGAAGGAAGTCAATTTTACTGAGCCTTACTATGAATCAGGTGCGCAAGTCTTCGTGAGTGAAGACAATAACTCTATTAAAAGTGTTGATGACTTGAAAGATAAAAGAATCGGCGTCGTTGTATCCAGCACGTTTGAAGAAAATGCAAAAGAATATACCGACGATGTAAAAACTTATGACAGTGACGTGACTGCACTGCAAGATTTGATGGTAAAAGGCCGTTTAGATGCTGTCATTACTGACCAGCTTGTCGGAATGTATGCAATCAAAGAAAACGATTTGAAAATCAAAAAAGTCGGTGAACCAATTTATCTTGATCAAATGGGAATAGCTATCAGAAAAGAAGATGAAAAACTGTTGGAAGATGTAAATAAAGCTTTAGAAACGCTTAAAGAGAATGGAAAATACGGTGAAATCAGCGAGAAGTACTTTGGAGAAGACATTTCAAAGTAAGAACGGGAAAAGAGCCATCACGGCTCTTTTTTCAATAGATGCACTAACTTATACGCCATGACACCAAGCTGCAGCTTTAGCAGGTCCTCCGTGGATTTGATGTCCAGCCCCGTCCTGATTTCAATCTGATTCAGCCTGTATCTCAATGTATGTCTATGAATATACAATTCTTGCGCCGCTTTTTGGATGCTTTGGTTATTTTTAAAATAACTGTCCAGCGTTTCAATCAAATCAATATCTTTGTCCTTATCACTTAGAAGGCCGCTGATATGCTGCTCATAAATGGATGTCAAGTCAATCCCTGAGCGTTCCATTTCCAGCAGAAGATCGTACATTCCTAAATCTTCATAATGGACAATATTTATATTTTTGCTGATCAGACCATTTAATTTAACCGCATAATGCGCCTCTCGGGCACTTTTACCCAAATCATTTACTTGATCGTAATCTTTTCCGATTCCTATGATCAAATCCACCTTTGGAAAATAGTACGTCCAATTTTTCAATAAATCCCTAGCAAGGTTGATCGTATGTTTATACTTTTCCTCCTTGTTTTCTCCTGTGGCATTCGTCAAAAAGATGATGGAATTTAGTTTTGTTTGAATCAAATGCTGCTTCTTTTTTTGACCAAGAATCTGATCGGTCAAATGGTACAGCCTGTCAATCAAATTCGCATCTATATCTTCAGGATGTTTGAAAGCCAGGTGAAAAACGGACTGATTTAAAGTAAGGTCATAATCAAGTTTTAATCCATGGTCAATGATGACTCTATCATTTATATAATTCTTGTTGAAAATGTCCTCGAGAAAATTACTCTGGATCCGCAACTGGGTCTCTTCAATCGCCTGCTTTTTTAAAAATTCCATTGCATAGATGGGAGCGGCCTGCTCGATTGCGATGTCGTCCAGCTCTTGCCATGATGACTCCTGTTTTGTCATGACAATCCAACCGTAACACGATTGCTTTGCAATGATCGGATAAACGGTGGAAATGTGTTTCTCAAACGTAAAGTTCACTTTGGATTCTCTTTTTAGGCTTGATATTAGATATTTGGAGATATCAATTTTATTACCATTCATAGAGAAAGAGGTTTGATTGAACATCATTCCTTCGTCTTCGTTTGTGTAAATCGTATCGTAAAATTCGTTAAAGATGACAATGTGTGAACTTGTCAATTGTGATAGCCGCTTGGTTACTTCAGTTAAACTTTGGTCGTTTAATATGAGGTTTGTTAATTCGCGGTGGATATGTTCGGCCTGTTCCAGCAGATGCATTTGGTTATTGACAATCTGTTCGAGCATGGCTTTTGTGATTTCCGAAAAATTGATGTCAGTTGGAATTTCAATCAACGGCAGATCATTTTCGTTGGCCAGCTCAATAAAACTGGCTGGAATTTCTTTCATATAAAAGCTCGTATAGATGGCGATTCCCGACAGAAGTTTAGACCTTAGCAACTTATGAAATACCTCAAGCTGTTCCTCGTTTTCAGATATTCCAAATCCTGTCGTAATCAAAAATTCTCCTGGCTGCAGCCGGCCGATGTCTTCCAAAACTTCAACAATGGTGACCCATTTTATATTGTTTTCAATTCCCTTATGTCCTGCTGCCAATTTTGTTTTTTGCATAACTGGCAATTGAAGTGCTTTTTGAATGCTGATCGCTATTGTAAACAACCCCTCTTATACACAAAGTACAATGAATGCTATAGTTTTTTGCATTTTGGTCGAATAGAACCGCATCTTTGCGTCGGCTATACTTTTCTTATAAACATATTATCATTTTTGTGGAATAAACGCTTACTAAACTTGAGGTGGATATCATGACAAGAACATATCTCATTAAACCCGTTTTGGATCATCATTACCCAGCCATCACACATGGTGAAGGAATCTATTTATATGACAGCCAAGGAAAACAATATATTGACGGTTCTTCCGGAGCCGTGACAGCCAGTATTGGACACGGTGTACAAGAAATCATTGATGCAATGGCAGAGCAATCTAAGAAAGTGTCCTTCGTTTACCGCTCACAGTTTACAACTGAGGCTGCTGAACAATTGGCAAAAAAAATCAGTGAGATCGCTCCAGGGAATTTAAACTGGTCTTTTTTTGTGAATAGCGGTTCTGAAGCAACAGAAACAGCTATGAAAATAGCCATCCAATACTGGCAGGAGAAAGGTATGAAAACAAAAAGTAAAATCATATCCAGGTGGATGAGCTACCACGGAATTACAATGGGGGCTTTATCCATGTCGGGGCATATCCAGCGGCGGGAAAGATTTGAACTGATGCTAGAAAGCTATCCGTCTATATCGGCCCCCTATTATTACAGGGATGCCGGCCATAGAACGATAACGGAATGTGATGATTTTTATGCGCAACAATTGGAGAAAGAGATTTTGAGAGTCGGGAAAGATCATATCGCTGCATTCATTGCAGAGCCGATGATCGGTGCAGCAGGAGGAGCATTGACTCCTTCAGATGAATACTTCCTGAAAATGAAAGACGTTTGCGATCGGTATGAAATTTTATTCATTGCTGATGAAGTCATGACCGGGGTGGGCAGAACCGGAAAAATGTTCGGCATGGAGCACTTTAATGTGATACCCGACATCATGGCGACAGGAAAAGGAATGAGCGCCGGCTATACACCAATTGCAGCAGCGGTTGTCAGCGATAAAGTAATGGAGCCAATCCTGAACGGATCCAAAATTGTCATGAGTGGACATACATTCAGCGCCAACCCGCAATCTGCCGCAACATCTCTGGCTGTATTGAATTATATCGAGAAGCATAACCTTGTTGAAAACTCTGCGGTGAACGGAGCTTATTTGAAAGGAAAAATTCGCGAATTGGCAGAGGAAAGTGAAATCATCGGTGACGTCCGCGGAAAAGGCTTATTTGTAGGCGTTGAATTTGTAGAGAATAAGTTGACTAAAAAAACTTTTGATCGTGGGTTGGACATTGTCAATAAAATTGTTGAGGCCAATTTTGAAGAAGGACTTCTCGTCTATCCGGCAAATGCGGGAGAAGATGGGCTCACCGGTGATGCGATAATCTTGGCACCTCCACTCACCATTACAAAGGAAGAAGTGGATGAGCTGGTCAGAAAATTTGCAGTTGCTCTAAGGAACGTTGAGAGGGAAGTTCTGGGGAAGCTTTTGAAGAAGTGAGTGGCGGAAATTGCGACTAGCGTCCGAAAAGCGGAGAGTGATTTTCGAAAGTGAAGAGTATTTCTGAAAAGTGGAGAGTAATTCTGGAAACCGAAGAGTAATTCTGGAAAGTGAAGAGTATTTCTACAAATTTGAAGAGTA
>NZ_KB894699.1 GCF_000374565.1 Siminovitchia fordii DSM 16014 = CIP 108821 | reverse complement strand
CGGATTGAAATCTTCCATGTCGGAATACTTTTTCACCGTCCGCCGATCTACCCCCATCTGCCGTGCTACTTCTGCATAGCTGCGACCTTTTGTATTCGTTTCGTATCTGATATAATTAACTTCAGCCATTGCTAACATCTCCTATACTACCTCCTGTAAAGATATGCCCAAACAGGAGTGTATGTATTTTTTCGGATGTTGGCAAGTGGCCTTTTTTATGTACATAAATTAGCTGCCGTTTCCTACATTTCTAGTGTGCCATAAACAGCTCTGTACTTTTTCATAAGACCTAGGGTTTTCAGATACATCGACTTGATAATCAACCAATAAATGATAATCAGCAGCAATGTATTCAAAAGTACCTTGTACTGTTCTATAATGATCAATCGCATTCAACATGAGCGTTTGAATTTCACCTTGATCTTTTATATCGATGCTTTTTTCTAAATTCCTGGCATTAGCTGTTTTTTCGTTTATAAAAGATAGCTTAGTTATCCCAACAAATGTTATTGAAAATAGCACAATGGCCGTACATATGATTCCCGCTACAATAATTTTTTCTTCATTAAAGTTCTCCCCTCATATGGAAGGTTAATATACCATATGTATACTGTCGGATTTTTCAACATTTAAGTGGTACAAGTTTAACATGTATATTAAATGAATATTAAGGATATTTTTAATAAACTTCTCTCTTTTCTCCTTCATTCATCCCTTTTTACGGACAAGCAGAAAATGATTGTATTCTTATTAGGATTGCTTCTTTTATTTACTGCATTAAGTTGAAGTCCAACTATTTAGGCTGATCTATGTTTGATCCTTTATAATATCTTTACTCATGACTTTTATTAATTCATTAAGGGCTTCATTGCGATCTTTTTCTAATTCTATTTTTTCATTCATATAACTCATCACTTTAATCAAAAAATATATAACCACACCGATCAGCACTATATTGATAATAATTGGTAAAAAAGGTACCAAATAAAACACTTGTGAACTCATCCTCCCTCATATCTTAGCAAACTATTTTACATTGTTTTTTCAAAAGAGATACTCAATATTATACATAGTGATCACTCCGAACAATAAAAAAATAAATGTAGTAACATATTGTTTGGATGTTCGTAAATATTTCCATTCCAGAACCAACTGAAAACCAAAAAGTATGATGAAATAGAAAATCAAAAACCATTTCATTACATATACATCCGCGTCTATTACAAAGGGCAAAGCACATAAAAAAACGGCTAGAATGATACCTCTTCCCCATCGATCGACTTTTTTACCAGGAGTTTCCGAAATCTTCTTCTTTTCAACCCCAAGTAATTTATTGATTGGCTTTTCCAGTAAGCCCAAAATTACCAAAACAACAAGAAACACAAAGAATTTCAAAATTAAATCACCACTTATAATCAAGTTATTTTTTCTACTCTTGAGTTTTTCACATCATGCCATAAAAGAAAGTCCACGCCATTTAACTCACCCTTTACTTTCGTATTTTAGAAACCCTTCAAATATCAGAAATACTCTTTACTTTGCGTGAATACTCTTCAGAAATCAAAAATACTCTTTACTTTGCGTGAATACTCTTCAGAAATCAGAAATACTCTTTACTTTGTCAGGATACTCTTCAGAAATCAGAAATACTCTTTACTTTGCGTGAATACTCTTCAGAAATCAGAAATACTCTTTACTTTGTCAGGATAATCGTCAAAATTCCTAAAAATACTTTAATGTTGCTTTTCCTTTACTGTGTTCTTTTTCGTATGATTGAAAAACAATATTGGATTCAACAAACTAAGAGTTATAATCACTAAACACATTATAGTAATAACGCCATCTCCACCAAGATTGATTTCATCAGCAATAATTGCATGATAATAAATCAATTGAACAGAAATCACGGAAGAACAATAGATAAACCAATAACCCCAAACCCGTTGACGATTTTTCGTCTAGTACTAGGATAGATAATAAGAAAAAAAGTAATTATTAAAAAAACTATAAATGTAATGAAAATAGGTCTTAATAAAGTAAAGGAACTGTCTGTTACGAACGAATCATACGTGTACATACTTACCTCCAACATTTAATAACTAAGACCTATTTTAGGATCAATCTATCATCCAGATGGATATTGTTTAAATCAGTGCACATTTCCCAAGGGCTCTTTAGATGTTTGTTGCTTAATGCGGATTTCAAATTTTCAAATTGTACTGTACAATATTGGAAGAAATGGTTTCAGGAGGTGAATCTGTATGGGCTTAATTAATATGGGTGACGTTTTATTCCAATTATGTATGTTAGGATTCTTTGTACTCATAATCGTTCTAACTGTGCGTTTCTTCCGTTCATTATCCAAACGTAAAGTCCAACTTGATGATATTGAGAAAAAGATAGATGCAATTACCGAACAAATAAAAAGAGACAAAAATTAGCTTTTTACACTATACCTCATGACAAACCACACAATAGATGAATTCACCATTTGGGTCGGAAAAGGTTATAACCATTTCAATATCCTAGTATTTGAATTGAAAAAGGGAAACGGTAACAACCTTCTACACTTTGGTTAGGGAATGTGTATCTCTCCTGAAAGTGCAGTTAATGCCTGCCATATCAACCATTAGGGCAATCGTCTTATCAAACGGTATTTTCTAAACGAGCTGTTGGACTTCACAGAGAGGTCAAATCCGGTCTTAATTTTAAGGTTAATATCATCCCGATGAGCATTAATCAACATTACTTTAAAATTTGCTTTTTGATTTCTTCAATTTCTCCCTTGAGTTTCTTATTCTCTTTTTTGATTTTCGATACATCCGAAATAGTGAACAACAAGCTGGCCAAGGTTAAAAATACTATTATTTTTACAAATGTCATTTGCTAATATCCCCCCCCCAACATTACTGAATCGTTTAATACACAAAAAATTTATGATTCATCCGAGGCCCACTCGGTTTCAATCATGAGATCTATCAGCTTCGGTCAAGTGGGTGGCATTTGCCATCTCAATTGGTTGAAACATGTTGCGTCAGCAATTAAAAAATACTAAATATTAAGACGTCTTCCCTGCCAGTGAACTCAACGCTAGTAAAAACATTCAGCCGAAGGTCTCCACCTGCTTAGCTTAGAGTTAGATAAGCAAGAACTGCAGGGATTACAAGGATAGTTTGGTAAATAAGAAATACCGCAGATTGCCGGGCATACCGCGACGCATCACGAGCTCTATTCCCAACGAAACTCGTAACCCAGATACTACCTATTATAAATACATCCATGCTCGATTCATTTGAGCACAATCCAAGAATCAACAATTTCCTTCATTTTTCAGCTGCATGAATGAGAGCTCCATGACGGTTTCTTATCTTTAAAAAAGGTCTTTCTGATATTGTATCAGAAAGACCTTGGTAAAAATCATTGATTTTTATATTTCTGGATCCGTTAGCGATTTCATACAATTATAGTAGTAAATAAGAAGCAAACTAAAGGGTCCCTCGGTTTGCACCATTTTAATTAGCCAGCCATATCCATATATGTAGCCTTTTTTAATTTGGCAACAGCCACAATAGCAAGCAGAGAAGCAACAATAAGATATATGCTGATAGGTGCCGTACTGTTAAAGGTATTTAATAAGTACACACATAACATAGGAGATATTCCTTGAATAGCAGCTGAAAGCTGGTAACCCAGTGAAGTTCCGCTATACCGAAGCTCGGCAGGGAAACACTCGGCAATTAATGCGGCTAAAGGACCATAAACTGTACCAGCACCAACAATGGCAATGCTCATCGCAAGAACAATCAATAATGCGCTCTTTGTATCAAAAAGCCAGAAGAATGGGAAGGCAAACAATATGGTCACTAGAGCTCCGAAGTAAAATATTGATTTTCGATTGAATTTGTCTGATAAATGAGCTGCATAAAGGATCACAATGATCTCAACTACTGATACGACCATGAGTGTATTCGTCAGAAACTGTTCTTTAATTTGCAGCTGTTCTGACCCATAGCTGATGGCAAAAGTAGTAAAGACGTAAAAAGGAACTCCTTGCGCTAAGCCGGCTAAAACGACCAAAAATATTGTTTTGGGGTATTTTTTAAATACATCTCGAACAGGTTGTTTTGATAAACGATTTTCTTTCTTCATTTTTGTAAATTGAGGAGAGTCCGCAACACCACGTCGAATGATAAAGCCGATTATAACAAGTATGATACTAATAAGGAAAGGAATTCTCCATCCCCAAACGTGGAAATTATCTCCTGTTAAAAAGATCGTGAGAGAAACAACAGCTGACGATAAGAGCAGGGCAATGGGCGATGCTACTTGCGTCATACTTCCCATCAAACCTCTTTTCCCCTTAGGGCTCCATTCAACAGAGAGGACGACCGAGCCTCCCCATTCCCCCCCGGCACCGAAGCCTTGGCAAAAACGGAAAAATACTAACAGAATCGTTACAATAATACCCCCGGTTTCGTATGAAGGTAATAAGCCAATAAGCATACTGGCTATTCCCATTAACAGAAGTGTCGTAACTAACGTGGCTTTACGTCCAATGCGGTCACCAAAGTAACCGAAAAAGGCAGCCCCTAGAGGACGGGCAGCAAATCCTACAAATAGTGCGGCGAAAGATTGTAACAGACCGACGTACGGATCATTTCCCGGAAAAAACAATTGTGGAAAGACCAAAGCGGCCATTGTTCCAAAAAGAAAGAAATCATACCATTCAATCGTAGTTCCAACTAAGCTGGCAAGAGCGGCTCTTTTAGCTTGGCTGTTTCGCTGTTCTTCAGTAAAGTTATCGTGATTTATCTCAGTTGACATTTTTTCCTCACCATCTCTTTGGTTAAATTCTTTTCTAAACTCTTACTTATAATTCCATAAATACTGATTAATAAGCTTTCAATTTATCCCGTAGATAAACTCTTTCCATATCCCTTCTACATCTGCGGCATAAACCACCTAACATTTCTGTTCCGTTTTATTTACTGTAGCCACACCACTTAAGCAGAAATGCAGCGTATGTTTTTGTCACCGTTTTGACACTGTCAAGGTCAACCCACTCATTTGGTGCATGGAGCCCATCGCCTGTTGGGCCATAGCAAGTAGCTGGAATATCATAGTACAGGTTATAAAACCTCGCATCAGTCGTAGCTGTGAATGATCCAACTTCCATTGGTTTTTCTACAACGGCCGTATGAGCATCGTTTAAAACATCGAATAGCTCTTGATTCGGATCAATCGAAAATCCTTCCGCATGAAAGCCGTAAAATGAAATTTCCGGCAGATTTTCTCTTAACCACTCATCCTTTTCAGCAGCCGCTAACAAAAAGGCTTTTAATTCGTCCTTTACATCCTGCGGCTTTATCCCCGGGGGAAAGCCGACTCTTGCTTCAACAATACATTCGGAAGGAACCGTTGAAGGCCAATCCCCTGAATGGATCTTTCCAATATTGATGTTATATGGATGAGGGTGATCAGCAAAGTCCTTATGCCTTTCTCGGCTGTTCAGTTCTTTTTCATAGTCCAAAAGGGCATTGACCATTTTATAACTTTCAATAATGGAGTTTACAGCTTTGTCAGCCCTTTCAGTATGCGCACCTAAACCTTTGACTTTCACCCTGACCCATATCACGCCAACCTGAGCAGTCAACGCTTTTTGTCCAAGTACAGGTTCAGGAATAATAGCTGCATCTGCTTTAAATCCTTCCTCAATTGCTGCAAGTGCACCATTTCCCGTACACTCTTCTTCTGTTACCGTTTTGATAATGACGTCTGATGAAAGCTTGATACCTGCGTCGCGAACGGCTTTTAACGCGAAAATCATAGCAGCCACACCTGATTTCATATCAGCTGTTCCACGTCCGTACATTTTATTGTCAACGATTTCAGCCCCCCATGGATCATGTTCCCAAAATGAAACAGGTTCCGGGCTGACAACATCTATATGCCCCTGAAAGATTATACTTTTGCCTTTCTTCTCGCCTTCAGAACGATATTCACCAATGACAACCGGTCTTTCGGCATATGACCAATCGGATTCCGAATAACCGGGGTGTGAGGATAGCTTTTCGGGATCAGGAATCACTTTTGATACAGCTAATCCCACTTCTTTTTCTAAAAAATCAGCGATATAGTGTTGGACCGGTGCTTCGTTTCCAAGAGTTGACGGGAATTGACAAATCTTTTGTAAAAAGTCGACTTCTTCCTCCCATAACGCGTCTATCTGTTTGAATACATTTTCTAAAGTCAAATCTGTTTCCGTTTTCATAATCCTTCTCTTCTCCTTGCCTTTTTAATCTGCCCTTAAGATTGCAAATCGTAAATCCACTTCAAGCAATACCTGTGTTCCTTTTTTTATGTGCAATCATCCGTGCTAATTCTCTTCACCTTACATGCCGTCGTATTTACCGCTGATTCGATGGGTATCAAGGTGGGAACCAATTACAAAGGTGGGATTCTTTCCTGATCGTCGTCATACATATTTCCCGTATCATCAATACGGACATCCAGATGGCGTTCCCTCATCCAATCCATAAATAAATCTCTTAGTGCCAATCTGCACAGATCTCTATTAGGAAGCGTTTCATAGCCAGCACTAATACGTATGGTTGATAGCAGCCATTCTTTGTTAACTCTTCATAAATCTTCTTTTGCGGCTGTCAATTTGAGCGTTCAGCAAATTTTTCGGCTCACATCAAACGTCACCCCCTGATAATGCTTAGCAATGCAAGATGCGTGCCAAAACAACTCATATAATGTAGAGATAAACATGTCTTTTTAACGTCTAATTCTCAAATATTAATTGAAAATCTTACAATAAAAAGGTACGATTTAAAAAAATCAACTCACCTGATTCGTTATCAATTCGATGTATTTGTCGAAAATTTGTTTTTTTGAATAATACCGAATCGAATTAGACTCGATTATAGGAATGGAGGATAAAGATTTGGAGAAGTTGTTTGAACTAAGCCATCAAAACCCTGCATTATTTGTAGATATCTTGGAATCTATTAATGATGCAATCTTTATTTCGGATCATGAAGGAACAACGCTTTGGTTAAATTCCGCGAGTGAAGCGATGTGCGGTATCCCTAAAAATAAAATTACTGGTAGAAATGTAAGAGATCTAGAAAAAGAAGGCCTATTCAAACCATCGGTGTTGCGTATGGCCCTTGAAGAAGGCAAAAATATCAGTACTGTACAAACAGTTGGCGAAGGGAGAAAATATATTGCAACAGGACATTTAGTTCAAAATAAAGAAGGGAAAGTAATTGCCGCCGTCGCACATTTGCGCGATATTACGGACGCAGTAAAAAACACATCAAAGCTTCAGGAAATCGAGGAGTTATTGGAAAAGTATAGTGCCCAAATAAGAAAGTTAACAAACATGCAAACAAATAGAAATGATGTGGAAAATGTCAACTTGGGCGGGAAAAGCAATAGCCGCATTATTGCTAAAAAAATTATAGAAAAAATCGCCTCTGTTGATACAACAGCCTTAATCGTGGGTGAGACAGGTACAGGGAAAAGCCTTGCGGCTGAAAAGATTCATTTGTTAAGTAAAAGAAGGAACGGATCATTCGTACAGATTAATTGTGCTTCCTTACCCGACTCCTTGTTGGAGTCTGAATTATTCGGTTATGAAAAAGGATCATTCACCGGGGCAACGTCAAAAGGAAAATCGGGATTGATTAAAGCCGCTGAAGGTGGAACCTTGTTTTTGGATGAAATCGGCGAAATGCCGTTACATTTGCAAACGAAAATTTTACATTTTCTTCAATCAAAAACATATATGCCTATTGGCGCAAGAAAGCCGATACACGCGGATGTACGAATTATTGCAGCAACTAACAGAGATCTGGAACAAATGGTTTCAGAAGGAACGTTCCGGTCGGATTTGTATTATCGAATGAATATATTAACAGTGAATATGCCGTCTTTACGGGAAAGCCGCGATGATATTGAGGATTTGGCCATTTATTTTTTAAATATGTTCAATGATAAATATAACAAAAACAAACGTTTTTCAAATGGAGTTTTAAAAAATTTCATGCAGTATTCCTGGCCGGGAAATGTACGTGAGCTGGAAAATTTAATAGAACGGCTAGTGATTTTATCAGAGGATGAATTTATTGAAGAAAAAGACCTGCCTCAGAAAATGATGGAGCAACACATCATCTCAAACTCACCTTATATATCAAATCACGCGACAATGCCGGAGATATTAGAAGAAATAGAGAAAAAGATGATTATCGATGCCATTGAAAAAGAAAACTCGACAAGAAAAGCCGCTAACTTTTTGGGTGTCACGCAGTCATTACTCATGAGGAGAGTAAGAAAATATAATATCAAGCTTGTGGTTGAAGAGAGTAAAACCTATGTAAAACTCGTTTAAGGGTAATAACTATATGTAAATGGTTGTGAATTAAATGATTCAGATTCAGACGTATCTTGGAACAAAGGACCTAGATACTTATTTTGAAGAATTGTCTAACCCGGAAAATTTTTTTATAAATATAGATGAATTCGGATCTAAAGAAACTTTGAATCGTATGTTAACCTATGTTAACAAAAAATAAAGGGATTGATTTATATGGAGTTGTTTGCATCCAAATAAATGGTGTGGATGTATCCACTTTGATTGATTGGGATGATGTAGATTTAATGTGGACTGCTCTATTAACCATGGTAAGCGAGTATGTGGACGATGGAAAATACAGTGAGACTCAACTGTTCACAAACCCACTGGAATGGTCCATAAAGAAAATTCAATCCTCCCCAAAAGATTTAGTTCTATTTAGGGTATTTAGAAAAAGTGCTTTATTTGATTTAAGAACAGATCTTCCTGTTTCTAAAGAGACACGAGTAAGCTGCAATGAAATAGACTTTCTAAACGCAGTTGTCATTGCCGGTGAAAAATATATTGTTTTTAGGGACGAGGATACTAGGTCTCATAATTTAATTGAAGCAAAACGACTATTGAAGGATTTAAAGTCTGAAATGAAGAATATTTACTAGTTTTTAATAAACAGGTAATGAGCGGATGCTACATTACCTGTTTTGTTTACGGTCGGTTTTTTATGAGAGGGAAAAGTCCGTAGTATACCATACTTTTATCATTAAAGTTTTAATTTTTAAAGCGGGTCGTGCGCCGGTACTCAACCAATGATTATTAAAGAACTGCTTAGAACGCTTTTCGCTGGTAAATGAAAGTAGTAACTCCCCAAGAAACAGCATAAAGTGTGATGATAATAACTGCCACTCCAGTATATAAAGCCGGAATGGATAAATTGACAATAAAATCAGTTATTGCAGGTAAGTGTTCAGCTAAAAACATGACAATATGCGGTCCTATTCCTGCTAAAAGGATAAAACTAATGAGAACCACTGTAGTAATATGGCCTGGTTTAAATATCTGAAATAACGGGAAGGTGAAAGCTGCAAATACTAAGAATAAGCCTCCGCCAATCGCAATATCAGTCACCGTAAAAGGTTTATCGAAAACAAACAATGCTAAGCTTGTCATCCCAACAGATAAAATCATATATACGATAGCCCCAACATAGCGTGATGCGATAATTTCCGTACGTGTGTAAGGTAAGGAGTTTAATAAAATATTCGTTTCCGCCTTTTCATCATAACCAAAAGCATTAAAGGGAATAAAAATACTGGCAACGAGGAAAATCAGAGCTGGATTTGAGTCCATAATAATAAAGAATGCTATAAAAGGAATAAAGGTTAATAGTAGCTTTTTCTGTAGTATGACATCACGCCTGATTAAATTAAACATGGTGAATGCCTCCTTTGAAGTAATACATGATATCTTCCAGTGATGCTTGTTCAATGACAACCGAATCCCCGAAAATATTTTTCACTGATTTAATATTATTCGTTAATGCCTCAAATCCTGTTGATGCACGATTAACATGGACAAAAGCCTCTTCTGTATCTCTATCCAGAAGTTCCATTCCTCCTTTAACGAGCGCATAATTTTCAGCTACATCATGAATGGAATGATTAAATACTAATTCCCCTCTTTGTATAAAAGCGATATAATCTGCGATACGATCTAAATCTGTCGTAATATGCGTAGAGAAGAATATGGTGCGACTACCATCAATCATTAATTCTTGTAAAAGATCCAGCAGCTCTCGTCTAAAAATAGGGTCTAAGCCTGCTGTCGGCTCATCCATAATGATCAACTCTGCATGATGTGATAGGGCAATCGCCAATGATGCCTTCATCTGCATCCCTTTTGAGAAAGTTTTCATCGCTTTATTAAGCGGTAATTCGAATTGCTCCACATATTGATAAAATAATGTATCATCCCAGTGTTTGTAAGCCGGTGCAATGATACGCTTTATATCTTTTAAGTTCAGCCCTTCAAAAAATACATTGCCATCGTATACAAACCCAATGCGCTCCTTAATCGCCTTCTCATGAGTCGTGTAGTCCAACCCGAAAAGTTTAACCTCCCCAGAATCTGGCCTTAATAGATTCATAATCATTTTTAACGTTGTCGACTTACCAGCACCATTAGCTCCAATGAACCCCGTTACAAAGCCTCTCTTAACTTGTAAATCAATATTTTTAACGGAAAAACCTTTGAATTTTTTCGTTACATTTTTTAATTCAACTACATTTTCCATTGATTTCACTCCTCATACAAAATCTTCAATAATTGCTGCAGTTCATCAAGAGACAGCCCAATTTCCTTGCTATTCGTTATGACCGCAATCAGTTGCTCCTCAATGACCTTCAGCTTCTTCTCTTTCATGAGCTCTAAATTTTGTTCAGCGACAAAAGAACCTTTTCCGACAATGGAATAGATATATCCCTCCTTCTCCAATTCCTCATACGCACGCTTAGTCGTGATTACACTAATATGTAAATCCTTTGCGAGTTTGCGCATAGAAGGTATTGCTGCCCCTTCCTGTAGTTCACCCGCTAAAATTAACGATTTAATTTGATTCGTAATTTGTTCATAAATCGGCTCCTTTGAACTGTTGGAAATAATTATTTGCATGCCAATCCCTCTTCTTTATCTTTTTGGAAATAACCTTGAAAAAATATCCTTTATTACGCATTCAGGATAGTGCCATCAACAACAAGAATCGTTACCCTTTTAATCAAATCCGATTGCAAACCGAATTGCATATAATTTCTCATATGGTTTAAATTGTATATAAAGTATAACCACATTATATACATCAATGAAACATCTTGCAATTATTTTTATGGAAGCAAAAAAAAATTAACATTAGAACACAATTTTGATTCACCCATTAATAAAATTAAAAAAATACCGAATAGAGCTATCTTGAAGATGTGGTATTATTCGCCTCTAGCTGTTTAATTAAACCAGCACCCTCACCTTTGATTAAAAACAAGAAGAAAGTGTAGCTTTAAAATAAAGTTTGAGCAAAACACCTCGTAAATCCTTACTTTACGGATAAATAAGAAGAATCCATTTTGAAAAAAAGATTGATCAAAATGGATTCTTCTTTAGCAGTTTTAAGTTTGTTTTTATAAAAAAGTTTGTTCATTTTCTTCCTGTTTTACTCAACAATCGCGCCCTATTATTGAACACAGATAAACTTAACCACCGATGATACTCTCAAATAGTCTAGTATAGTAAATAAGTTTTTTTAACGATATCCGGTAGCATCTGCTTGCTTGCCAGCATCCTGCACTTCCACAATATAGCGCCAGCAATCTGGCTGAGAACCATCAAGATCAGTGAAACCATAAACTTGTGCAAGCTTTCCGCTTGACAGAGATAGACCGTTCCAACGTGAGACTTCGGGATCTCCAGCAAGGGCTGCAACAGCTCGCCCCACATAACGTGGCGTTTCCGAGATGACGAAATGAGGTTCCTCCTCAATAGCGTCATGCCAGTTTTCTTCTTTGACACCATAATGATCGAGCATGATTTCGGATCGCATCCAGCCTGGGGTTAAGGAGACAGCTGTGCAATGATACTGTTCTAATTCGTGAGCGAGCCCTTCTGCTATACGAATGACAGAGCTTTTAGCTAGATCATAAAACATTGGTATGCGATAGTTCTCATTATTATACTCTTTTGTGCCATCGGTCATTTCTATGACAAGTCCACCCTCGTTTTTGATGAGCAATGGTAATGCGTAATGGCTCGTAATCAAATGAGTATCAATCGCTAAACGAAGCATTCTTAAGCCTTTTTCAAGCGAATGCTCCCATACTCTCGTATTCCACCAGTCAACAAGATATTCACCTCCCCAAATATCATTTACAAGTATATCTAACCTTCCATGTTCTTTCTCAATTCTTTCAATTAAGGACTGTACTTGTTCATGAATAAGATGGTCAACTTGAACAGCAATTCCGATTCCACCTAGGTTATTTACTAGATCAGCTGTTTCTTCAATAGTTTCATGGCGCCCGTATTCAGAAATCTCGTGTCGTGTCGTACGCCCAGTGATATAGACAGTAGCTCCTGCGGCACCTAACTCCATAGCAATACCACGTCCGGCTCCTCTTGTTCCACCAGCTACCAAAGCTACTTTTCCCGTTAAAGATTTCATTTTTATCTGCCTCCCATTTGTAATATCTATAGTATAATCTACAATGTTGACACCTTATGTCATAATAAGATTTTAAATATATTTTTGTTAGGTGGTTATCATGCGAGCAGACAGACTTATTACCATAATATTGTTGCTACAAAATAACGAAAAATTAACTACCAAAGCATTGGCGAATGAATTGGAAGTGACAGAACGTACCATTCATCGGGATATGGAAGCCTTGAGCAGAACAGGAATTCCAGTTTTCGCAAAGCGTGGAAAAAATGGAGGTTGGTCTTTACTGGAAGGCTATCGGACAAATATAACGGGTTTAAAAGATAATGAAATTAAGTCTTTGTTTATTTCACCATCAATCCATGTACTCAATGATCTAGGTTTAACAACTGAATGGAGTAAAGCACGTCAAAAACTTATTGCTTCTATTCCAAGTTTTTTGCAGAAAAATGCCAATGATGTTTGGAATCGAATTCATGTTGATACAAGTACATGGAGACAGTCAACTGAAAAAATTGAGTTTTTTAAAATTTTACAACAAGCAATTTGGAATGAAAGAAAACTTCAAATGAAATATGAACGAGCAGATGGGAAAATTGTAGAAAGAGTTGTTGATCCGTTAGGATTAGTAGCTAAAGGTAGTACATGGTATTTAATCGCGTCCTCCAATGAAGAATTTCGGAATTACAGAGCTTCAAGAATCGAGTCAGCATTAATGACAGCGGAAAAGTTCTCGCGACCAGAGGACTTTAATTTATCCCAATATTGGGATAACTCAAAACAAAAGTTTATCAAAAGTCTGCCAAGATATGAGGTAAATGTTGAAATATCTCCATCTATTGCTCAGAGAATAGGGTTCACCGGACGATTTGTACAAACATTAGAAATTAATTCACCCCTAGAGAATGGATGGATCCCTGTAAAACTGTGTTTTGATACAGAACAAGAAGCGATAGAATATATTCTAGGATTTGGGAATCAGATAAGGATCGTTCATCCCATAACTTTAAGACAAATCATTTATGATATGGCAAGGGCTATAGTGGATTTTTATGAGCGAGATAATTTTAATTGATATTGAAATAGATGTACACTGATCCATACCCTAGATTTCCATGGAAGTATCCAGAAAACTGTAATGAGATACTAAAAGTTCCTACCTTTCTTCAACAATATGGCCCGATTGTGGAGTAAGTAAAAAACCTGCATTCCATACAGGTTTTTTATCAAACTTTATTATGAATTATCAATCTTTATTAAAAGACCACAGAAAGAGCATGTTTTGAAAAAAATTTATCAAAACATGCTCTTATCAGATGTACAAGATCATTATTAAAATTTGATTATTTAAAATTATCGTTGTGTTATTAAGATTTCCGTATTCAACAACCCCTATTATCTAGTAAAGGCCATTAATTAATAAGGACGCCTGATTGTGGAAATGTCTTTATCACCAATTAATAAACACTGAAATCAACAAACTGATTGCAAATAGGCCATATGCAATCTGTATGAGTATGTACATTGTGAATTCAATGGTTGAAAGTTTTCTTAATTTTTTAGTCTTTCCTAAATGGCGTAAATAGAAAGCTGCACTAAAAATCAGTAATACGCTAGCTATTGCGCGTAAAATGTCTACAAAAAGGACCAAATAGATTAACTCCTTTCTCCGGCACTATAGAATTACAATTTAGCCCAATTCCTGAAGATACCCAATTAAAAATATGTTGTTGGATCTATTCTTGGTTTACCGAACATATTAATCTCTTATAATTGTATGTTCGTTAACCTTTTGTCCATTAAGAGTATAAAAAAAAATGGGTTACGGTGTAGAATTCGTGATGCCAGCAAGCAAAAGACAACGGATGACATTATCCCAAGAAATAAGAAACTACCATAGTTTTATGATAAAAAACGAATGAAAGCAATTCCTTTCGAGTTGCGTCATTGCCTTGTAAAGTTACTTTTACACTAAATCTATCCCTTATTAAAAAGCGACTTGCTCTTCCAATATATGATTTAGTAACAGATTAAACCCTGAAATAAAAATCCTTCCAAACATGTAAATCTAGGAAGGGTATTTGCGACACTTTTAGTATGGCACGATAAAATATAGTTTTTTAATGAAATATGTTGACCAACTACTTCTTTATTATTTATAGAGAAGCATAATTAAGGCACATTGGTTTTCATATCAAGATGCCTTAATTATGTAAGTACGTATTAACTTACCTTATAGAAAGATAAACAATAGAGGTTAGGAGAATTTGCTGAAAAGGCTAAACAGTTTTATTCTCCTCCGCTATAGCGCTAACCTCCCTCGCTGCTTCTATGAAAGATAATATGATTGGTGAAAGCCACTTTTCTTTATGCCAAGCCATATGAGTATACACGTGTAAGTCCGAAAGTTGCCATGGAAGAGCAACAAGATCACCCCGTTCAACTTCTGCTTCCACTGTGATTTCAGGAAGAAAGGCAATACCGATTCCAGAAATTGCACATTGTTTAATGGCTTCGGCATTTTGAAACTCTAAATAAGTGATACTATCAATGCCCTTTTTCTCAAATGACCGGTCAAACATGGTTCGATAGGTACAGCCCTTTTCATTAACCAGTAATACTTCACCGTGAAAATCTTCCTGCTGCAGTACAGGTTGTTTCGCAAGTGGATGATCAGGAGCGACGAACAAGCGGAAAGTTTCTTCCAGTAACGGTTCCACAGTAAGTCTCGTTGAGAGAATGGTTTCGTCCAGCATAAAGACGACATCCGCGGTTCCATCAAAGAGCGTTTGCTTGAGTTCCTGATTTGGAACAGAGCGGAAGATAAGACGAACTCCTGGATGGCGGGAACGAAATAGCTTAAAAATAGCTGGTAGCCGATAGGCGCAAAGAACCTCGTTGGCACTTATCGTTAAGGTGCCGCTTAGATTTTCTTTGTCATGAACTACACTGCGGGCTTCGTCCAATTTGTCTAGAGCGCTTTGAATATGAGTTAAAAAGCGTTTACCCGCAGTTGTGAGAACGAGTTGCTTGCCCAAGCGGTCAAAGAGACGAACACCAAGCTCTTCCTCCAATGCTTTTATTTGCATCGTGACGTTTGAGGGGACGTAGTTCAGCACTTCCGCAGCCCGACTGAAATTTAACGTAGATGCGACCATGCGGAACGTATTCAGTTGACGCAATTCCATCACACTACCACCATTTCACCTTCAATACTATTGAATACTATCTTTAATTTTGTTCACTTTTATTAACGCTAACACAGCTTTATACTAATTAACAAGAAATACATTCTAAATGTTTGTGTTTCATTTTGAAGGGAGAGACTCTAATTATGGATTATGAAACTTTTGATTTAGGAGACGTAACCTTGCAATCAGGAGTGACGTTACCTAACGCTTTTCTTGCTTATAAGACTTACGGCGAATTGAATAAAAAGAAAGATAATGTGATCGTCTACCCAACTGCTTTTGGCGATCAGCATGTTCAGAATGAATGGTTGATTGGAAGCGGCATGGCACTAGATCCGGAAAAATATTTCATTATCGTTCCAAATCTGCTGGGAAACGGATTATCTTCGTCTCCTAGTAACACGCCTGCTCCATTCGACAAGGTTAATTTTCCTCAGGTAACCATCTATGACAACGTTAAATTCCAATATCGGCTGGTGACCGAAAAGTTCGGCATTCAAAAGATTGCTCTCATAGTTGGATGGTCAATGGGAGGCATTCAATCATTCCAATGGGGGGCCAGTTACCCCGACATGGTGGAGCGAATTGCACCTTTCTGTGGAGGTGCAAAGACTTGGCCGCAAACATATGTGGTCCTGGACGGAATGAAAGCTGCGCTCATGGCTGCAGTTGGCTTCGATTCAAGTAAACTAAGCCAATTGACTTCTGAAGACATGCGCTCGGTTGGCCGAGTCTATGCGGGATGGGGCCTATCACAAGCGTATTACAGAGAGGAACTTTATCGTGATATGGGATTTAACTCATTAGAAGATTTTGTGGCTGGCGTTTGGGAAGATAGCTTTATGAAGATGGATCCGCACAATGTCCTCGCCATGTTATGGACAGGCCAAAATGCGGATATTAGTGCAAATCCTGTCTATAACGGAGATTTCGATGAGGCGCTCAAAAGCATTAAAGCTCTTGCCTGCGTCATGCCAGGGAGCACGGATCTATTTTGTACGGCGGACGATAACAAATACGAGGCAAAGCTTATACCTAATGCTGTTTTTAATCCTATCGAGTCAATCTGGGGCCATTTTGCCGGTCGCGGAATCAACAGTGTCGATAATAAATTTATTGATGACAATCTAAAACACTTGTTGAGTCTTAGTACAAACGGATAGATAATCATTAGTTCTTGATTTCAACATAAATCCCCTCTCAAACTGACATTTAATACAATAAGTATATCTATTACGTAATTTCCCAAGTACTACTGACTCAGATTATGCTAAATCTTTGCTTGATATTGCAGATGATGGTGAAAAGCATGTCATCCTAAATGGATTATACAAATCATACAGCTTATTAAATGTGCCCTTATCGTTGCTATTATACTATCCACTGTCTACTCCGTTACTAGGAAAGACTTACAGATCTTTTCCATTATTCTTATGGCAGTTGTATTGCTAATTGTTAATAGTAAATATCTGTTCGTGGTTTGAAATAAGTAAATATTAAAAAGGAGGGTAGCCATCGCAGACTGCCCTCTTTAATCAATAGAATAGAATAAAGATCATCCTCAAACTAATTAGTATCCATTCTTACTTATACCCATAAAAGGCATCCTTTTTAATATTCTGTTTTGAAATATCATTATTTTGTAAATAAGTAGAAATAGAATGTACCATTGATTTCGGTCCTGCGACGAAGTATTTACCATTATTTTTATATAAGTTAGTAAACTTATCTATCTCCTGATGTAAGTCATCTCTTGAATCAAGGTAAATTACACTAATTGATGTGTTGTTAGCAATTCCATCAAGTTCATCTTTAAATAAATATGACTTTTTACTATCCATATAGATTAGGTGTATTGGCTTCTCAATTACAGTTCCTTCTGCATTTAGTTGTTTTACTATAGAGCGAAATGGTGTAATTCCAATTCCACCAGCAATTAAGAGTGAAGGACTATTCTCTTTTAAATAAAAACCCCCTACAGGCCCACTCATACTAACTTTCATTCCCTGTTTTAATTCTAACATCGCTTTCTTAAACTCACTCGGATTATCGTTAATTTTCATTGTAATTTTAACAGAATTTTCACTGGGAGCAGATGCCACACTAAATGGCCTTGTAGGGTTTTTTATTTTCTTATGAGTAATACTAAACAAACCATGCTGCCCTGCTTTCCAAGTCAAATCATTTTCTTTTTCGAATAGAAAAGTATATACATCTTCTGATTCTTTGTATCTTTCTGAAAATATTAACTCTCTCTTTTTGAATATTGAAAATATATTTTTTAAAAAACTCATTTGCTATCTCCTTTAAGCCTCTTAGAAGCCCTCATAAGCCCTCTTAAGCTGTCTAAGGGGGTATACTATTCATTCTATTTCCGCCAAAAAGTGGGACAATTTGCCTTATCCCAAATATTAAACTCAATCATTTTCTCAAGTAGTGAGTACTCAAACGGACTATTCCAAGGGATACGTATCAACTCCTTTGTATAGTCATAGCCAGCTTTCACAATATCATCCTCTACATGAGTTATCGTTACACTTTCAGGGGAGACAGCTAAATGCTTTTTAGATATGCTAAAGCCAATAATAAATGTACCATGATCCGTAAACATCGGTTGATTCCATTTAATTTCTATCTTCAAGTTTGGATATTTATTATTTATCCAAGTAAGCACTTCTTCTGTTCTTTCTCGGTGTAAAGGGTCATCAACCCCCGCTAAAAACTCAGCAATAACCTCCATTGCTGTTCCCTCCTAAAATTAAATTTATGTTGTTAAAAGCAGTTCCTCAAACCCATTAGTCGTTAATATCCCTCACGGAAGCGTTCAATCAGATTCTTAAACTTTACCTATTTCCAACGTTTTACTATGTACTAAAAAAACAGGACGAGAGGTTGAGTATTACATTTCCTCCAACACTTTTTTAAGTTCCTCTACCTTACTTGCCCAACCAAATTTCGCACCATTGAACGCCTGATTTTCTTTTTCAAATCCTGATTGTTGAAGATGTAAATAGGTTGTTTCACCCTCTTGTTTTAACGTCCATGTGACTATAGTGTTTATCGGGCCACCTACCCACGTGTAAGATAACTTATTTGGCTTATCCACTACCAATACTTCACTTTCTACAATTAAATCAATTGCCTCATTTCGAAACTGACATTTATATCCTACGATTGGTTTAAAATTATTTTCCATTACCCATTGTGCAAGAGTATCCGAATCTGTTAATGCATTCCACACCTTATCGATAGGACTTTTAAATTGAAAATCTAATGATACATCTGCCATTATCTATTCCTCCAATATATTCTTTAGTAATATCGCTCTTTCGTTCCAAAACTTCTCATAAAAAGATAACCAATCTTTAACCTCCTGTAAGGGAGCTGCATTTAGTCGATACCTTGTTTCTCTGCCTAATTTACGGTTGGTTACTAAATCAGCTTCTTTAAGGATACCCAAATGTTTAGAAACAGCAGTACGGCCCATTTGAAATTGAGCAGTTAATTCGTGAAGAGGTAACTCTTCTGCATCTGCCAATAAACGTATAATCTTACGTCTTGTTGGATCTGCAATGGCTACATAAACATCACGCTTTTGGTGAGTATTATTCAAAAGCCTCCCCTCCTTTTGTGAATTAGACACCAATTGGTGTCTTTATTATATGTCACCAATTGGTGTCCAGTCAATTTATAATTTATATAAACATATGTAATCTTTGGGTTCCTTATATTATTCTTTCTCATTTTCAATTAAGTCCTGCCGAATCATCTTGATTGGGTGCTATCAAAAAAATTGTCCTGACAGAAAAGAAGGATATGTTTATGTTATCTACTTCATTGAATTATTGTCGATATGCTCAGAACCGGATTCAGAGCTTGGCCACATCTTGTAGATCATGTATGAATCGTCTCCCAATTACTTGAGTCTTCAAACGCAGCTTCTCTTATCATTTTGACAATGATTGTTTTATTTATGACAAATATTATTGTCAAAATGAACATTATCATATACAATATGATTAATTAAATAAAAAGGACGGAAGGTGCTGTGATTTGAAAAGTCGCTTAAAGGAGCTTCGGGCCCGTGAAGGCTATAACCAAACTCAGCTTGCGAAGCTCGCAAAGGTATCTAGACAAACGATAAGCTTGATTGAACGCGAAGAGTATATGCCTTCATTACTTATCGCCGTTCGAATTGCACGTATATTTAATGAGCCCGTTGAAAATGTATTTCAATTTGAAGAGGAGGAGTTATAAATGAAACTAATATTGCAGTTTTTTATTAGTGGAGTTGTTGGTTTCTTTGGCATGTATGCTTTGATGAACTTTTCTGAGGTCAATTTTTCTGGAGAAATTACTGTCATCAGTTTAATTGCAATTTCTATTATACTGATCACAATGGGTATTATACAGTTTCAAAAGATTAAATTCTTAAACAAGCAAAACTTTAGCGGTGATGAAGAAGATGAAGTTGAAGAAAGAAAGTACAAAATGTTTGCCAATTATTCTTTATATGCAAATTCCAGCTTCGTTCTTTCTATTCTCACGCTTAGTTTAAGCCTTCTTACAACTCAAAATTTAGTCATGACTATTGCATCAATATTTTTACTCATCATTACCTATTTCTTAATCCATTACATGGGGTATTTAATGCAACAAGTATATCCAGAGCGTAATATCCCAAGTACTTCTGACCCAGATTATGCTAAATCTTTACTTGATATTGCAGATGATGGTGAAAAGCATGTTATGCTGACTGGATTATACAAATCACACAGCTTATTAAATATTTCCCTTATCGTTGCTATTATACTATCCACTGTCTACTCCTTTACCGGGGAAGATTCACAGATCTTTTCCATTATTCTCATGGCAGTTGTATTACTAATTGTTAATAGTAAATATCTGTTGGTGGTTCGAAATAAGTAAATTCTAAAAAGGAGGGGAGCCATCGCCGACTGCCCTCTTTTTATATACACTTGATTTCTATGATTGCTTTTAAAAAAATCTTCCGTAATGTACGATTACTATGTAGTTTTATTGGTGCGCTCTAATCACCTGTCCATTGATCCCATCCTCTGGTAAAGTTGCCAGTTTCACAATTCCATCAACAGCCGTAGCTGGATCCCCTTCTCCATAAGGGTTTTGCTCCGTTTTCAAATTCCCTGGATCGAACATGTTCACTAATATTCCATTTTTTTCTTCTTCGAGTGCAACTGTTCGCATTAATCCTTCCAAACCTGCTTTAGCAGCCGAATAAGCCCCTAAACCTTCGTAAACATAATTAGCCATTGCTGAGGTAATCGATACAATCCGACCATATTGCTGTTTTCTCATTATCGGGAGAAATGCGTTAGTTACAATGAAAGAGCTATATAGGTTGAGACGAATTGTATGATCCCATGACGAAACCGTCATGTCATGGATTGTACTGTAATCCCCGGTCCCTCCCACATTGTTGATTAACACGTCAAGCCGGCCTACTTGAGCGATTAATTGATCACGCAGCCTGTTAACCTCTTCTGAATTCGTTACATCTACCGAAAATACAATGGATCGGCCACCTGCCTGCTCAATAACCTGTGCTGTTTCCTGTAATTTTTCCTTACGCCTTCCTGCTAGCACAACCTCTGCCCCTTCGGCCGCCAATTGAATGGCAGTTTCTCTTCCTAAACCGGTTCCCGCACCTGTCACTAGGACAACTCTATTCGTTAATAAACCCATAATTAGTACTCTCCCTATTTATTATTTTTTTCCATCAATTCACTTGCTTTATGAAGCAAACAAATCAACTGCTGGCTATGATTTTTATCCAATATTTCTGAGTGCCTCAAATAAATTTTGTTCAAGCTCTCATAAATGTCTTTACATAAAGATTTTCCCTCTTCTGTTAAGTAAATTAAAATATGTTTGCCATCGGGCTTCCTTTCCACAAAATTACGTTTCACAAGCTTATCAATGAATCTAGTACTCGTAGAAGGAGCAATTGTCAGCTTTTCACATAGTTCTTTTTGAGTAATTCCAGGATGGTCATTAAGTGTAATGATCAAATAAGCGTAAGAAGGGGGTATATCTATTGATGCAAAGGCTTCCCCGGCCAGCTTTTCCATCTGTCTTGCGAACCTGGAAGCGGTAAAATAAAGGCAGTTACTCAGCAAATAATCGGAATTAGGAGTCTGCATTACAATTCAACCTTTCAATCCGAATTTCTATCTATATTTGCTTTTAGTATCCATACGTTTTTTCCTTCCACGAATCACCTTCCCCTTTTTTAATGGATATTCAAAAGCTAGGTCCCACTACATTTGTATATACAAATGTTAATACAATATTCATTGTATTAATGTGTAGCCATGTTGTAAACAAATTTGCTTTCGCTCAACTAGCACCTACGCTTCCAAGATTATTAGTCAAGCTCTTTGACATAATCCTTCAATTCTAAAAGGGATAGTGCATGGAACACGCGGATTTACAACTTCATGGAAAATTCAATATTAAAAAGCCTAATTTCTCAATATAATGCGAGGAAATTAGGCTTTTTTCATTGCTCCATAAAAACGCTCGATTGTTGCAACCTGCCCATTATTTGGATCTTTTATTTACCTTTTGTAACAATAAAATTAAAATCCATATCAACCCAATGATAAAGAAAAGTATGGAAACGAAAGATGCAATTCCATAAAAAGACCCTGCTCCTATTGGAATAATAAATTCAGCTAACACAAATAATATGATTCCGAAAAACAAATACATATGAGGTAAAATAAATTTAGTCATTACATAACTCTACCCTTCGTTCAATATAATGGCCCGATTCTGGCACAGATGTATTCCAATGATGGCGCCCAATTGCTTTACCAATTCAAAGGTCATAAAGCACTTTGTCTTACTGTTTTTTAGCCATTATAAAAGAAATTACTGCGAAGATAACTAAAAAGAAAGCCAGAATTCCGTATGCTGCACCTTCAAACCCCCTAATATTCACAAAACCAATATAAAAAAGAAAAATTGCAGCTATAACCGTTATGATTCCAGGGATTATCCGTGCAAACAAAGGAAAATTCATTCTTCTAAACCACCATGTAACCAATAAAATAACAATCGCTGGTATTAGAGACATTAGCAAAGGACCTGAAAACATCAGTAAGCTAACCCCTTTTTAATATGGTTATTCCACTAATTAAAACAATATCCTTGTTAAACAATCTGGCCCTTATATAGGATATTGGCGCCATTCCATATTAGGGAATAGCTCTCGTTAATGAAAGAATTAGTTCATGTAATCCTATTCAATTATTTCATAGACCAAAATATCAAATAACTTTTTATCGATATAAAGGAGTATCGCCCAATCCCCCGACTCTGGTATTTCTACATTAGAAGGAATATGTGCATCTGCACCATTGTTTGGTCCACCAAGCCCTTTAGCCCAGCCATCTATTAAGATTTGGCGGACAGTTTCTGTTTCTTTATGAAAACCAACAATCGTTAATTCTTTGTTTTCTGGTTCTTCAATTCCCCAAAGATGCCACATCCATTTTTCAACTTTTGCACTTTTCATGTCTTGCCCGATAACCCCTGATTTATTTTCGTTTCCGATAATATCTCTATTACCAAACTCGACTGCTTTCTTCTCCCAATCGATTGTTTCAAAATCACTTACTTGAACAAAATCAGAAATATCTTCAGGTAAAGAGATTTCTTTATTAATTGTTTCATCAGATGTACAAGCTGCCATAACAAATAACATACAAAATAAAATAAATATCAACGACATTCTTTTGATAGAAAGACCCCCATTTATTTCAACATTTTAATCATACGATATATTCAAACAATAATACATACAATTCTCATAATCTTTTTTAGCTTATTTTTTCCTTGTGGCAAATACACGAGTGAAAATAATACACCCGTGATCGTTTTATTATTAGGCTTTCAAACCACTTGTAAGAACTACAACGAATGATGTGTAAAATGGCAAAACCCGATAGACAATAATTTTTTACTTTTGTAGATTTTTCTTCATTTGAGCAGCCACTTGTAAATTATCTTGATTAGAAGTGTCTTCCAAATGCTTAATAATTAATTCTTGACGCTCCATAGGATGATTTTGACTTAATTTAGCTTTCGCTTCAATATTTGTGATTTTTATCTTAAACGCTACAATGCCCTTATTCATTCGATCTAGGAAATCTCGATCTATATTACTTAAATTATATGGGCTATCTTGCCTTTCATATTTGTTCACCATCTCATTTAACGAATCAAATATTACTTTTCTGTCTTCGACAATCTCCATCTTCCCATATATGTGGATAGATACATAATTCCAAGTAGGTACTGCCTTCATAGTCTCGTACCAAGAAGGTGAAATATAACAATGAGGACCTTGGAAAACCACGAGAATTTGTTGGTTTTCTATATCCTTCCATTGTTCGTTCGGACGAGCAAAGTGGCCATATAAAGCATTTTCACCTTTATTTAATGTTAATGGAAGATGGGTCGCGTAAGGTTCTCCTTTATGATGAGAAAATAAAGTAGCAAAGCTATATTTTTCAATAAAATCATAAATCATTTCTTTATCATTGAGTTGAAAATGTTTGGGAATATACATCATAACCCACCTTTCATATGATTGTTTTGGTCATTATAAAGTCGATTTGCTCTTCATCACCCATATAAAAAGAGTGTAATCCATTTTGATCAAACCCCATTTTCTTGTAAAAAGAAATAGCATTCTCATTTTTTTCCCATACGCCTAGCCAGATTTTCTTTTTATTACGTTCCATCGCAATTTCCATAGCTTTATTTAGCAGATACTTACCAAGCCCATGTTTTTGAAACTTCTTCTTTATATATATCCTTTCAATTTCAAGTGATTCGTCACCCATTTTTTCAGACTGAGCATCATTGGTATTAACCTTTAAATATCCAGCGACTTCATTATGAAAATAAACAAAAAAGAATTGCGAACAGACATTGGATAATTCATTTTTTAATTGATTTAAGTTAAATGCCTTTTCCAAATAGGCGTTCATATTTTCGGGTGAATTCTGATGCTTAAATGTCTCATTAAATGTTTCATAACTAATTTCTTGAAGTTTGCGTAAATCTTCAATGGTACATTTTTTTATATTTATAGTCACTTAAATATATCGCTCCTTTATATAATCAATAATTTCTCTTGTTGCCCTTTTTTACAAATTCCCAGTCTTTTTCTATATTTTTTCTTACTCTTTGAAGAAGCGTAAAAATGGTTTCCACTTCTCTTTCTGAAAATCCCGCTAATGCGACACTATTCGAATGATCATTTTCTCTTTTAATAAAAGGAAATACTTGTTTTCCCTTTTCTGTTGGAAAAAGTTTTTTTATTTTTTTGTTATGTTCATCATTTTTCTTTTCAATAAAGCCTTTCATTTCAAGTTTTTTTATGGCCCGTGCAGCGGTTGTTCGGTCTACTTTAATCATTTCAGACAACTTTTCTTGAATGATTCCTGGGTTTTCACATATTCGGACAAGGTACAAATACTGCCCTTTTGTAAGGTCATATTCCTTAAATTCAATATTGCTTATAGAATCTAATGCCCTTGCTATCATTCCGATTTCACGAAGAATTTCTTTCATATTTAACTCCTCACGCATATTTTTGTTGCAAGTGCAACAAAAATAGAATATATTTATTGTAATGTACTTTTATTGCATTTGCAACAAAAAATTAATGGTAAAGAGGTCGAGTAAAGTGAAATATGTTTTTTATGTATTAGGAATTTTAACATTTACCCTTGGTATTTCTTTCACTATACAATCAGACCTTGGTACTTCACCTTTTGATGCCCTTTTGGTAGGTCTTTCCGTAAATGTAGGGCTTACTGTGGGAAGTTGGGAAATCATCATAGCTTTAATATTGATTGGTTGTAATTCATTTTTAAAAAGACAAAGACCAGAAATTTTAGGGTTGTTAACTGCATTTATAACGGGCGTTGGTATTGATATGTGGCTCTTGTTGTTGCACAATTGGATAACACCTGAACTGTGGTACAGCAAAGTCATTTGCTTTGGAATCGGCATGGTTGTTATAGGATTAGGAACTGCAACGTATTTACACACAAATTTTGCACCGATTCCAGTTGACCGGCTAACATTAATCATACAAGAATTAACTAGAACGAATATATTTTTTTCGAGAACATTCATTTACCTTGCATTCTTGATAATGGCATTGATTTTAAATGGACCCATTGGCGTTGGAACTTTATTAACCGTTTGTTTAGGGGGATTAATACTTAATTACTTTATGCCCTATACTGAAAAAGTATTAGACCCCATATTAACACATTCCAGTACTTCACCAACTTCTGATAAAGATTCAGTATAGAATGCTTTTTATTTTTCTTGTTTACCTGACCTGCTGTTTTTGGCTCCTAAGAAATGGATATGAACATACGGAATGCAGGTAAAAAGAGTACATTCCGTCGTTATCGTGATTATTGTTTATTCCTTATATTGTAAATAAAACAATTATCACCAAAAGTTATGACCCCATAATGATCCGTTGGAGCTGTGGAAGGTCAGAGTCCAGAAGGTTTATGAAGTTACATGCTTTTAATATTATAGGGAGGTATCTTTGCGAATGATTTGCAAAAAAGAAAAAGCCTTGTTTTAAAAAACAAAAAAGCATTCAGTAGACCCTAATAAATTAAAAACACATGAATATCTCCATGCGTCCTCCCTTACTGATTATTGATAAATAAAAAAGCAATTGAATCCAATGGGATTCAATTGGCTTTTATTTTAATAGACTTGTTTAAGCAATATTATGGCTTACAACGCCTGCCTAATTGAAATTTAGACTATACCTTTTGGTCCAATCTCCTTTAAGTGCAAGGACTTCCACCAAAGAAAGCAGCTTAAAGATTATGTATTATTGTTGCAAACACTTTTCTCGACAACCATTTAACCGAGCCACAAATTCTACACTTATCTATGTCAAAACCAAATGATTAAAATTTATCATTTTAAACTTTTAATTTTCATACATAATACATAAATAAAAATATATAAATCATATAAGAAAGGTGCTATCACGATAAAAAGAAAGAAAAAATCACTCCAAAAATCAGAGATTTTACCTGTTCCATGTAAATCATTGACAAAGACGATTAGGCAAGCAAATAAAATACACAATATAAAAGCGATAATATAATTACCAGACAAACGTAAACCGATATGATAGATAGTAAATGCAAAATACAAAGTAAATATCATTGAAAAAATATTGGGTAATCCATTATCGAGCGTTTTATCGAAAAGAAAAGCAGCAGAAATAGATAATACTAATTTAATTAGAATAGCCTTTAAATACTCTGTTCTTTTTACATATTTAATAAGATTAATCTCATTCATTAAAGTTACCCCCATGTCTAAATATGCAGACGTCATCAAGGAATTGAGAGAGCGTGATGAAAAAAGGAAATCTCCACGTTCGAAGATATGTTTGTGTAAAAAATTGTATTAAAGCCTCTCGCTTTTAATCAAAAGAAAAACTCCAAAACGTTGAAATAACCCCGTTTTGGAGCATTTTCCATAGTATCAACCTTAGCCCTAATACATACAAAAACGCCCCAGAGGGACTCACTTTACATGCGATAAACGTTTATTCTATAACCTTTATCCTTTTTAATGTATAGAAAGGATAATCTAACTTCTCAAATTCCTCTATTCAAACTATATTTTGTCACCCATCAGTTTGTCAATTCTCATTTTTTTCATTCCCTTAGTGCATATTACTTCAAATTCTAAACATTTTTCTGAAGTATCTTTTTAAGATAAGCCCTATTTATTAGTTTATGCAAAGTGCTTTAATCCCCTGTTTCACCAAACCGCTTCAAAACATAATCATGAACCGACAAATAAAAGCCAAAAAACCTATTCATAAGGGTTTCAAAGGATTCTGGGAAAAAAAATAAGAAACCATATAAATGAATTTTATTGATGAAAGCTGCCAGTAATAAAGTATTAAAAATTGATGATCAAAAGCCATTTCAAAGCGGGTACTCTAAGATTCAGCCAACTTCAATTTTACTTCATGAACAGCTACTGGTATTGCTAAAGCTTATGATATGAGGTTTGTGTACAAAGCAAGGTGTTTGAGAGTCTATTTAATGAATACCTTGAATAAAAAATCCAATCGTGCTTATACTTCTCCGGTCTTGTATATTCTAAGAGGTTAGTTTTTAGCTACGAATAAATAAAACTTCCATCATTAAAATTGTCCTCTCTTTTACCCGGCTGATGTTTATGCAAATAGATTCAAAGTAGATGATTGCCTAAAACACCTTTTTACGAAGGGATTGTTTATTTCTAATCCGTCGCTGGAACGACAGTGTTGCTATAAATACAGATACTCCCCACAAGAACAATCCTCCGTACGTTACCACATACACCCAAATGGCAAAGCCTTCGGTGTATCCCTTTGGAAGTACCCCTAAAAATTGAAGAGCTGTCAAGAAGCTAATTAGAACTGTCAACGCTCCAACTGACCATCCTAATAAGATTAATAACTTTTTTGGCAGTTTCTCCCCCCAGGAAGTCACGAGAGCTAAAGCAAATAAAGATGCCAGTATCGCCAAGATAGCTGTAAAGTCTATTCCGATGTTATATAACGTATATAGAAAAGCTGATCCTTCCTTTAATGTATCACCAAGTCCTGATACATCTTGTATTGCCTGTTCTGTTGTAAGTCCAACCGTTGACCCCCATGCCCAAAGCGATTTTAAAATCGCATACGGCAACAGCGCAAAAGCTGCAACATAGCCCCATCTTTTAGTCAAATAAGTTGTATCAGCTATTTCTGTCGTCATTTGTTTTTCATGTTTTAAGCTCAAAAGACATTCCCCTTCTCCTATTAGATATGAAGCCTATTATATTTAAAAGCTACTTTCCATAAATTGCTGACAACATAAAGCAGGATAGCCAATCCTGGAATGCCACACTAAAGTTTCTCTCTTGTTTGCTGTATCTTTCATTTATATACACCCCTTTCTAATGATTGCTTATAAAAAGGATATACTGTTAAGATGTGCTTTAAGGTGACTCAAAGTTAAAGATTAGTTTAAGTTTCCAAACCCAGATATATGTTGGTTCCCTCTGAAGACGTAGATATTTCCCAATCTAAATTCATTTCCTTTACCATGAGCGAGACGGTTGAAAGACCAATTCCAACACCTTTTGCTTCTGTTTTATGTTCAAAGCCTTTTCCCTTGTCTTTTATGACAATGAAGATTGATCCCTTTCGCTCAATAGAATAAACGCCAATATATTTTCCGGAGGACGCGTGCCGAATAACATTTTGGAATAAGTTATCCAAAATACTTTTGAACCAAATAGGATCTACATTCCAAATTAATGACCTTTCCTGTAAATCAATATCAACTTCAAATCCGTGCTCTTCAAAAAGCGGATACCATTCCGCCATTGCCTTACGGAGTTCATCAAATATGTCGGTGTTTCTCATATAAATTGGGTGCTTTCCAGCTGAAAGCAGTGTATAAGAAAGAAGATTATTGATCAGTTTGTCCATGTGCCCTAATTTGTTTTCAATAAGTTGTAGGGGTTCTTTTTCTTTAGACGATGATAGATTGCCATTTTTTAGAGAATATACGTGCTGTCTAATGACGGTTAATGGAGTGCGAAGGTCATGAGATATATTAGCAATTAGCTGCTTTCTGAGTCGCTCTTCTTTTTGCTCCCGTTCTCTGCTATCTTTTAATTGACTACTCATCTCATTAAAAGCATTTTCTAGCTTTCCAATCTCATCCATTTTTTTAATCACGACTTTATCAGGAATTCCATCTACACCTGTTTTAGTCATTGCAATTTGTAGATTAACAAGCCTCTTTCGAATAGAAAAAAAGAAGAACCAAGAGATTAGTAGAAAAGCTGCACAAATAAAGAAGAAAAATAATAGAAAAGGATAATCCTTAAATAACGAAAAACTACCTAAATTTGTATCATCTACATCCATTTGAAGAACCATCATCCCCTGCTTAGGATCATTTCCTATTAATGTAGAAATGGTATAAGTGTCTTGTGGTTTTTTCGTAAGCAAAAATGTATCTACATGAAATTTGCTTTCCTCCAAAAACAATAAAGAGTCCGTGAATGTCCATTTTTCAGGAATATCCGGAATTTTTTCGTCAATAAATGCAGTTTCGCCACTTCCATTGACCCAAAAGATTTCTACTTTTGGGTATGTCTTTTTTATGGATTGCAGACGCTGATTAATAACATCTTCACCTTGGCCATCTAACTCAAAAGCCTCCTGCTTCCACATTTCTTCTATTTTCTCAGCATGGTACAATTTGTCATTAAACAGCAGGGATGAAAAATAGACAGCTGGGATAAGAGGCAATAAAACTAAAGCTATTAGAATCAGAAATAAATATCTTGTCATTAAAGTGTTTAGATTATTCATGATCTTAACCTATAACCAATTCCCCGAATGGTTTCAATGATTTGAGGGTTTTTAGTATCTATTTCAATTTTTTCACGTAAATGGCGAATGTGAACCATTAATGTTTTATCCCCTTCTATATATGCATCTCCCCATACGGCTTCGTAGATTTGTTTCTTTGTCAATACTTGATCTACATGGTCCATTAAATACATAAAGATATGAAATTGTTTTCCCGTGAGAATAATATCTTCGTTCAAAATTGTATTTATAATGCGGTTTGCCTTTTGATCGATTCGCAAATGCTTCACCTGCATGATTTCTGGTGAAGTTACACCCAATCTCCTTAGTAGAACATGGATACGCGCAACTAACTCATCTGGATGATACGGCTTTGTCATATAATCGTCTACGAAGGTGAGTCCTTGCAGCTTATCCTCCATTGATGTCCTAGCCGAAAGCATTAAAATTGGGATATGAGGGTATTTTTTTTTCAAACGTTGACCAATAGAATATCCGTCCAGTCCTGGCAGCATGATGTCTAATATAACAAGATCTGCACGATCCATATGTTGCATTGCATCATTACCGGAAGTAATCCAAATCACTTCAAATCCGTGTTCTTTAAGAAATCCACTTACCCATGAACCAATTTCTTGATCGTCTTCAATATGTAAAATTGTCAGATTCATAGACTGGATGCCTCCCCCTTAAATTTCAAAATTTCTTACTAATTTTAACATGCCATCATCGTAATTTAACAAAAGGTCATTAAAATTATTGAAGTAAGCAGAAATACTGCTTACTTCACAACAATCCAGAGTATTAAAAGCTAATTTTATCAACGAAATCATAAATGATAGAAAGGACAAATAGAGCTGTTAAAAGAAGGACGATCACTAAATAAAATATTGTTCCTAGCCTAAATATAGTCTGCTTTACCTGGGAGGCTTGGGCATAATGAGCAGAGGTTAATCCTGCCATTATGCCCATAAAGACAAACCAAGGCTCATAAAACATTAGCTCCCATAACGCCAATTCACGTACATCTATTTTTATAAAGCCAGGGAAATCAAGTTCAATGAAACCCACTAATAGTAGAATTCTTGTAATGATTCCGCTTACCCCGTGAGCAATTAAAAAGGCAGCTCCAATAAGTGTTGGAGTCAATAATAAAAGTGGATGAATTCTTCTCCCTCCAACTGGAATGTTCATTGGAACAATTCTACTCCAAGGTTTAATAAGTGCAATCAAAGCAAGCCCACAGAACAAAATAGCAACACCAGCAATGTAACTTCCCATATGAATGGCTTCAGGATCTTTCATTTCACCTGGAATTCCAATGGTTCCACCAGCAGCATGATAAAACCTGACAAAAACAGCATACATGAATGCACTAATACAACCAACGTATGCAGGCCAAACTGAAGACTTTGTTAACCGTTCAAAGAAATTCAAACTTTGCGTCCCAGTTTGTATATTCATTATCATCTAACCTCCATTTCTACAGTATCTGTATTCAAGTTGCCTTTTCGATTTAACAGCGATCATAACAACGTCTTGTTAATCAACACATAAGTAAACCTCACTCTTATTCTAACTACCGAAAGTTAAATAAAAGTGAGGTCATTTTTAAATTCTGTTTAAACTTTTCCATAAAGCGAGTAAGATCGGTGAAAACGACTGTATCTCCTGTCCGAAGAAAGTCAAGCATACGATTTATTTCAGACGATCACGTTTCGTACCTGTTACTTTTTTTCAATAAAGATGCGTTCACAACCAAAATCCAAAATCGCGCCAAGCATACACCCCACAAGCCAGACCTTCCTTCTCCATGCCCTTTCAACACCATCTTGGAATGGCAAGTAAAATGCCTTCCATCAAAAACCACGGTTCGAAAATGACCATGTCCCACTTCACGTACATATCACCGTGAATATCAAAAGTCCAATTCTACAAGCCAATCCCACATGCGATTGGCAAGCCACGATAGATAATTCAAATCCATTTGGAATAGGATAAAAGCCAGCTGGCACCCGCTGTTTTTAAGTTTTCTATCACTTCCGGGTATTGGTATTCCCGTTTTAGGATCTATCTTTTCTATTTTCGATATTTTTCATTTTGGAGCAAGGATCCAAAGTGCTTTTTCCCTTTTTGAACGATGCGATTCAGCTTTTTCCATTCATTAAAAATTCATACGACCATGGAATCCTTATCAATATCTGGAGTGCCCGTAAGGAGGAGATCGGAACCGCATGCTTGTTAAGACTGCTTGGTGTATAAAAAAATTAAGAAACGGCTTCGCTAGATATCCAGAATTTTGTCAGTTCAAGAAATTTCTCAGCTGCAGGCGATAATTGTTTAAAGTCTGGAGCTGCTATTCCAATTGTCCGATAGACATCATCACTTATGTGTTTTGTACAAATCTGATCCAGATGACCGGGAAGGGTCATTTCGGGCAAAATGCTAATCCCTAATCCCCCTTGAATCATAGCAAAAATGGAATGTACATCCTTGATGACAAACTTTGTGTTTGGTAGTACATTTTGATTTTTGAACAGTTTTCGCACATGTTCATCGCATCCTTTAGACGGCATAATAAAGGGGTCTGATGTTAGCTGCTTTATCGATATATTTTGATGCCGATTTAGTGCATGGTTGGATGGAAGCAGTAATTTTAAACGATCATCTTTAAGAGGATAAAAATCTACAATTATTTTATCTTGTTGTAGGATAAAGCCTACATCAACTGTTCCTGTTTGAAGCCATTGGACAATTTCCTCGTACGATCCTTCCAGCAATTCTACTTCAATATGAGGAAACTGTTGATTAAACCGTCTAAGGATATGAGGCAACCATTTGATTGTAACACTCTCAAACGTGCCGATGGTTATTTTACCCTTTTGCAGACCAGTAATCGCCTCTGCTTCCAGTTTCATTAGTTGTATTTGTTGTAGGATATTTCGAATATAAGGAATGATCATCTCTCCGTTTGGAGTAACACTTGCTCCTAAACGATTCCGTACGATTAACTGGAAACCCAACGCAGCTTCAAGATTTGAAATCGCATGACTTACAGCTGATTGTGTTAACCCCAAGATATCCCCAGCCTTTGTAAAGCTTTTTGTTTCCACTACTTTTAGGAATACCTCCATTTGAATAATGGTCATTGATGCTCCACCTATCCTTTTTGCATTAATTGTATTCATGTAATTAACTATAAACATTCATTTTATTAATAAAATGAATGTTTATAGGAATATTTGAAAAGCTTGGCATTCAAATTACGCCATACTTATGAGAGAGCTTGTTTCTTCTGGTGTTGACATTGCTGCAGTGGCTGAATTAAGGGACATAGTAATGTTCACATGAAGATAGCTCCTTTCATGGGTCCTTGAGCAGGGGTGAAAAAAAGTATTTGGTTAAGTGAAAACACCTGGAATCTAGTTATTTTGGACGCTCTTTGTGGCCTAATTTTACAAAAGGTAAGTAAAATAATTTCCATATTATACGACACTATTATTACTATATATGTTTAACAATCCGAGTAATTATTTTTTTAGCAATTCTCAGATGAAAATGCCGCATTAATTTGAGTTGTGAGACAGAAAAAATGACTAGCGCCACCCAGATGAAGCCAAAGCCGATGAGATGTGAGTGAGTAAAGGTTTCGTTAAAAATAAAAATACCAACAAGCAGTTGAAGAGTGGGATTAATATACTGTAGGAAGCCTAGCGTTGATAGCGGAACATGTTGGGCTCCTTTTGCAAACCATAACAGTGGAAATGCTGTGACGGCTCCCGCTCCTAAAAGCAAGATAGTTTCGAAGAGTGAGATCCGACTAAGTGAACTGGTTCCTTCAGTTTCAAGGAAAAGCAAATAGGATAGAACAATGGGCAAGATGAACATTGTTTCTAAGGTAACCGATACAATGGCTTCAACTTTAACCATTTTTTTAACTAATCCATATAATGCAAATGATAGAGCAATAATGAGCGCAACCCAAGGCATTTGACCAAATTGAAACGTCATGAGAATAACGCCAACTATCGCGATCAATAGCGAAATAACCTTCCATCTGTTCAACCTTTCTCTTAAGACGATTACACTAAGTGCAACACTAAACAGTGGATTGATGTAATAGCCTAAGCTTGCTTCGATGACATGATTTGATGTCACTGCCCATATAAAAATAAACCAATTAGTACTGATGAGAAGTGCAGCTACAAACGTCCAAAATGCCATTTTTCCTTTGGTAATCAATTGTTTCACTTGCGACCATCCGCCAATAAAAAGCAAAATGACTGATGCCAAAACAAATGACCATAGTATCCGATGCGCAAAGATTTCGTAAGCAGAAATCTCTTTTAAAAAATACCAGTAGATGGGTAGGATACCCCAAGAGACATATGAAGCTACTGTATACATAACACCTATCGTTTGATCAGGAAGTTGTTTAAACATCGAAATTCCTCCTAAGTAAGGTTTATATATACGATAAGTGAGCTTATCGCATTAGTAAAACGAATCTTAATAATAATTAACATGAATAAAATTAATGCATTGTGAAAGGAGGAATTGACCTTGACCACAATTCAAATGGAAGGATCCCTAAAAGTAGTCGAAATGAAAAGATTTTACTTTGGATTGCCACAACCAACTGTGAGTCATATCTTGAAGCTATTTCACGACAATAAATTTGTTTAATTTTAACAAACGAAAAATAATGAATCACTGATATAAAAAAATGAAAAATTTAACGCTGACGAAATTCCAAAGGAAAAGGTACTAGACCTCGAGGGAAGCGATCAAATAGATCACAATTACGTGTTCGCAGCTATTAATATCACAAATCCTGAAACTCTAACTTCTCTTTTTACCCCAAAAGAAAAAAGAGAGCATCAAGAAGAGATTGAAGATAACAAAAAATATCCATTTGATTGGTCTAATGTAACACCAGGTGAAGAAGAATTTGTTCAGTGGGGGATTGACTGGCAAGAAGGACGCAGGATAACCCTTGCGCTCGAATCTAAAGATAACAAGTATGTTAGTAGTTGGTATATGCGTCCAGACTGCAGAAGACTTAATCGTTATCTAAACGCCCTTACTTATGGAGTTATCCACGAACAGAATAAGAGCAAAAAGACTGTTGAAGTGGAAGATTTTCAATACTATTTAGACAACCTAAATAAATTTGATTTTTTAAATAAACCCTAGAAAGATAATGAAAAGAGTCGTTCAATTGTACAGAAATTCAGCCAAAATTAAACGAGTATTTAGAAGATACGGAGTCTAATTGACTATGTAAAAGAAATCAAATTAGAGGCCCACCCGATTTAGGACAGGGCCTCTTTCATAAGTCAATGATGGGGAAGATTTATGCAAAGTAATGAGTTTAAAGAACTTGGATTAAAAAGGATTCGATTTCATGATCTGAGACACTCTTCCCTCACCTACTTAAGTACAAAAGGAATTCGACCAAAGGCTGTACAAAAACGTGCTGGGCATACAAGGATTGTAACCACGTTTGACATCACGGACATACCCTTATTGAGGAGGATCAAGAAGCTGCATCTTACTTCGATGGTCTCTTTGATAAACCGGCTAATTAAGGTAAAAAAATCAATCTAACGTCATTCCAACTTCAATCGACCTTTTTCGACAAAATCTTCACGAACTTGTCATAACAAATAAAAACGCCGAACTCCTTATGATTCAAAGGGTTCGACGTTTTGTTAGTTAGCGTCCCAGGAGAGATTCGAACTCCCGACCTACAGATTAGAAGTCTGTTGCTCTATCCAGCTGAGCTACTGGGACATCATATTATTATTAAAGACATTCTTTATTATATGGCTGGCGCTTGGTAAAGTCAATAGTTTTTTCCAAATTTATTATTAATCCTTTACCTTTTGGCCAGCCAAAACAATTTTTTCAGCGGATTGGCGCTTTTCCTTCAGTAATAGTGTCAATGGGACGGCAATGACCAGCGGAATAAGCGAAATCAAAAACACATCTCCTGCTGCTATAGCAGAAGCGGACTCAGAATTGATTCCTGTTGTCAGGTGTATCTTGGCCCGATAAGCCAGCAATCCGGAAAACAGTGCAATCGATAATGAGGCGATGCACTGGCGCGTCCAGTTATTCAACGCTGCCGCATATCCGGCAACATCAAGAGGGACGGCCGACATCCCCACATTGATGATCGGCATATTGCATAGAGCGATCCCCAAATATCTGATGGATGTCCAAACGATCACATATATAGCGGTTGTTTTTATGGTTAATTCTCCCATCATGAACGTTCCAATGCTCATAACAATCAAACCTGCCATAATTAACGGCAATGGCCCGGTCCTATTATACAGCCTTCCTGTAATTGGCGTAAAAAATGCCATGACAAAAGCTCCCGGCATCATAATAAGTCCCGTTTGGAGTGCTCCCAGCTTCAGCGATGTCTGCAAAAAGATCGGAACAAGAAAGGCACCGGCATATAATGCAATCGACAAAACTGCATTTAATATGATTCCGTACGCAAATCTGCGGTGTTGAAACACAGAAAAATTTAAAAGTGGAAACTCTATCATCAATTCCCTTTTTATAAATAAAAAGAGTAAGAACGTCCCTGCTCCTATCAAAGATAAAGTTTTGACATCCGTCCAGCCCCATGTCCCAGCTTCCGCGAAGGCGGTTAACAAAAGAATGCTTCCTCCGAAAGAAAACACCACCCCCCAGAAATCAAATGGTGTTTTTCCCCCTTTATCGGTATCCGGAAGGAATTTAACTGCCGCTGCAATGGCCCCCGCTGTCACCGGAAGATTAAAATAAAACAAGGCCCTCCAGTCAAATATATCAATAAGGAAGCCTGCCAGAACAGGGCCGACCGCCGGAGCTAAAGCCGAAGACAGACTCCACAGGCTTATTCCGTACGCTTGCCTGCTTTTATCAATCGTTTGATATATAAGCGTCATGGTTACGGGCATCATGATTCCGCTGAAAATCCCCTGAATCATCCGAGATATGATCAGCATTTCTATCGAACTCGATAAAACGCAAATAACCGAAAAAAGGAAGAAGCCTGATAAAGCAGCAATGTAAAGCCTCTTGTAGCCAAAACGCGTGCCAAACCAACCTGCTGAAGGTGCAGCTGCCCCTGCGGCAAGCATGAATCCTGTAACGGTCCATTGGGCTGTCGGAAGCTCCGTTGAAAACTCTCCCATGATAGCCGGTACTGCTATGTTTACAGTTGAGGTATTCATAACCGCCAAAAAGTTACCGAAGAAAACAGCGGTAATAATGGACCAAAATGCTTTTTCACTGCCCCTGATTCCATTTGCCACCTTTTCACCTGATTTCTGATGCAAGCTAATCGTATTTTAACAGAATATGAAGTGAAGGTGTATCATTTCTTATTTTTTCTCATCTGCAGACTTCATTTCACAAGTAATTTTTCAATATAAGGTTCCAGATTTTTCATGGCAGCCGCGCGGTGACTCAGCTCATTTTTTCTTGCGGGACTCATTTCTGCCATTGTTTTTCCTTCGGAAGGCACAAAAAAGATGGGATCATACCCAAAGCCTTCGGAACCTCGGCGCTCGTTCAATATCAACCCTTCACACGCTCCGTTAATAGTGAATGTTTCAAAATCCGGACCGGCCATTGCAAGGGCGCAGTAGAAGCGTGCCGTCCTGTCTTTTTCGGTTACTCCGTTCATTTCACTCAAAACTTTGTCAATGTTGTCTTCATCATTTTTCTCGGCTCCAGCGTATCTGGCAGAAAATACGCCGGGTCTCCCATCAAGTGCATCGATGACCAATCCGGAATCATCAGCCACAACGTATGAACTTGAAAGTTTTGCAATTGCTTCTGCCTTTATGATGGCATTCTCTTCAAACGTTTCACCAGTCTCTTCTATATCAGGCACATCCGGAAAATCAATCAATGTCTTTACTTCCATATCATGCTTGGAAAATAACCGCTCAAATTCTTTCGCTTTACCTTTATTTTTCGTAGCTATAATTACGCTTTTCATGATTGGTTTTCACTTCCATTAGCGGGCTTAGAGCCAATCTTATCTGCAATTTCTCCAAGTGCTTCTTTCTGGATTGCGGATAATTCCTTTATACCTTTTGAGGCTACTGCAAGCATATCTTGCAACTGACTGGCTGTAAAAGTTGATTCCTCTCCGGTCCCTTGCAGTTCGACAAACTCCCCGGCACCTGTCATCACTATATTCATGTCGACCAAAGCTGAGCTGTCTTCAATATAATTCAAGTCCAAAATAACACCTGGGTCTTCAATGATGCCAACACTTGTTGCTGCAAGGAAATCAGTCACCGGAAAAGAAGGCAGTTCTTTTTCTTCTACCAATTTGGACACCGCCAACGACAAGGCGACAAATGCCCCTGTGATGGAGGCTGTCCTTGTTCCTCCATCGGCCTGAATGACATCACAGTCTATCCAGATCGTCCTTTCCCCAATAGCTTCAAGATCCACGACAGCACGAAGTGCTCTTCCAATGAGGCGCTGAATTTCCATCGTTCTGCCTGAGACTTTTCCCTTGGAAGATTCCCTGATATTCCGGGTTTCTGTTGCTCTTGGCAGCATGGAATACTCTGCTGAAATCCATCCTTTTCCTTCTCCTCTTAAAAAAGGCGGCACCCTTTCTTCAATGCTGGCATTGCATATTACTTTCGTATCTCCCACCGTAATCAAGACAGAACCTTCCGGATGCTTCAAATATCCAGTTTCAATATGTATGTTTCTAAGTTCATCTGCTTTTCTTCCATCAACACGCACTGATAAAATCCTCCTTAAAAACAATAGAGCCGGCATGACCTCTATGCCGGCCTCTTCAAGCTTATCTATAGTATAACAAATCTCCAGTATTTAATAACGTACAGCATTAATTTTTTCAGGACGGGTGACTGGAGCTGTCAAAGGCTCTCCTTTTTCATTTGCCAGTTCAGATTTTCCATCTACTAATACTGAAACGCTAGTAATACCTTCCTGTTCAGTCAAAGAGAGGACCAGAGAATGTAAAGCTGCATCTGTAATAACACTTTTTTCGTCACTGCCTAAAATCGATTCGTTGAAATTTAATGTTACGACCCCTTCCTCTAATTCAGGGGCTTCCATCAATTTTACATCACTGGACAACGCGCTGGCCAAACCCTTTACCATACCGGGTCCATCTGCCAATTCCTTGATCACCGCGGCTACATCGTCTTCCTCCTTATTGGAAATCCTGCGAGTGACAGGTACATAGTAGACTTCATCATCTGACTGCGCTAAATAATAAACAGTCACTGGGCGTGTGTTCGTAATATCAACTGTCTCTGAATCATCGATATTAATTCCATCCTGGCGTGAGAGGCCTTCTTCACTGATCGGTGTTCCATTTACCGGCATTTCATTTAAGCGATGTCCATTCATTTTCAACTCCACAGACTTCACGGATTCAAACTGAGTCAACGTCCAGGTGACCGCCTGTAATATTTTTTTCTCATCTTTAGCATCATATGTCGCAAATTCCTCGGAAAAATCAACGACTGCTTTCCCGTCTTTTATATCGACATCGACCGTTGTATCTGCCGGAAGGACGGTTCTGAAGCCGTTAGGTAAAATTTCCGCAACTGGACCATCAGCAACAAGATACTCCAAGGCCTGTTTAGCAGCACTTTCTGTTTTGGGAAGAGGAAGTGTCTGGGATACGACCATACCATTTCGGTCAATCAAGTAAAGATCACGCATGACGGTATCCGCTTTTTCTTCCCCTGCCGTCTCTTTGTCCGGTTCCGCTTTTTCAGAAGCACTATCCAATGCTTCTCCATCTTTTAAGTACGATACATCCTGAGGCGGATCCAGTTTCTCCTTCCCTTTACCGAAAAGACCGCAGCCTGATATGAACGCACTTGCTGCCAAAATAACAGCAACTGCGGCTATTTTCGCCCGTTTACACATTTGTACCCCTCCTAGAACAGTTTGTACTTCATGTATACGAGCTGTCTTTTTCATTTAGACCGCTTGGCCTTATCTTTTTAAAATTATTCCATGATCCCTCAGCATCTACATAGAAACAGCTAAATAATGTACATAAAAACTTTCCGAAAGGAGTTCGAACGGTTATATGGATTTTCGCACGACAATATTAAACTTCGATACTCCACACAAAAAAGCTGCCGCGGTTTCCCACAGCAGCTCACAACTCAGCTTGGTTGCGTCAAATATTTGCCAAGCTTCGCGGAATGGATCTCAAGATCCGAATCTTTCAGCCAATCCGATGCAATCTTTTTGAAAATCTCAATTGAACCTGTTGTAAAAAATCGGTGATTAGGCAGTTTCTGGTCAGTATTTCTCATATTTTTATAATGTAATATGGCACTAACTTCTCTGGCTGTTTCCTCACCGGAGCTGATGACCTTTACCTGGGGGCCCATTTCCTTCTCAATCAGGGGACCAAGCAACGGATAGTGCGTGCAGCCGAGAATAAGTGTATCAATTTCGCTATTTTTTATCGGTTCCAACGTCTCTTTGACTACTTTTTTGGCAATCTCGCTATTATATTGAAAGCTTTCAACGAGCGGGACAAACTTGGGACAGACAAGTTGGGTCACTTCGACCTCATGATTAATCATGGTCAGTTCCTGTACGTAGGCCTCGCTTCTGACGGTTCCAACTGTACCAAGCACTCCCACCCTGTTGTTTTTCGTTACTTTCAATGCAGCCCTTGCCCCGGGTGAAATTACACCGATGACAGGTATGGGGAGCAGTGACCGAATCTCATCCAATACAGCGGCAGTTGCCGTATTACATGCGATTACAAGCATTTTTATATCATACTTCCTTAAAAAGGAAGTCATTTGCCAAGTATATTCCTTTACTTCCTCCTCTGGTCTGGGACCATAAGGACAACGGGCCGTATCTCCGACATAATAAATCGTTTCATTGGGTAGCTGTCTCATGATTTCCTTTGCCACTGTCAGGCCGCCGATGCCCGAATCCATTACTCCTATTGCCTCATTCAATAAAAACGCCTCATTCTTTTTTCATTTCTTGATGCAGTTTAGCCAAGCTTTCTTTTAAAGCTGTGACATCTTGTTCCGAAAAATCACCAAGGACAGCGTGTAAATATTCCTGTCTTTTCTTAATGACTTCATTGATGATGATTTCGCCCTTTTTTAATAAGTGTATGCGAACAACACGCCGGTCTTTCGGGTCTTTTACCCGCTCAACCAGCTCTTTTTTTTCCATTCTGTCGATTAAATCCGTTGTTGTGCTGCATGCTAAAAACATTTTATTAGACAATTCTCCGATTGTCATGTCCCCTTCTTCGAAAAGCCATTGAAGACCTATGAATTGAGGCGGTGTGATCGTATAATCCGCCAGCAATTCGCGCCCTTTTTGCTTCACTATAGCAGATATGTATCTCAAGTCTTTTTCAAGCTCAGCGACCGTTTTTTCATTATGCATGAAACCTGATCCATCATTCATGATTTAGCGCAACTCCCTGTAACCTTTTATATGCATTGTCGCCCTTTTTCGCCAAAAAAACAAGAGGGAATCAGGGATTTCCCTCTTATGTTCACCTGTTTATAACAATTTTAAGGACTCTCTTATAAACGCAGGAATATCATCAGGATTTCTGCTTGTCACGAGCTGCTCCGAACAGACAACCACTTCCTGATCCTTAAAATTCGCCCCCGCGTATTCCATATCGACTTTGATAGATTTATAACCGGTTGCTTGTCTGCCTTCCAGGGCTTTTGCCGTTATTAGGAGCTGCGGACCATGGCAGATGGCAAAAACAGGTTTTTTCTTGTCCATGAATGCTTTAGTGAAAGTGACAAAACGTTCATCAGCGCGGAGTTGATCAGGGGAGAAACCTCCTGGGAGAAACAGGGCATCATATTTTTCGGGTTTTACGTCATCAATGCTTTTATCAATTATAACATTCGTTTCTCCCTGCTTCCCCTTTACCATTTTTCCTGCTTCTTTTTCGATGGTCGTGACGGTATGCCCCGCTTCCTTGAATGCTTTGGCCGGCTCCGAGTATTCTACATCTTCAAACATATCAGTTATCAATGTTGCAATGTTTTTACCCAAATCAATCACTCCTTCCTTCTTCTACTTGTCAGTTTTCCCGATTTCTTTTTTACAAAACGTAAATTTCCAAACGGAAATATGTTTAAAGGCCTTATGCTAACAACACTGTCCATTTCATGTTAATATGAATTGAAAAGCAGTACTGGGTGATTATTCTACAGCCCTTTTATTGGAGATACTTTGTAGACTGGAGTGGACTTGGTTTGGATACAAAAAAAGCATTACCTATACTATTTGCTGTCATGTTTTTTGTCATGGTCGGATTTGGAATCATCATCCCTGTCCTGCCCTTTTACGCTGAAGAAATGGGAGCATCCCCTGCAGAGCTCGGTCTGTTAATGGCTGTCTATTCATTGATGCAATTGCTCTTTGCACCTATGTGGGGCAGGATATCTGATCGGATTGGCCGAAAACCGGTGATGATGATCGGAATTTTCGGATTGGCCATTTCATTTTTCATGATGGCACTTTCCTCCGCATTATGGATGCTGTTTGCGGCAAGAATTATCGGAGGCTTCCTTTCATCAGCCAACATGCCAACGGTCATGGCATATGTTGCTGACATTACTTCGGATGAAGATCGAGGCAAGGGAATGGGCATCATCGGGGCAGCGGTAGGCATGGGCTTCATCTTTGGACCTGCCATTGGGGGAATTTTCTCTAAAACCAGTTTAAATATGCCTTTTTATTTGGCCGGTTTTTCTAGCTTACTTACTTTCATTTTCGTTCTTCTCCTCTTAAAGGAGTCATTGCCTCCGGAAGAACGTGGAGAACAAAAAGCGAAAAAAATCCCGCTGCACAAAGTTTTGCGCGGACCGATCACTGTTTTATACGCATTACAATTGTTCACTTCTCTATCTTTGGCCGGTCTGGAGGCGACATTTGCCTATTTCGCTGCCAAAAAAGCTGGATTAGGTACGGTCCAGTTGGGATACCTGTTTATGATCATGGGATTGGCCGGTGCCATTGTACAAGGCGGGTTGGTTGGAAGGATGACGAAAAAGTACGGAGAAGGAGCCGTCATACAGGCGGGCATCGTAGTTTCAGCCATTGGTTTCGGGTTAATCCTGCTTGTTAATAACTTTACGACAGCTGCTGTCTTCCTCACTATTTTCGGAATTGGAAATGGTGTGATCCGCCCGAGTGTTTCCGCTTTATTGACAAAGACTTCCGCTGCCGGGCACGGAAGCACTACCGGTCTACTGTCATCCTTTGACTCATTGGGAAGAATTATCGGTCCTCCCCTTGGTGGCTGGCTGTTTTCAATTTCAATCGGGTTTCCTTATATTTCCGGTTTGGTCATCTCAATTCTTACTTTTCTTATGTATCAACTATACAAAAGCCGATCCAAAAAAGTTCATTCTATTTCGCAACCATAAAAAACTAAAGCCTCTGCCCTACATATAATCAAAAAGAAAACAAACTTGACGATCTCAAGTTTGTTTTCTTTTTTGGATGGGCATCTGGATAAAAAGTCCTATTTTTACATTTAATGGTTTACTACCTGTATTAGTGGGTAAATGAAGTATAGCCCTAACTATGTTATCCACCAAGTTTATGACATTAAATGTAACCGCTTCAAAACTAATGCAAGATTGTCTATCCCCTACTGATTAATAGCTATAAAACCTTGATGTCCTTCCACTACAATATGAACAATCTAAATATAGATTCCATGGTGAATCAATCCGTCCCCTTTTGATCGTTTCATTAGGCAAAATTGAATAAAAGATACCCAGCATGCGGCCCTTGCCAACTTAGAAATTCAGAAGCAGCATCTTAATCCTGTGTACACCAAGTTAAATCATATAGATCAATCTCCCACTTTTTCCCTGATTGCCCATAGTTTTTAAAAAGCTTCGTCCCTGGCAGTTTTCCCTTACCGATGTGGATGTTTAAAGTCAGTTTTAATAGTTGCTCATTAATTATGAGGGAAGGAGGGAATACCGGTGAAAAGGTTTAAAGAATGGGCAAATGCGAATAGCTGGTGGTTGCCATGGGTCGGAGTAACTGCTACCATTTCTGGTCTAATTTTTCCTGACGCACTATTAAAAACGGGACAAACACTGACAAGGTCGATACAAATTTTGCTGGATTATTGGATTGAAGTGTTATTCGTTCTTTGGGTAATTTATATTCAGATAGAAATTCAAAGGCTTAAAAAACGAAACAGCATCCATAAAAGACATTCTAAGAATAAAGTCTGTTAAAACTCCCGCACTTGACTCATAAAACGGTATTTTCAACCTTAGACGACAAATTCTCGTAAAATAAGACAGAATTTTCACCCTTTTACAAAAGGGAACGTTATTTTTCCGATGAGGAGGAAAGGAAATGAAACAACTTGTTCAAGGTATTCCGTTTCGGGTAGTTCAACAGATAAATGAAATAAATGAGGTGCCAAAAGGGATTGAATTGATTCAGGCTCCAAAGATTTGGCAGGAAACAAAAGGAGAAGGTGTCAAAATTGCAGTATTGGATACTGGCTGTGATATAAACCACCCCGATTTAAAGGATCGGATTATCGGTGGAAAAAATTTCACTGATGATGACAGCGGCAATCCCGAAATATTCCAAGATTATAATGGACACGGTACCCATGTAGCTGGAACAATTGCAGCCACTGAAAATAATATTGGAGTGGTCGGCGTAGCTCCCGAAGCGAATTTATTAATCGTGAAGGTTCTCAACAGAAACGGCTCAGGCCAGCATGATTGGATCATCAGTGGAATCCATTATGCGATTGAACAAAATGCAGATATCATTTCCATGTCGCTGGGAGGACCTGATGACAACCCAGAGCTTTATCAAGCAATAAAACAGGCTGTCGCACAAAATATATTGGTTGTCTGTGCTGCCGGAAATGATGGGGATGGCGATGATAGCACTGATGAATTCGGATTTCCGGGGCGGTATAATGAAGTCATATGCGTTGGAGCAGTCAATTCTGAACGTCTGTCCTCGGATTTTACAAGCTCCCACGATGAAGTAGATTTAGTAGCGCCAGGGGAAGAAATTTTATCAACATATTTAAATGGGAGATATGCCATCTTAAGTGGTACATCCATGGCTACTCCCCATGTTACGGGGGCACTCGCTCTTATCAAGGTTTTGGCCAACAAACAATTCGGGAGGCAGCTCTCTGAGCCTGAGCTTTATGCTCAGTTAATTAAAAGAACTGTTCCACTCGGTTTTTCTCCAAAACTTGAAGGTAATGGAATTGTTTATTTAACAGTCCCAGAATACCTCGTGAAAGTGTTTGATCAGGAGTTTGCAGATACAATAATTAAAGCTTGTACTGGAAATGTGCCTTTGAGGGTTTGATAGGTATGAGAAATAATGAGATAAATAAAAGGGAAGCTCAGGCTTCCCTTTTAAAAGTATTCATGATTAGAAAAGCGATCATTGCCCGCCCATCTGATCCATATCGAGCTCCTGTGCATTTTCCAATGCTTCTTTCGGAATTTCGATGTTTTTCACTTCGTTATAGTCGCTGTAAGTGGATTCCATATCCATATTCATGTTCATTTTTTGGCCTTCAACCTCTGTATCCATATCAGTCACCATGTTCAATGCGCTTAAGTAGAATGTTTCTTTATCAATAAACAATTCATATTCTACCTTATTGAACTTCATGTCACCCATCATATCTTCTGCCTGCATTTCAGGCGGCAATGTTTCCTTGACATTATCCTTCAAAAACTTATCGAATTTTTCACCTGAAGCTTTTAATGTCAATATATAATTTTTGTCATCTTGTTTAAAATCAAACTCATCAACAAATTCTTTCAACTGCTCCAATTGTCCTGAAGGGTTTGACTGGCCTTCAGACATTTGAAGAATCTGACCTGAAAGTTCTTCTGGAAGTTTAATCCACATTTTTTCATTCGGTTCATACATATAAAAGCCTTCTTTAGTTAAATAAGCATCAATTTCCTGTTTTTCTTCCCCAATGTTCATTGTCATTTTTTGATGCAATGCCATTGGCTCAGTAACGAATTCCATATCGATATCGGAATTGATATCCTGCTTTTCTCCAGCTATTTCAACTGTTTGATTCATGCTCATCTTACTTTTGAAGCTTTTAATATCCTTGTTTGCTTCTTCCGTTTTCTTAAAGACTTCTTCCAGCGTCAAGTCTTTTTCTTTGTCGGCTTTATCCTTTTCCGATGCCCCTTGCTTTGCTTCAGAATCTTTCTTCACCGGCTCCGCAGTCTGGCCGCATGCTGCGAGCAAAATCATAAGCATCGCACCAAAAATGATTGATATTGTTTTCCTCATTAAAAAAGTCAACTCCCTTGAAATTTTGTAAAGCGTCTGGATGCTTTCTATTATTTACGGATCATTAGCCTATTAGATTCATAATTTTACAGAATGATTCTAAAGGACCAAATCAATTAGCCCTGTTTCAATATTCGGTCAGCATTGCCCATTCCCAACGTTGGCAAATGACATCCATCAGTCCATCAATAGTGCAGTCAAGATTTTTAACCGGTATATTAACCTGTGATTCCAAAAGACCTTTGTTCAGCACATTAGAACCCTTTTCATACCGCTGTCCGACTGATGATCAACTCACGGTCAAATGTGAAAATACCGAGGTATATCTGCCCTGAAAAATTAATCAAATCAATTGCCTCAATTTCATTCCACAATATAACTGGATTGATCCATATTTCCCTCGTAAGAAATAACGACCGCCGGTTCTCGTTTGGTAAGTACATTGATGAAGTAAATCAAGCAAGATCCAAATACCGCAGGTGGCAAGGACCCCAATCATCGCCGGCAATATGCCTTCAACTTTTCCATTGTAGGATAATACTAAAAACCGTACCCCACCGCGACGAAAACAAGAGAAAGACCTGCCGGCATAACCATTCTTTTTATTTTTGGCATGTCAATATAATCTTCCATAAATAACTCCCTTCAAGCAAGAACGCAATACCTCATAAGCTTAAAGGTTATAAATAAAAAAAGAAATCCTCCTAATGACCTATGGAGGATAAAAAAGTGGAAGACTCTCACATAAAGAAGACAAATTTCCAGTGGCTTTTCAGCCATCACAGCAATTTGACTTGTGACCCCGACGCAATAATACCTCAAGTTGAACAAATCCAGCTTCATGAGTCAAAATTCTTTCTAATTACTAAAGAAAACGATTCATTTCCAAGAGATGTGCTTAATCTTAAATTTACTTTTGGGTATGCTGGGCATTTTAACAAGGCTGTAGCTCAAATCCTGATCCGGTATATTATAAACAATACGGTTATTTAAAAAATCGGTGCCAACTTTCATTGCTTCAATTGTGATCCACTCTCCCGGACAGCGATGTCCGTCATAATAGCCGCCTCCTCCTTGTGGAATCAAGCTGTATTTCTGGAAATCGGATTTTTCTTTAAAACGCTCCGGATTGAATACATCCGGGTTGTCCCATAAATCCGGATCATGATTTGTCCCGTATAAATCCAGTAAAGTCAAGGTTTCCTTTTCAAAAGTATAATTTTTCCATGTAAAATCCTTTTTCACTCGGGCGGCAGCAAATGGAAAAAACGGATAAAACCTTCGGACTTCCTGAACGAACATTTGTAAATACTCATTACCTCCGGACGCCAGCTTCTCTTTTTGTTCGGGAAACTGATGCAAAGCCAAGGCAGTAAAATTAATATAGATGGCAATGGCTACTATCGGTCTTAAAATATTAACAACTTCAACAGCCGCTACTTCTGTATCCAATAGTTGTCCTTCGTGATCCTTATGCTGGGAAATCACATGGAGTGCCATCTGTTCTTCGGTTAGTAACTTTCCTTCCCGAACTTGTTTTATCAGTTCTCCGATCCATTTTTCCGTCTGATTCCGCCCGTGCCTTCCTACCCAATGCTCAGGTCCTATAGCGGCAGGTGACTCGAAAAGCGAGCTTAGTTCGTCTGTTCTTTTATCGACCTCTTCATCACTTAATGGAACACCTGCCCATCGGCATGCCGATTTACATAACAGTTTCTTCACTTCCTCATAAAGAACGACTTCACCTTTATCAATCCATGAATCCACTGCATTTTGCCAATTATCCCTGTTCATTTCAACAAATCTTTGTATTCCCTCTTCGGACATAAGTGACATGAACATTTCTTTCCTATGGAAATGAGCTTTACCGTCAAGCGTTTGAACCCCCTTCTCCCCAAACAATGTCTGCCGGACACGTTTGGGAGCGGCCCCGCTCCTTTTGAATTTATCGCGATCATAAAAAAGCTCTGCGGCTTGCTTTCCACCCATGCAGATCGCCTTTTGTCCGAGCAGACGCGTTTCAAAAACGTCAGATTGAAAGCTTTTACGCCTGTTCGGAATATACATATAACCTTCCCTCATTAAAGTGGCACTATGATCCAGCCCTTCCTCACGGGGCATTTGATTGATTTCAGACATATGTATCATCTCCTTATCCGAACGTTATCCTCTTTACAATTGTTCCCCAATCGGTTGGTTAAAAAACAGTCAAAGGGAGAGGAGAAATGATAAAGGAGATTAATCGTTATCCAGTCTCCGCGGAATAGGGGCAACACGGAAATCGGGCTTCTGCTCTATGAGGGGCGCCACTACTGAAAAAACGGTCTTTGGCTGTATGCGCCAATGACCGCAGAGAATGAAATAATCGCATGATGATTAGTATTTTTATTATGTTTTCTATTGCTTCGTTAGACTGCTCCTTCGATTGAAACATTACGGCGACCTATTTCCTGACAGGAAACTCAAATTTCAACTTCCCATTCTCAATCAGCAAGCACACTTCATATGACTTGCCCTTTTACTTTTAAACCCTTTCAGTAATTTGGTCCTTCCACCAGATTTCTGATCATCGCGTCACTTAATTTTTTGCCGGAAAAAATCTTGGGCAAAGTGAAAGTACATCCATTTTGATATTCAGTACATCCGTAAAATGGTAATAATAATGTCATTTAATAATTATTTAATAAATGGTTTAGATTTTTATAAGATATTGAGTCTATCGTATGAGTAGTAAATAAAACAAGGAAGAAGGTAAATAATTATGGAAAACAGTAACATATATAAAAGATTAAATTGGAAACTTATCGCGGTGCTTTCCATCATTGCACTTGTAAGGCCATTTATGAGCATTTTAGGAATATCGGACGCCATTGGTAAACCAGCAGCAAGCATAACCGCAACAATACTCATTACAATCGTTTGGATAACAGCAGTGTATATTAAACATGATTCCCAACCTATACTCACATTGGTATTTGTAGGAATTGGTTACGCAATATTGGCAATTATTATTAGTGGAATCTTATCCCCCATTCTAACGGGGCATTTGCGAGGACCTTTAACCAATCCATTTGCAATTATTAGTGTCTTGGCAACAAACGCCATATGGGGTTTAATAACAGGCTTAATTACTAGTTCCCTACTAAAGGTTCAAGCGAAATAAGAATATAGTAACTCTTTTTCAAAGACAATCCTCATGTATGGATGAACAAAACAAGGAATTTCAATATATTAAAAGAAAAAGATGGAGGATATTTATGAAAAAAATACTTTTCACCTTTACTGGTGTAATTGTTTTGATTTATACATGGTTACAGTTGATATTTCTAGGGGGCTTTACAATTGAAAACATACTTTTGTATCCTAATGTATTTCACGATATCCCACACTCACTAGAAATCACTTCAGAATTTTTGCAAGTGACAAATCCGGGTAGCTATTTCCCTATATTGGGCATGTCAGTAATAGTTGTAGGGATCATTACCTTTATTCTTACCTGGCGAATGAAATCTATTCGGTATTGGATTTTAAGTAGTGTTATAGTATTTATTTTGGGAAACTTTATTTTTTCTGTAATTTATGCTTGGCCAAGGAACCAAATACTGTTTGTGGAAGGAGCAGCCGTTCATTCCATAGCTTATTTACAGCAAATTTCCCATGAATTTATCTTGGGAAATTGGGTTAGGGTAGTGACATCAGTTGTAACAGCATTACTTGCATTTACTGGGTGGATGAATTTTTACCGTTACAAAATTACAAGTGAGAAAAAAAGTTCACTACTACAATAACAAAGTGATAGATCGATTTTTATTGGATAAATACGCAAAGTAAGTGGGGAACCGGCTACTTTAATCAAATATACACTTCTAAAAAACAACCTCTAAGCAATTTGCAAAATGAAAAACATGTAAAAGTGCTTCATATTACTACTTGACAAAGGCTATCAAAAAGACCGACAGCCTAATTTTATAGTATTTTCCTTTTCCGCAATATGATATTTAATACAATATAAATTACTGTAATAACGACTGTATGCTGTTTTTAAAAAGTACAAGATGAAAGAATGCTGAATGTATATGATCGTGTCGTTTACATGGAAGATGGGCAGCTATTTGAACAAATATGGGATTTTTAAAAGACTATCAAGCAATCTTGACAGGCCTTTTCTTAGATTTACTTAACTCTTCACCATGTATTTATTATAATGAATCAATACTGTTCAATACATTAGAAGGTGATCCTATTGTCAATCAGGAAACGATTACTTTTATCAAACATTGGGATGATTGTTATTCCTATTATATGTTTATTTTTAGTGGAGATTATTGGGGCGTATTTACTATTCATCGTATTTAAAGGAGATCCTCACGGCGATGAATTAAAATTTTTTATCAGTTTTCGATTTATCGCATTGGTACTAATATTAATTATAACAAATGGATTATTAACATACTATGTTTCTAAAAGTATTATAACCCCAATAAAGAAACTATCCATTGCGGCAAAAAAAATTAGTGATGGTGATTTAGAATATAGTATTGAATCCAATAAAAGAGATGAATTGGGCGAACTTAGCAATACCTTTGAGGATATGCGTTTAAAAATTAAAGAGGCAAAGGAAACACAAATACAATATGAAAAAAACCGCCAAGAGTTGATTGCATGTATATCTCATGATTTGAAAACCCCTTTAACTTCCATAAAAGGCTATGTAATGGGAATTCAAGATGGGGTGGCAAATACTCCTGAAAAGTTAAATCGTTATATGAACATAATTTATAAAACTGCAAATGATATGGACGGTTTAATAGACGAATTATTTTTATATTCTAAGCTGGATTTACAAAGACTACCATTCAATTATGAGAAGGTAGATCTACACTCCTTTTTTACTGATTTAGTTGATGAATTAGCGTTTAATTTAGAAAAAGTACATGGTACTGCAACACTTTTGGCAAATAAGGAAGATTCTTATGTAGTTGAAGCTGATAGAGAGAAATTGAAACGTGTTGTAACAAATATTATCCAAAACAGTTTGAATTATATGGATAACAATCGTAAAGAAATCCAGGTTCGTTTAGTATCCAAGCCTGATGAGGTCATTGTAGAAATGAAGGATAATGGTAGTGGTATAAGAAAGGAAGATATCCCCTATATTTTTGAAGATTTTTATCGTACGGATACTTCAAGAAACTCAAAGACTGGCGGAAGTGGGCTTGGATTATCAATTGTTAAGAAAATTATTGAAAAACATGGCGGAAAGGTTTGGGCGGAAAGTGAATTAGGAAAAGGTACAAGTATTTATTTTAAACTGAAAAAGGTGATATAAAGTGCCAAGAATATTAATTATTGAAGATGAACTACACATTGCTGAATTAGAACGGGATTACTTGGAAGTTAATGGGTTCGATAGTGATATTGTAACTACTGGCGAGGAAGGACTAAAACATGCAAAAGCGAACGCTTATAATCTTATTATATTGGACTTAATGCTTCCGGGGGTAGATGGGTTTGAATTATGCAAGGAGTTACGAAAAATATTGGATATCCCAATATTAATGGTAACAGCTAGAAAAGAAGATATAGACAAAATCCGAGGTTTTGATCGAGGGGCTGATGATTATATTGTAAAACCGTTTAACCCAAATGAGTTGGTGGCCCGTGTGAAGGCTCATATTGCAAGATACAATCGTTTAATAAATCGTGAACACAAACAAAATGATATTCAAATTAGGAGCCTAGCTATTCATAGTGACTCAAGACAAGTACTTATTAATGGGGAAGAAAAAACATTTACTGCTAAGGAATTTGATTTGCTGTATTTTCTAGCAGCAAACCCAAACATCGTCTTCAGTAAGGATCATTTATTTGAACGCATTTGGGGATATGATTCAATTGGAGACAATACGACAGTTACGGTTCATATCAGGAAAATTAGAGAAAAAATTGAGGAGGATCCTTCTAATCCCCAATATATCGAAACAATTTGGGGTGTCGGTTATCGGTTTAAAAAATAATACAAAAACTTCTCCCAAGCCTTACCGAATTTTTGTGATCACATTTCATTAGTTGGGAACTTCTTGTCAAAAGGCCCGTTTGCGAAATTGTCACAATCCTCCCCCGTTAATTTTAATTGGATAAAACCTCTCTATAAACTATCGGAATTTTTTTAAAAATGAACCAACTTTAGGTCAAACCTTTAAAAGGTATATTAAGAAAGGAATTTTTCATAATCAATTATCTATTAGAAAAACATCTTATTAATAAGGAAGAAAGCAAATAGCAACACATTCGCTTTCTTTTTAATTTATTATCACATTTAGTTTTCACTCTTAACCTTTTTCTTTTCAAGAAACTCCATCTTCCAACTAAAATATTCGTTATCAGAATTTTTCTCATATCGTAAATAAGCATCAAATTTATTGCCTTTTTTACTGGTTAGTCCTTTAGCCAAAACGATTCCATTTTTCAAAAGGCTTTTTACCATTGTTTTTGTAGGTTTCTTTTTCATCGCTGCTAAAAACTTATCATTTTTCCAAATGACAAATTTACAGCCATTTTTCCAATTTCTACATCCAAAGCCTTTCTGTCCTTCAATAATTCCATGCCCACAAAGAGGACATTTGCCAAGAACCTCAATGGACTTCTTTTTATCTGATATTTCATTAATAATGATGTCTTTTTCATTTTTAATTGTTTTAACAGCATCTGTTGTAAAATCAAAAATTAAATTCAAGAAACTTTCTTTATTAACCTTTTGCTTTTCAATATCAGCCAATGTTTTTTCCAATTTACCAGTGAATTCTAAATCAAATAATTCCTTTACTGGAAATGTTTCAACTAACTTTCTTCCCAGTTCCGTACAGATTAAATTTTTATTTTGTGTAGTAATATAGCCGACATCTTTTAACTTTTTTATTGTTTCAGCTCTTGTAGCTGGAGTACCAATGCTATAACCACTTAAAATAGCAGCCATCATTTCTTCACTGTCTTCAGCCTCTTTCTCTTTACCCTTGCCGCATGTTTCCATTACTCTTAATAGTGTTTTTTCTGTATGGTGCTTTGGTGGTTTCGTCACATGAGAAGTCAATTTATGATCTATAATACTAACAATCTCATCTATATTTACTATAGGTAAGATAGTATCCTTAGATTCAATTTTCTCAACTTTTTTCCATCCTTCAACTAGCTGTACTTTCCCTTTTGATGCAAACAGACCTTTAATTTCATCAGTATTAACTTTAGTCATTATTTTAGTTTCCTCATGTTCAGCAATCGGCATAAACTGCATAATAAAACGATTTTTGATTGCATTATACACAATTTCCTCATCCTTCATTAAGGATTTTGGAAGTAAATATGTCGGAGTTATTGCACTGTGACTTTCAACTTTAGAATTATCAAAAACACGTTTCTTTTTCGCAAAAGTAATTTCATTTTCATATGGCAGTCCTTTTTTTAGATTATTGAGTACCTTAGCTGCCTTATCTACTAAACTTTCTTCCAATACTACACTGGCAGTACGTGGATACGTAATATATTTCTTTTCATAAAGGGATTGAGCTACTTTTAGGACTTTATCAGAAGTCCAGCCTTTATATTTACTTGTTATAAAACCTTGTAAGTTCGAAAGGTTAAATAAATATGGGGGATATTCTTTTTTTAGTTCGACTTTCTTGTCTATGATAGTGGCTGATTGATTATTTAGAGCTTGTTGTATTAATTCCAAGGTTTTTTTATCCTTGAATTTATCCTCTTCATCTTCCACATATATCCCTTCGTACTCTTTACTATCTTTTGTTTTAAATGTAGCGGCTAATTTAAAGTAATCTTCAGGTACAAAGTTTTCAATTTCTTTATCTCGATTATAAATAATTTTTAACGTAGGAAGTAGCACTCTTCCAATGTTCAGTGCTTTTCCAGAACCCTTTTGATACTTCAATGTTGCCACAGAGGTTAAATTAATGCCAATTACCCAATCAGCCCACTGACGGCTAGTACCAGCGTCTAGAAGAGGCCTCATTTCCGTATTAGGCTTTAAGTTTTGAAGTCCTTTTAACACTTCTTCTGGAGTCCATTCGTTCAATAATAATCGATAAATTTGTTTATTTGTCTTGAGATTATAAATAACCGTGTCTCCAATGACTTGCCCTTCACGATCATAATCACAAGCTTGTATCACAGAATCTACATCATTTCGCTGGATTAAGTGATAGATGATTTTCAACTGCTTTTTAGCCCCAAGATCTTCTTTTTCTTTTTTACGAGGGTCACTTTTTACTTTGTATCGAAATTTAGAAGGGATAAAAGGGAAGTTTTCCATTCTCCACTTTGCCAGTCCTTCATCGTAATCCTTCACATCATAAAGTTGTAATAAATGTCCAAAAGCCCAAGTAACAATATAGTCATTTCCTTCGAAGTATCCATCTTTTCTATTTTTTATATTTAACGCATCTGCAATGTTTTTTGCGACGGATGGTTTTTCTGAAATAATTAAACTAACCATTTTTATACCTCCATTTACCCTTTTTTTGGGGGAAGGATTTTCAACTTTTTAATGATAGACATTAAATACATCCCAACAAAACATTTATAAATTAGTTAATTTTAAACGGATTCACATTTTTATATTATTATGTATTTGCTTTTATCATTTATGGCTATCAGCTGCAAATAGAGCGTTCTAGAAAATGGTTTCCTGGTAAAATATAAAGAATATTACAGTTCATGAGGTATTCAATTTTCTGGACCTTTTATTGAAAGAGCATGACTTGTGTTTTTCATGTACATCAGTATTTTATATTCGATACTCCCTCATCGAACCTATGTTCCTATATTGAATTATACCAAATATAGAACAAACATTTCAATAGAGCGGAACCATCTTAATCATGTGATTCCCCCGGAATCCTCATTCGATCGATTTTTCATACTTGATACTGGAAAAACAAAAAGAAATAGACCTCCCTTAGGACTACAAACGTTCGGGGATGGTCTATTTCTGCAACGTTAGAGGCTGCTACTCACGTTCTAGAGATTATTATATAATCGTTCCTCTTTCATTAAACAGTCTAATCTCCACATTTGATACTCCCTATTTAAGGAAGCAGCGAATTAAATCATTTTTCCTAAAGTTTCACTTCATGAGTCATCTTTATGTAATCGTTCCCATTTAGCAATTCTGTAAGGAAGCCCCTGTCACAATCTTTCTAAGCGTTACACTGCCTCACTTGAAGTAAACACTTTCCTTTTTACATTTGTACCTGATAATAGAACCAGGAGACTTGACCATTTAGCGAAAAAATGGAACTTCTTTTGAGCCTGCCATACGCGCGTACACAAAAAGTTGGCCTTTATGGTGAACCTCGTGATCATACATGGCGGAAAGGTATTTTTTTTTCGGGCCTTTAAGTTTTGGATGCGATGAATTATTTTCAGCTTCTAAATCGGCATCAGAAAATGATTCGTATGTAGCTTTTGTTTTTTCCGTAAAGTGCTTTACAGCTTTGCGCACGTCAGCCATCGTCTGGCATTCAGGTATGTCGGGCGAACCAAATTCTTCTGTCTTGACCATTGTGACGAACACATCATTCCATCCAGCCACATGCAACGCAAGTTCACCAAGTGTCATGGCCCCTTCCCAGGGTTTAAAATTGATATGTTTGTCATCAACGGTTTCCAGTAATTCTTCCAAAACCTTTCGGTGTTCCAACCATTCATTCATCATTTGCTTTGCTTGTCCCAAATTAATTCCTCCTTTATGTGGATAAAGTTCTTTGCCATTTCTTCCTTTGCCTATAAGTCTATTAAATATAGGGCTGTATTAAAAGTTTTTTCCTTAATGAAGAGACATCTTCAATCCCTCATGTGTAGCTTTAAATCCCAAATGCTCGTAAAATCGTAACGTCTCTGTACGCTTCTTATCCGTGGTAAGTTGAACTAAATGGCAACCACGATCTTTGGCTCGTTGGATGGCCCAATTGATCAGATTACTCCCAACTCCTTTCCCGCGTTCCGAAGAAGAGGTTCTTACTCCCTCTATCGTTGCCCTCCACCCACCTTGATAAGTAATATGCGGTGTAAAGGTAATCTGTTGGACGCCAATCACTTCATTTCCGCGACATGCCACAACAAGTTCAATGTTAGGATCCGCCGCAATAGCTTTAAAGGCGTTTATGTAGCTTTCCGGCAAGGGCTGTTCGTAGCGTTCTCTTTTCATTCCCAAATCATCATCAGCCAACATTTCCACAATTTTTTCCAAATCCTGCTCAGTTGCCATTCTCAATTGAACTTTTATTTTCATCGACGCTCCTTTAAATATCTGCTTGTTTAATCATTCTATTTAATCATTCTAATAGAAGATTCCTGATAATGCCCCCTTCGTAATTATTGAATAATCACTCTATTTCCTTAATTGTTCTTTTTCGATTGGCAGCTTGGGAAATGTATATTTTTATAGAATTAACTCTGGACATCATCAGATAAAAGTGAATTAACGAAAAACCCGTTTTTGATTATTCACCTCATTCTTTAGTCTCGATATGTCGCTGGTATAACGCTCTGTATCGGTTAAAACCCCTGATGCCCCCCTTCTTAGACTATAAAAAATCGTGTCAATTTCAATGTCATTTGCTGTTATTCTTCAGCGTCACAAGCTTCCTTAAAACAATAACGTCAATATCATTATACCATCTTTGATTTTGACTGTTACGCTGAAATTTTATCCCCGTCTCTTTATTGGAAAAAGTACTTTCTCAATGTAGATTCTTTAATGTTTAGTTGGGTTGTAACATCTAAAGGACGATAAACCTAGTTCACTACTTTCTCATAACACCATCATAACGCTGAAAAACCATTTAGGTAAATCCATAATCGATTGACAATTCTTGCTAATTTAGGACATGGAATCTAAAAAATTCACATTGAAAACGCTGACTAAACCATTATTCACTCCTTTTAACATACTATTAATTAAGACAGATTTAGCTGACCAGATACTAAGGTGATTAATTGCCGCAAAAAAACAACCATAGGGCGGAGTGAAATTGGATCAATAGGTTCTTTTTATTATCTCTGACAAGTTTTCATTATCTCTGACAAGGGAATATATCAATTGTGAATATCTTCCAAAGGAGGTCGGAAAATGGGAAAGGCAAAAGGGTTAGCCATGGCTTTGGTGCTTGGTTTACTGCTTGTAGCAGGAGTATCACCAAACCAGGCTTCTGCTGCCTGTAATGGACACGGTTTTGTTAATGAGTACACTGTAGCTTATGATTGGCCTGGTGGAGAGATCATTGATGTGTACCTGCCTGGAGAAGATATGTTCGTACATGGAAATATGTTAGATAATGGATGGACATATAGGTGGAATGGGGGTGGATTTATTCAAACCAAAGATTTCTGGTATTTTTCGTGTGAGGGAACTCCTTAATAAAAGTATTTTTGATTAAATGATACTGGTTCACCTAATAAAGCAATAGCATAATTGGTTGACTCAACGGCGCACTCCCGTAAGGGCGCGATGCTGATGGTTAATTTAGGGCGTTAATAGTTGCGATTATGTCAGACAGTAAAAAATAAAACCTACCATTGAGTGTCCGGCTCATTTAGGGTAGGTTTTATTCCTATATTATTCGTGTTGTCCCTCTCTTTCAGGGAACCAAGCTATTGAACAAGCACTGCGGGAGTTACAGCACCTTCAGACGTCTTAAATATATTCATTTTGAACTACAGTATAGCTTTCTTCTAAAAAAGAAAACATAATTTTCTTGCACAAGTGCTCCAGCTATTCATGAGTAACTTCGTCTTAGCTTATCGTTCTAACTTGCTTTGCTATTGGTAAAAGTTAGCCTTGTTAGTTAAGGAAAAAATCATGATTTAGTCTTGCTTCTCTTTATTTTGGCAAAGTTCGCGGTTTCTCTTTTTAACCAATCTGACATCTTCTCAATATCTTTTGAGAATACCCGGTCATGTTCAATGAATGGGACAACCTCTCTGGCCTCTTCTAAAAACTCTCTGGTGATAGCCGCCATTTTCTTTTTTCCCCGTATTTCCGCGGCCTGCAAACTGCAAATCGCTTCAATGGCTATTACACGTCTTGCATTTTGTATAATCTGATAAGCATGCCTTGATGCAATTGTTCCCATGCTTACATGATCTTCCTGATTCGCAGATGATGGGATGGAATCAACACTTGCAGGGTGAGCCAATGTTTTATTTTCCGATACCAATGATGCTGCGACATATTGCATAATCATGGCTCCTGACTGCAAGCCCGGCTCAGAACTTAAAAATGGCGGCAGGTCATTCAATTGTGGATTCACCAAGCGTTCAATCCGGCGTTCCGAAATGTTGGCAAGTTCCGCCACAGCGATCGCCAGAAAATCCATTGCCAATGCGATTGGTTGACCGTGAAAATTCCCGCCCGATAACACTTTCTCCTCGTTTTGAAAGACTAAAGGGTTATCCGTTGCAGCATTCATTTCAATTTCAAGTTTCTCTTTTATATAGTTCAATGCCTGCCATGAGGCTCCATGAACTTGAGGAATGCAGCGGATTGAATAAGCATCCTGAACGCGGATTTCTCCTTGTTTAGTTGTCAATTGACTGTCTGACAGAAAATCGCGAATCCGTTCGGCCACTTCTACCTGCTCCCTGTAGCCGCGGGCTACTTGAATATCCTGATCAAATGCATCGATGATACCGCGCAGCCCTTCAACTGTTACTGCAGAAATGAGTTCTGCCTGATAAGCAAGCTTTTCGGCTTCCAAATAAGCAACAATTCCCATAGCCGTCATTGCCTGTGTTCCGTTAATAAGACCCAAACCATCTTTAGCCGTCAAGTTGATGGGACAAATCCCTTCATTCATCAAGGCGTCCATCGCACTTGTTCTCTTCCCTTTATAAAAGACTTCTCCTTCTCCAATTAAAACAAGGGCTAAGTGGGACAGTGGAGCCAAATCCCCGCTGGCTCCCAGGGATCCTTGCTGTGGGATCACCGGATGAATGTCCGAGTTGATCAAATCCAACAGCCTTTCGATGACAACTGGACGAACACCGGAAAAACCTTTCAGCAACGCGTTGGCACGGAGCAGTACCATCGCCCGTGATACAATTTCTGGAAAAGGGGCGCCCACTCCGCAGGCATGGGAGCGAATTAAATTCAACTGTAATTTTCCCACGTCTTCTTTGCCGATAAATACATCACTGAATTTTCCAAAGCCTGTTGTAATTCCATAGACGACCCTTTCTTCAGAAACAATTTTTTCGACCGCTTTTCTGCTTTCTTTTACTCTCTTCATGCTTTCTTCTGAGAAATGAACTTTTTCCTGATGATAAAGAACTTTTTTCACCTCGGAAAAAGTAAGTGTATTACCGTTAAGTATGACCATTTGTATTCTCCTTTCATATTTCTTTAGTCAAGTAAAGCAGCAATGAAAAAAGGGACTATATCTTGGACTCAAATAGACTCCAAGATATAGCCCCCTATTGACTAATCTAATAAACTATGGGCAATTATATGTGATTGATTCCTAAACCGATTGTTTCGTGCTCGGAGCCTTTCACAGGCGCTCCTATCGTCCCATACAAAGATACTGCAATCCAGTCCCCCTCCTGCTCACTGTCATAAGGATTTCCCCGTAAAACAGCAAATGAAAGACCGACAGTTCTAAGGATAGAGCCTATTTGTACCTGGCCCCTTGTAATCCCTTGCAATGCTTCGATAATCGCATGGTATAGAGCATGCATTTCACGATAGACGTCCGAGCGGACAATCCCGTTTTTCTTCGCAGCCGTTTCAATTGCAGCGACCACTTTATGTGCATCCATCGAACCAACTTTCCCTAAACACCCTATCCAATTCTCCTGCTTTAGCTTCTCCAATTGCTCAACCGGATTATTGGATAGCAATAGGAGAACTGCATGACGGCCAATTCGGCGATCTTTATTCAAAGACATATAAACAACTCTTTTTCTAATCACTATTAGCTAATCATTTCGATTGTAAGCGCTTTTCCGGCTCCTGTCAATAACTTTGCCCGATTAGATACGAAACCTTTTAAACTTGAGCTACTTCAAGAATGGAATTACATCGCCGTTCTCTCAAACAAAACCGTCAGCGTACGTAACCAATTTTTTCCATTCAATATAATTTCTAATGCTGTATCTTCGAAATCATCTTGAAGAGACACCTGTGTCAAATCAGCTATTTTACGGATAAGCTTCAAGTATTTATAACCTGCTTAGAAGTTTCCCAAGAGTCTCAAAGGGTCGTTCATATTCAAAGGTTTTTTTGAGAGACTAGGCAACGATTAGGCTCTCCCAGAAAATATAACCTTTTCTTATGTATAGGCTTTTTTAAAGAGGGACATATTGAACAATCAACTTTCAGATAAAAAGCAGCTTTTTGGAACATCTAAATAAACATACAAAAGTGTAAATACCTCTCCAGGAATCATCCAAAACTCAGACTAACTTCATGAGTCGGATAACGCTTTATTTAATCCCTTTTCTTTCGAACAACTCGATAAATTTTTGGGCTGTGTTGGATAGGCGATGATTTTTCAACCATATTAGTCCAACCGGGGCTGCCATTTCCATTGTGCTGGATATTTTGTGAGCATGTATGGCATACCCTTTATACCGTTTAAGCAGTGTTTCCGGAACAATTGATGCACAAAAACCAGATGAAGTCAAATCCATCAAAAGGGAAATATCTGAACATTCTCCAATAATATTCGGGTGCAGGTGAAAACGGGAAAAAGCTTCCAAAATCAAATAATGGACACCTAACCCCTGTGTACTCGGCAATAAGAGTGGCAGATCCTGAATAACCTTAAGCGGTACGTCTTCTTTAAATAACTTCTCTTTATTGGAAGTGATCACATAAAACGGTTCCGCATAAAGGTGAAGAACTGAAAAATCATCTAACTCCAGCGGCAATCGAATGATAGCAAGTTCGATTGTCCGGTCTTTGACTAATTCACAAAGAAGAGAGGATTCATTTTGTTGAATCGTATATGTCACCTTAGGGTACTGCTTGCGAAAACTATGAAGGATTTCAGGCAACTCTGCGACTGAAAGTGTATTCACGCCTATCGTTAGTCTACCTTTCACCCCGCTTCCGACTTCCATTACTTCTCTTTTGGCCTCTGCCATTAACTGATCCATTTGCAAAGCATATTTGTATAAGGCTTTTCCCGCCTCCGTCAACTTTAAATGCTTTCGGTTTCTCTCTACTAATGTTGAGCCGAGTTCCTCTTCCATTGACTTCAATTGTTGGCTTAACGGAGGTTGAGAAAGATGAAGTCTCTTTGCAGCAGCTGAAATGCTCCCTTCCTCTACAATCGCTATAAAATATCGCAGTTGCCTAATGTCCACCTTCAAGAGCACTCCTTTTCTCATATACGAAAAACCTAAGTAAATCATATTTTATATATATTTTTCGTTTGGATATCTTCATGTTACCATATTTTTATAGAGTGAAAAAAGGAGTGTGGACGATGTCTCGTTACTGCATAATCTTTGTTATTGCGTTTCTTGCCGCATGTCAGAATGTTCCAAACTCCTCTCAGGATTTAGAACCACAATCCAGTGAAAAGAAGGTGGAAGTGATGGACCAACAGTTAATTGCTTCAGCGGAAAATGGAAATACTGATGATGTTTTGGCTCTGCTTCAAGACGGAGCCGATATTGATGCAACAGATGAAAACGGAAGAACAGCCGTCATGGCAGCAACTTATAACAATGAAGTGGATACAGTAAAGGCGTTGATACAAAAAGGCGCCGACATTAATATCCGCGACAACAACTCAGACAACGTGCTTTTGCATGCCGGGGCATCAGGTCAGCTTGAAATTCTGAGACTCGCAATTGAAGCCGGGGCCGATACAAAACTTACAAACAGATTTGGGGGCACAGCGCTGATCCCTGCCTCAGAACGAGGACATGTTGAAGTTGTTCGAGAGTTACTCACTCATTCAGACATCGATGTCAATCACATTAACGACTTGCATTGGACCGCATTATTGGAAGCAGTCATTTTGGGCAACGGCGGAGAGAAGCATCAAAAAATCGTACAATTACTAGTCGATCATGGTGCAGATGTGAACATTGGAGATAGGGATGGGATCACTCCCTTGCAGCATGCGAAAAAGCTGGGATACAAGGAAATTGAAAGCATATTAATAAAGGCAAGTGAAAAAAGTTAAGATAACGAATACTGCCTCCATGAAAACAACACGTCACAGGTACAAAAACAGAGTTTTTTGATAAAATTACGATATAGTTTTCGAGAAAGCTAGTGCCTTAGATTCTCACGAATTGCTTTGAGTGTTCACATAACCAGACTAAAAAGAAGCTTCTATAGCACCTTTTGTTAGAACCGCTACTTCTTTAAACCGGAGATGTGCAAAAGCTCCTCAGCATCGAGGAGTTGGCAATACATTTACAAGGAGGATTCAATGATGATCAATGAGACAGATTTGAAACATCTGCGACGTTGTATTGAACTTGCAAGGACTGCTTTGAAGAAGGGAGACGAGCCATTCGGTTCCGTACTTGTCTCAGCGAACGGGGAAGTACTTGCAGAGGACCACAATCATGTTGCCAGCGGCGACCATACCCAGCATCCGGAATTTGAGTTGGCACGTTGGGCAGCCCAGAACATGACACCTGAAGAAAGAAGCAAGGCAACAGTATATACTTCCGGCGAACATTGTCCCATGTGTGCTGCCGCCCACGGATGGGTCGGCTTAGGCCGGATTGTTTATGCCAGCTCCTCTCAACAGTTGGGGGAATGGTTGAATGAGATGGGGGTTACTGCAACATCGCGTGTTCGCAGCCTTCCGATCCAGGATGTCATCCGTGATACGGAGATAGACGGCCCTGTCCCCGATCTTGCTGAACAAGTTCGTCAACTCCATCATCAGTTTTACAAATCAAAGCGGTGACCACGAATTAATTGATGAAGGGTACGAGTGTACCTGCGTTGGATAGAAATAAATTGATCATAAATTTGCCTAGTGTATATCCATCCAATTTGTCCTGTAAAAATCTAATGCAATGAAGACAAGAGGGACGGATGTTTTAAATGTCTGTATCACTTAATAACGAAGGATTGATATATATGAGCTCTGCTTTTTGGATAACAAATGCCCTCTTGGAAAAGGGATTTAAGGTTGATGGCGGCGTCATAATAGGAACTGAGACGGAATGTTCCCATCTTTTGATTAAAGACGGAAAAATTGAAAAAATCATCCCTTCCAACGAAGTCATTACAGATGATTCACCAAAGAAAGAGGCAAACCGACTGCTCCTTCTTCCCTCTTTTATAGAGAAACATTGCCATTTGGATAAAACAATGCTTGGTGACCAATGGCGTTCCGTACTACCTGCCAATAGTATTCTTGAAAGACTTGAAATTGAGAAAAGAGTCATCTCTTCGTTGGAGACCACTATACAAGAACGTGCAGAAAAGTTACTGGACATTTATTTAAAATCCGGTGTAACTCATGTACGGACGCATGTGGATATATATCCTGAAGTGGGATTGAAGCATCTAGAAGCAGTTAAAGAAGCCCTTCAAACGTTTGAAGGGAAATTATCATATGAAATTGTTGCATTCCCACAACATGGATTGCTACGTTCGAAGGCAAAAAAATTGGTAAGTGAGGCACTTCATCAAGGAGCGAGCTTAGTTGGGGGTGTTGACCCTGCTACCGTGGATGGCGATATAGAAGCCTCTCTGCAAGAAATGGTTCAGCTTGCCGTGGAAGGAAATGCGGGAATCGATTTACATTTACATGATCATGATCATCTTGGGGTCTTTACAATCAAAAGATTGGCTCAGTTAACAAAAGAAGCAGGTCTACAAGGAAAAGTTTCAGTCAGCCATGCATACGCTCTAGGTGAAATTCCTTCAGCTTTAGCAGCGGATATGGCAGAACTACTGTCTGACGCTGGGATTACTATTATTTCAAGTGTGCCTATTGATCAAAAGTTTCCACCTGTCAGCCTGTTACATAGTCAAGGTGTATCCTTTGCCGTAGGCTGTGATAATATTTTCGATGTTTGGTCACCTTTTGGCAATGGGGATATTCTAGAACGTGCAAGTCGTCTGGCAGAAGTATTAGAGTGGACAGATGAACGTTCGTTAGCACAAACGCTCCACTTTATTACTGGCGGAAAAACACCACTTGATCATGAAGGAAAACAAATTTGGCCTAAAGTTGGAGATGAGGCAAGCATCGTGTTTGTTGAAGCCTCCTGTTCTGCAGAAGCAATAGCAAGAAGATCCCAACGGGCCGCTACAATGTTCAAAGGAGAGATTGTTTCAGGATCATTATAAATCCATTCAAAAACATCGAGCTTTTGATTCTTCTGGCCTCCATCCTTCTGCAAGAATAAATTCAGTGGGAGAACCTAGTTTCGTTCTCCCATAATTTAATTCCATTTTTTTACATTCTTCTATATTCATTACTTTTTCAAAAGAATATGCCGGATACTAGGCCGGCATATTTATAAACGGTTATGAGATTGACTAAATTTGATTAATGTGAGTAAATTGTTTTGGGAGAAGTTGTGTGTATCATGATCTATTCGGTGTGGCAGCACCATTCATGATTCTCGCAGCTTCTTTTCTTTATTTTTATCACTTGTGTTAGAAAGTGTTCGACCTCTGAATAAAATCTGAAATTCAAGTATCTCACTCCATTATTATGATGCTTGTGTTGTATCTTTTTTAGATATCGACTGGTCACTTTTGGCAATTCCAAAGCCAGTTATTATATAGATCACTGCAAACACAATTCCAAGATAAATCATTGGTGCGTATAAAATAAATTGTCCGTTTGGTACTTGCAATGTATTGGCGATAAATGCTCCTGTAACACTCCAGGGTATTAATGGGGCAAGTGCAGTTCCCGTATCTTCGAAAGTCCTTGATAAGTTTTTCCGATGTAAACCGTAGTCATCATACAGATTTTTTAACACAGGGCCAAACACGGCATATGTCACATAATAGCTCCCGATAATTGTAAAAAAACCGGCATGTAACGTAAGGCAGCTTGCCATCATTGAACGTCCTGTCTTAGCAAATTGTTTGATTTTGTTCAGCATAATATCTATCAAACCTGAGGTCTGTAATGGTGCACCGAATATTGCGGCCGCTATTAGAATGGCCACTGTGCTTAACATACTGGATAATCCGCCTTGTTGGACAATTTGATTGACAATATCTAAACCACTATCATAACCGTATCCGCTGCTTAAAGCTTCTGCAATTTCTAGAATACTTCTATCTTGGAAGAATGCCGCAATGACAGCTCCCAAGAAAATTCCAACTCCGTAGACAGGAATAGCAGGGGCCCTTCTGCTAATAAGTATTAATACGGCTAAAGGTGGCAGCATTACTAATGGATTCAAATTAAAATTTTCATTCAAGGAAGAAAGAATAGCTGAAATATTTTCACTGTCAACGTTTTCATTGTTAAACTGAAAACCAATGATTAAATATAATATTAAAGAGATCACCAGACCCGGTACAGTCGTGTATAAAAGATGCTTAACGTGGTCCATCAGATCAACATCAGTAATAGAAGAAGCTAAAATAGTGGAATCGGACAGAGGCGAAACTTTATCCCCGAAAATCGCTCCGACCACAACAGCAGCGGCTGTATAATATAAAGGAATTTCCAAACCCATTGAAACCCCCATTAATGCTACTCCAACTGTTCCTATGGTAGCCCAGGAATTTCCGTTCATTAGCGTCATAATCGCACAGACTAGACATGCAACGAAAAGGAATATAGAAGGTTTCAAGAGTATCAGGCCGTAATAGACAAGAAATGGAATGGTTCCAGATAACATCCATACACCGATCATCATGCCGACCGCTAGTAAGATTAAGATAGGGATCATCATATGTCCTATGCTCTTAAGGATGTCCCGTTCAATATCTTCCCACTTGATTCCCCATATTAATGAAAGAAATATTACAGCAGCTCCGCCAGTTATTAAAACAATAGTTGATGGCGCTTTTATTCCAGCAATTCCTCCAAATACAATAACAATGGCAACCACCATTAGTATCATATTTTTCTTGGTTGACAGTACGGGTTGCATACATTCATCTCCCTAACAGAAGCAGAATTGGTTCTACATCCAGGTTTTATTAGTTTAATAGGTCTTCCCTTTATTTCTCTCTATCACCAAGCAGCAATTGTGCCGTCTGTTCGATGGTCGGTTCCGCCAATTAATACGGATGATGCAGAGTCTTTAATAATGATCTGTCCCCGGCCGAAATCTTCGGGATCTAGCTCAACTGATATTTCATGGCCTTTTGCATGCAGGTCTTTTGCAATATGAGGTGGAACAGAATGCTCTATCTTAACCGATTTTTCTCCCGACCAATACCAGCGAGGAGCATCGAGAGCTGCTTGAGGATTCATTTTAAAGTCAATCAAATTGGATATTACTTGCAGATGGCCTTGTGGCTGCATAAAGCCGCCCATTACTCCAAAAGCACTAAAGGCTTCACCATCCTTCGTGATAAATCCAGGAATAATTGTGTGATATGTTCTTTTTCCAGGTTTTAAATAATTTACATGGTTTGGGTCGAGAGAGAAGTTATGTCCTCTATTTTGCAATACGATGCCAGTACCTGGTACTACAAGGGCTGATCCGAAATCATGATAATTACTTTGAATAAATGAGATCATATTTCCATCTTGATCCGCTGCTGCCAAGTAAACGGTTCCACTTTCAACCGGTTTTTCTGCTTTCGGCAACAATGCTTTTGATTCAATCAGGCTTCTACGTCTATTGGCATAAGAATCAGATAATATCTCTTCCAAATCAACATTCATTTCGGCAGGATCACTAATCAGTGATTTTCCATCAGCAAAGGCCAGCTTTAATGCTTCAATTTGCTTGTGATACGTTTCAGTAGTTTCTCTCTCGTTAATGTCGAATCCTTTTAAAATGTTCAATGCCAATAATGCAATCAACCCTTGTCCATTTGGAGGAAGCTCCCAAATATCGTATCCTTTATAGTGAACGCTAATGGGATCGACCCATTCGGGATAGAAGTCAGCTAGGTCATCTTTGCGTATATATCCCCCGGTTGCCATCGAAAAGGCATCAATTCTAGCAGCCAGTTCTCCACGGTAAAAAGATTCCGCGTTTGTTTTTGAGATTGAGTGAAGAGTCTCTGCATGCGGAGTTGATCTCCACATTTCTCCAATTCGTGGAGCCCTGTTTTCTGGAGCGAACAAGGAGAACCAATGTTCATATATAGGGTCAGTCAGCTTATCTTTAAACTCTTTGAAGGCCTTATTCCAAAAGTAACCGGTTGTTGGTGAGATGGGAAACCCTTCTTCTGCGTACTTAATAGCAGGTTGCAAAACTTCTTCAAAAGGAAGCTTGCCGAATCTTTCTGATAACGCAGCCCAAGCACCCGGAGCACCCGGAACAGTTACAGGCTCCCAACCATACTCAGGCATTTTAGTAAAACCATTCGCTTTAACATCATCTGCTGAAATCATTTTCGGAGCCGGTCCACTAGAATTTAAGCCGTGAAGTTTTCCATCAACCCATACTATGGCAAAAGCATCACCGCCAATCCCATTTGAAGTCGGTTCTACTACTGTTAAACAAGCTGCCGTAGCAATTGCAGCATCGATAGCATTTCCACCCTTTTTTAAAATATCTAACCCGGCTTGGGCAGCAAGCGGTTGTGATGTGGCAACCATACCATGCTTGGCATATGTAACCATACGCTGTGATGGATATGGATAATGCAAAGGGTTAAAAAGGTTGTTCAAGTTATAGACCCCCTCATCTTTCTTAGATGTCAATTATATTTTGATAGTACCTTCTCCACATCGTTGTAACTCCGTTCGATCTGATCAAAGTTGAGTCTGGAAATGATGCCGTTAATATGATACTTCATTCTTTTTCGCGCAAGTTCTTCATCATTCAATTTAATCGCTTCCAAAATCTCCAAATGTTCTTTCGGGGATGTAGGTTGATCAAGCTTCATATCACTATAAAAGGTCAAATAGATATTTGTAAGTGAAATTAATTCACGAAGTTGATTAATCAACATTTCATTTTTGGAAAACTTCGCGATTTCGATATGGATGTCATATACTTTCTCCAATACTTCATCCAAACTTCTCTTTTTGTAGGCTTCAACTTCATTGCGAATTATTTCTTCTATATTCTGAAAAGTCGATTTAAATTTTGCATAGTTTTGACAAGCTTTCATTACTGCATAATCTTCTAATAATATTCTCATTTCAAATACATCTTCAACTTCTTTTGGAGTTGGCTGACTTACATATGCTCCTTTTCTAGGAATGATTTTCACATACATATCATATGAAAGCCTTTGCAAAGCTGAGCGAACTGGAGTTCGACTAACGTTTAATGATTTTGCTAGCGCTTCTTCTGATAGTTTAGTTCCGGGCGCTAAATCACGATTAATAATTGCACTTTTCAGCATTTTATATATCTTGCTCTCTAACCCGTTTTTCATAGATCTCCCTCCCTTAGTTTTGCATGCAGAATTGTATACAGTTTAGAATACAGGATTATTTCTATAATTTCAATAACAATTTTATATTATTTATTATTCTAAAATTAAAACTCTTGTTGGTATAAATCGATACAAATATTGCCTCGACTTTTTAGAACATAGCTTTCAAATATATGAAATTACACAACTATTTACAGTAGATAATCATAGATTCCAGTCATTTTTGTCGAATTTAACTGTATTTTTTGAGTGAGCTATCATAAGCACTGAAAAAAATAGTGACCAATTTTGAGACGTCACGGTCCCTTATAAAAACCCCCGGGTATAAAGTCATCATAATGACCTATCCTGGGGGTTTCCAAATGATACATCTATCATAAAATACTTTGAAATTTGTTTGTCCTACATTAAATATTTATGTAAGTCATCAACGTTTGTACTTTCTTTTGACTGTTCTATACTTTAATTCCTTATAATTTGTGATAATAGTCATTTCTAGATCCTTTACACTACTTTATAAATCCTTTGTAATGACGTTTAATCAGTTGCCCTTCCAGTTGTTTCATCGTGTCTAGCGCAACACCGACAACAATGAGCAATCCGGTACCGCCAATTTGGGCAGCCTGAGGCAACCCGGCAAACTTTACGAAAAATACTGGGAGAATGGAAATAAAAGCAAGGAACAGCGCCCCAGCAAACGTCAGTCTGTATAGAACTCGTGTTAAGTATTCCTGCGTATTTTTCCCTGGACGTATACCAGGTATATAGCCGCCTTGTTTTTTCAAGTTTTCAGCGACTTTTTCGGGATTTACCTGAACAAATGCATAAAAATAAGTAAAGGCGATGATCAGTGCGACAAAAATGGACATTCCAACAGGTTTCGTATGATCGAAAAATGATTGGATCGTACTTGCCATCTCACCTGAGCCAAAAAATGTCACGATTGTTTGCGGGGTTACAATAAACGCGCTTGCAAAGATTACCGGGATTACTCCAGCAGCATTAACCTTTAACGGCAAATGTGTATTTTGCCCACCGACAGGGTTGCGTCCATCCATGCGCTTTGCATATTGTACCGGAATTTTTCGCAATGCCTGCTGGAAAAAGACGACACCGACAATGATGGCAATAATAGCAAGCAAAACCAGCAGCATGATGACAATTCGAATAAATAGTTGTTCGCCTGCACCTTCAAATTGCGTAGCATAGATTTGGTTTACTGCATTGGGGATACCAGCCACGATCCCGGCGAAAATAATGATGGAAATTCCGTTTCCGACGCCATTTTCCGTTATTTTCTCGCCCAGCCACATCAGGAATGCTGTACCCGCGGTCAGAACGATGGCAATCGTAATATATGTACTTAAACCAGGATCTTTTATGAGTTGAAGCTGTGTCATTCGGTTAAAGCCAAAAGACATGCCAATTGCTTGAATGAATGCTAATACAATGGTGAAATAGCGGGTAAATTGCGCAAGTTTACGACGTCCGGCTTCACCTTGCTTGGCCCATTCAGTGAATTTGGGAACGACATCCATTTGCAAAAGCTGTACAATGATGGACGCAGTGATATATGGCATAATCCCCATCGCAAAAATGGAGAAATTTTGGAGGGCACCTCCACCAAAAATATTCATAAAGCCAAATAAACTCGCCTGGTCCTGCAATTTAAGTACATCAGCATCTACATTGGGTACGGGGATAAAAGCCCCTATCCGGAAGACAACCAGCATGAATAAGGTAAACATTATCTTTTGTCTTATATCTCTCACACGTAATAGATTAGAGATTGTTCGGAACATTCAATCACCCCTTTATAAGTCTTCATACTTGTTCGTTCTCTGCAATTATATAATAATTTTACAAATACTATCACTATTTAATTAGTGTTAATTTCCGCCCCAACTGACCAGTATGATGCTTAATCTGCCTCTCATGTCATTGCTGATACCACTGTTGAATAGATTCATCTGGTGTTGCTTCGTATTCCTCTTTTAGCATAGTTATTAGCTTGTCATACTGCTCTCGAACTGAATAACTGTCCTCAAGTGAATCATATAGTTGCATTAACATGACATAACTTTCTTCCTTATAAGGAAGAATTTTCTGTACGCGTAAATAAAGAATGATGGCTTCGTTATAATTGCTATAAATTCAAGCTTTGGATTTTTTTGATCGACGGTCACTTTCTCTTTTGGCTTATTTGACACATCGACATGATCACCACCAACGGGGGAACATTTTCGCCTCCTTTGCCAGACTAGCCGAATTTGATTTTCGCTTCGAAGGGGTACGCCAATCTGTATTGGTGACATCTCCGAAGATACTAATTTATGCCACCCCCTTTAATTATTTGGATGATAAAAAAGAAGTAAATCTTATAAATGTGAAATTATAAGTAACGGAAAAAATTTACAGTTTTCGCATTATTCGACATTTTACACTGCAAATCTGTACATTTTCTGTACGTACCATTAATCTTATTCAATATTTTCTCTTATTGAAATGATAAAAAGTACGTTGAATCTATAACAAAACAGAAGTTTCAAGTTTTTGTCATAGAACAACAAAAAACACCTTTTATCCACAATTCTGTCGTAATTGTAACAAAAAGTGATATTCAGCATTTTTATAAAACTATTCACTTTCTATACATTTTCAGGCACACTGAGCCAAGCAATGTGCTTTCTGATCATGACGCCCTGCTCTCCCCTATTGGCTATTTTCTTTTCGGCGTTTCTGAAACCATTCCTTTAATAAAACAATTTCATCACAGGGAAAATATCCAGTCGTTTGCTCCTCAAGTTTAAAGCCTTCCGAAGTAGATAGTTTTAAAAAGCCGCTTTTTCCCCTCCCTACCATTAAAATCTCATTCATTTTTGTTAGATCATGCATTTTTTGGGGTAACAGACAAAAGATAGGAATGCTGTCATTATTCTATATAGATTCAAACTTTTTATTTTTCTGGAATAATTTTGTTTTTAAAAAACCCTATAAAATATGCTAAAATTATTAGATATTATTATTTAAATAAAATTTTGGAGGGTATAGGATGTCTGTGGTAGATAAACAGAAAATTGTATCTAGTGTTCCCCAAAAAGGATTTTTTGGGCACCCTAAGGGTCTTTTTACTCTTTTCTTTACGGAATTTTGGGAGCGCTTTTCCTATTATGGAATGAGGGCCATCCTCGTTTTTTATATGTATTATGAAGTGTCAAAAGGTGGTTTGGGCATAGATGAACAAACTGCTCTTTCGATTATGTCCATTTACGGGGCACTTGTATATATGTCGGGGATCATTGGAGGCTGGTTAGCTGACCGGATATTCGGTACTTCCCAAGCCGTTTTTTATGGCGGGATACTAATCATGCTGGGCCATATTGCCCTTGCTTTGCCTGGAAGCTTGACGATGTTCTTTGTTTCTATGGTCTTTATTGTCATCGGTACAGGCTTGCTTAAGCCAAATGTATCCTCAATGGTTGGCGATATGTATAGTGAAAAGGATGATCGCCGTGATGCAGGGTTCAGTATTTTTTACATGGGAATTAACCTGGGGGGTTTCATTTCCCCTTTACTTACTGGGGCTGTCATGGGTTATAGTTTCCATTTGGGATTTGGATTCGCTGCTATTGGAATGTTCTTTGGGCTTTTAGTCTTCCTCTTTACAAAGAAGAAAAGTTTGGGGCTTGCAGGCACTTACATTGCCAACCCTTTATCTCCTGACGAGAAGAAAAAAGTTTATCTGGTGATTGCCGGAGCCGCGGTTCTTATAGGAATTATTCTAGCCGTCACAATTCCAACAGGTTTGCTTACGATCGAATTATTTATTGCTATAGTGGGAATTTTAGGGTTCATCATTCCAACTATTTACTTTTTTATTATGTATCGGAGTCCAAAAACAACCGAGGTGGAGCGTTCCCGCGTTCTAGCTTACATTCCGTTATTTCTTGCTTCCGTCATGTTTTGGTCCATTCAGGAACAAGGGGCAACCATACTTGCCAACTTTGCAGATAAACGGACACAATTGGACGTTGCAGGGATTCATCTATCTCCCGCATGGTTCCAATCATTGAATCCATTATTTATCATTCTCTTGGCACCAGTATTTGCTTGGTTATGGGTGAAATTAGGAAAACGCCAGCCCTCCATCCCACAAAAATTTTCTTTGGGATTATTATTTGCCGGTCTTTCCTTTCTCATCATTTTATTACCAGCGTATTTGGGCGGTACAAATTCATTGGTGCATCCGATCTGGCTCGTTCTTAGTTACCTCGTCGTTGTGATTGGTGAACTGTGCTTATCACCTGTCGGGTTATCTGCAACTACGAAATTAGCACCTGCTGCATTCTCAGCCCAAACAATGAGCTTATGGTTCCTATCCAATGCGGCTGCCCAAGGATTAAACGCTCAGATTGTCAAATTCTATCGACCCGAAACGGAAATGTTATATTTTGGAATTATCGGTGTGAGTGCCATTCTGTTGGGAATTATTCTATTCCTCGTTACCCCTTTGATTCAAAGACAGATGAAAGGTGTCCGTTAAAACTTTTGCTTTTTCCACTTGATGATATATTGGGACCGCTCAGGCAGAATAGAGATTAAAAAAATAATGATCCTTGGGACTGCCGGTCCCGCTTAAAAAGGAGCAGGCAAAAGCGAATCACGGCAGGATCCCTTCAAATTCCGCTTTTGATGTAAATTTTTTGTAAAGTTTTTCAGGAATGGTTGAAAGAGGTTCATGATCTAGGTAACATTGATATCGATTTCCACAGTATTGAAAGTTGATAAAAAGAGACTTCTATTCATGCGGATAAGATATTAAGTTAACTATTTCCAGGTTTCTTAAAGTCCATGACCTGATAAATGGATGCTTGGAGAAATTCGGAATATGGGGATCACATGAGTGCGGGGACGAGGATCATATATGAATAGTGCCAGTGAACGAAAATTAAAAAAGTTATTAGAAATATTTATTGTTTCCACCAGGCTAGGGCTAACTTCATTTGGGGGCCCTATTGCACATCTAGGCTATTTTCATCAGGACTACGTACGAAGAAAAAAGTGGATCGATGAGGAAAGCTATGCCGACTTAGTAGCTCTTAGCCAGTTCCTCCCCGGTCCAGCCAGCAGTCAAGTGGGGATCGGTATAGGTATTATGCGTGGAGGGGTATTAGGAGGCATTGTTTCATTCATTGGATTTACCTTGCCGTCTGTTTTAGTATTGATTTTATTTGCCTCATTACTTCATACCTTCGATTTAAGTAATGCAGGGTGGATCCATGGCTTGAAAATTGTTGCTGTTGTGGTAGTAGCTCACGCGATTCTTGGGATGGCCAAACAATTGACTCCTGATATGCAAAGAAAAACCATCGCTTTAATAGCTCTAGTTACAACATTGTTGATCCCTTCAACATACACTCAAATTACTGTCATATTACTGGCAGCTCTTATCGGGTTTTTTATTTATCGCAGGACAGTGATTTCTGACCAATCCATATCTATTTCCCGTTTTCACATTTCAAAACGTTTGGGCTGCCTATGCTTAATCCTATTCTTTGGGTTACTTATACTGCTCCCAATATTAAGAGAAACGGTTACCTCACATTGGGTCGCTCTATTTGATAGCTTTTATAGATCAGGATCTTTAGTCTTTGGTGGCGGTCATGTTGTGCTGCCTTTATTGGAACAAGAATTTGTTCCGACTGGATGGTTAAGTGAGGAACAATTCCTTGCAGGTTATGGAGCAACACAAGCCGTACCAGGTCCATTATTTACCTTTGCAGCCTATATAGGGGCGGTCACTAATGGCTGGATTGGCGGAATAATAGCGACTATAGCCATTTTTTTACCAGCATTCCTTCTCATCTTAGGAACCTTGCCTTTTTGGGACTCACTCCGGAGCAATCCTAATATCAGAAGTGCTTTGATGGGAGTCAATGCTTCAGTAGTCGGCATCCTTTTCTCGGCATTATATCATCCGATTTGGACAACTTCTATCTTAACAACCGCCGATTTTGTATTAGCTGCATTTTTATTTGGTATGCTCGTCTTTTGGAAGCTGCCACCTTGGACTATTGTTTTAGCTGGAGCTTTAGGCGGAACCTTTATCGGGAACCTTTAAAAAAGTAAGGGCATGCATCCCTTACTTTTTTGATTATGATTTTCAATTATTTTTCACTTCCTCTTTTATCTCTACATCTTTCCAAAATGATTCCACTTATATAGCGAGATCATCCATGCCAAATTGCTTTTCATTTCTGCCAAAAAGCTTCTCCATTCGTATCACTATTTATTATGGTGAAAGCTCAATAATATGAACTCAATCATTAAGGATTGAGTTTCCTTCTTTTTAAAGGGTTATACAAATTTCTCCCGTTTGCATATAGAGTAAGCTGGAACGGGCATATTAGAGTAGATAAGTTTTTTTGAAATACAAGGAGAATATAAATGGATTTTTTTAACAGTCAGGAGTCTTTAACGACAATCCAATGGGTTTTAAGAGCTATATTTGCATATTTTTTTATGCTTATCATAGCTAAAGCAATGGGCCAGAGATCCATTTCCCAGCTAAGGTTACTCGACTTTGTCATTGCATTGATTATTGGAAATATCATTGCTCATCCTTTATCCGATGAAAAGTTAGGATTGAAGGGATCAATGATCTCAATGATTGTACTCGTTGTTTTATATGCAACGAGTATATTTCTCAGTTTAAAATTCAATAAACTTCGTACCTTTATTGATCCATCCCCCTTCCCTCTAATAGAAAACGGGCGAATCATTTATAAGAATTTAGGCAAAGCCAAGATTTCCCTCGATTATTTATTATCCGAAACAAGAAAAGAAAAAATTGATGATATACAGAAAATTGCCCTTGCTCTCTGGGAACCTGATGGTACCATTTCATTTTTTCTTGAACAGAAATATCAATCCATAACAAAAAAGGACTTACAGATTAAAGGAGAGAAATTTTCCCTGCCCAGGACTATTATTAAAGAAGGGAAAATTGATATCAACGAATTGAAGAAAGCAAATAAAGATGAGATATGGTTGAGAAATAAAATCAAATCAACTTATCGTGTCGACATATCAGAAATTTTATTGGCAACAGTGGATATGAATGGGCAGATAAAAGTTTTGCTTTATTAAATGCGGCACTCGGAGGCCTTACAAGCAAAAAGAGAAAAGCTATCTTTGAGAAGATTTCTTATTCGCCACACCTATCCACTAGTATTTTACGAATGAAGGAAAAATCACAAAAAAATGAAAATTTACGTATTGTATCCTTAAAAAATGGTATACTTTTGCTAGTACAATAGAATCGGCTCTCTCAAGGGCGGTCTGGCTCATCCCCTGGTGAAAGGGGGTGATGCTTATGACAGTATTTGAAGCTTTATCACTGATGATAGCTTTTGGCGCTTTAATTGCTGTACTGTCCAAAGACAAAAAGAAATAGACCTCCCTTGAGACCTGACAAGTTCCAGGGTTGGTCTATTTCACATGACTATTCGAGCCAGCCACTCTTAGAGGGGCGACTATTGTACAAGACCGTGAGTGTTACCAGCACTTGCGGTCTTTTTTTACCTTACGTACTTCTTACCCTTTTTATAACATATTTTCGCACCGATTACAATGAACACTTAAAAATGAGGATCTTGATGAGAGCGAATAAAATAAAAATTTCAGGGTAATTAAAATGTGATTTTTACAACGGCGTTTGATCTAATGGCTTCTGGCATCTGAAAGTTATGATGAGATACATTTCATGTCTAAAGAGTGAAAGGTAAGAGAATAACTATAGTAAAGACCATTGATGATTATGGAGGTATAAAATGCCTTATGTAACAGTATTAGGCGGAGCTACTTTTGAAGTGGAAATGGGGAAAAAATTAGTATTGGCTCTTGAGGATAACGGCGTCAATATTCTCCATCGCTGCGGTGGAAATGCCAAATGTACCACCTGTAGAGTGGAAGTATTGGCAGGTGATTTTTTTGAGGTAACAAATAAAGAAAAGAAAGCCTTTGCGAATAAAGGTATTGATGAGCATTTGCTTGAAGATTGTTTGCGTTTATCTTGTCAGATTCGCGTAAATGGAGATATCACCGTCCGTCCAATTATGACAGTTGAAAGTACAGGAAAGGAGTCTGGCCCAAGACCCGTTGACTAAATAAGCCGTTAGCATCACCTAAGCTATTTCACCACTCACTCCTTTCAAGTGAAACTTCGTGATCCACTGATTTAATTCAATTGGTAGTGACTTTTAACATAAACAAAATTACAATCCCTTCATTCAATCGGGACAAAGCTTTTAAAAAATGAGTTCTTATCTATAGGGTTTAAATTTTTTTCGACAAGACTGTTCTTTTTCCAAGATAAAAGAGCCAATCAAATACGATTGGCTCTTAGTGGAACTCAATTATTGATTTCCTTTTTTAACCCATTCTGCAACTGTAACAGTACGTTTAGCTTGATGCTTAACGGCACCTTCAACATCCTCGATCATTTTCCCGTCTTGTCCTACTGTTACACTCGTTCCATATGGGTTTCCACCTGCACCAAATAGAACTTGATCTGTGTAACCGGGAGTGGCAATAATAGCTCCCCAGTGCATCATAGATGTATATAAAGATAACAGTGTAGCTTCCTGGCCACCATGCGGGTTTTGGGCAGAAGTCATAGCACTTACAACTTTATTAACTGTCTTCCCGCTTGCCCATAGACCGCCTTGTATATCAAGGAACTGTTTCATTTGAGATGGCATATTGCCAAAACGTGTTGGAACACTAAATATAATAGCATCCGCCCATTCAATGTCATCAGAGGTTGCAACCGGAACGTCTTTCGTTGCGTCCACCGTTGCTTTCCATGCTTCATTTCTCTCAATAACGGATTCAGGAGCCAATTCCTGTACTTTTAATACCTTTACTTCAGCACCGGCTTCTTTTGCTCCTTGTTCAGCCCATTTTGCCAATAGTTTGTTCCACCCATGCTGTAAAAAATCACTGCTAGTTTAACGTTTGACATATTTTCCATCTCCTTTGATTTTCCAAATAATTTGTCTAAAAACCCCATATTTTACACCTTCCTATTGTTTAATATTTAACAACTTATATAAGAACCACCTCCATTGAAAATAAATGATCTCAATGTTTTACTATTTTATATTCCCCATTGCAGGAGTTTTATAACACTTCGAATTCACTTTTCACGAATTCGAGATATTTGAAGTGATTAGGAATAAAAACTGCTAAGCTTCCCTATCTTTCATTATCAATTGACCCAGTGAGATTAATTTACTGCCATTTAAGACCATGTGAATAGCAATGATCAGTAATACAAGATCGAATACATAGCCATTTAGAAATCCATCTGCCAATTTCACTTTGAATATTGCCCCAATCATGATGATCCCAAATAATAATGAAACGATCCGAGTCCCTAAGCCTAGGATAAGTGCGATACCACCTGCTAATTCAATAGTGCCTACTGCGTAAGCAAGAATTCCTGGAATTCCTAAACTTTCGAACCAACCCACAGTATTATCAATACCACCTTGAAACTTTGAAACCCCATTTGCCAAAAATACTACTCCTAATATAATGCGCAGTAACAAAGTTCCAATATCATGTCTGCTGTAAATAAGATGTCACTTCCATTTTTAACCTCTAATTAGTATATTACTAAATTGTATATCTCGATTTCAATATAAATAGTTAAGTTTTTGTCTCCAATGTTTTCCAATCTATCCAAAGGATCAATGTTTGTTTCACTTAAATCATTTCTTTTGCACGATATCATGCTTGGTCTGCAAAATCATTGCATTCTTAGAAAACCACAGCTAACCGAAGATGGATATCACCCAGAGCATCAGATTATTTATTTTTTATCTTCTCGAAAAACAGAAAGCATACGCTCAACTTGGCCAATTGGCTTTTCCTTTAAGAAATTAAATAGAAAAATGGAATTCGTCTATATCGGCATGACAAAAAGTCAGCTCCTTACATGTCATTTAACCAATATTATAGCGTTACATACCATCTGCTGGCTGCTTCAACTTCTTCAACAGTTAATTGATGTCCTCTATTTTCCCAATACATTTCAACTTTCGCATTCGCGTTTTTTAGCAAGTCCTCCAATTCCTTCGATTCAGAAGGCGGACAAATCGGATCATTTGTCCCAGCCGCAATAAACACAGATTTGTCGGACAAATCTGGAAGCTCGATTCCTCTTCTTGGCACCATAGGGTGGTGAAGAATTGCTCCCTTTAATGCATCTTGATAATGAAATAATAAACTTGCAGCGATGTTCGCTCCATTTGAATAGCCAATCGCTATAATATTATCGCGTTCAAACTTATGCTCTTCTGCAGCTTCATCAAGGAACTGATTCAACTCTTTCGTACGGAATATTAGATCCTCTTCATCAAAGATTCCTTCAGACAGTCTTTTAAAGAAGCGGGGCATTCCATTTTCTAAAACATTCCCCCGAACACTTAAGATAGAGGCTTTATCATCTATTCTTCCTGCAATAGGTAATAAATCCAATTCATTTCCCCCGGTTCCATGAAGTAACAGTAAAGTTGGTTTATTGGAATCTTGTCCTTTTTTAAAAATATGCTTCATTATTGATCTCCTTCCAAAACCCGAACCTTCAAAGAAGGTAAGGCTTCTTCCAATTCTTCTCGTTTTGACTCTAACCATGAAGGTAACAAAAGTTTTTCTCCTAGTTCATTACGTGGTTCATCCACCGTAAATCCTGGTGGGTCCGTTGCAATTTCAAAAAGGATGCCTCCTCCTTCATGAAAATAAACAGCTTTAAAATAGCTCCGATCACGTACTTCAGTCGGATAATAACCTTTAGATTGCAGAAGTTCCCTCCATTCTAAAAGTTCCTCTCCATCCTTCGCCCTCCAGGCAATATGGTGAACTGTCCCCGCTCCCATTAACCCCCGAACAGAAGGAGTCAGCTTAATGTTAACTGTATTACCAAGCTGTGCTTCCGATTTAAATCTGAGGAAACCTTCCTCATCACCAATACATGTCAATCCCAATACATCCTCAAGAACCTCTGCCGTTTTATGAGGCCTTGCCGAAATGAAAGTCGCACCGAGAAACCCTTTAATGGCTTGCTCCGCTTTAATGCCTCCGAAATTCCAATGATTAATCGGTCCTTCGCCACTTTCAACTAATTCCAGTTCAAGCCCATCCGGATCGTAAAGTGTGAGGATTCTTTCTCCAAAGCGGACAGAAGTAAAAAATTTCACCTTAAAATGCCTAAGCCGGTTTTCCCAAAATTCTATTGAACCTACGGGGATCATATAACTAGTTGTGCCTACCTGACCTGTTCCAATTCTACCTTTCAGTTGCTTCGGCCAAGGAAAGAAAGTGATAATCGTTCCTGGTTCACCTGTTTCAGTCCCAAAATATAGATGATAAACTTCTGGACGATCAAAATTAATTGTCTTTTTAACAAGTCTAAGCCCTAATACACCTGCATAAAAATCAATATTCTTTTGTGCATCGTTAACCATTGCCGTTATATGATGTATACCAGACGTTTTTAGCATGCCATTCTCTCCATTTTTTTGTAACTAACAGAGACCGTTCGGCCATTTTTTCAAAGTTTTTGCAATCAGCAACAGCAACCAGCCTTTAGGACTTTCCTTTTTAATATCAAGCTGAATCATTCAACCTGTTGCCTCAAAGTTATTTAATGATATTAATCTAATTCCCGCACCTTCACCGGTATCAATCCTTGTTCAAGCTGCTCCCTATATTGTTCATACTGCTCAGGCAGCATTAACTTTTCTCCCATTGTCTCCATTGATTCATCATGAGCAAATCCAGGAGGATCTGTTGCAATTTCAAAAAGTATTTCTCCGTATTCTCTAAAGTAAATGGCATTGAAATAATTTCTATCCTGCACAGGAGTTACATGATAACCATTAGCCGCAACATATTTCTGCCATTCCAATTGATCCTCATCATCTACCGCTCTCCATGCGATGTGATGAACTGTTCCCACACCCATCTGGCCTCTGCCAGTCGGAATTGCTTTTAGATCAATGATATTTCCAATGTCAGCTGAAGAACGGAAACGGATAAAGTCTCCCTCTTTACCAATGACTTCAAGTCCCAATACTTTTTCTAAAAGCTCTGCTGTTTTGTTTGGCCGAGCAGAAAATAGAGTGGCACCCCCGAAACCTTTGATTGCTACTTCCGGAGTTATTTCACCAAAAGTCCATGTATTAAGTTCCCCTTCTTGTCTTTCAACAATTTCCAAGTGTAACCCATGAGGATCATCAAACTGTAAATGTTGCTCATTAAAACGTTCCTTTTTAGTAAAAGGGACATCAAATTTTTCTAACCTTCGTTCCCAAAATTCCATAGCTCCTTTGGGAACAACGTAAGAGGTAACGCCTACTTGACCATCACCTATAACTCCTTGGTAAGCTCCTGTCCAGGGGAAGAATGTAATGATCGTTCCCGGTTTCCCGCCCTCGTCGCCAAAATATAGATGATATGTGCCTGGATCATCAAAATTCACTGTTTTCTTCACTAAACGTAAACCTAGAACACCAGCATAGAAATCTACATTCTCTTGCGGATGTCCGACTATTGCTGTGATATGATGGATTCCACTTGTATTTTTAGTCATATTAATTCACTCCTATGTTGAATACTTTGTTTTAAAGGAAAACAGTGATTGTATTTTTGATTTTTCAAATGAATACCCCAATAAAAAATCTCGTGTATATGAATTGAACATGTCATATGACTGCATATATTACGAAAACGAGATAAATGATTGAACTAAATCCAGGTAATTTCTTCTAACAGTTGCTTATAAACTTTTAACGGATATTAGCAGGTGAAGAAAATATTCTTTCTTCACCTGTCTAATCGTTTTCGGGCTTGTTGACAAGCCAACATCGAGTGAATTAACTTTGGTTTTTCTTAATTAAATCAACAAACACATCAACAAAGGTTTGTAGAAATTGAATCGTTCCTTCATTAGTCATTTTTCCATTTTCATCTAATAAATCTGCAACATTGCCAATGTATGCTTCAGGTTGTTGAACAATCGGCATATTTAGGAAAACAAGTGATTGACGTAAATGATGGTTTGCACCAAATCCGCTTAAATTACCTGGAGACTGGCTAATAATTGCCGCTGGTTTACCGTCCCAAACGCTTTGACCATATGGACGGGAACCTACATCCAGAGCATTCTTTAATACAGCCGGTACAGAACGATTGTATTCGGGTGTAACAAATAATACAGCATCACATTCCTTCATTGTATTGCGGAATGTAGTATATTCTGCCGGAGCATTGTTTTCATCATCAAAATCCTGATTATATAAAGGCAGATTTCCTATTTGAACAAATTCTATTTCATAACCTTCAGGAAATAAATCTGCAACATTAGATGCAATCTTTTTTGAAAAAGATTCTTTTCTTAAAGAACCAAGCAATACAGCGATTTTCGTCATCATCATCACCTAATCCCATTTTTTAATTAAAGAATTTTGAATCCGAGACACGGAACTGTTTAGCCTTAGTGTATGTTATTCTTCAGGCATAATAACAATCGGTTTGATTGCCACTCCTGCTTTGGAATCTTCAAAAGCTTTTTCAAGATCTTTGAAATCATAGAAATTAATTAATTTGTCAAATGGAAACTTTCCTTCTTTATAATACTGAACCAGTTTAGGGATGAAAGTCTGAGGAATAGAATCCCCTTCTATAACACCAATAATTGATTTTCCTTCCCCCATCAACTCCGTTTGTACGTTGATTGTTAAGTCACCAGTAGCACCAACAACCGCTAATGTCCCCATACTTTTTAAAGCGTTTAGGGCCTGACGGGTAACGGCAGGAACACCCGTTGTCTCTACTCCATAATTCGTTCCTTTACCTGTAATGTTTCGTATTTCTTCAACTGTATCTGCTTTTGCGCCATTAATCACATGTGTTGCGCCAAGCTCTTTTGCCAACTCCAAGCGACTAACGTGTACATCAACAGCAATAATTTTCGAACAGCCAATGATGTTGGCCGCCATGATCGTACTCAAACCAACAGCACCCGCTCCATAAACAGCGATGGTTGAGCCAAATTCAGGTTTTAACTTGTTCAACACTGTTCCGCTGCCTGTTTTCCACAGCCTAAAGGACCTAACAAACGAAGATCAACGTCCTTATCAACTTTTACCACATTTCTTTCGTTGGACACAGCATAGGTTCCAAAAGATGATTGAACTCTACATCATTCTTATGAATTCTCTTTGTACCGTCATTCATGACTCCACCAAAGTTTAAATCGTTTAACATCTCACAAGTACTAGGATGCCCTGAAAGGCAGTTTTCACAATGTCCACAAGAGGAGAAAGATAATGCAACATGATCTCCAGGTTTAACAGTAGATACATTTGAACCAACTCTTTCCACAATCCCTGAACCTTCATGGCCAAGTACAACAGGGAGTGGTACAGGTACGAATTGTTCACGAACTACAGCATCGGTATGGCAGACACCAGAAGCCACAATTCTTACTAAAACTTCGGTTCTTGAAGTTCAACTTCCTCAAATACAAAATTTCCTTTCGCTTCATACAATGTTGCAGCTTTTATTTCCATTTATGTTTCCCCGCTCCGTTTAATCATTGATGTCAGTTATAGGTTAAATACCCTAACCTTTTCCTTGGCAATCAAATTTGAAAAAATCAGTGATGATCACAAACCATTTCGCTATAACTTCACCTCCTCGAAATCCTCTCTACTTGATGGGTAAAGTAAAACTTTTTTTGATCATATACATAACTGCATCCTGTTTAATCCGATTCTATATTGTCCATCAGCTGACTGCTTTAGTCCGTTTGTTGCAGAAAAATCTTTTGTAGTATTATCAGGAATGGGCTGTCCTCCCTTGTATTAACTAAATACATCAGAATCTCTTCAACCATTCCTTGAACTTCAAATAGTACTATTTAATATATTACCAATTCGAGATATCTACTTGTGAAAAAGCTTATAAATTTTGGGCATAGTACCCTAGCTTTTTCAACTGTTCAATCATAACCTTCTTTTCATTCACATCTAACCCCGCACAGATTTCCTTAAGAGCTGATTTATGTTTAGGAAACACATCATCCATTAATTCGGTCCCTGCCGATGTAATTGCTGCATACGTGACACGTCTATCTTTAGGACAAGGCCTTCTTTTTAATAAGTTCTTCTTCTCTAATTTATCTACCACGTAAGTTATACTGCTGCTTGCAATCAATACTTTTTCACCAATTTTTTGTATTGGCTGATCACCTTTACTGTAAATCAACTCCAAAACAGCAAATTCAGTCGGGTTTAATCCCAAACATTTTATATCTTCTTCGACACGCTTTTTTATTGATTCTAGTGCCCGTGTCAAAACAACAAATAATTTCAAAGACAATTCTTCTTCTTGTTGAATTTTGTCCATTGTTATCATTCCTTTTTGTTATCTCGAATTCGAGATAATTATATAACTGATCATTTTTTTTGTCAACTGATGTTTAATAAATCTCATTTGGATTCAATTATGCTTCATTATCCATTACCTTTTCTTTTTACAAAAGGATTTATTCTGCAAATCCACAATCTCCTCATAATCATCCCATAATGCAGAACTCCCTTAGATCCATTTGAAAATCCGTGAGTACAACGAGGGTATGCAGCTCGTCTCATTACCACCAGCCGGAATAAACAACAAAACCAGCCCCCTTACGGAAACCGGTTTTGTTATTATAACTTTAGTTTTCCCATGCGCAAATTCAACGATAGCTTGAGAACGCTGGAGAAGATTAAATGGACCAATTGACTAGCCAAGGCCGCATGCGAAGATTCAACCCTTTGGACGCGGTTCGTGGATATCGTCATTGAAGGAGCAATTGACTATCAAACCACTAAGCTTGTTGGTATGAAATGGATCAAATGCAAATCGTTGACTTCATTTGGGATTATGAAGCGCTTGTACATACTATGGAGTAGTCACCGATGGATATTTGGCGATTTTATAATCAATTCTCAGTATAGCAAAGGAAGACTTTTTGCATCATCCCTCACGGCACTTCCTATTTTGATCATCCAGGCATAGCCTGGGGCTTAATATTTTAGTTAGTGAAATTCAAGCGCAACACTGGAATCTATCCATTAAGGTATCAAATATTAAAAATATAAGCGGCTGTCACAAAAAATCAGTTTTTGCTGACTTTCTGTACACCCCCTTTTTATGTGTGTTAGTTATTCAATATTGGACTGTATTGATCTCGGACGATTTCCGTCAAACCGAGCTTATCAAGGTATGGTAAGGGGGCCAAAAATGTCACGGTGACGACACCAGGATAGCGGCCGATTTCAATTGAACCAGTAATCGTTGCCCTGTTCATGATCTCGGGAATGGATACACCAAACGTGCCGGCAGCTCTTTCCAACCCGTTTTCGGTGGCTTCATTTAACGATGATCCTGTTCCAATGAATGAAACCGGAAGGGATTCTTCAAGGCTTTTGACACCCCACTGCTTGGCCAGTGCACTCGCAGCTTCTCTTTCCTGTCTTGTCGGCGGCAATGCCAAATGGGGAAGGTCTTCTGGTACAGGAAGCAGCATAGGGCCGTCAATCGACAAACCTTTAATGACTTTCGTTTGAAGAGTAACGAGGCCGGCGACATCCGTGGTATGCCCAGCTATTTCCCCGTCACCTTGCATGGCGTGCATGTCTCCAAGATAGACTCCGCCGCCGGGAACTTTGACCGGACAAATCAACACGGCACCTTCCCGTACACGGTTGATATCCATGTGTCCATCCGTTCGGTCTTCGAGCTGTTCCTTCGTTATTCCGTATTCGTGGGGAGCCTCAACCAGGAATTGACCGAAATCTCCAGCATTATGCGAGTCTGGCATTGGGCGTCTCGGTGTTGTACCAAGCTGGCCCAAGAATGGCCTCAACCGCGCCACGGTGCCAACGAGATCATGGGGTGCAAATGTAACGATGGGGTTTTGTACAGAGTTTTCAGGAGTTTTCATGTAAGTATGGCCGTCTCGCGCGATTTTTTCCGCAGCTTCTTTGGGCAATGTAACTCCAACACTTCTTTTTGAGTCAAATGCGATTGTATACCCATTGGTAAAAACAAACGGTGACACATCCGTTCCACAGTTTGTACAACGTATTGATTCGGGACCAGTTCCTTCTATTTTCGTTTCCGGATACAGCTCGCCGCACCCGGGACATTTAACGGAAACAAACGGATCCCCGACGAACCGACCGTCAACGGGTTTATCATTCCCGGAAGAAGTTGCAATGGATGTAACCTGGATAGATTTGATGAGGATGACAATGGCGTCGCCTACTTCGGCCCCTTCGATATATACCGGTTTTGTCACCTCATGGCCTCCCCGGATACAAGGCGTTATCATCGGCCCCCAGCAACCAGGAGTTGTAATGGCGATAATATGGCCGCCGTCCTGCACTGGCCCAAGCATTTCCTGCTCGGGATCCAAAATTCCATTGGTAAATTCATTAACAAAAATAGTCTGTTTTGCTGTCATAACATAACCCCCTCAAAATTTTCCCCATAATTCAATTATAGGTAACCTATGAAACAGGAGTAATTTTACATCTTGTGAATCTGCTCTCATGGAATTTTTAAGTAGAGTAGTAGCAATAAAAGGACTTGCCTCCTTGTCGGCCTAGTAAGGTGGAGTACCCTAAACCCCGAAGACAAGAAGGCAATATCTAATTCCAGTTTTCTACTCTACTACAACGTCAATTTGACATTGTTCACCCTATGCTTCATCTGTATCAGCCACCTGTTTCCCTTTGTAGCCAGCGTTTAGTTAGCGAATTATCTATCCCGAACTGATCCAACGTCCTTGAAACTGTATGATTTACGATATCAGTGACGGTCTTGGGATGATTATAAAAAGCGGGAATGGGCGGCAAAATGGTTGCACCTAATTGACTCAACCTTAGCATGTTCTCCAAATGTATAGCGTTAAGCGGTGTTTCGCGTGGGATTAGAACGAGTTTACGGCGTTCCTTTAGAACGACATCTGCTGCTCTTGATATTAAATTGTCTGCATAACCTTGACTAATGGCTGCTAATGATTTCATGCTACAGGGCGCAATAATCATTCCGTCTGTGTTAAATGATCCACTAGAAATAATAGCAGCTTGGTTAGAAGCGCTGTAAACCCGTGTAGCCAAGCTTCTAATCTCCTCAATTTTATAATCTGTTTCGATAGCAATTGTTTTCTCAGCCCAACTACTTAAAATCAAATGTACCTCAAAACCTGCATCATTTAGAGCTTCCAACATTCGAATGCCGTATATTGCACCGGACGCCCCCGTTATTCCAACGATAATTCTCACGATTAGTCCCTCCTAAATTGCAGCTTCTAGGGAGGTGCACAGATTTCCCGGATTTAGCCTTTTAACCCGTATACTAGCAGCCAAACAGGATCATATTTTTCGAAATGATGCAATTGATCCTTTATGCCCAAGTCCATATCTTTGTAATTCAGAACCCCTAAATAATTTAATTCATAGGAATCAAAACCTTTCACATTATCCAATACGTGTTCGGTTTCTTTACGTGCCTTCATCTTATCGAACCCTTTAGATTTACAAAAAGTCATACCAATTTTTTTATCAGGTAAGCTTAATAAAAATACATGGTCCCTATGTTCCATTTACAATCATTCCCCTTGCTTTCCCTCAATTCACGGTCAAATGTTAAATAACTCATCGATAGCTTCCGAGCGTGCCGAAGAATATAATCAGGTATTCTCCATCAGCAATTTAAACGAATTAAGAATATTCTCTATATCCTATTTTGTAACAACCTATTCACTTCCTCTATTACTTTTCCTGGGAGTGATGTTCGCTGTACGTCCCAATCTAATGGTGCGGTGGCATCAATGCCTAATTTAGCCGACATCCCGTCCACTGCTGAAGGGTCAAGACGATTGCAAAACACCTTAGGAACAATGAAGGAATCCGTATCCGCCTGAAATCTCGTCGCCATGGCCCAAAGAACTTCTTCTTCGCTATAAACATTTACGTCTTCATCTACGGCTATTGCGAGCTTGATGTATGAATCGAGACCAAAAAGAGCCATTAAAGCATGGCGTGCCTGTCCTTCGGCGGAAGTCTCAAATGATCGGCTGCGAACTCAATGCTTAATAGATCCGTGGCATGAACAGGAGAATGTCCCACTGGCACTAGCTTGCACTTACGGTTCAACCTATACCGTCTTCCACAAATATAAATTTGGCACGATTGAAAAAGGCAAAATTGCCTACACAAATTTGTTCAACATACCAGAAAAAGAAATGTTGGAAAAAAAGCCGAACTTACCATCGCTGAAGGACAAATCGTCTATGAAAAAACAACCAAAACAGTTTAACAGAAATAACATGCAGAAACCTTCGCCAGGGCGGGACTTCTCGCTTCCCAAAAAGAAAACGTTTACAGTTTAAGCAAACATTTTTAGCTATAAAAAGGAGGATATACATGCAACAAAACCAATTGAACCGTTCACTTACTCTTATTCCTGTGGTCCTTTTCGGCTTTTCTTTTATGGCCCTTGCAACCGTATTCAGCACATATGGCATTGCTGCTGAATTATCACATGGAATGGTTTCAGGGTCTTATTTACTGGCCCTGATTGTTATGCTTTTTACCGCATATAGTTATGGTCAAATGGCAAAAGTCGTTCCATCTGCGGGATCAGCTTACGCATACACTCAAAAATCAATTAACCCCTATGTTGGATTCATGGTTGGGTGGGCTGTGTTAATGGATTATTTATTCATTCCAATGGTCAACTATTTGCTGTTTGGAATCTTCTTTTCGGCAGCCTTTCCTTCTGTTCCAAGCTATGTTTGGATATTGGCAATGCTTCTAGTTGTCACAACCGTTAACGTATTAGGTATCAGATTAGCTACATTGGCCAATGCTTTTATTAGTATTTTCTCCCTTGTGTTCATATTCATTTTTATTTGTTTATCAGCAAAAGAAATTACTGGCGGAGCAGGTACAGGTACAATATTTAACTTTGAGCCTTTTTATAATCCCGAAGAGTCCTTTTCGTATTTAGTAGCCGGCGCCGCTCTTTTATGTTTCTCTTTCCTTGGTTTTGATTCAGCTACAGCTTTCGCAGAAGAAACCATCAACCCGGAAAAGACAATTCCAAGGGCTGTTTTTATCATTACGCTTGTGGGTGGAGCGATTTTTATGTCGGTTTCTTATTTCGCGCACAATGTATGGCCAGACTATACAACATTTACTGATCCGGATTCTGCTTCACATGAGATTATTACTTTTGTCGGCGGAAAACTTTTTTCTTCACTGTTTTTAGCCGTATACGCCATAACCGCTTTTGGTTCGGCAATGTCATCCCAAGCGAGCGCATCTCGTGTCTTGTTTGCCATGGGGCGTGACGGGCAGCTTCCGAAATTTTTTGGTAGATTACATCATAAGTTCCAAACACCGGTCAATAATATCCTAATAATCGGTACGATATCTCTTCTTGCACTCGTTTTGAGCTTAACGCTTCTCGCTTCATTTATTAACTTTGGAGCATTTATTGCCTTTATTAGCGTGAATATTGCTGTAATTTTCTATTATTTCATCCGACAGAAACAGCGGTCTATCAAAGGTACAATACTATACTTAATCCTGCCGGGCATTGGAGCGTTACTCGATTTTTGGCTGCTCCTCAATCTGGACATCCACTCAAAAGTATTGGGAAGTATATGGTTTGCCCTTGGTCTCGTCTACCTGCTTTTCTTGACGAAAGGTTTTAAACAGCGTCCTCCGGAACTTAAATTGGGAACCGAAGCTGACGAAACAGCATAGGATTTGCTTATTCGTATAAGTTGCATCACGTTACTATTCTAATCATGTTTATTTATCAGTTATACAGATGAAACAGTATAAAAATGCAGGTAAAGAAACTCAATTTTTTTACCTGCTTTATAATTTATTTTGTTCATAAACACTCCCTCATTACTTGGAAAATTGTTTTAAAACCTCCATTAATTCCTCAATCGTTTCTTTACCTTCACCTTGTCTAATCGCATCACTGACACAATGGTTGATATGTCGTTCAGTGACAGCGAAACCTACATTTTTTAAAGCGGATTGAATTGCACTAATTTGTACTAAAATATCTACACAATATCGATCTTCTTCTACCATTTTCTGTATTCCACGTACTTGACCTTCTATACGTTTTAAACGGTTAATGACTTTTTGCTTTTCATCCTGTGTTCTTGGTTTACTGGGGTGGTCATGTAAGAATTTATCCAAATGGATCACTTCCTTTTCTCTTATATTTATAATATACCCCCATATAGTATATTTATCAATGAAAACTTGTTCATTTTCTATCCTCCAACATTTGAATCTGATTTTCATCAACGGCTCCTGCCAATTCATCCAAAAGGATTTCCGGTACTTTTGCCTCTAGTAGGATACTCTTTGTTTCAAGTGGATGGGTATGAGAGCTGATTCATTTCTCTTCTATTATTTTTCTTAGGTTGTTAATAGTAGAACCAGCCGCATTGACCGCAACTTCTTCACCAATAATCAAAAAAACAGCCGTTTCCCCGCGTATTTCCTTTACCAACCCTAATACTGCATCCATTTGATGACCATTTTGTTCAACTGTGATCCTCATAAAAACCTCTCCTCACTTACTAATTATCTTTGTATATCCTGTTCATCATCTTTCGGCTTTGTTCTTACTTTCGCCTTTCACCGAGCACCATTACTGATTTTCAATTCATTAGTAATGTTCTTTTCAATCGAAGAAAAAGGAACACTTTGTTCTGCGGCCATCAACGTTTGATTTTGCAATTTAAACGACACTTGTAAGTCATCACATTGATCCATTGCCAAACCGGATCGCTTTGTTACTCTTACTCATTTCATATTGGTCACCCTCATTCCCAGTCTTCAACTGATTCATTCTCAAAATTGCAGAGCTCTTAAGGATATAACCTGTTCAATAATTATAGAATGTTCCATAATAGACCACAGCCTTTCCTATTTTGAAATAAAGAAAAAAGGACTCCTGTTAAGAAGTCCTCAAAGTTTAGAGAGTGTGGAATGGGCTACCTACACTAATATTGTATCAACGATAGTTGTTATGACTATATGAATAAAGTTCACAAAACGTTCATTAAGTTCAACTTATTTTTTTAAAACTATTTGTTCTTCTTAGATCAACGCGCCCGATCCAATATCAAGAATATTTGTTTTTTCTCCCTTGCCTCTTACAATAAAACCGACTGAGCCCATTAGTGGTTAATCTGGATTGATGTTTCCCACACCACAAAACTCCGATAACCCTACGTTTAAAATTGAAGCTATTACAAGTATTACAAAAGGAACGCAAATAGCTGCTGCTACACCTATAATATTTCCAACCCACCCTGATATCACGGCTGTTATTGCTTTTGCTGAAATATTACCTTCGTCTGATAGTTTATTTCTAAGTTCAATATACTTACTGTCTTCGGTACATAATATTATTCTTAACTCGTCCATTATTTTTGAAAACAAATCCTCATTCCATTTGTTTCCTCCTTTTGCCACTAAACCAAAAGAAGGATTATTCGACATTTGGCCCCCTATTTGCTCATATGTAAAACCACGATTTTCTAAAGTAGTTACGTAAGACTTCAGTCCGAAGGTAATTCTCCAATAAAATCATCAGGTTTATATTATAGATGCGTTAACCGCTTAGGTAATATTTGAATCACTTCCAATAGGTATATTTCCAATTGAAAGCATTTCTGGCGGTGCTAAACATCCTCTTACTATTCCACACAATAATCCATCGGAACACCTTATTATAGGAGATCCAGAGCTTCTCTGATATGTTTGATGTGATACAACAAATTCGTTTACTTCCGAATCCCTATATTCTTAAAAAGTTTTTCTAAAAACCCTTTTGCCATGATCATAGGCAAATAAAATACAAAACACGCCAATACCAAAGAAATTTAGATGTAAGCCAATACCCTTTTTTCTGTCTTGTTTCACTTTTTTATTAAGGATTTTCGAAGCCCACACTAATTTAATCGATAACGTGTGCTTTTTAAATGTAGTGTAGTGTTTTCAAAGTAAACTATACTCATTAAAAATAGAAATAACCCCTGACTTTGATTAAGAAACAGGGGTTATTGGCATTTTAATGAACTTAGGGAAATGAATAAACATTGTTATTTATTCAAGAAAAAGCTTCGTTTGTACAAAAATATTAACGTAGTTGCACGCTGTAAAATCTCATTGCTTTTGGAATACCTTGTATTTCAAAAACTCCATCCATTATTAAATGTCTAACCCTATATTCAACATATAGGTCACCAATATATTGATTTAAATGTCCAACGACTTGACCAATAACTCGTGCCGATTTCATAAATCCTTTACTCTTTTGCTCATTATGTAAGTTTCGAGTAGTATTTATGATGTAGTCATCGTAATAGTCTTCATTAACACTATATAGTTCCTTATTTTCCCATATTCTAAGAACTTCTTGTTTAGTAGATAACGCTTCCCAATCTTCCTCGAACTTTTTCCGTTCCTCTTTAGACAAAGGTTGAGCCGTCCTATTTTTTTCATAGATCAATCTTAATTTCTCAGGTGTAATTTCTCCTGTGTGTAAAGGGAAGTATTCAATCTCTGGTATATGAAATTGATTTTTATAATTTGTAGTTGTATTTATTAAAATAATATTGTTTATTTTTGCTCTCAATAAATATAAAACATACCTTAAAGCAGTTTGTTCATGAGAGTTATTGCCTACCCAAATGATAATTGGTACATTTTGAGGAATAGCGTTAATGTTTATGGTTGTATTATTAAAATCAACTTGGTATTTGTCCATAAATTCTTCATCAAAATTAATATGATTTTTTAACCATTCATACCTTTTGGTAAGACCTATCTCTTCATGTAATCTCCAAACTGGACCAATAGAAAACAAATCCGAAAAGGAGATAACCTTTTCCTTGTTTTGTAATTCCATATCTCTTAGTACCATTTTTAAACTACCCGAGGGTGAATCACCGAATATAATATGGACAACCTCATAGTCTTTTTCATTCTCATTAATTGTTTTCGCGGATTTATAATTTAGAAAATCTGTATATATCTTTTTCAGGTCATTGGTAAACTTCCCCTCTGAATATTTCGTTTCTTTAACCATATTAATTCTAAGTAGAATTTGAAATAATAATGATTTCACCTCATCTTCACTTGAATTTTTAACCAGCTCTTTTAATTCATTAATCAATATAGTTCTCCGCCTTTAGATAAAATGCTAACATAGAAATACAAGTCGATATTCAACCAAACCGCCCGTTATCTCAATAACACGGGCTCTGTTTTTTCTTCTAACTCATATACTTCATCCCACTCTATACCACAAGCTGCCGCATGTATTTTAGGGTCGTATTTTTGGCCACTTTTTAAAATTGTATAGATTAAATTTGCAATTTTACCACAGAGGTGACCAATCGCCTTTTTCTTTATCATTCCTTCTTCCACTTTACGATCGTAGTAAGCTTTAAAGACAGTAGGTCTTCGTTTCCCATTTGCTAACATCATCATAGACATCTGATAAAGTACTCGACGTGCTGTGACTGCTAGAATAAAGTGTACAGTTTTTGCTTGATAAGATGAAACGCTTATTTACCCAAATATACCAGCAAAAAATATCAACCTATCACTGTAAAATGATCATAGTTCATACTTGCAGTGGAGGTTAGCGAAGGTGGATAAGTGGGAAATGTACATGGAGATAAAGCAATTATTAAAGCAAGGATTTAGTCAGACAAAGATAGCTGAAAAGTTAGGGGTTTCTCGAACAACTGTTTACAGGCACTTAAAGAGATCTCCTTCGGAGATGGCGGAATGGGTTGATTCTCTTCA
>NZ_KB894698.1 GCF_000374565.1 Siminovitchia fordii DSM 16014 = CIP 108821 | reverse complement strand
GGATTGAAATCTTCCATGTCGGAATACTTTTTCACCGTCCGCCGATCTACCCCCATCTGCCGTGCTACTTCTGCATAGCTGCGACCTTTTGTATTCGTTTCGTATCTGATATAATTAACTTCAGCCATTGCTAACATCTCCTATACTACCTCCTGTAAAGATATGCCCAAACAGGAGTGTATGTATTTTTTCGGATGTTGGCAAGTGGCCTTTTTTATGTACATAAATTAGCTGCCGTTTCCTACATTTCTAGTGTGCCATAAACAAAAAATAACGATTGATCAAGACCGATTGCAAATTGGTGTCGTGAAGTAGGTAATTTTTTCAACCCTAAATCAATACAGCTTGCCGTGATAGGAATCGCCTGTTTATTCCATAGACCTAATGAAGTGTGTTCTGCATCTTTAATCATTTTCACGGCTTCTTTAGGAGGAGCCGCAACGATACAATCAGTTACATTAAAGACTGTTCCATCTGAACAGAGTATACTTTGATAGTCCCCATAATGCTCAATCTTTACGACATTTTTACTCGGAAATATTTCAACTCCTGCGGCAATTGCCTGCTGCCTAAGTTTCTCTACTATCGTTCCCCAACCTCCATCAACATACAAAACTCCACCCTTCAAAGAACGTTGCACTTGCTTCAATACTGGCTTTGCAAGCTGTAAGGTCGGTGCATTAGTATATGTCGTCAATCTGCAGATTGAATAAAAAATATGCCTTACCATCGGATCGCTTATTTCCGCATCAGCCCACTCCGTAAGGCTAACCTCTGGAATAGAATCAACATTTAATTTCATTAAATTTAACATTAATTTTCCGAACACAAACTTAGATTTCCATGATAAGAGAGAAGATGACATAATTGATGAAAAATCCGTTGGAATGACTTGAACTGACTTATTAAGAATGCCATGAATTTGAACAGACTTTGAAGCATTTCCACCCGGAATGGATAATCCAAGTTCAGTTAAAATCGTCATGGTTTCTCCTGAAAGATACAGTCCATGCGTTCCCAAATTCATAAGGATTCCATTTTTATCATTCGTCATTGCCCTGCCACCGAGACGATTCGACTTTTCCAAAACAACGACCTTTTTTCCTTCCTTTACCAGAAAATTAGCTGCTGTCAGCCCAGCCAATCCTCCACCAACGATCGCAACATCATATTTAAACATAAAAAAATCCCTCCTAGATATTGTTCTGTAATCAAAACGATTGAGGAAAGGATTTTGTGACAGCCAATATGAATGATTTAAAATTAGGATAGTTGAGAAATAAGAGGATTTATTTGTCAACCTTGTTTTTCAATATAAAGAATTGCTTCAGTCCAATTAATAAAAATCATCCTTATTTCACTTCTTCAAGTTGTAAATTTGAAATAAAGTTTGGACAAAAATCCCTTTTACCCCCTTATTTTACGATAAATAAGAAGAATCCATATTGAAAAATAAGTGATATATGTCCCACTTAGGTAGACGATAAAAAAATAAATAACATTATTGAAAAATGTTGACAAACTATTAGCTGGTTTTATGGAATAACTGTAAGGCTTATATTTTATGAAACTTTACACATCCACTAGTTAAGTCTAATTCTTTGCAATCTCAATTTCCCTTAGTCGCTTTCGATTGGCTCATAAATTTCAACTAAGTTGTTATCTGGATCTCTGAAATGAACCACTTTAATTCTCCATTCAACTTGGTTATGTGCTTCATTAATAAAATTTATTCCCTGTTTTTTAAGAGAATGAAAAGTATTATATTACACTTTCAACTAATATGGATCCTAGAATTAATGTCTGGAGATAATGGTTCTGTATCGATTGTTTTAGCCATAGCTGTTCAGTCGAATAAACCTATACCTGCTTCTCCTGCCTTAAATTCAGCATATCGGGATTCTTCATTTCCCCAAATAGCTTCGAATCCAAGAATATCCCGATAAACAAAAAACACTCTCTAAAAATTATAATCTAACATGGCTTAACCTCAAGCGAATCAATCTTACTTTTAAATTATAGTTCATCACACTAATCAATCTTCCTTTAATACTATCAACCAAATTTAAAGAACATTTCAAACACTTTAAACAGGTAAATGGAATGCTAAAAAACATTTGACGGAATAAATAGTTCAGTTTCTATTTATTTATGCCTGTTTTTATAGTTGCCCTTTTATACACATCAAAAATTCCCCAACCTGCAAACGCTACAAAAATCGTGATCGTCCCCCAAATGAGGCTGTTCTCAATCCTTGTTGGAGTCGCTGTAAAAATATCGCCCATTTGATTAAGAAATTCTGGAGTAAAAAGATTGGCGTGCGTTAAAATGATGACCAAGATGACAAGCGATGCAATTTGATGAATCGAAAAAAATGTCGCTAATTTATATGTCCATTGTTTATTAATTAGTTTGTAAATAGCCAAGGCAATTTCTGCTCCAATCAACAAAACGATTAATGGCCAAAAGGATAGAAGTACATCTTGATTAAACGCTGGCGTTACCATTCGCAGACCATTTTCGCCATTCTCATAAATCCCCAGTAAATGATTGGCATAAAAATAAGTCGTTCCCCACATTGCCGTCCATACTAAACCACAAGACAATTCAAAGCTTTTGATCTTCTTATACTTGGGAACGTAGATACTATGCTTTAAATCCTCAGGTGACCATGGTTTGAAACCTGAGGATACAGGGGAATTATCCTTGATCCCATCTACACGTTCAGCAATGACAAAGGTGACAGTAAACCAAAAAAATGTATGAATCAACACATTGAAGGTATTCCCAATCCCTTGCCCCATAATAGAAAGCATGGTTTCTAAAACGGCGCCATCATCAACTGGGCTAAAAACTTTCACAGCTACAATTGCAATAAACGAAATAATGGCCGCTATGGGCAGGACTAATTTCAGTAATGTAATATACGCATCATAGTACTTCGGACCGATCAAATGCATCGGTTTATCATTATATTTACTAGCTAGGACAGCAGGATTGCCTAATGTTTCAAGCACCCGGTGAACGTCCTCTTCCGAATAATCCTCAGGCAACATATCATAAATCGTTGACTCTAATTCCAACGCAATATCATTTCGGGTTTTATCCGGCAGCCTCCGGGTGACCTCCTGAATGTAGAGCTTAATTAAATTCATGTTCATCATTCTCCTCTTTTAGGACTTCATAAAGTTTTCTTGTGTTTTTCATCCATTCCGCTTTTATTTGCTGAAAAACGACTTCGCCATCACGACTTAATTCGTAATATTTGCGTGGCCTTGTACTGGACGTATCCCAATAACTTGTCACTAGCTTTTGTTTTTCTAACCTCCTTAGCAGAGGATAAAGTGTGCTTTGCTCGATTACCACACCAAGTTCTGCGAGCAATTGCACAAGTGAATATCCATATTGCGGCGTTCGCAGTTGACTTAAAACTGCAAGCGTTAAATTTCCCCTTCTTAATTCAGTTGAAAGTGAATCGATTATTTGCTCCATTCAATTCCCTTCTCCTTTATACTGTATGATGTACATTATTGTTTATACTGTGCATAATACACTATTGTATAAAGTAAAATCAAGCGTTTTTCCAAAAATGGGCGTTACTAATAAATATTTGGCAGCAATATACGCTAGGCAAGATTCGGCAAATAAATTCCAGTTATTCCTGTTACTTTGAGAGGTAATTAGATAATTTGCACACCCAACGTTAAAAACCCAGCCATCACAATGTGGCTGGGTTTCTTAATAATTTACATCCTATATTAATGAAGCATTTTGATTTGTTTAGGTCGATTTGGTATAAATTGTTCCCTGCAATAATGCTTTGAGATTCAATAAAAAGCTTTAAGGTATTGCTGAAAGCACTGTTCAATAGCTCATTAAATATATTAATGCAAATATCTTTTAAGTTCTTTACTTCCTTATAAGTGATCACTAATTTGTTTTCTATTTTCCCTATCCTTTTGTAGTTTTATAACTCTTTATAGTACTCGAAGTTTAACACTTCATTACTAGTTTATCAATTTTTGGTATAAAGGATTGAAACTAATAGCCTTAGAGCATGATGGACTTTATGATCTTTTTCTGACAGAAAGAGTGTGGAATTATTTTAGTTTAAGGGATTGACATTAAAATACTACAATTGTAGTATTTGACTATAGTTGTAGTCTGATGATTAAAGGAGGGAAATATTAGGTATTATGTGGCTACATCAGTAATTTTGGATGGTTGCTGTAAGTAATGACACAGCAACCAGCTAACAAATTCATATTTTTTATTAGCAATTAGTGAAAACAGTGCACATTTATCATTGCTAGGTAAAAGAAACCAGTTATATTTTGGATAGATAAAAACTAGAAAGAGGTTATGAATTTGACAAAAACATATAAATGCAAATCTTGCATGCACCATTTTACATTGCTTATGTTGTTGGTCGCAGTGATGACACTTACTGCTTGCATGGATAAAGACAATCCGACTAATGCTCTGTCTAAAGAGGAAAATGAAGTAGGACAAACAGCAAATATAGATGAAAAGTTTACCCAACTCGAGAATGAGTTTGACGCTCGAATTGGTGTCTATGCAATTGATACGGGCTCGAATCAGACCATTGAATATAGACCTGAAGAGCGCTTCGCTTTTGCATCTACTTACAAAGCTTTAGCCGCAGCCATCTTGCTTCAGCAAAACTCTTTGGAAGAGCTCCAGGAAGTTATTACTTACACCGAGGATGACTTGGTTACCTATTCTCCAATTACAGAGAAACATGTGGATACCGGGATGACCCTTTTGGAATTAAGTGAGGCGGCGGTCCGTTTCAGTGATAACACCGCAGGAAACCTATTATATGAAGCATTGGGAGGTCCTAAAGGATTTGAACAAGCCTTAAGAGAAATAGGTGATAATGTTACCAAGGCGGATCGCTTTGAACCAGATTTAAATAATTTCACCCCGGAAGATACTCGTGACACCAGCACACCGAGAGCTCTTGCCACCAGTCTTCAGGCTTTCGCAGTCAGCGACTTACTTACCGACGATAAACAAGAATTGTTCACGGATTGGCTAAAAGGCAATGCTACAGGAGATACACTAATTCGTGCAGGCGCACCTGAAGGCTGGGAGGTTGGTGATAAGAGCGGTGCCGGAGGTTATGGAACAAGGAATGACGTTGCCATTGTTTGGCCGCCAAACAGAGAACCAATTGTCATTGCGATTCTGTCTAGACATAATACGGAGGATGCTGAGTATGACGATACGCTGATCTCGCAGGCTGCTGAGATCGCACTGAACGCAATAAAGGGAATGAGAGACTGATTAGTTTTTAACAAGAAGCTGGAAGATTGAAGCGTTTTTGGATATGCGTTGCTCATATGAGGTTATATTGAACCTGTCATAAAGAAATGAGCAAAGTTGTTAAAAGTTTTATAGGTGGGATAGCGTCAGGAAAAGCATTTTCCTGATGCTACACCTGTTAAAAAATCCTTGATTTTAGCTGCAGCATATTAGCATTATTTGGGATATCTTTTCCCTTTACCGTCTATTGAGGCCCGTTAGGATAGGTACATATAAACTTTCTAGGGGGACATTCACTTAAAACGGAGAATTCGAACTTCATACATTCCCTGTTTCACTTAGGTTCGTATAAAGGAATATTTATGTGCTCAATTGAAAAAAAGGAATATAGATGCGTGCCATTACAAGCTATTCAAAAAGGCTGTAGTTCATCAAATCAGATTGCATGCTTTAAGACATTCTCACGCTTCTCTGCTTATTAGTATGGGTAAAATCCGTTGATCATCGAAGATCTTTTAGAACATGAAATTATTGAAACGACACTCGTCATCTATGGGCAACTGTATCCTAATAGTAACTTTGAAGTAGTTCAAAAACTAGAAGGTATTCTCTCGTATCAAACATCTACTGAAAATAAAGATACTTCTCCTAAGAATCAATTCACTGCTCATTACCTACGTAAAGATTTTTAAAAAATTAATGCAATGAAAATAAAGAAAAGAGCCGAAACCCTTATGAACAAAGGGTTTCCGACTCTCCTTCTACCTATTCCCACTCAATCGTCGCAGGCGGCTTACTTGTAATATCGTATACCACTCTGTTGACATGCTCCACTTCATTAACGATCCGGGTGGAGATCTTTTCAAGAACTTCCCATGGTATACGCGCCCAATCGGAAGTCATTCCATCAATGGAAGTAACAGCTCTGATTCCAATGGTATGATCATATGTGCGAGCATCACCCATTACACCGACGCTTCGAATATCAGGAAGCACTGTAAAATATTGCCAAATTTCTCTATCGAGACCAGCTTTTTTAATTTCTTCACGTAAAATATAATCGGATTCTCGAACGATTTCGAGCTTGTCGTCTGTAATTTCTCCAAGAACTCTGATTCCAAGACCAGGCCCAGGAAATGGCTGGCGCCATACGATTTCATCAGGGATTCCCAGTTCTGTACCAAGTGCTCTTACTTCATCCTTAAATAATGTGTTTAAAGGCTCAATTAATTTAAATTCCATATCTTCCGGCAATCCGCCGACATTATGGTGAGACTTAATAGTTTGTGCAGTCGCTGTTCCACTTTCAATAATATCCGTATAAAGGGTTCCTTGAGCAAGGAATTCAATGCCTTCCAGTTTTGCCGCTTCATCGTCAAAGACGTAGATAAATTCGTTTCCGATAATTTTTCTTTTTTGCTCTGGATCAGACACACCTTTTAATTTAGATAAAAAGCGGTCTTTCGCATCCACTTTGATGACATTCATGTGGAAGCCTTCACGGAACGTTTTCATGACGCTGTCGGCTTCGCCTTTTCTAAGTAAACCGTGATCGACAAAAATACAGGTTAACTGGTCACCGATTGCTTTGTGAATAAGAACCGCTACAACGGAGGAATCCACACCGCCGCTTAGTGCACATAAAACTTTCTTATCTCCGACCTCTTGTCGGATTTTTTCCATTTCAACATCAATGAAACTGCCCATTGTCCACTCGCCTTTACAGCCGCACGCATCAAAAACAAAATTTTTCAACAGGTCATTGCCATATTGAGAGTGTTGGACTTCCGGATGGAATTGAACTCCGAATAACTTTTTCTCTTCATTACTGATCGCAGCAATCGGGCAGGAAGCACTAACAGCATCCACAACAAAACCTTCAGGTGCTTGTTTGACCAAATCACCATGGCTCATCCATGCCACTTGCTCTGCAGGAAGGCCTTTAAAAAGGTCAGCGCCTTCTCTTACTTCAATGGAAGCTTTTCCGTATTCCCTTCCCTTCGCTCTTTCGACAATGCCTCCAAAATGCATCGTCATTAGTTGCATTCCGTAGCAGATCCCAAGAATAGGAATTCCCAATTCAAAGATTTTCTCGTCAGCACGAAAAGCATTTTCTCCATACACACTATTTGGTCCACCGGATAAAATAATTCCCGCTGGTTTAATGGCTTCAATCTCTTCAATGGTAACAGTGTGCGGATGAAGCTCACTGTAAACACCGAATTCCCGGATTCTTCGAGTTATCAACTGATTATATTGACTTCCGAAGTCTAATACCATAATCATTTCTTGATTTTGCAGTTCTGTTTTTCCTGGCATGTAGGTACCCTCCATATCTCAAAACTCCACCATGAACATAAGCGGAGCACTTCTACAAATATCATATCATGATTTCTTGTCTTAAAAGGTTATTATCAAGATTGGTTCCTATGATAGTCAATTTTTTTCATTTTATACTCGTTTTTCTTCATGGTCAACCTGTTGTCATTATGATTTAATTTTCCATTAAATTACTTCATTCAAAAAAGCTTGCAGAGTAAAGAGGCCTTACTCTGCAAGCTGCAGCGATATTATTTTATAAATATGAAGTAAAGAACGAAGATCACGAAAAAGAAATACATTATTGGGTGAATTTCTTTCGCTTTTCCTTTAACGATCATTGTAATTGGATAAAAGATAAAGCCAATTCCGATACCGGTAGCAATGGAATAAGTCAATGGCATGGAAACAATTGTAAAAAATGCCGGAACAGCAATTTCAAATCTCTTCCAGTTAATTCCACCAATCCCAGACACCATCAATACCCCGACGATGATCAGCGCTGGTGCAGTGACAGATGCGGTGATGACACCTAACAATGGATAGAAAAACAGGGAAAGCAAGAATAAAATCGCTGTAACGATATTAGCAAAACCTGTTCTTGCACCTGCAGCCACCCCTGCAGTTGATTCAACATAAGAAGTTGTAGTTGAAGTTCCCAAAATGGCGCCCGCCACTGTTGCTGTAGAGTCAGCCAACAATGCTTTGCCGGCACGTGGAAGCGTATTGCCTTTCATTAATCCGGCCTGCTGCGCAACGGCTACAAGCGTACCTGCTGTATCAAAGAAATCAACAAATAAGAATGTCAATACAACAACTAGCATTTGAAGTGTAAATACCTCAGCCGGCGTACTAAAAATCGGTTCCAATGCAACCCCGAAAGTAGGAGCAATACTTGGTACGGAACCAACAATCGCATCAGGTTTAGGTACAACCCCTGCAACCATACCAATGATGCCGGTAATTAAAATCCCGAAGAAAATACCGCCTTTGACGCCTCTCGTCATTAAAATCACCGTAATAGCAATTCCAACAACCGCCAAGATGACATTTCCGTCTCTTAAGTTTCCGAGACCAACAAGAACGGCATCATCATTCACAATCAGGCCTGCATTTTGCAATCCAACAAATGTGATGAATAGCCCGATTCCTGATCCGACTGCTATTTTTAATTCAGGTGGGATCGAATTGATCAGTTTTTCCCGGATACCAGTTAGTGTTAAGCATATAAATATAATTCCTGAAAATAGTACGCCGGTTAAAGCCGTTTGCCATGGAATCCCCATTGTTAAAATGACGGTATAGGCAAAAAATGCATTTAATCCCATTCCCGGAGCAAGAGCAATCGGATATTTTGCAATAAGCCCCATCAGAAGTGTACCAAGAGCAGCAGCCAAAGCTGTTGCAACAAAAACTGATCCGTGGTCCATCCTCAAAGCATCAGGAAGATCTTTTACGGTTTCAAGGGATAAGGTAATTGGATTCAAAATAAGAATATAAGCCATGGATAAAAACGTTGTGATTCCGCCGATGGTCTCTCTGCGATAGTTTGTGCCTAATTCATCAAACCTAAAATAATTCCTCAATAGTTTTTCCTCCAAGATGAGGTCTGATCGTCAAACCTGCATAATATAATCATTATCATTAAATGAGCTTTTTTCATCATCCCTTTGAAAACCTTCAAAGTTATGTTGTACCAGCCCGGTCAATATATCCTCTCGCCCCCCTTTCAGAAAACAGAAAAACGCCTTAAGCGACTACGGCTCAAGGCGTTGACTGAGATAGATAACTTATAAAATAAGGGATTACACAAAAATAAAATAATCCCCGTTTTTTATCTCGTAGTCAAGCTATTTACGGCAGCCTGGTAGAAACTTGTGGGCCATATCCCCACGATTATACGATATAAAACGACAAATTTCTGTTTTATTCTACTTTATCAGCATTGTTACAACCGGTCAATACTTTGTTCCTATTCAATGGAGTGTGAATACTCTTTAGAGCAAAGCTTCCGCCTCATAATGCGCATAGTACTTTTCACCCCGACTGTAACCATAAAATACTTTATGATTGTTCATTACAATGGCACAAACCAAAGACAAAGTTTTTAAGTATTTCAGTCCCATACTCCGATTGTTCTGCTTCCGGATGAAACTGGATGCCATAAAACTTGCTGGCCGTATTACTGATCGCTGCAACCGGAACCTTTTCGCTTTCCGCATCAATGACAAAACCTGCAGGAATTCCCTTCAAACTATCACCAAAGCTCATCCAGACGTCTAATTTTTCAGGGATTCCTTTGAATAGTTCGGGGCCTCCGTCCTTGATTTGAATAGTGTCTTGGCCATACGTGCGCTTTTCTCTTCTTTCGACCTTTCCATCGAATTGGGCTGCTATCAGCTGCATGCCATAACAGATGCCCAAAATAGGAATCCTAAGGTTAAATATTTCCTTATTAAGCGAAATAGCATTGTCTGAATGGACATGCCTCGGGCCTCCGGATAAAATAATCCCTTTCGGATTTAACTTTTTGATTTCATCTGTACTCGCCGTTCTCGGGTGCAGAAGCTTGCTATTGACCCCCAACTCGCGAATTCTCCGAACGATGAGCTGATCGAATGGATCGCCGAAATCGAGAACAACGATCATCTCTTGTCTGATTTCATTGTTTTCAGTCATTCCAGAACCTCCGTCAATAATATTTTTATCAAACATATGTGTTCAAAAACGCTCTGGAAGGAAGTATTGATTTCATGTTAAATTTTTGTTTTCTTGATTAAATTTCCCCATACCTCTCTGCTATATTCCCAATTGACAGCATCTTCATCACCGCCGTAGACAAATTTTTCGTACCGCTCTGTCAAAAGGCTCATGTCAGTCGTATCAAAATGGCTGTCAATATAAGTTGCATAACTTCGCAGCGTCTGTCCGGGTTCTCTTTTTAACCCTAATCTGTCCAGCCGTTTAAGTAATGCTTCGTATGCTGAGGCAAATGTTTCATCTGCTGGTCTTTTGTTATATTTCCATATTAATAGTCGGGGAATCCAGCGATTCCTGCTTATCAGTAATCCAACAACAATTATACTGATAAAAATGATTCCAAGACCAATTGCCACCCAATATTCATTGAGTTTGGCTGCCTTTGCTTTTTTATCCTTCATGTTCACGGACGTTATTTTTTTCTCTTCCTTCTCTACTGGCTGATTTTCAGAAGTTTCCTCGGAATCCTGACGGGCAACTGGTGCGGTAAATGAACTTTTCTCTTCATCATTGATTACATTTACAGGATTGTTAAATCCTTTTGTCGGTTCAAATGGCACCCATCCCAATGAAGGAAAAAATACTTCGACCCATGAGTGCGCCTCATTGTTTGTTATTTCATAAATTCGATTTTCATTTTCGCCCCTTCCTTTGTACTGGCCTGGAGCATATCCTTTCGCCCATCTTGCAGGGATATCCAATGACCGCAGCATGACAACCATCGACGTGGAAAAGTTATCGCAATACCCTCTTTTTGTATCAAAAAGGAATTGATCAACATAATCTTCATCTCCCGCTGGAACTGCCACCCGAGTTTGGTCGTACGAAAATCCACCTGTCTGAAAATACTTTTCAATCGCTTTGGCCTTATCATACCAGTTATCGTATTCGGCAGTCAGTTCGACAGCAAGATTCCGGACACGCTCCGGAAGAGTCTCCGGCAATTGGGTATACTGTTTTTGAAGGGTTGAAAAATCCGATTCATCCATCATGCCTTTTGTTCCCCGTAAATCCTTCAAACTATAAGATGCAAGCCGGTATTTAATTGTATACTTGGATAACCGCACCTCTTTAAAATCGCCAGTGTAATCGCCAGTGTAAGAGGTAAGTTTATCTAATCGCATATCATAGCGAAGAAAGCCTGTACCTTCGTTTTCCATAAATAAAAACCCATAGGGCCTGACAACATGCGGATATACGATGTCAAAGTTAAACATTGCTTCCCGTACAGGATCATTGCTCGATGAGCTCTCATCAATCTTCCGTTCCTCGCCATACTGGATTACTTCCGGTTCCACTCCCGCCTGATTGGAAGCAACCCACCCTTTTCCGGTATATACATCTTTCGTTTCAATCTTCCAGTATTGTCTTGTCGGGGTTGACACAGTAAAAACGACTCGGTCATCATTAATAAAAGGTCCGCCTAAGTGAGTATCGTCCATCCCATAGCCGATTTTTGAAATCCCGCCCCTGCCCACATTTTCAGCCTTCGACTCAATAAACGGGACGGGATCTGGCCAGATTGATGCAGCTTTCGGCGACAAGTAACCGATTGCCACCCCAAAGGAGATCATGAAAACCAATGGGACCATCCAGCGTTTCAGCAGAAACCCCTGTCCATCTATTTGTTCCTTCTCAAGCATTCTTTTGAAAGACAGCAAGCTTAAAAGAATGAACCCGGTAATGACAGTACGGACAATAGCTCGCTCCCCATTATATTCTGTAAAGGTATCCAGTAAGGTAATATAAAAAACGGTCATAAGATAAAATGCAAATATTTTCCTTTTGACCGTCAACCAATACCTCAGCAAATAGGTAATTTGCCAAAGCAACAGAAAAAAAAGCAGGCTTCTGTATGATGAAGATAGATTAAGCCAGTCCCTTGACAAAACCTTTACAGTATTAACCTTAACCGACTCAAACATCTGGAAAACCCAGGGAAACAATCCGAGACCGTCAGAAAAAATGGCAAAAAGGGAATAAAAGATAAAAATTCCTTTTACCGGCCATGTGATATACCAAGGGCAATGAAAGAAATTAAGGAGCAATGAAAAAATAACAAAAAATATAAAATATTGGACTTCAGTTGTCTTTGTAATTTGCTCAAGTGGTAAAAGCCATTCCCAAAGCAACATAAAACCGAGAGAATAAAGGACAAATGAGAATAATTTACTTCTATTCAACGTGCCTTTTTCACCCCCGCAAAGGCCATACGGAAATTTTGCTCATCAAAAGAGTGGACAATTGGTCCATTCCCTGCCGCTATCGCCTTTAGAGCTGTTTCCTCCGAAGTCAATTTTTGTCCTCTTGCCTTAATAAGACAAATAATCACCCGTCTTTTCTTATTGAACATTTTTGCCGCACCATCAACCAATTCTTTGGACAGTTTGGAAGTAACAACAAAAACAGTGTATTGCCCGGCCAATATCTGGTCCTCTAAGTGATCTTCCAATCCAACCGAGTCATCTTCCCTCACTTTTGCCAACTGATAAAATATGGCCTCTTCCTGGCCTACACCGCTGCGGGGCGGGATCAGCACCCGCTCTTTTCCACCTATCAAAATTCCTATTTTACCTCCGTTCCTGACGATATTCCTTGTAGCGGATGCAGCAAAACTAACGAGCCCCTCAAAGTTTTTTGCAGGAATCGTATCTAATACGATAAAAAAATCATTAGACTCACTCGCTTCAAATTCCTTTGTCATTATTTGATTCGATCTTGCGGACGCTTTCCAATCTATCCAAGAAAATCGGTCACCCGGTTCATATTCCCGAATCCCACCAACCAAGGAGGTGCTATTGCGCGATGCTGAAACCGATACTCCCTCTCCATGATCTAGCAAATTGCGAAATGATTTGTAGGTAATATCTTCATATGGGGGATAGACAAGTATGGCTTGTTTGCAGGGTATTCTCTTTCCTTTCGAAAGAAGTCCGAGTGCATCACCCGTTTTTAGCCTGATATATTGGAAATTGTGCTCTCCACGAGCAGCATTTCTGATTGTATACGTCACCTTGAAATGCTTTTTAAATCCTGGGAAAAACACCCGCTTTATTTCTTTTTGATTTAGAGAATCCAACATAACATCTTCTATTAAAAGAAATAGAAGAGGGAATGGAAACTTCCTTATTAAAGTTAAATTTACTTCAATGTCATCTCCGGCATTGTACATTCGCGGGGAGATGGATCTTTCCACCTGGAAATTCATCGGGTAAAAGAAGAGGAGTATGGAATACAATGCAAATGGCAAAAAACTGTAAAATAAGAACCAACTGACGAAACCGCCTTGAAACATAGCGTAGGCGAAAGCTGAGGCAAGCAAGATGAAGACAGTTACAAAAGAGAGAATGGCTTTTACCTTTTTTAATTTGGACAGAACCGCCAGCATTTTTATTTCACTGCCCTTTTCACTGGAACATGAACACTTGAAAGTATGTTCTCCATTATTTCATCCGCAGTGATTCCCTGATATTTCGATTCTGATTTTAAGATAAGGCGATGACAAAAAACAAAAGGTGCCAAGTATTGAACATCGTCTGGGAGAACGAAATCGCGGCCTGATATGAACGCCAATGCCTTGGAGGCTTTCAGCAAAGCAATGGCTGCCCGCGGACTTGCACCAAGCTGAACCTGCTGATGCATTCTTGTTTTATTCGCCAGCTCGACAATATACTGCTTCATCGCTTCCTCGACAAAAACATCTTTTACATGATCCTGGAGGCTCCTTAAGTCATCCAGGGAAATCATCGGCTGAAGTTCATCAATTGGAGATGCCTTTTGGCTTAGTGTCAACATTTCGACTTCTTCTTCCACGGTAGGATAACCCATTTCAAGCTTTAATAAAAAACGGTCCAACTGCGCTTCGGGAAGAGGATAAGTTCCTTCATACTCAATCGGATTTTGAGTAGCCATCACAAAAAAAGGCTTCTCCATGTCCAAGGTGACCCCATCAATCGTTACACTATGCTCTTCCATTGCTTCCAACAGAGCTGACTGGGTCTTTGGCGATGTCCTATTGATTTCATCCGCTAAAATAATATTCCCCATGATAGGCCCGGGGCGGAATGTGAATTCCATTTCTTTTGGATTATAGATGGAAACCCCGACTACGTCTGATGGCAAAAGATCCGGAGTAAATTGAATCCGCTTGAACTCAGCATTCACAGATTTTGACAAAGCTTTGACCATCATCGTCTTACCCACGCCCGGTACATCTTCCAGAAGCACATGGCCTTCTGCCAATAAGGCGACAATGCAGAGCCTTGCCACTTCGTTCTTTCCGATCATGACCTTTTCGATATTTTGGATAATCTTTTTGATTTGCTGCTGAGTGATCTCGACCGTCACATTATTCACCTGCCGCTCAATTTTTTCCTGCAAACATTCTTTGAAACTCTCAAAATTATTTTTCAATTCAAGATAGCCCAGAGAAAGTGAACAAGAATAACGCTCAAAGCAAATTCCCGTTCACTTAACATTTCACTTCCAGAAATCATCGAACACACTGACAGGCAAGTGCCGCTTATGTTCCGATTTCCGGTATAAAGCTTCAATTGTATTTTTTGCTGTTTCTGAAACCTGCTTTCCTTCTAGATAGTCATCAATATCCTCATAAGTGACTCCTAGAGCCACTTCATCTGCCAGCATCGGGCGGTCGTCCTCCAAATCTGCTGTAGGTACTTTCTTATATAAATGCTCGGGGCATCCCAGTTCCTGAAGCAGCTTTCGCCCTTGCCTTTTATTCAATCTGAAAATCGGAACTACATCAGATGCACCGTCGCCGTATTTTGTGAAAAAGCCTGTTAAAGCCTCAGCTGCATGATCTGTCCCCAATACGACACACCCGTTCATAGCAGCAATGCTGTATTGGGCTTTCATTCGTTCGCGGGCCTTTTCGTTCCCTTTTGTAAAATCAGAAATCTTCACTCCTGCTTTTTCAAGAGAAGCAACACTTGCATCAACCGCTGGTTTAATATTCACTTCGTACGTGAGGGAAGGCTGGATGAACTTCAGGGCATCATCCACATCTTTCGAGTCCCTTTGCTTGCCGTAGGGAAGCCTGACAGCGATGAATGTATACTTATTCGTACCATGTGATTTGTTCAATTCATCTACTGCTATTTGAGCAAGCTTCCCAACCAGAGTGGAGTCTTGCCCGCCTGAGATGCCAAGTACAAATCCGTTAAAAAAATCATGTGCCTCCATGTATTCCTTGAGAAAATCCACACTTATGCGGATTTCCTCCTTAGGATCGATTGACGGCTTCACTTTCAGCTCGCCAATGATTTTCTGCTGTAAATCCATGATGGGATTTCCTCCTTCAAGAGCCCAATCTACTTTTTCAACTCATCAGTCTTTTCTTTGACCGCTTCAATATTCTTCATTTTATTGTCCCAGCACTTTTGGCTTAGATCGACCGGATATTCTTCCGGATTAAGCATACGCCGATATTCATCCCACAACACATTGAGACTCTTAACGGCATACGATTTGATCTGCTCAAGTTCAGGAAGTTCGTAAACCAGTTCGCCGTCCACAAATATATCATGAAGCAGATTTTTCGCTTCGAAATTTGTAACAAACTTGCTGATGAATGTATGGACTGGGTGAAACATTTTTAGCCTTTTTTCTTCCTGGGGATTTTCATCCCATAAAGTGATATAGTCACCCTCTGATTTATGATTTAACCTATTAATGATCCTGTAAACCTTTTTACGGCCCGGTGTTGTAACTTTTTCTGCATTTCCGGAAATCTTGATTGTATCCTGCCACTCACCATGTTCATCCTGAATCGCAACGATTTTATATACGGCACCAAGAGCAGGCTGGTCATAGGCGGTAATCAGCTTTGTCCCGACGCCCCAGGAGTCGATCTTTGCTCCCTGCGCTTTCAGGTGAAAGATGGTGTACTCATCCAAATCACTTGACGCTACAATTTTCGTGTCATGGTAACCTGCCTCATCCAACATCTTTCTCGCTTCTTTTGACAAAAATGCCATGTCTCCGCTGTCGATCCTGATACCAGCAAAATTGATCCGATCTCCCATTTCTTTAGCCACTTTGATGGCAGCCGGTACGCCTGACCTCAATGTGTCGTATGTATCAACTAGAAAAACGCAATCATAGTGGCTCTCCGCATACTTTTTGAATGAAGTGTAATCATCTTTATAAGCCTGTACAAGAGAATGGGCGTGTGTACCAGCGACAGGCATCCCGAACAGTTTTCCTGCCCTGACATTGCTCGTTGCATCGAAGCCACCGATATAGGCAGCCCTGGTTCCCCACAATGCAGCGTCCATCTCCTGGGCACGCCTTGTTCCGAATTCAAGGGCGGCTCCGTCACCGACAACCTCTCTGATTCGAGATGCTTTTGTCGCTATCAAAGTCTGATAATTGACTATGTTTAAAAGCGCTGTTTCAATAAGCTGGGCTTCAGCAAGCGGCGCTTCTATCTGCATGATCGGTTCATTGCCAAAAACAATTTCACCTTCACGCATTGAACGGACCGTTCCGGTAAATCGCATGTCTGCAAGATAGTCTATAAATCCGTTGTCATATTCCAATTCTTCACGCAAATATTTGAGATCACTGTCCGTAAATCGAAACTCGCTTAAATAATGGATGGCTTTTTCAAGCCCCGCAAATATAGCATACCCGTTTTTGAAGGGAAGCTTCCTGAAATACAAGTCGAACACCGTTTTACGGTCATGCACCCCGTCCTGCCAGTATGTTTTGGCCATGTTAATTTGATATAAATCGGTATGAAGCATTAAGCTGTCATCCGGATGATGATATTTCATTTGTTGTCCACTCCTCTACTAAACGACCTCCGCACCAAGCGTGTGGGTAAAATGGGACAATGCCCATTCATGGCCCGCTTCATTGAAGCTTGCCACAGCATCTTGATGAATGACGATTTTAAAGCCCTTATTATAGGCATCCACGGCCGTGTGCAGCACACAAATATCTGTGCAGACGCCGCAAATATGCACCTCTTCTACCCCTCGTTCACGCAATTTAATTTCAAGATCTGTTCCTGCAAAAGCGCTGTACCTCGTTTTATCCATATAATGTACATTCGAGTCATCTTTATGTCGCTCATATAAATCTTTCAGGGACCCGTAAAAATCGCGCCCTGATGTGCCTGCTATGTTATGTGGAGGGAAGAGTTTTGTTTCCGGGTGCAGCTTGTCACCCTCAATGTGTTTATCAACAGCAAATACGACAAAGTCGCCAGCTTCCAAAAATTGTTTCGACAGCCCGACAATCGCCTGCTCAATATCCTGTCCTGGCTTCCCGCATGTGAGCTTTCCATCTTCCGCCACAAAATCATAAGTATAGTCGACATTCACCAAAGCTTTTTTCATGATTGAAACCTCCATATTCAGATTTTTTCACAGGCCGACTTTTTGTAAATGCTTTAAGCCTTCTTTTCTCGCCAAGTTCGATAAACTTCGGGATTCAATGAACCGGACAACTTCAGCCGGATTTGTCTTCGAATATTCCCTCAAAGCCCAGCCAATTGCTTTTTGAATGAAAAATTCTTCAGTATGCTTTGTCCGTTCGATAATAGAAAATAATAATTCCTTGTCGGTCTTTTCCTTATATTTCAGTTGAAAGAGGATCATCGACCTTTGGAGCCAGATATTTTCAGAGTTTCCCCAATCTGTTCCTCTACTTTGAACCAATTCCGGACTTTTCGAAAATACCGCTCCGACTAATTGCGAGGCAATCGGATCCACTGTATCCCACCATGATTTTGTAAGGATTAAATTTTCAAGCAAATCAACATGACTTTCATCCAGGTGCTTTTTCATTTTCACAAGAAAATCAACCGCAACGTATTGATACTCTCTTTCAGGCATCTCCCACAAGTTTAAAACATACGGTTCAAAGTCTTCAACCGCACAAAGCTCTTGGATGAAAGACTTCGACAGCTTTTTGCGCTCCGGCGCCTTTATTCCAATAAACGGAAAAAGATTTTTCATATATTTTTTCATAGCTGCAGCATTTTCCGGATTACGGCATTCTTCCATTTGCCTCAAAAATGAAGAGAACATTTTTTATCACCCATCATTTTGTCTCCCTGATTGTTATTCCAGGACTTTCAAGCCTACCGCTCCTGCTATAATAAAGGAGAGAAACAGCATACGCTTCCAACTCGCAGGCTCCTTAAAAAACAAAATGCCCATCAAAACAGCACCCGCAGCGCCAAGCCCAGTCCAAATGGCATACGCGGTTCCAAGCTGTATCTCCTTCATTGCCAATGATAAAAAATAAAAGCCGAAGCCGAAGGTCAATATCATGATGAGAAGCCAGAAAAACGACTTTCTTTCATTGTAAATATTAATGGCCATGACGCCAAATATTTCTCCGAAACTTGCAATGACAAGAAATAGCCAAGCCATTTTATTTTCCCTCCGCTGATGGAGTATTGGTCTTTGATTCTACCTGACCGTCCGTTGTTATTTTAATTCCCACTACACCAACGATAATAAGAGCAATAAAAAACACTTTAGATAAAGAAAAGTCAGCTCCGAAAAACAAAAAATCAATGAGGACAATCACTGCTGCCCCGGAACCCGTAAATACAGCGTAAACGGTCCCAGAAGGTAATTTTTCACATGCCTTGATAATAAAAAAGAAACTAAGTATGATTGCAACGGTGGTTCCGAGCCACTCCGGTAATGTTTCGGAATATCGCAGACCAATCACCCAGAACACCTCTACAATTGCGGCAAACAGCACATACGTCCAGGCCATTTTCTTCCCCTTTCATTATTTACTCCCAATTATTATATTATCACAGAAGACACGGCTTTGTTATGTTATGCACAATATGTAAAATGGAGAGAAAATGCTGACTTGGAGGGGCTGTTGGTATATCTCCTTTTTAGTACGGGCCAATATGCTGGTTCCCGATAACGCATTTCGAAAGCGACCAGCAATTTTTTTCTTTGGACTGATGGTATCCGGCACTAGATTGACACATACAAAATGTATAGATAACTCTTTTCTTCTTACAAAGAAAAAGCCCGTCGTAAAGAAGAATCACAAGAAAAGCAGCTGCAAATTCCGGAGACCCCCACTTTGAATTAAAAGATGCAGGAGAGAGGACAGTCCTCAAATTCAGCCTACTGGAGTTTTAAATGTTAAAACCGGGTTAGATGAGATATAGGAGTATAAGTTAGAGAGGAAAACTGATGCATGATCGATATGTGGAAAAGCAGTTAAACTGATTCGTTTTCTTACAAACTTGATGAAGGAAAAATGATAACAGTTTTCCTTATCCACTTTCACTTTCAACGTTAATACTTCCTTGTAGTTATGGGTCTGTCACTGATCATTATTCCATGCCCGCACTTTCTTTAATGCGAAATAGCTAGTCGGGTTAGGGACAGGCTGAAAAATGAATCAATGAACACTTTTTAAATGAAATTTTTGCCGATTAGGTATCACTGTGGATTGTTGATCGGTTATCCTGATTGGGCTGGTCTTTCTTCGAAAAGCTCTGTTCCACTTTTCCTGCCGTGTTTCAGATTTTACTTATTTTACCTGTCGGTCTTTTTTTCGTAAAAACGATCATCAACTTTAGAGAGCGCATTCAGTGATGATCTGCGCTCTCTTTCTTTTTTCACTTCACAACATTAAAATCATTTTCTTCCCCCAGCCCTGTCTTCCGTAACAGCTTAGCCCATTTAGTAACCATCTCCCTGCATAACTGCGTTGAATGTAATAGAGAAGGCTTAACGGTGGAATCAATTTTCTCCAAAAAGTCGGGATCTTGCTTTAAAATCCATCCTTTTTCCTCATTCAACCAGCTCTGCAAAATAGATTCATTGACTTCCGGGTGAAATTGAAACCCATAAATATTATCCTTGATACGGAACGCTTGATTTACGCAATGGGCACCTGATGCCAATAGGGTTGCTTCTTCGGGCAATTCAAAATAATCTTCATGCCACTCCATAAATGAAAAAGTGTCCGGAAGATTTTTAAATAACGGGTCATTCCTGCCTCCATCCGTCTTTTTCAACTCCGTAATCCCAAATTCCGGAGTTGACATCTTTCCAACCTTTTGATTGAAAGAGCTTGCAATCAGTTGGGCGCCAAGGCAAACACCCAAAACCGGCCTGTTGCTTCTGTAAAAAAACTGAATGGCTTTTTTCACTTCGGTTAAAAACGGAAATTTCGTATCATCATTGGCGCCCATCGTTCCGCCAAGTATGATCAAACCATTGTATTTGCTAAAATCTTTCGGAAGCCTATCGCCTTCCTCGATCCGGAAAATCTCATAAGTTTCCTCCGCCGAATCTAATGCTGTAACAATTTCTCCAGGCGGAGCAAGATTGACTGGTTGGATAATTAAAATACTCACTATACTCCCCCCTTGTTATTAAAGTACAAAGAATATTCTTTATTTTTTAAAAAACATAATGACTAACATAATGTTGTAATTTATTAAATTGCTGATTTATCTTGTTTTTCTAGCTTTAGTAACTGATTTCTTTCATTTTTAATTTGCCCACTATAAAGTTGCGTATAATAATACCCAATACTTACAACGGTAATACAGACGGCTGTTTGAAAGTAATTGGTTGGAATCAAATTATATATTATTAAACCAGCGATAACCCAAAGACAGGCAGATACATTCCATCCCTTCGTATAACGGTAAATACCGTTATGATTATATAATTCATCAACTATTAAATTTCCTTTCTTAATGAATATATAATCAGTAATTAACACTGCAGCTACACTTGGATAAACAGATCCCAGATAGTTCATTGTACCGAGAAGCGAGTCTAATAACGTAGGAACTAGCGAGAAAGCAATCCCCAACACTGAAACTATAAATGCAGACCAAAAACGTCCTAACCGAGGGGCTATATTTACTAAAGAAAGGGAACCTGTGTACAGATTTAATACATTTATCGTCCAATTATCAAATATTATTAAAAGGAAGATAACAATTAAAGCAAAAGTACCATCTGCTATATTCGCAGCTCCTTCAAGTCCATTTGGTACAGTACCAAATGTTGCTGCAGCGGAATACGCACCGATAAAAGCGGATAGAAATGTCCCTGTGCATGCAGCCAATATACTAGCTACCCACATACTTACTCTAGAGGTTGAATAGCGACAAATATCCGCTGAATCGGTTACCATAGAAAGCCAAGTTGCAGCCACCGTACTTAACGTAAAGATAAAAATTCCCCACTCCCAACCAACAGTTCCTTGATAACTAAAAACTTTAGCTGGAGAAAAGTTTGGGTCGTTGTGTGTCATAAAAAGATATACAACATAAAACAGGGCAAAAACTTTAATCGGTAAACCAATTCGAGAGAGGTGTTTCATCCAGTTATACCCAAATAACGAAACAACTACTTGCAAGACTGCAAATATTAAACTAACAATTACTATGCTTAATTCTATTCCAGATATTTCTTTAATAATTACCACCAATGCAGCTGCGCCCGCAAGAGTTTGAACAGCAAACCAAAAAATAGCATAAACCGTTCTGAAGGCCGAAATGACATACTTGGAACCCTGTATACCAAAGACCATTCTAGTAGCAACTGCACCTGGAACACCGTAATCTACTCCAATCGTTGCCATAATAACATACCCCACAAAAGCAAAAAAGATTCCAAGCACTACTGAGGTAATAGATGCCCAAAAAGAAAGTCCTGAAGCTACAGCCGTTCCAGCAATTAAAATCATTCCCGGGTTTACTAAAAAGTTGAAGATCATTGTAAATAAATCGTGCCACTTAACATTTCGCTCTTCCAATGGAACTTGTTCTATGCCATACTGCTCAGTATTTTTCGGCTGTCTAAAAGACTGTTCCATTTAATCTCCCCTAAAATATAATATTTTGTATATATGTTCCAATTATAGTTTTACAGTTGATATTGTTTTTTCCGTTAAAGCAGAGGTGATTATGAAATGGAACAATCTCTTGAGATCAATTAGTTGTACCCCATTTATTATTCCACTTTAATGTTGAAGCAATTAAAACTTTTATTGTTTGAAAATATGATTCAATATCCACACATTCATTGACCCCGTGAATTCTTTCAGATTTCGGACCATAAATAATGGCAGGAATTCCCTTTCCGGCATAAAAAGCTGCATCTGAAACAGCAACAAACCCTTGGAATTCAGGTACAATATTAAATTCTCTATGAGAACTGCTGCATGCTTCAACTAGTGGGTGATCTAGAGATGTATCTACTGGTGGAAAGGAAATACCTCTAATTCCCCATTCAATCGTAGGAACATGATCCCTCAACCAATCATCTGTCAGAGAAACTTTTTTAATGAAATTTTCAAATTCTTCTTTTACCTCTTTTACGTTTTCATTAGGCAAAAATTTAAGATCAAACTCAATGATACAACTATCGGGAGTGATAGCTGGATTAGTAGTAATTTCCGGACCTTCTTGGCCTTTGCTAGCCCCTCCAATCATAACACCTGGATTTATAGTGGTAATTCCATAAGGTAATAGAGGATGCGATTTTTTTCGAGCCCAAGTTCTTTCGAGATCTTGAACAGCTGCTATAATCTTCGCTGCTTTTTCAATCGCATTAACTCCTTCTCCGTTGTACCCTGGATAAATATCACTATACCTCCAGCCCGCATGGGATGAGACACCTTCAATATGAATCCGAACCCATTCTAATCCTCCTTCCGTAGGATTAATGATATTGTCAGTTGGTTCGGTTACAATTACACCACCCCCATTTGAATATTTTTCTAGGACCGCCCTTGATCCACCACCTCCTCCTTCCTCATCTACAACAACATGGATTTGTAAATCATTCTCTAGATAAATTTGATGATCATGTAAAAACTTTGCGACAAGTAAATTCGCTGCGACTCCAGCTTTCATATCTCCAGATCCACGGCCGTATAGCTTTCCGCCGTGGATCACCGGATCCCATGGATTCGTACTCCATTTATTTAAATCTCCTGGTGGGACAACATCAATATGACCATTTAATATTAAACTATTGCTGGGACTTTCACCTTTTAGTATGCCAACCACATTCGGCAAATCATCTTCAACTTCCCAGTAATCCACTGCCATTCCATGTTTAATCATAAAATCTTGAACATATTTTTGTAATTTAATAGTTTCTTTTCTGTCAGCTGACTTTGAAAATTTCGGATTTACTGTCCGAAAACGAACCAAATCTTCTAATATCCCTATACACGTTTCCCTTTGACTCTCTAACCATTGCTCAATGATTGTTTTCACTTAAAATCATCTCCATTATTTGTTTCATAAAATATGAAAATTCAATATAATCATAATTAGAAAAACTTAAAACCTGTCCGAAAATACTTGTAGTTCCCAATCACTAATATATTGTGAGAATTTTATCGACTCGGTTCTTTTCACTTTAATAAACTCCTCCCAAATTTCTCTTCCGATAGATTCCGCCAGAATCGTATCTTCCTCCAAAGCATCCATCGCTTCATCAAGAGTACGGGGAACCCAATTCACTCCTTTTTCCAACAACTCAGCCTCATTAAGGTTACTTACATCCACATCCATTGGCTCTCCAGGTTCTATTTTATTTTTAATCCCGTCCAATCCAGATGCCAATAAGCATGTGGTTAATAGATAGGGGTTACAGGTTCCATCGGCTCCTCTAAATTCAAAACGTCTCTCTCTTCGCTTTTCCGGAATCCGAACTAAAACTGAACGGTTGGCAGATCCGTAGCAAATATGAGCAGGAGCCCAAGAACCAGGTTGCATACGCTTATAGGAGTTGGCGCTGGGAGCGCCAACAGCGATCAGTGAACGAGCGTGTTTTAATAAACCGCCAATAAAATAATACGCTTCTTCAGAAAGATCAAATCCTTTTTGGTCTGTAATATCCTTAAATAAATTGTCACCCTCCTCATTGTAAAGACTTATATGAACATGGAGTCCACTTCCTGCCAGGTTGGAAAACGGCTTGGGCATTAATGTCCCGATCAAATCTTGACTTCGTGCTACTTGCTTAAAGACATGCATGAACGTTACCTGATCATCCGTTGCCTTCAGTGACGGAGCATATTTTAGATTTATCTCAACTTGTCCAGGGCCATACTCGCTAGAAATTTGTTCTGTCTCCACTCCCATTGCTTCCATTGAGTGAACAAATGACTGTATAAATTCCTCTTGTATATCAATACCATCAGAAGAAAAACAATGACTGTTATCGGCAGGAACTCTTTTTCCATTCTCTTCTTTTAATAAATAAGCTTCCTGCTCATAAGCCATATAAAGCTTTCCGCCTAAAGTGGTTTCCAATTCTTTTAAAAGTCTTTTTAAAGCGCCTCTCGGACACCCTGGCCAAGGCGAACCATCTACATCTACCAGGTCACACAACATTCTGGCTGTATTTTTTCGATAGGGCAGGATAGCAAATGTTTCAGGATCCGGGACCGCAAAAAAGTCACCGTCATTCGCCCCGTACATTGGATTGGGTATATACTCATCAAATACATCAAAGCTCATAATAGCTGTGCTAAAATTTACTCCTTTTTCCATTGCAGCCCTGAGTCTATTTTTCCGTATCGTTCTTCCCCTTGTAACACCTGCATAGTCTAAAAATTCAATTCTAATAAACTCAATATTATTTTCCTCTACTTGCTTTAATACATTTTCTATTTGTGGATTCTTGTTTGCTGTAAAGTTCATTTGTGCTCTCCTTTTTATCTGTTAAATGTATATTCGGTGAGTATCTTTGCACCAATAGGGATTACTCTTTCATTAAATTGAAACTTCGGATGATGTAAATCGAAAGCTTCCTTATGCCTTTCCCGAACACCTAAACGAAAATAACAACTTGAAACTTTATCTGCAAAAAAGCCAAAATCGTCAGCTCCCATAGAGACGTTATTCAGTTCATTGATATTCCCGATGCCGATGATTTTTTCGGCCGCCTTCCTGACTTTCTCAACGACAACTGTGTCATTCATGATTGAAGGAATGCCATCATCGTATTTAATATCCGCTTCTCCTCCATACTGTTTTGCCATTTCGGTTACAAAGGAGATGAACTTTCTTTTTATTCGCAGTCTTGTCTCTGGGAGTACAGAACGTATTGTACCTTCCATTCTGATTTCATCTGCTATTACATTCCTAGCGTTTCCGCCTTCAAGTTTTCCCACATGAATAACTAGTGGATCAGCCGGATCCTTCCATTTTGCCGTAAAATATTGAAGGGAGCGTATAATTTCGGCTCCGATTGAAATAGCATCTATTCCTTCGTGAGGTCTGGCTGCATGTCCGCTTTTTCCTTTGATCGTAATGTCAAAATCATCACATGCTGCTGTAACCGGTCCTGTTTTTATTCCTATTGATCCAATTGGCAGCTTTGGCCAAAGGTGGAGGGCCACAACCTCTTCAATTTCAGGCTGCTGAAGTACCCCTTCGTCTATCATGATTTGTGCCGCTCCATCCGCCTCTTCTCCCGGCTGAAAAATACACCTGACCATTCCCTTTAAATTGTGCCTGTATTTCCATATATGGTAGACTGTTCCCAACAAGATCGTTGTATGGCCGTCGTGTCCGCACGCATGCATGACACCTTCTCGTTTTGAGGAAAAAGCAAGTCCGCTTTCCTCATGTATCGGCAGTGCATCGATATCAGCCCTAAGTGCAATATTTGGACCATCTCCAGCTTCCCCTAATATGTCAACAACAACCCCGGTATCTGCCATCACTTTAAACGGTATGCCCCAGTTCTCAAGGCACGATTGGATATATTTGCTGGTTTCATATTCTTGGAATGATAATTCCGGATATTGATGAAGATGCCTTCGGATCTCAAATAACTGTTCATCAAGTGTATGATCCCATTTCCATGATGTATGTTCTTCCACGTCATTCATCCTCCCTGCAAATGCCTATATTTTAAATATAGTCACTATATACCCGTTCAAAGTTTTTATACATCATGTGTTCTGCAACTTCGATAGCCATGGCATGATCCATATATCCTTTTTCTACCCAGTCTGTAAGCACCCGTTCGAAGCATTCCTTGAATAATTGGACACCAAGCCAGTTCATTTCCGGTACGGTGAATGCGTCTGACCCATACATGACTTTGTCGAATGGGGACAATTCATACACTTGTGATATGATTCGTTCCACTCCATGCCCGACAAATGGATTCTGCAATGAAATATCCAAATATACATTTGGTAAAATACTCGTAATGAAAGCTGCCTCCTCCATCCATGGGTATCCTCCGTGAACAAGATGTACTTTGGTATCAGCATATTTTTCCTGACGAAGCAAATCGATCAAAAAAGATGGACTTGCTTTTGGAAGTACAACTTCCCCGTCACCGAAGCCCGTGTGGATATGTAGAACTTTATTGAAATTCGTACACTCCTCCATTGCCACATGGAGGCAATAATCTCTCAACCCTTTCACTCTGGCGCGGTCATTTAAACGGAATTCTTCATACTGATCTTTTGCCATCTGTTCATTTTTATCTCCAATTTCTAAACCGCTCCGGTAAGCAATAATGGTTTTTAGCCCAACAATATGCTTTTGTTTTAAAGCTTCCTTAAGATCTTCACGATAAGCCTCGATAAAGGCGCCAAAGGTTTCGTGGTTTTCACGGAGTCTGACCATGGCCGGCTCAATTCGATATACTTCCCATATAGGAACTCCCGTTAAGTGTTGATAATCATCCTTTGATAACGGAGGGGTGGGATATCCAAAATCAACGACCATTCCTTCAAGCTTTACATTCTTGAATAGATTTTGTGTAAAAGCTGTAAAGTCTTTTGCCTCCTCGTTTCTTTTGGCAACCACCTCCTCAAGTATAGGGGAGCATTCAAAGTACTTTGCGAGCCGCTGTATTGTAATTTGCATATACATGTTCATGCCCGGAAAAATTTTTTCGGATGAGCCTTTTTCGGCTTTTTTAAACATATTCGGCAATACGGATAACGACAGTTTCCGCAAATACTCTTCAGGTGAATATGGTTCCTCATTCGCAACATAGGGGTGGCAATGCACATCAACTGCTTTTATAGAAGCCAAATCAATTTTTGTCATCATATTCCTCCTCATTGGAATCATTTTTTTCACTTCCTACCAGCCGGCATATTGGCGGACTTTATCCATATTGACATTCCCTCGTTCAACATCTGCCATTGCTTGATCAAGAATGGCGACAGCTATGTCAATTTCTTTACGATTGATGATAAGGGGAGGTGTAATTTCAATAACATTGCTATGTACACCTACATAAAACACAAGTAATCCAAGCTCAAAAGCCCGATAGCACACAGCGGCAGTTTTTTCAGATGCAGTTTTTTTCGTAATCCTATCCTCAACTAGCTCTATTCCTAAGGCAAGACCTTTCCCTCGAACATCACCGATCATCTCATGTTTAGCTTGCAAATCCAGAAGTTGCTTCTTAAAATACTTACCTTGTTCTATTACATTCTGAATCAACTTCTCTTCCTCAATGATTGCTAGATTCGTCAATGCGGCTTTTGTACTGACCGGATTACCGCTCGATGTAAATAAATGAAGAGCATGTCCACAGTCCAAAATTTCTTTTCTAGCGATAACAGCACTAATCGGAACTCCGCCCCCGAGCGGTTTCCCCAAGGAAACCGCATCCACTTCGATCCCGCTATGCTCAAAGGCAAACCACTTGCCCGTTCTGCCGATTCCCACTTTCACTTCGTCAACTATTAAATAAATACCGTGCCGGTCACACAACCTTCTAAGTTCAGGTAGGAAATCCTCCGGCGGAACAATTACGCCGCCGTCACTCTGAATTGCCTCAATAATGATGCCGGCGGTATTCTCCGGCGGACAAATCGTAGTAAACATCTCATTTTCAATGTAATCAATCACCTGTTGAGTCAGATTTTCCGTTTTGCCGAAAGGAGGGCGATATGGATTGGGATACGGAACCTTAACAACGTTTGTCCCGCTGAGAAACCGTGCTTGGGCCGTATGTCCCGATAACCCCAAAGAACCCATTGTCTGTCCATGATAAGAGCCCATGAACGAAATCATCCGGGGACGTTCTGCACTTAGCGGGATTAATTTAGCTATGCAGTCATTTGCATCTGAACCTGTAAGACCATACCAAACTTTTTTTTCAAACTCCCCCGGAAGCATCCCTGTCAGCTTTTCCGACAGTTGGATCATTTGATGATCCGGGATTGTAATGTTTGAAGAAAATGAGAGAGTCTCATATTGCTCTTTAAGCGCAGATGCCATTTTCTCATTGCCATATCCTATATTCGCAACGGCCCAGCCGGCGGAAATATCGAGATATTCCTTGTCTTCAAAATCACGCAGCAGCACTCCTTTCCCACTTTTTACTGCAAGTGGGTAAAAGCGGATTTTTAAAGCTTCACTTACATATTGGCGATCCTTTTCCAACCACATTTCTGTTTGGCTCATCACGATCCTCCTTCCCTCCATGAGATAGGCAATCTTTATATTAGAATCGGCGGCTTAGCTCCGCCCTTTCCCAATCAGTCACATAGCGCGCTGCTTTTTCTACTTCAGTCCTTTTAACTTTGATAAACTCTTCCCAAATTTTCCTGCCAATCATTTCTCCTAATTTTTCATTTCCGGCAAGTTCCGTAATAGCTTCATCCAAAGTGCTTGGAATCCACTCAATGCCTTGGCGCTTCATCTCCTCATCAGTCAGGATTCCTGCATCCGAGCTAAGCGGCTCACCCGGATCAAGTTTCTCCCTCACTCCATCCAGTCCGGCTGAAACTAATGCAGCAGCCAACAAATAAGGATTACAAGTACCATCTGCCCCGCGAAACTCAAAGCGGCTTCCCCGGCGTTTTTCCGTAACACGGATTAAAGTGGAGCGGTTACCGATTCCATAACATACCTGTGCAGGAGCGAAAGAACCTGGATACATACGCTTATACGAATTGATGCTTGGAGCTCCTATTGCAACCAGTGATCGTGCATGTTTCAATAAGCCTCCAACAAAGAACCTTGCCTGTTCTGTAAGTCCAAGAGGGTCGCCAAGATCTTCAAACACATTTTTGCCATCATTGTCAGACATACTTATATGGACATGCAGGCCGCTCCCCGACAAATGTTGAAAAGGTTTTGGTATGAGCGTTCCAATCAAACCATTTTCAAGTGCAATATGTTTAAAAAGCTGCATAAAAAGCACCTGTTCGTCGGCTGCTCTGACAGCGTGAGCATATTTTAAGTTAATTTCAAATTGGCCAGGCCCATACTCGCTCGATATTTTTTCAATTTTTACACCGGCTTCTTCCATGGCCTTTACAAATTCATGCAAAAACTTTTCCTGCATTTGGATGCCCTCTATGGAAAAACAATGGCTATTGTCTGCTGAAACAAGCTTTCCCTCCACTTCGTTCAACAAATAAGCCTCTTGCTCGAATGCCATACTGATATGACCGCCAAGCTCGGCTTGCGCATTCCTCAATACTTTCTTAAGAGCATATCTTGGACACCCGTCCCATGGCTCACCATTTTCATCCACAAGATCACAAAACATTCGAGCGGTATTTTGCCTATGAGGTAAAATGGCAAACGTAGAAGGATCAGGGATAGCAAAGAAATCCCCGTCCCCAATTCCATACATCGGATTTGGAATATATTCATCAAAAGCATTAAAGCTCATCATTCCTGAAAAAAAATTCAGACCCTGGGCAAATAAACTGTCCAGCTGATCCACGCGGACGGTACGAATTCTTGAAAGTGCTGCGTAATCCATATATCCAATATCAAGAAACTCAATATTATTCACTTCAATCAATTGTTTAACTTTTTCTTTTGTAATCAAGATACGGACCTCCAGGCTATTAGTATGTTTGTGTGATAGTTAATCTGTATCCCCTTGTAACTATAGTAAAGTCAAGGGAACAGTTTATATCCCGGCGGATTGACTAAATAACCTTCTCTTGATCGTTGCTTTGATTCTGGTTGGGTTTATAATAGACCTTATAGAATATGAAGAGCACAGCTATCCAGATGCATCCTCTGACCAGCGTCATGGGGGTTCCCAGAAAAGTGCCGTAAAAAACGATGCAAATTCCGATAAGCCCTAAGATTGGAAATAATGGAAATAGAGGTTGTTTCCAAGCCAGTTTATCCACTTCATCTTTACATTTTTTTCTATAAAGGATGGCCGCTACTACTGCCAGCGCCCAAGAAACAATCCATGCGAATGTCAACTGCAATGAAAACTCGACATAAATCAGATCCGGGTTGACACTGCCAATCAAAATAAAGGCAACCGAACATATCCAAATGAAGACAATTCCATAAACAGGTGTACGTGTTTTGGGATGCAAATAACCAAAAAACTTCGGTAAATAACCTCTTCTTGCCTGAGAGAAGAATATCCGGGATGCTGTGTAGAATGTTCCCATTAAAATACATGTTGCTGCAGCAATCCATGCAACTAAATTAATAATGAAAGCACCTGCATATCCAAAGACGATGTTAGCGGCTTCAGTAAACGGAGAACTGTCCATCGTTACTTGATCCCATGGGATAATCCCTTGGAGTACAATTTGAGCAACTGTGTATATGATAAGGAACGTAACACTGGACCATATTAAGGCCCTCGGCAAATCTTTTGGATTGACTACTTCCGACCCCGCGGTCACTATTGACACAGCCCCTAGATACGCATACGTACCAAGAGGAATCGCACTTAAGAATCCGGATGTGCCATAAGGCATCCATTCTTTGAAGTTGTCCACATTAATATCTTTTATCCCAATTAAAGCAAACAACAGCATTCCTGCTGTTAACAGCAGCACAAGATATAATTGAGTTCTTGCAGCGATTGATGTTCCATAGATGTTTAATATTGCAAAAATGCTTACAAATATAATCGCAAATATAGTTGTCCACACTTTTCCGGTCAATTGAGGGAAAAACCACGAAGTAATTGTCCCGAGGGCCATACTGACACCACCACCCGCAAGGACCCAGCCTGCTGCAAAAGCAAATCCCGATAAGAATCCCCACCACTTTCCTAAAAACCGTTCAACCCATACTGACATTCCTCCGGCAAACGGCATGCCAATCGCTATTTCTGCCAATGCAATCATTAAAAAGAATTGAAATAGCCCAGCAATAAAATAAGCTAAAATAGCACTCGGCCCAGCCGTAGCAATTCCTTCTCCAATCAAGAGAAAAATTCCATCACCAACTACTGCACCGACACCCAATGCCCAAAGATGCCGGAATTTTAGATTCCTTATCGGTTCAATTTCCAATAATTGTACTTTCGCCATCTTTACACTCCTTTCTCTTTTTTGAAAACGCTAACAAAAAAACATTTGCAGTCGGCCCTATCAACACTTTTATTGGTTAACCATCCCCTTTTTCCAATTTGCTATGAAAGTTATAATGCAAAACTCATGCCAAATATTTTTCTCCTGTAATTAACGGTATTACTAGAAAAAATAGATGTATCACAGAAAAAATTTTTTCATAGAAAGATATTTTTCGAAAAATATTTGTCTTTCTTATCAAATTATTTATAATAAAACAATAAGAATAAATAGTTTTATAACTTTTATAGATAGGAGTGATTTATCAATTTGAAACATGTAGTACTTGAAAAAGTATGGAATGTTTGCTTCGAGAGCATGTTGATTGTTAATCATGAAGGCCAGATTAAAAGGGCAAACAGGTCTGCCCTTCGACTATTTGAACTCAGCTCCAAAAATTTGGGAGAAACATCTATTTTTGAATTAATACCACTCGATTATCAAAAATTCTTGAAGACCAATAAGGAAACGACCGGCATATCACTGTCATTTGGAACCAAGGAGTTAATGATGAATGTTGTTCCTTTTAAAGATCATTCCCTTTTGATCATTAAGGACATTACCCAGCAACAGCTTTTAAAATATGAACTCCGACAGGCAACTGAACAAAAATTCCTCTATGACTCCATTCTCGATATGCTCGAAGAAGGCATATGCGCTATTAATATGGAAGGAAAAATCCTTTTCTATAATAAAAAGATGGGAGAGATCGACCTGCGAGAACCAGAATCGGTGAAACACAAGCTGTTCCGGGAAGCCTTTCCTGATCGGGATGAGCACTCCAGCATCCTTTTAAAAACATCAAGGCTATCAAAATCATTAAACTATCGGGAAACCCATTTCACTAACAGCGGGAAAGCTGTAACCACACTCTCTAAATCACTAACTCTCAATATAGGTTCAAGACAGGTCGGAGCTGTTGAAATTTTGAAAGATATTACGGAACAGAAGCAATTGGAAGAAACTATCCGTAACATAAAAAATGATTCGGTCACGGAAATTACTAAAAAACCAAAAGGCAAAAATAATAACACTCGGTTTAATTTCAGGGACATCGTTTTTAAAAGCAGAGTAATGCGCCAAACAGTAGATCAAGCCAGAAGAGCTGCTCGGACATCATCTTCTACCCTGATTATCGGGGATACCGGAACGGGCAAGGAGTTATTTGCTCAAAGCATACATAACCACAGCCCCAGAAAAAACTACCCTTTTATCGCCCAAAATTGCGCTGCCCTTCCTGAACATTTATTGGAGGGGTTGTTATTCGGAACTTCTGTAGGCAGTTTCACCGGAGCTATCGATAGGGAAGGATTGATAGAACAAGCACATAACGGCACTTTGCTCTTAGATGAAATCAATTCCATGGGAATTAATCTGCAGGCCAAACTTTTGCGTTTTTTACAAGAGAAGACAATACAGCGTCTTGGAGCAAAAAGATCCATTGACGTTGATGTCAGGGTAATTGCCACAATCAATGAAGACCCTTACACAGCCATGGAAAATGGAAGATTAAGAGAAGATTTATTTTACCGTTTAAGTGTGGTCAATATAATCATCCAACCTTTGAAAAACCGGAAAGAGGATATCCCTGTATTAATCGACCACTTCCTTCAAAAACACAGTGAAAGATTACAGATAAGGGTGGATAAAGTGGAATCAGAGGTCATGGATATTTTTCTGAATTACGAATGGCCCGGAAATATAAGGGAATTAGAACATACAATTGAAGGCTGTATCAATATGCTGGATGGAGAAAGTACTATTGCTTATCACCATTTGTCTCCAACCTTCCAGTCAAGGGTTAATGAATATACCCAGAATAACACAGACCGCGAGATTCCAAAGCTTTCATTGCTTTCAGGAGGAAGTTTGGAAGAGCAAAAAGAAAAATTAGAACGCACTCTTATACAACTTGCTTTAGAAGAGGAAAAAGGAAATGTAACGAAGGCTGGCAAAGTATTAGGTATCTCAAGACAAAACCTCAACTATAAAATAAAGAAATATAACCTTAAATAGTCCAACACGGCTTCATTGATTTCAAAAAAAAAAAAAAACGCACCCGATGTCGGGTGCGCAAAATATGAAGGTAGAGGTTATTAACAATTGAGTAACAAATGACTTAATTGAGCTTATTCAACAAATCGTCCACGTTGGCGCATCAATTCACGGTTCAAGTCAGGGTTCACTTCGAACGCTGCACGTCCGTGCATCCAGAACAAGTTGTTCAGTACGACAAGATCTCCAACTGGAAGTTCCAATTCAATGACACTGTCGTCAGATTCCAATGATGCAGAAAGGTCTTCCAGGTATTTTGCCTGTTCAATTGTTTCTGGATATACGAACTGATCGATGAAACAGATGCATGGCTTGTCATTCACATTAAAGAATGTAGCACGGTCTACTGTTTGGGTTACGTTTTTGCTTGGAGGTGCAATGTATGTGAACTTATGTTTTCCAAGCGGATTGTTCGCAAATTTATCAAGCTCTTTCCAGTCATCCAAGTGAAGAAGTCTTGATTCACCGCCGACTGCATTTTCTTCAACCATTTTCATCATAAGCAACCAGTCAGTTGGCTCGTCAACGAATGTTCCGTCAGTGTGCATTGTGAATAGACGGTATGCTTGACGAAGGAAAGAGTCACTGTTGTCAGTGTGCTTAACTGTGAAGCGTGCATAATATTTACCAGTCATTGCATCAAAGTTTGGCATACCAACCAAGTGAGAGATTGCTGTTCCGAAGATGACAAACTCATCAGTGTCTTCTGTTACACCTTCCAAACCAACTGTGAAACCACCGGACTCACGGTCATGAACAATGCCTCTTAGAATTTCACCAAGATCTTCGCCGACAAAATCTTGAAGAAGAGAAGCGATGATTTGACGCTTATATGGTGTGTATTCCAATGTTTGGACAGTGATGCCTTTTTCTTCAACAGCTGCCAAGAATTTAGCAATGGCTTCTTTGTTGATTTCAATATGATACAGACGATCGGACTGCGGATGAGACTTCACTTCATATGCTTTTCCTGTTTTAAGAAACTTTTTTTCTTTTGTAACGCCCATTAGATATTCCTCCTGTTTAATGAAAAGTATAATTTTAACTATGGAGAAACAGAAACATAAAAAGCCAGCTGTCGATACACCTATTCTGATTAAAATAGGTTTCATATCGGCAACTGGCTTATATTCACTTCACCGCTCTATGGTTGTAGAGTCACAGTGAATATTGCAGTCAGCATATTTTATTTTCCTGTCTCCAAAAAAATCTATACTATTCACGGATTTTGAAAAGGCATTTTTCAAAAGGTGAATATGTTATAATGATTGCTTAATTCAAGAATAGCACCTTGGGTAAAATATGTCAACAAAATTGTCATAAATTTTTCTTCTGCCAGAAAACACCCTACATATTTATATCGTATGCCGTCTAGTGGATAATCCCTAATGCAAGGCAGCAGTCCCAGAAAAAGCGCATGCTCCGCGCGATAGCTAGAGGAGGTCTTCTTCGGCCAAGTCAGAGAAGTTTCACGTTATATGCAGAAATCAGTACTTTTCTGTCCCTTTTAAAAATGTTATGTAATAAGTTGATTCTACATTATTTGAAACTTTGACATACACTCTTCCTTCGTCGAAAATCCTAATTTCCGCTTCACTGAGGTCCCCGTCGTTTTTCCACGATCGTGTCCGGGACTCACCCTTCATCTTGGGTATGATATAAAAGCGCAAATCCTTGTCCAATTAATCACGCAACTTATACCCCCATGTTCCATCTTGGATTTCTTCAGATATAACTGAATTGATCGCTTTTCTTGCTACATTTTCGCTTTCTTCTTGATCTGGGGATCGAACCTTCCAGTATATGAAGAAGTTGATAAAGTCGTAGATACATCGATTTATTTGAAAGTCTATAAAATAAAAAGTTCCTTTTCGGTGAAATACACCGAAAAGGAACTTTTTTATTTCAATATTTACCAAACAAATATTATTTCTCAGCCGCCTTGATTTGTTTGTAATGGAGATCAAGGTCCTTCATAGCGGCAATAAGTGCATTGGTCGCTTTTCCTCTATAGTACGTTTGGATAGCTTCAATCTGTTCATCAATTCCGTCCTGTAAGCTGGTCCCCCGTAAAAGACGCCCAATAAAATCACTGCCGTGTTCCGTTGCAAGTGTGGCAGAAGCTTTAAGAATTACTCCGTATTTCACATCTACTTCAGCTGTAATCGTCAAGGTTTCATACACACTCTTTGCAGCCATTCCTTGTGGCAGGCGAGCATGTCCGGCAATAAACATTGTCTTGGCATTGAACTCCATGGATCAATCTCCTCTTTCAAAAATTATAATGTTACAGCTGCTTCTTTCAGATGTGTTTGTTCAGGAATTCGTCTAACCACTTCTTTTCCTATTTCGATGGATGCAGTGGCAGCTGGTGATGGTGCATTACATATGTGAATTGATCTGTCTCCCATGATAATGTTGAAATCATCGACCATAGATCCGTCATCTTTAAGCGCTTGGGCGCGAACACCCGCAGGAGCCGGAATCAAGTCGTCTTCCTGAATTTCAGGAATTAGAGCTTGAAGGCTTTTTGTAAATTGAGCTTTGCTGAATGAACGGACGTATTCATCCAATCCTTCTTTTGCGAACTTTCCAGCCATTTTCCATAAGCCTGGGAATGCAAGGCTTTCTGCTAAATCTCTTGCACTGAAATCAAGCTTTTTGTACCCCTCGCGTTTAAATGCTAATACAGCATTTGGACCTGCATCAACTTCCCCGCTGATCATGCGCGTAAAGTGGACACCAAGGAATGGGAATTTCGGGTTAGGAACCGGATAAATCAAGTGTTTGACCAAATGACGCTTTTCAGGTACTAATTTATAATATTCCCCTCGGAAAGGCAAAATTTTCATATCTGTTTTATACCCTGCTGCAGCAGCTACACGGTCACTATGAAGACCTGCACAGTTGATGACCATGCTGGCCTTGACTGTTCCCTTTGTTGTTTCAATAACAACTGAGTCGGAGCTTTCGTTGATTTTTTCAACCTTCGTATTTAAAAGGATGTCCCCGCCGTTTTCCTGAATGATTTCAGCGAACTTTTCACTTACCTGCTTGTAGTTGATAATTCCGGCCATTGGAACACGAATAGCTCCAAGCCCTGCAACATGCGGCTCAATCTCATTCAATTCTTCTTTGCCGATTTTTGTAATGGCAAGTTCGTTTTGCAAACCTCTTTCATAGAGATTATCAAGAAGCGGAAGCTCCTCCTGCTTTGTCGCAACAATGACTTTACCGCAAATATCGTGTTCGATGCCATATTTTTCTGCAAACTCTCTCATTGATTGGCTGCCCTGTCTCGCAAATCGTGCTTTAAAGCTGCCCGGTTTATAGTAAATTCCGGAATGGATAACACCACTGTTATGGCCGGTTTGGTGCTCTGCCACAGATGCTTCTTTTTCGATAACAACAACTTTTGCATTTGGGAACCTTTCATAAATGGCCATTCCTGTCGATAAACCTACAATACCGCCGCCTACAATCGCGAAATCATACATAGTTTTATGCCTCCATTTGTTCAAGCCTGTTTATTTTGTATTGTTCAGTTGCAGCGCCCTCGTACAGCAAGCTTCGCACTCCACTCAACGCATGGATTTCAGGAAAGTCAGCATCGCCTCGAAGTTAAAAGACAATTATTATCGAAGGCCAACTGCCCCCTCTTTAGTCCTCGTCTTATGCTTAAAGCAGACACACTCACACTTCCTTATCCTTCACATTGAAAAATGCTCCAATTTGCAGGTCGCTAAACGGACGCTTACGCTTTTCTTATACTTTCCATACAATCTATTAAATTATTTTTTGTGCGCAATATATGATATTCCACTGCAGCCCGCAGTTCAGCCGGATCTCCTCTTAACGCAGCCTCATAAATAAGCCTGTGTTCCCGCTGTGTCTCCTGATAATAATCAATCAACAGGTTGGGAGCGATAGGTGAAATACCAAGAGTCTCAACCATCTTTCGAAGTCTCGGCCACGGACAACCACTCCTTAGGATCTGATGAAAAGATGCATTCAAACGGATATACTCTCCATTTGTCTCATCCGTCAAATCCAGTGTTTCCATCTGGACCACAATATCGTGCAAATGCCGTTTGTCCTCATCCGTCAGAAATGGGAGTGACTTTTCTACTGCCAAGCCTTCCAGCATGGACCGAATATAGTAGATTTCCTCTATATTCTCCTTTGTAATTGGGGTTACAACTGCGCCCTTGTGTGGGACGATTTCCACGAGCCCTTCCATTTGCAGTTGTGTAAGTGCTTCTCGAATCGGCATTCTGCTGACCTTCAGCTTTTCTGCCCATTCTTCCTGAATCAACCGGTCACCCTTTTTCAAAGTACCGTCCAAAATGACTTCTCTAAGACGTTTCGTGACATTGTTAACAACTGTCGACTTTTGCTGAGCCAATTTCTCCGACAAAATATCCACCCCAATTCACTTTGGATACAATTTAGAGTTTATCATACCTAAAATTAGCTTTCAAGGGAGTAAAATAAAAAAAATGAATCCAATCTATGTTAGATTGGATTCAATTCCATGTCTGCATTTACTTTTTATCGTTATACGTCAATTTTTCTTTAGGAAAGTTTTTCCTCATCACAACCATGAGAAGAATACCTAGTAAAGCCCATCCTGCGAAAATAGCCCATTCGTATGGCCAAACAAGAGCCGCAGGCATACCTGGCATGTAAAGGATGACAAAGAAAATACTCATGATGATGGCAATCCATCCGATGATGCTGGATTTTCCAGCTTGGAAAGGACGAACCATGTTCGGTTCATTTTTACGCAATTGGACAAATGCAACAGCAGCCAAAAGGTAAGCAATAACGATAGCAAGTCCACCTGCATCAACGAGCCAAACAAGCATAGGACGTCCAAGCAATGGAGCTATAGTAGCCAAAACACCAATAAATAAAACAGCATTTGTAGGTGTACCGTGTTTCTGATCGACTTTACCGAACCATGCAGGTATCATCTTTTTATCAGCCATGGCATACAGAATCCGGCTTCCACCAATGATGAATGCGTTCCAGCTTGTGATGATCCCGGCAACCCCGCCAAGAATTAAGATAATACCGAAGATGTCGCTTCCAAACACTGTAGCCATAGCGTCAGCAGTTGGCAATGTTGAAGCAGCCAACGAGTCTTTATCCAAACCAAGACCAACTGCCAAAATGATTGCCACATACCATACTACCGCTAAAACAACAGATAAAATAAGGATTTTACCGATTGCTTTTGCCGGTACATTCATTTCTTCCGCCGTTTGTGGGATGACGTCAAACCCAACAAACATGAAAGGAGTCATAATAGCGACCACCATGATACCACCGAGTCCGCCTTCGAATAGCGGCTGAGCATTTGACGCTTCCCCATTGAAAACTCCGCCAAAAATTAATAATAAACCGATAAGTCCAATGATAATGGTTAAAACCATTTGTAAAAAGGCCGCGGATTTTACCCCCATATAGTTTACGATTGTTACGAAAATAGAGGCTCCAACACCTACCAATACCCATGAAGCGTATACATCATAATCATTAATTGTATACATATACCCAACCTTATAGTTCGGGAAGATATATTCAATAACGGTTGGAAGGGCAACTGCTTCAAATGCTACAACAGAAATGTATCCGAGCGCGAGCATCCATGATGCCGTAAAAGCTGATTTAGGCCCGACGCCCCTAAAAACATAAATAAGAGCTCCACCTGTCGTAGGCATAGACGATGCAAGTTCTGCATATGTCAAACCGACAAATATTACGAGAATTCCACCGGCGACAAATGCGATCATCGCACCTACTGTACCAGCCCCAAGGATCCACTCTCCTGACATTACAACCCAGCCCCATCCGATCATGGCGCCGAAAGCCAAAAACAGGACATCCCAACGTGATAATACCTTTTTAACATCATGTTCGTTTTGCATTCTTTTACTCCTTTGGTATATTCTTCCTTTTCCCAAAAACACTAATTCCTCAAAGCGGACTTGGTGGTCGAGCAAGCGCTTTGACTATCGTCCGTTATTGAAAAACTCTTTCGCTTTTTTTATTGGCTAGCTTCAGCGTCTATCGACTAGCAGACTTCACTTCTCTTCCTACGATAAGTCAACATCGGCTTCGACGGACAGGAGGTCCTAGTGCAAGCGAAGCGACAGGATGTCGCGTATTAAGCCTGCCGACGGACAGGAGGTCCGCACTTCGCCGTGTTTCCTTTATCTCCTCAGAGTCGCTCCAGTCTGTACGTTGATGATCAGACGCTTTCGCTTTTCTTATTGGCTAGCTTCAGCGTCTATCGACTAGCAGACTTCACTTCTCTTCCTACGATAAGTCAACATCGGCTACGGTGGACAGGAGGTCCGCACTTCGCCGTGTTTCCTTTATCTCGTCAGAGTCGCTCCAGTCTGTACGTTGATGATCAGACGCTTTCGCTTTTCTATTAAGAATCCTGCCGAAAGACTTTCACTTTCGGCAGGTGAAACACTTTATTATTTGGCGAATGGATTAATCGTAACAGTCTTGTTTGTTGTAAAGAACTCAACAGCTGACTGCCCTTGTTCTTTCGGACCTTGACCAGATGCTTTTGTTCCTCCAAACGGAGCCTGCGGTTCAGCACCCCCAGTCTCACCATTGATCTGTACCATTCCCACTTCACTGTTTTCCATGAAATGGAACGCTTTTTCAAGACTATTTGTAAATACGGCAGCGCTTAATCCGTAAATTGTATCATTGGCTTTTTCAAGGGCTTCGTCATAATCAGCCACTTTCATCAGCGCTACGACCGGGCCGAATATTTCTTCCTTCATAATCGTCATTTCGTGGTTAGCATTTCCAAAAATCGTCGGCTCAATGTAGTATCCTCCATCGATATCCAACGTGCTTCCTCCATACAGAAGGTCAGCCCCTTCGTCTTTCCCTTTTTGGATATAGCCTGTAACTGTTTCAAATTGCTTTTTGGATGCAACAGGACCCATTGTGATCCCATCTTCAAGCCCATTACCGATTGTGATTTGTTTGGCATTTTCAATCACTTTTTCAACAAACTCTTCGTATATGCTTGCTTCTACATAAGCACGGCTTGTTGCAGTACAACGCTGGCCTGTCTGTTTCATAGCACCTTCCACAACGAGGCGTGCAGCAAGGTCTAGGTTTGCATCCGCTAGTACAACAGCCGGGTTTTTACCGCCAAGTTCCAATTGGAATTTCTTTCCACTTTCAGTTGCTAGTTTTGCAATGTTTTGGCCTACTGCATTGGAGCCAGTGAATGTAACAGCCGCTACATGTTTGTTTGTTGTAAGAACATCGCCGATTACAGAGCCCCTGCCCAATACAAGGTTAAGAACACCGGAAGGAAGTCCTGCATCTTCAAATACTTTTGCCACTTTTGCCGCTGTAATTCCTGTTTCCTGTCCTGGCTTCCACACAACCGGATTACCGAATACGAGCGCAGGAGCTATTTTCCAAATTGGAATGGCAATTGGGAAGTTCCAAGGAGTAATGGCTGCTACAACACCTACAGGTACACGGACCGAAAGCAAAGTGGTTCCGTCCGCTGCCGAAGGAAGAACTTCTCCTTTTTTGCGATAGCCTTCTTGAGCGTAGTATCTTAGGATCGACGCCCCTCTAAGTGCTTCACCTTTTGTTTCGACAAATCTTTTACCCATCTCCTGCGTAGCAGTTTTGGCAATATCGTCTGCACGTTCTTCCAAAATATCAGCTGCTTTTCGAAGGATTTCACCACGGTTAACTGAAGACATCGCTTTCCAACCCGCTGCCGCAGCATTTGCAGCTTCAATCGCTTTTTCTACATCTTCTACTGTAGAAATTTCAGTAAATCCAATAGTTTCGGAAGGTTTTGCCGGATTAAAATGTTCATGCTTTTCTCCCGAAGAAGCACTTACCCATTCTCCGCCGATAAAATTCAAATAATTCTCCACAATGTTCACTCTCCCTGAATCTCCATAATATTCCTGATTCATCTTTTAAAACTCGAGACAACAAATAACTTTGCACCTGGACGAACTCTATCAAGACTGCTGGAATCTTCATCGGCTTCACTGAAATATGTTCTACAAGTCTATTTGACATCAGCTCATTTGCTTCCTACAATTGTTTTTTTACATAGTATAGATGTGGAAGCCTGTAGATCTTGCTTGGAATGGGACCGAATGATAAACCATGACTTCCCCGTAAGGTCATCCGTAAAGGTACGGCTGAAAACTGCGATTCCCCGGTTTGCCCGTGTCTTTCTGGCCATTTTAATGGCGTTTTCATTTCTTTTGTAACGCTGTTTATAAATACCAGCTTGGAAAAACCTCCGGTCACAAAGTTATTGTGCCTAGACTGGATATACCTGATGCGGCACCATGCGAAAACACGAATAAGACAAACTTTGACAGTCGGTCCTGAATGGCACTGATCGTAGGTGATGATTAAAACTGTATATTTGACACGGTGCATCTCACGAAATGAATGTGCACATTCACCTAGCATTCTTAGAAAGTGAACCGCTTGCAGAATTGATATAATTTCCTTTTATGCTGTTCAATCCTTTGGGGATAGTTCTTCCACAGCTTTTGACCTATTCCCGATGAATAAACAACGACAAGCCTTTTTAGATAAAAATGCAAAGCATAAAAGAAAAGCTTAAGCCCCCCTGCCTTAGCATGGGCTATCAAGAAGATTCCCGAGAAATTGAAAACAGTTCATAAGTCAACAGGAGTCCGCTTATCCCCTTTAAGGATTGGGCACAGTAGCCGAACAGAATGTCCCTACTGCTTTACGCTTTCCTAAGCAATAAAAAAGCCAGTTTTACCTTAAATGCCCCTTTTTCAGTAACGGTCATTTACTAAGTAAACTGGCTCTAATCTACGTTAGGCTTTGCTTCTCCAACAAAGTCCGGTTAGATTCGACAGTCTTTCTTAAATAGTGTTATTCAGTCATGAATATCTATGACGATATAAATATAGCAACTATATAAAGAAACTGTCAATCTAATTTTTCAGGAATAAGACATATTTTTTCCCTATCTTTTTAAAAGGTGATTGCCATTGCCACTTCATCACATGCTGGAAATTTTGGACAATGGATGCAATCTGTCCAGACCTTTTGGGGCATCTCTTCCTTTTGTATAATTTCAAACCCGCATTTCTTAAAAAACGTAACTTGATAAGTTAACGAAATCAACTTGGAAATCCCTATTTTTTTTGTTTCTTCAATAATTTTAGACACCAATATTTTTCCAACACCACGCCCCTGCGCCTTTTCGTCAACTGCGAGAGAACGAATTTCCGCCATGTCCTGCCCAAGGACAGCAAGGCAGGCAACCCCAAGAACTTCACCCTTTTCTTCCGCTACGAATATGGATTGTATATTTATGATGAGAGATTCACGTGTTCTGGGAAGCAGCAGCTCCTCGTTGGCATACTGGTTGACAAGCGCATAGACTTTATCAATATCCTTGAGAACAGCCTTACGGACTGCGATCATTTTCATCACCTTTTGATTCAATATATAATGTTAATCTTACCGATTGGAGAAGGAAAGTCAATAGATTTTTAAATAAATATTCATTTTATCTAATAATTATTCAATTATACCTTTCTTTTTATGAAGACCCCTGTATAATATTCTTAAATGGAAAATAATGAAGATAGGAGAACTTACAATGGATAATACACTGCTTCCAAAGGGCTTTTATTCATGCGCGAAAAAACTTGGGATAAAAGACAACACACCTGATTTTACTGTCATTTACTCCGAAACTCGCGCAGCAGCGGCTGCCATGTTTACAAAAAACCAATTTTGCGGTGCACCAGTAACTGTCGGAAAAGAACATATTAAAGATGGCTTTCTCCAAGCATTCGTCATCAATAGCAAAAATGCGAATGTCGCGACAGGAAAACAAGGAATTAAGGATGTTCATACAATCATTTCAGCAGTTGCGGAAGAATTAACGATTAATCCTGAAGACATTCTCCCTTCCTCGACAGGGGTCATCGGCGTCCCGCTACCGGTCCAAAGAATTGTTGATGGAATTCCAGGCTTGAAAAGCGAGTTGAAAAAAGATGGTCTGAAGGACTCTGCTGAAGCCATTATGACTACGGATACCTTTGCAAAATTCCGCTCCAAAAAAATCGATGGCACCACTTTATGTGCCATTGCAAAAGGTTCTGGCATGATTGAGCCGAACATGGCGACAATGCTCAGCTATATTATGACTGATGCTAAAATTGAACAAGAAGTGCTTAAAACAATGTTGAAACGGGCGGTGGATGTCTCTTTCAATATGGTTTCTGTCGACGGAGACACGAGCACAAGCGATACTGTCGCAGCAATGGCAAACGGGCTCGCAGGCCCGGTTGACCTTGAAAAATTCGAGAAAGCACTGACCGATATGTTGATCAGCCTGGCCAAAGACTTGGCAAAGGATGGGGAAGGTGCCACCAAGCTTGTCGAGGTACGAGTGGAAGGTGCCAAAAACGATGATGAAGCTAAAGTGATGATGAAGTCGATCATCAACTCGCCGTTAGTCAAAACGGCGATCTTCGGATCGGACCCCAACTGGGGAAGGATTATTTCAACCATTGGAAATGCAAAGTATCCTATTGAACGGGAGAAGGTTTCCGTGGCATTTGGTGACCTTACTGTGTTTAGGAATGGAGAACCGGCAGACTCGAATCTGAAGGAACTCACAAATTACTTGGAAAGCAATGAGATTGTCATTTCCATCTCTCTTGGAAGCGGTCCAGGTAAAGCGACCGGCTGGGGTTGTGATTTATCTTACGATTATGTAAGGATCAATGGAGAATACACGACTTGATAATTGAAGCACAGGTATGTACCTTATGGGCAATTATGAAAGAAACATGCCATTCTAAAACTTATATATCATCCTGCATCATGTGATGAATAAGTTGTATAAGGTATCGAGTTCATTACAAAATGGTGCGTTAGCCGTACGACCTTGCCCCACTATACACTGCCGATTGAGTTTCTTTAAAGGCACATCTTTATCAGAGGTATCAATTTTTTATCCAGTCATAGCATGTGCAGCTTGGAGTACCAGCTAATTTTTAATAACTGCCTTCATAATACCTTGCTCTTTTTTCATGAATAGATGTCCTTTTCTTTTGTATCAGGGCGTCTATTCCCTTTATTGTTGCCATTGCCAAAAAGTATCCTTGATTTAATAGTTTAGCAATTTCAATTGATAGACGTTCCATTTACCTCCAATTTATATTGGATGATTTGTATAACAATGTAAGACAGCTTTATCTATATATTTTTTCCAATCTATTACCAAGACACTGTAGTATCTCCTGTTTTATTCGGGGTTGTATTGTAGCCTTCATTCCTCCTTAAATATCGGTTATTCTAATTCAAACGTAATACCTAGCCATAAAAAAAGCACTCCGAAATTTTAGATGGTTTCCAAAAAATCCGGGTGCAGTTTATTCACCGATCTTCTTTTTACATTACGCAGCCTCTCCTGCAGCCCGGTCTTCATAACGCCTCATTTTCTTTTCGGCCACCGCAAACAGCACTTCAAAAACCCAGGAGATGACCCAATAGATAAGTGAGGCAACCAGATACATTTCCAGGAACCTGTAACCGTCATTGGCAATGATTCTGGCTATTGCCAAAATCTCAACCACTTTTACAGCAAATGCAAGTGATGTAGCTTTAATGAGACCGATAAAGGTGTTTCCCAAGTTGGGAAGGGCCACAACAAATGCCTGCGGTAAAATAATTCTCCAGAGCCCTTGCGCTGTTGTCATTCCCACTGATTGTGCAGCTTCCATCTGTCCGGCGCTAACCGCATTGATAGACGAACGAAAAATCTCCGCCTGATACGCCGAAGTATTCAATGTAAAAGCGATGAAGGCATAAATCAATGGAGATATTTCCGAAGCATCAAAACTTGTTCCCGTTTGTTCGTTCAGAAACTCAAGAAGGACTGGCACACCATAAAAAAACACATACAACTGGACTAGTAACGGTGTTCCTCTGATAAAGGAAATATAGACGATAAAAAAACGATTCAATACTGGGACTTGATAAATTCTGCACAAAGCAATCAAAAGGCCGAAAACCAGCCCGAAAATCATTGCAACAACCGCAATGGCCAGTGTTGCAGGCACTCCTTTTAATACCTCCGGAAATTGTTCAAGCGCAAATTCCAGATTAATGATTGAGAAAAGCAACGTTGACCCTCCCTTCTTATATTATTGCCTTGATAAACTCACCCGGCCTTTTTTAAATACTTTTTCCAAATAGCCGATGACACTTTCTATCAAAATACACGTTCCCCAATATACCAAGGAAATCACGACATAGATCTGGAACATTCCCATGCCGTGGTTGTTGCCGAGGATAATTCTGACCTGACCCATGATATCGATAATTCCGATCGTAAAAGCCAACGATGTATCTTTTAACAGTTCAATAATGTTGTTTCCCAGATTAGGCAGTGAAATGACAAAAGCCTGCGGCAATATGATCCTGAATAGTGCCTGCGGGTAACTCATTCCGACACTGTATGCCGCTTCCAGTTGATCCTGCCCGACAGCAAGATATGCAGATCTGAACACCTCTGATAAATAAGCAGCTGTATGAAACGAAAAAGCAATGATAAGGAAGACAAGACGGTCCCATCCATTGATATCAATGTTAAAGGCCAAAAGGAGTTGCGGAAGTCCGAAGTAAACTAGAAACAACTGGACAAGCAACGGTGTACAACGTGTAAAAGATAAATAAAAGGTCGCCAATTGATAGAGAACGGGTTGTTTCTGAATCCGGATAACGGCAACCGCTACACCGAGAATAATAGAAAAGAATAAAGATAGCCCCAGCATAAGTAAAGTGAGCGGAAGCTTTTCAAGTACTTTTATAAATAAATCAATCCAGCCCGCTAGCCCGGAAGTCATTAAAATTCACCACCTAATGAAAATCCGTATTGAGCTGTTAAGCAACCCAATACGGAAAGTCGGATTTACTTTTCAAAATTAAATCCTTCTTCATTGATATACTCAAGATCCTGGAAGAAGTCTACCCCAAACCATTTTTCAGCCAGTTTGGATAATGTGCCGTCTTCTGTTAGTTCAACAGTTGCCTGGTCAATCTCTTTTGCAAGTTCCGCATTTTCTTTGCTGTAAACTGTAAAAATCGGTTCTTTGGATATGATGCCAGCGACCTTAAGATTGAGATTTAATTCCTTTTGAATTTCATTGAATGTCGTTACATTGATGAACATGGCGTCCGCTTTTCCTTTATCCACCATTTTCAAATTTTCTGCATTTGACGGAGAATCCATACTTTCCAATGTTAGAGGATCATCTGGATGCTGGTCATTATAGGAATTCAAGATTGCTCTTAACCCGCCGCTTGGAGAAACTGGTGGAAATTTTTTCCCAACCATATCATCCAATGTTTTAATATCATCTCTGTCTTTCTTGGTTACCAGAGAAGTCAAAGAGTAGCCAAATTCGTGCTCTGGGTAAAGGAATTTTTCCTGTCTTTCCGGATTTTTGAAGAACCAGTTTATGGCAAAATCATATTTTCCCGTGTCCACACCGACGAGATTGGACTCTTCCTCTCCCCAAATGTATTCGAATTTATAATCCGGCAGCTTTTTTTCTACTTCCTTCAAATAGTCGATATCATATCCGATTGGTTCGTTATTTTCATCGGCATATAAAAATGGAGGATTGACTTCGTCGCTGATCGCGATTTTGACCACTTTTTTTCCATCATCCGATTCCTTTGCTGTACTTTGGGAGCAGCCAGAAATAATAAATATAAAACCTAATAACGCCACTGCTCCTGCCCATAATTTCTTCATCCCCATGTTCCTCCCCTAAATCGCATAATCCGGTTCTTTGACCAGTCTCTTTAAAAATCTTTTCGTTCGTTCATGCTGTGGATGTATCAATACTTCTTCAGGAGATCCTTGCTCGATGATACTTCCTCCGTCCATGAAAACGACACGGTTTGCCACTTCTCTGGCAAAATCAATCTCGTGTGTGACGACAACCATCGTTATCCCTTCTTTGGCAATCTGTTTGATGATGGAAAGCACTTCGCCAACCATCTCAGGATCCAATGCAGAGGTCGGTTCATCAAATAAAATAACAGACGGATTTAATGCCAATGCCCGGGCAATGCCCACACGCTGTTGCTGTCCCCCTGAAAGCTGAGAAGGATACTCATCCATTTTTTCCGCCAGTCCGACCTTCTCCAATAAAGAGGCACTGATTTCCTTCGCTTCTTTTTTGGGGATCTTTTTTGCCACGATGAGCCCCTCCATTACGTTTTCCACAACAGTCTTGTTTTTGAATAAATTGTAATGCTGGAAAACCATGGCTGTCTTTCTTCTTAAAGCAAGCACATCACGCTTTGATGCATGCTTTCCTTGGACAGTAAACCCATCGATTGTAATGGAACCTTCATCAGGGCGCTCCAAATAGTTGATACATCTGAGCAAAGTAGTTTTTCCTGATCCACTCGGACCGACAATAACTAATACATCCCCCTTTTCCACATCGAGATCAATTCCGTTTAACACAAGATTCTTTTGAAATTGTTTTTTTATTTTTTTTAATTTAATCATATTGATCCCTGCTTTATTATTCTTAAATTTATCCCAAAGATTAACACAACTATTCTTAGTTGTAAAGTGGGTTTTAAATCTCTTTCTTCACTATCGAGTAAAGCTTGACGCTTAAAATCAAGTTCGATAAGATTAAAACCAATCAAACTAATAGGATTTGTTGATTTTAAGCATCTTATGCATATACAATATTAGAGGTGAAGAGATGAGAAACTTATTTATAAAAAACGACATTCAAAAGCAATGGCTGAACAATTTATATAAAAAAGAAGCGGAATTTAAAAGCAGATCAGCCAAAACGGATGAACAGGCAAAGTTTCCTAAAGAGAATATTCAGGAACTGGTCAATATGGGGTATACGAGCTTGACCTTGACTAAAGAATTTGGCGGTGAAGGATTAAGGGTATATGATATGGTGCTTTTGCAGGAGACAATCGCCAGCTTTGATGCAGCTACAGGACTTTCCATCGGCTGGCACCTCGGTACTGTTGGCGAACTTTACGAGAAAAGACTATGGTCAGGCGACCGATTAAATTTTTTCGCAAAGAAAGTACTGGACGGAGCACTTGTGAACCGTGCTGTGAGCGAAGCTCAAACGGGCAGCCCGACAAGGGGTGGACGTCCAGGTACTACAGCTGTAAGGGAAAATGGCCGTTGGATCATCAATGGACGGAAAAACTTTACTACAATGTCTCCGGCGTTAACCTATTTCCTCACTTCCGCTTGGATTGAAGAAAAAGAAGCAATCGGATTTTTCCTATTGCATAAAGATACTGAAGGACTCTCCATTGAAGAAACATGGGACGTCATCTCCATGAGAGGGACAGAAAGCCATGACTTACTCTTGGATAATGTCAATGCGGATGATTCTATGCTTGTCGAGATCAATGACGGCCCGCGCGGGAACAAAATCAACGGTTGGGTATTACATATTCCAGCCTGCTATCTAGGAATCGCGCAAGCCGCTAGGGATTACGCCATCCAATTTGCTAACGAACATTCGCCCAACAGTATAAAAGGAACAATCAGCGAGCTTCCGAATGTCCAGCGCTTGTTAGGCGAGATCGAGCTTGACCTGATGAGAGCAAGACATTTCATATACAACGTGGCCGAAGCGTACGATGATGAGGAGCGGAGACCGTTGATTGCTAATGAACTCGGAGCGGTTAAGCATACAGTTACCAACTCAGCGATTTCCATTGTCGATAAGGCAATGCGAGTGGCTGGAGCAAAAAGCCTTCAGCGCTCCAATCCGTTGCAGCGGTATTACCGGGACGTTCGGGCAGGCCTGCATAACCCGCCGATGGACGATATGACAATTCAAAAACTGGCACTGGCCGCCATTGAACAAGGAAAGAAAAAATCGGAAAGCCTAGGATAAGATTAGAAGGAGCAGTAATTCCTGATGAAAAGCCAGGTTCAAGTTTACGAACCTGGTTTTTCAACATAGTTTAGATAAAAATGGAAAAGGTAGTGGGGATAAAGACCATTTTTTCGGGATCATTGGTGATCACTCCATTACCGATTGAATACTCAATCCAGTGATACTTTTTAACACTTATACATATTTTTAATAGTTGGTTGTGTAATTGTTTCCGTTTCCCGGTTTACAAGCCTTATCCGCGAGATGATCGTAAAGGTTCCCGTTCTATTGGTGCCGGCTTCGTCTGTCGTATCACTTCCCTTGAACGCAAAAAGAACAGGGATATCATCCCTGTTCTTTTTGCGTTTGGCCCCTTATTTTTTCTTATCGTTTTTTGCCGCTTTAGAGCCTTTGCAGTTGCCGCATAATTTACAGCCTGATTTAGCGAGACACATGTTCTTTTCCTCCTAAGAATCATTTGTCCGTTGAATCAGAAAACCGGCGTAAAAAAACCAGTCGCCATCAGCCCTTTACAAAAAAGGGTTGGATGAGCGACTGGTTTGTTCTGCGTTTGTCCCGCGGTTAAACCCGCTGGTTGACAGATTCGGCAGTCTTCTTATTGAACGATGTTATGTGATAAGGTTGCGCACTATTTTACCTGAACCGAAAAAAGGTAATTAATCCGGAAAGCAAATTTTGTACGTCTTAAATACAATATTACCGGCTGGCTAAATTTCTGTCAATACTAAAAATAATTGATAAACGTTTTATTTTCTGATAAAAACATTAGTAAATTTAATACAATCATTGACCCTCAAAAGAACTTTCCTCATTTTTTGTCAAATTGTATTTCTTCAAACGCCTCATCAGCAAGGATTGCGTGATACCAAGTTCCTCTGCTGTTTTCCTTGTAGTTTTAAACTGGGCATACGCCTTGGATATGATGGTTTTTTCAACGGATTCCAAAACCTCCGTCAATGAATCTCCCTTATTGAGACCGGCAAGGTCAAAGTCTATGTCATCATGATTTCTCATATTAGCCGGTAAGTCTCTCATTTGAATCTCATCTTCCGGTGCAATAATTACAAGACGTTCAATGAGGTTCTCAAGCTCTCGAATATTCCCCGGCCAATCATAATTTTGCAGACATTCCATCACATCAGCAGAAAGTCGGCATTGCCTTTTATGCTTTCGATTATATTTTTCCATATTGAATTGAAGCAAGCCGACGATATCATCTTTTCTTTCCCGGAGGGACGGAACGTGAATCGGAAGGACATTCAGTCTGTAGTAAAGATCTGAACGAAAGTTCCCTTTCTTCACTTCTTCCAACAAATCCAAATTTGTTGCAGCGATAATCCTTACATTTGCTGTTTGATATTCTGTCGATCCTATAGGAAGAAATTGCTTCCGTTGTAAAAACTGAAGTAATTTAGCCTGCAAATGAACAGGGAGCTCCCCAATTTCATCAAGGAATAAAGTACCGCCATCAGCCATCTTGATCAAGCCGGCTTTCCCCGCTTTGTTGGCACCGGTGAACGCCCCTTTGGCATAGCCAAACAATTCTGATTCGATTAAGGATTCCGGTATCGCTCCGCAATTTATCTCAACAAACGGTCCATTCTCCCGTTCACTCAACTTATGAATCCGCTGGGCAACAACGTTTTTACCGACCCCTGTTTCCCCACTTAGCAGAACAGTCGACTCCGTAAGAGCTATCTTATCAATTGTTTGCATCAATGATAGATAGGCAGGGCTCTGACCAGTAAAATAATACGAATCTATTTGTTTTTCATAGTTAATGCGCATAATCTCTTGGCTGTATCTCTTCAATAATGATTGAGTTTCTTCCAATTCATTCGTTGTTTGCACTATTTCCGTAATGTCCTTGGTCTGGGCAATAATAAAGATTATTTTTCCCTCATCATCCTTGATTGGATATCCAGTCACAATAAATCTGCTGTCTTTACCAGTTGTTGTTTGCACTGTACTCACTGATGCTTGCTTTTCAATCACCATTTTTGTCACAGATGGCTTAAAGACACCTAACTCTTCAAGCAAGTAAACATCCTTTCCGATAAAAAATGACTTCGGCCTGTTCGAAAAGTTTGCACAAGCTTTATTTAACCATATGACTCTTCCTTCTCCATCAGAAATCAAAACTCCGTCAGAAAGGGCATTAAGAATTTTTGTAAAATACGGGTGTTCCAAAATTTCTTGAATTTTTTCCAATTAAATCACCCTTTCATTTTATCTATATGATTAGAATACCATGAAATATGAATCAATTACGATTCAAACTTAAATTTTTCTTTATATTTAGAGTAATATCGATTCGATTTCAATTCAAATTATCTCAAATTGAGTCGTTTTTGTTACATGTTGTTTATAAAATGGTCGACAAATGTAGCCAAAATTTGCTTTTATCTACGAAAACAACACAAGAACTTGGCACATATATTGCTTTATAAAAAAATGCAAGAACAAAACTTAGGTCTGATGCGAATCTATTAGATATTAAAAAAGGAGGATCACTGGTGATTGAAAAGGATCTCAAGATTGATATTAAACGGCTTATGAAAACAATTAACGAGAGTGCCGAAATAGGGAGGCTTTCCCGTGGAGGAATTTGCCGCCTTGCGCTTACGGATGAGGATAAAGAGATGCGTGATTTATATGTTAAGTGGTTAAAAAAGATCGGACTGCAAGTTAGAATCGATGATTTCGGTAATATTTACGGAAGGAAAGAAGGTAAAAATCCTGATGCTCCCCCGGTTCTTATCGGATCCCATCTTGACACTCAACCTGAGGGTGGGCGCTACGATGGAATTCTTGGCGTACTGGCAGGTCTCGAAGTATTAACTGTATTGAATGAAAGCGCTATTCAGACAGAAAGACCGATTGAAATTATTAATTTTACGAATGAAGAAGGATCAAGGTTTGAGCCCCCTATATTAGGTGCTGGCGGACTTTCAGGCCACTTTAATCAAGATTTTGTTTATACACGAACAGACCGGGAAGGAAAAGCATTTCTCGAAGAGTTACAACGGATTGGTTACCACGGAGAGAAAAGAAACCGGATTCAAAACAGTTACTGCTATCTTGAACTTCATATTGAGCAAGGTCCCGTCTTGGAACATAAGAACTTAGATATCGGGGTTGTTACCGGCATCCAGGGAATGGACTGGCTGGAGGTCAAAATAACCGGACAATCCGACCACGCTGGCCCGACCCCGATGAACATGAGAAAAGATGCATTATATGTTGCATCCAAACTTATTCAGCTCATCAGAGATACCATCATTAACTACAATGAGGAAGCAACGGCTACCGTAGGCCGGATGGCAATTAAGCCTAACTCGATAAACTGTGTTCCCGGAGAGGTTATTTTTTCGGTTGATGTCAGACATTCAGATGATACAGTTAAAGAATATCTAAGCCAAGTAATTATTGAAAAGTTGAGCATTGCAGCAGCAACTGAAAACGTTTCAATAGAAATCAACAAGATCTGGGAAACGTCTTCGAGCCACTTTTCCGAAGAATTGATCCAAGTCATTTCCAAAACAACCGAAGAGTTAGGGTACACCAGCCAGAAAATGATAAGTGGAGCTGGGCATGACTCTAAATACATGAATGAAATAACACCTACTGCCATGATTTTTATTCCATGCGTCGATGGAAAAAGTCATTGCCAAGAGGAATTTACAAGCCAAGAAGCCATTGAAAAAGGCGCAAATCTGTTGCTGCATACTGTTTGCAAATTGGCCAATGCTTAGGGAAAATCTGCTAAATCGGCAACTATGAGGAGGTTCAATATGTTCGCGGATCTTATTATTACAAATGCTAACATTTATACAATGGATGAGATAAATCCAAAAGCGACCAAAGTGGCGGTTAAACATGGAAAAATCATTGCTTTTGACGAAAAGGCGGATGAGGTCAAAGGTCCTTCAACGAAGTGTATCGATATGGACGGAAAAACAATTTTGCCAGGGCTCATCGAGAGTCATGCTCATCCTTTGACTTTTGCTTCAAATTTATTTCACCTTGACTTAAGAGCTGAAGTCACTCCGGATATCGAAAGCATACTCGAAGCAGTAAAAGAGAAGGCAAGAGTAACACCAAAAGGACAGTGGATTACAGGAATGGGTTGGGATGACAGCAAATTAAAAGAAAAACGATTCCCTACAATAGATGAACTTAGTGAAGCTGCCCCTGAGCATCCAGTATTTTTAACAAGGACATGTGTACACAATGCAGTGGCTAACCGAATGGCCTTTATAAAAAGCGGTCTCCCGGAAAGCCCAAAAGATCCTGAAGGCGGACATTTTCATATCGATCCAACAACAGGAAAACCGAGCGGCCTTATTCAAGAGAATGCCATGATGGAATTTACAGTTCCTACATTAAACACCGAACAGTTAATTGAATCAATGCTGCAGGCCCAACAAAAATTTTTCAAATGGGGAATTACAACCATTCACGACATGGCGGTCGCTAAGGAAGAAATGACCGTTTACCAACGACTGCAGACGGAGAAAGAATTTCGTATGAAAGTCCGTATGTGGCTATGGGCCGTAGATTCAATGAATTGGATTGGGGTTCAGGATGAGACCTTGGCTCTTGGGGTGGAAAGTCTCTTCGGAAATGACCGTTTGAATATACAAGGATTGAAATATATGTTGGATGGAAGTGTCGGCGGGAGAACAGCTGCTGTTAATGAGCCTTATGAAAATGAGGAGGATAACTGCGGGATTCTCTATATGCAGCAGGAGAAATTAGACGAGCTTGTTTCCCAGGCTATTCAAAACAGGATGCGTGTCTCCATCCACGGCATTGGAGAACGTGCAATTGATATGGCGCTTAAAGCGATAGTGAATGCGAATTCAGCCGAAGAAAACAAAAAAATGCGGAATAGAATTGAACACTGCGCTTTGCCCACAGAAGAACACTTACATTTGATGTCACAGCACGGAATTATAGCAGGGTCATCCATTGGTTTTATTTATTCAATTGGAGATAGCTACTTAGCAAATCTCGGAAAAGATCGAGCCGAGTGGGTCTTTCCACACGCTTCCTTTAAGAAATACGGTATTGCCGCTCCAGGAAATTCTGACTTGCCAGTAGCTGATGGAAACCCTTTCTTTGGAATCTATTCAGCGGTCACCCGTAAAACGGTCAGCGGCCAGCAATTAGGAACAAAAGAAGCCATTTCCGTCGAGGATGCCATTAAGGCATACACAACAGATGCCGCTGTCTCGGGATTTGATGAAGACAAGGTAGGATCCCTTTCAATCGGAAAATATGCTGATCTAATCGTTTTAAGTCAAGATCCATTTATGATCGATCCGGAGTCCCTCAAGGAAATTGAAGTGATTCAAACGATTGTCGAGGGACAGACAGTTTATGCTAAATGCGCTGAGAAATTGGATTCCAAGTAAATGAGGGGGTTATACAATGTTTAATGGACAGGAACAAACAATCTTAGGTGGACTCGTTATCATCTATTTCTTATTTTTGTTTGGAGTTTCACTCTATATAAACCATAAGAGCATTAAGACGTACGATGATTACAATGTAGCAGGTAGATCAGTTTCCATTTTTCCACTAATTCTGACATTTGTTGGAACGGCGGTCGGCGGCTCTACTTTACTCGGTTTCATGGAAAACGGCTACAAATTTGGCATGGGCCAACAATGGCTGAATTTCGGCCTCCTCCTTGCCGGGATCATCATGTTGTTTTTCTTTGTAAAGAAGATAAGAGGATATGGAGAAAAATATAACATGGTTACCATTGCCGACTTCACTGTTTTACGCTTTGGCGAAGGGGCACGCTTTCCTACTGTTCTCAGTATTTTAATTGCGTATAGCGCCATCACGGGTATGCAATTTGTCGCGATTGCCACTATATTGAATTTAACCATTGGACTGAGTATAACTGCCGGAATCATCATTAGCTGGATTTTACTGACGCTTAAAACCTATTTCGGTGGTATGAAATCTGTCATTTGGCAGGATGCTTTTCACGGAACCATTCAAACAATTGGGATTTTCATCTTATTTGTAGTTGTAATCGCAGTGTCTGGCGGCTGGGAAAACATTTCACAAAGTGCCGCTGCCATAAATGAGGGCACCCATTTAAGCATTTTTACCATATCCCCCAAAGAAGTGTTCGTGTACCTGTTGACCATTGGTGCATATCAATTCGTGAGACAGGATCTATGGCAGCGCTTTTGGGCAGCAAAAAACCTAAAAACAGCAACACGTGGTTATTGGATTTCAATCACTCTGGCATTTTTAACAGGATTTTTCGTCATTGTCATTGGAGTGGCTGGCAAATATGGTCTGCAGATGGGAGAAATCAACCCAACACTAAGCTATTATGAAATAATTGCAAATGTCTTTAATTTCCCCATGGTTGTCGTTATGATCATAGCCTTGTTGGCTACAGTTATTTCTACAGCAGATTCATTTTTTATGGCAGGGGCTTCCTCCATTGTAAATGATCTGATCAGGCCGCGCCTTAAAGTTCAGGACGATAAAAAACTTTTATTTTTCAGCCGGATGTCAGTCCTATTCGTTTCCGTTTTTGCATTGTTATTGGCACTTTATATTCCCCAACTCGTTAATTTATGGGTCACGGGCACAGCCATGCTAGTTTCATCACTACTTGCCCCGGTCATATTCGGGCTATTTTGGAAAGGTGCTACAAAAGCCGGCGGTGCATGGGCGATGTGGATCGGTCTCATCATTGCAGTTGGCTGGCAATTGGCTGGACATCCATTTGGGATTCACCCAGTATTTATAGGGTTGCCTGTTTCCACTGTGTTGGTACTTGTTATTTCCTTGTTAACAAGTGAAAAGAACAGTGTTCGGACACCAGAAGGAGAACACATCTAAACTACCCTTAAAAAGCTTTCAAGAGGAGATTCATAGCTTCAATTTGAAAACGCCACCTTTGATTGTAGAGGAAGGCCCCTGAATATGCTATATTCCTCTAAAGTGATCATAATAACTATATAATATCGTCATAATATCGTCCTTTCTCAAATGATAGTTTCGTCACTTTCATTTGAATGGACGATTTTTTTATAACGTATCATTGGAGCCTTTTATTTATCGGAAATAGCCGGATGTCGCAACCATTTTTCCCTTTGTTTGAGGGATTCAAAGAACAAAATAGATTAAAAGTACATCCCAAGTGATAAAGGTTCACTTTATCAAGCTGTCAGTCTTTGGCAATCCCATCTTATTTTTCTATCCCTTTCACATATTCACAGAAACCTATTAAGATGAAGTCATTTTCCATACTCCATTGTATAACTTGGCAGAGCATCAAATTTTTTCTCTCTCCTTCCCCCTTAAAACCTACTAATATAATATAAACATTTGCTGAATCAGGTTGAAATCTGAATCGATTATGATTCAGTAGTTTGAAAAATTGTGCTGTTAAAGGGTTTTACTGATTCGATTTCCTTTCAAACTCAATTTTATCCGATTCACTTCCGCATGGACTTATGCAAAAATGATTTAAATATATAATTCATACTAATAAAATATCTACTTTTCCTTATGAATACAGAGGATTTTTATCTCCTCCCTCATTATGTCTTAAATTAAAATTGTGGCACATATTTTGCATAATAGATTTAAACAGAAAAGGATCTAAGTACGTGAGGGGTGCAAAAATGAAAGCGGATATCATCATACAAAGCAATGCGGTTTTTACCGGAATAAAGGATCATCCTGAAAAGTTGTCCATCGCAGTTAAAGATAACAAGATTATTGATGTCGATACTCATGCTGCTGTTAAAAAATACATTGACGAAGAAACACGCATAGTTGATGCTGAAGACAAATTGGTCATGCCTGGATTCTTCGATTCTCATATTCACCTCATGATGGGAAGCCTGTTTAATCATTATGCCGTACCACTAAGCGATACCGTTTCGGCTGAAGATGCCGCCGAAAAAGTGAAGGCGTATGCAGATGAGCATCCTGATGCAGCATGGATTATCGGGAGTGGCTGGGACTACACAGCATGGGGAGACAACGATTTCCCTGACAGGTATTTACTTGATCAGTATATTCCCGACCGGCCCGTATTCCTCATTCATGCGGAAGCCCATTACGGTTGGGTGAACTCAAAGGCAATTGAAATTGCAGGCATTACAAAGGATACAGCCAATCCGGATTATGGCAACATTTATAAGGACGAAAACGGCGAGCCAACAGGCATCCTCATTGAATCAGCCATGGCCCTTGTTGGAAAATATGCGTATGACTTTCCAGCGGAACAAAAGAGACAAATGCTTCAGCTTTTCCTGGATCATGCGGCAAGCCTTGGTGTGACTTCTGTGAACGACCTTTATATGAGCCGTGCCCACGAACAATTGCAGGGTTACACAGTTTTCAAAGAGTTTGATGAAAAAAACCAATTGACTGTCCGAATCCATTTATACCCACCGTTGGACGGTGACTTGGAAAAAGCAGCTGAACTCAGGAAGACATTCAATTCTCCGAACTTGAAAATGGCCGGTTTAAAGCAATTCATTGACGGTGTTGTAACCGGCTACACGGCGTATATGCTCGATCCATATAAAGATAAACCGGAAACACGTGGGGAAATTGGTTTTTCCGAAGAGCAGCTTCAAGAATGGGTAACAGCTGCCGATAAGGAAGGTTATCAAATCAAGTTCCATACAATCGGAGACGGGGCGGTAAGGCTTGGACTGGATTTATATGAACATGCCCAAAAAGAAAACGGAAAACGTGATTCCCGCCATACACTTGAGCATATTGAAGTCATTTCACCCGAGGATATACCAAGGTTCAGGGAACTTGGTGTCATGCCTTCCGTCCAACCTTATCACATGGCGTTGATGCCTAGAGAAAGCCACACGGAAAGAGTGGACGAAGATAAATTCCCTTATCTTTATCCGAACGCTACTTTCTTTAATGAAGGGAATATCATGCCGTACAGCAGTGACTATCCAGTCATTCCTTTGAATCCAATGCTTGGAATCTATCATGCAGTCACACGGAAAGATTATACATTGGTAGATACGTGGAATGAACAGGAAAAAGTCACACTTGCACAGGCACTGAAAGCCTACACTTACGGTTCAGCCTATAGCGTCTTCCGCGAAAACGAAATCGGAACGCTGGAAAAAGGCAAGCTTGCAGACATTGTCATTCTTGATAGAAACTTGTTTGACATACCAGAAAAAGAAATTTTAGACACAAATGTAGAACTGACAATTGTTGATGGCCAAATCGTTTATGAAAAAGCGACTAAAACAGTTTAATCATAAACAGCAATTGAAGAAGCCTCCGTCGAGGTAAGGTTTCTGCGCTATTTCAACATAGAAATCGTTTACAGCATAGACATATAATTTTTTCAGCTAATGAGGAGGATTTACATGCAACAAGAAAAAATGAAGCGCTCACTCACCCTTCTGCCGGTTGTTCTTTTCGGGTTTTCTTTTATGGCCCTTGCAACCGTGTTCAGTACCTATGGTGTTGCTGCTGAAATATCACACGGAATGGTTTCAGGCTCTTATTTATTGGCACTGGTCGTTATGCTCTTCACTGCATACAGTTATGGACAAATGGCTAAAGTCGTGCCGTCTGCAGGTTCCGCTTATGCTTATACCCAAAAATCAATCAACCCGAGCGTCGGTTTTATGGTAGGCTGGGCCATACTCATGGATTATCTCTTTATTCCAATGGTCAACTACCTGCTGTTTGGAATCTTTTTCTCGGCAGCTTTTCCGGCCATCCCAAGTTATGTTTGGATTTTAGGTATGCTTTTGTTGGTCACATTTGTTAACGTAAAAGGAATAAGACTAGCGACAATGGCAAACGCCTTTATTAGTGTATCCTCTATATTGTTCATACTCATTTTTATTGGGTTATCTGCCAAAGATATATTGGGGGGCACAGGTACAGGTACTATTTTTAATTTCGAACCTTTTTATAACCCTGATCAGTCTTTATCTTATATTGTAGCTGGAGCGGCTTTACTGTGCTTCTCTTTTCTTGGATTTGATTCAGCCACTGCTTTTGCGGAGGAAACGATCAACCCTAAGAAAACGATTCCAAAGGCCGTCATTATCATCACCCTTGTTGGTGGAGTCATATTCATGTCCGTTTCGTATTTTGCCCATAATGTTTGGCCGGATTACACTACTTTTACTGATCCAGATTCCGCTGCCCATGAAATTATCACTTTTGTTGGCGGAAAAACATTGGCATCCATTTTCCTGGCAGTCTACTTCTGCACTTGTTTCGGATCCGCGATGTCATCCCAGGCCAGTGCATCCCGTGTATTGTTTGCAATGGGCCGTGACGGACAGCTTCCGAAATTCTTCGGTAAGCTTCATCGCAAATACCAAACGCCGATAAACAATATCCTTTTAATCAGTGCGGTGTCTCTTCTTTCACTCGTTTTGAGCCTGACACTTGTTGCTTCATTTATTAACTTCGGGGCATTTATTGCGTTTATAAGCGTCAACGTGGGAGTCATTGTTTACTATTTCGTTCGCAAGAAAGAGCGTTCGGTTAAAGGAACCATCCTATATTTGATTCTGCCTGGGCTTGGCGCAGCACTTGATTTTTGGCTGCTTCTTAATTTGGACATCCATTCAAAGGTTTTGGGAAGCATCTGGTTTGCGCTTGGGATTGTTTATCTTTTCTTTTTAACGAAAGGATTTAAGCAGAGTCCCCCGCAACTGAGTTTGGATGAAGGGGCTGCACCATCCGAAGAAACAGCTTAGGAAGAGGTTGAAATTTTACGAAAGCGGAAGTTTTCAGCCTCTTTCGGGATTATTCTGCCTCTGATATTAGCAAAACATCGTTTTTTAAGAAATTTTTAGTGAATTTACAGGATTTCTACAAAAAAAGAGTTTGCTCCCCTTTCTTTTATAAAAGCAAAGGGATATAATATATAATTGTGCAGAGCAATTTTTTCATAGTATCAACATTGAAAAGGAGCGATTCTAATGAGCAATGAAGCATTAAGACAAGAATTGGTTGAATTGGACAAGAAGTATTTCATCCACCCAACATCTTCATTACAAGACCAGCAGGCAAACGGACCAGCTATTATTTTTGATAGAGCTGAGGGCGTTCATTGCTATGACATTAATGGTAAAAAGTACCTTGAAGGTATGTCTTCCTTATGGAACGTAAATATTGGATATGGAAGAAAAGAACTTGCTGAAGTTGCAAAAGAACAACTTGAAAAATGCGCTTACTCTAACAGTTTTTCTGGTTTCAGTAATGAACCTGCTATTCGTCTCGCTGCTAAAATTGCTGAAATGACACCTGGCGACCTGAATGGTGTATTCTTCACTTCCGGTGGTTCTGAGTCAAACGATTCAGCATACAAGCTTGTACGCCACTACTGGAAAGTAAAAGGCAAACCAGAAAAAACTAAAATTGTTGCTCGTAAAAGAGCTTATCACGGAGTAGCTTCCGGATCTACAAGTGCTACAGGAATCGAATCATTCCATGATTTCACAACTTCTTTGGCACCAGGATTCCTTCACGTTGACCCTGATTCTCCAGAAGCTTTCAGACAACTAATTAAAGAAGAAGGCGCAGATACAATTGCAGCATTCTTGACTGAACCAATTCAAGGTGCAGGTGGAGTTAACTTCCCTAAAGAAGGCTACCTCAAAGAAATCCGCCAAATCTGTGATGAAAACGACATCTTATTCATCGCTGACGAAGTAATCAACGGATTTGGACGTACTGGAAAAATGTTCGCTTCCGAACACTTTGACATCGTTCCTGACGTACTGCTTCTTGCAAAAGGTATTTCCAGCGGATACGTTCAATTAGGTGCAGTCGTATTGCGTGAGAAACTCCATAAAGAGTTGATCGAACTTTCTAGCGGCGTATTAATGCACGGATTTACTTACAGCGGCCATCCAACTGCATGTGCAGTAGGCTTGAAGAACATCGAAATCATGGAAAACGAAAACATGGTTGAGAATTCTAAAGTGATGGGTGACCTGCTTGCAGAAAAATTAACTGAGCTTCAAAAAGAAACTGACATCGTTGGTGAAGTTCGCCACCTCGGTTTACTTGGTGCAATTGAAATCGTTAAAGACCAAGAATCTGGCGAACGTTTTGCTGAAAAACTCTCAGGTAAAGTTGTAGCGGCAGCAAGAGAACGTGGCCTAATCCTACGTAACGTTGTTTATTGGGAAAAAGATACTATCGTTTATGCGCCTCCGCTTTGCATGACTGAAGAAGATGTAAATGAATTTGCAAGCATCTTCAAAGAAGCTGTGTTAGAAGTTCAAAAATCACTTTAATATCATTTGTAAAGAGCGATCCGGCGGATCGCTCTTTTATTAATTGCCTGCCTATATTTTACAACCTTCTCATATGTTTATTTACCTGCAAAGAAAATACATCATTCCGAGTATAGTGTCCAGTAACATCGAGTGTCATTGATTCTTCATGTATTTTGTTTAAATCAATTTCCGCCATTACAATAGTTTCTTCATCATAAACCGGTTCCACAACATATTGACCATCCGGACCGATAATTGCACTGCCTCCCCTTTGAAGCAGCTTGTCTGGATGATCACTCAGCTCTTTAGGGATACTGAATTGTCTCGGCAAATCATCAACCGAGCTGATCAGCCCAGTAGCGAGAACAAAGCACCTTCCCTCAAAAGCATAATGCCTGCTAGCCATTTGATGCATCTCATTTACAGTCGGCCAAACAGCAATGTGAATTTGTTCGGCAGAGTTATGAAGCGTTTGCCTTGCTAATGGCATCCAATGTTCCCAGCAAATCAAACCACCCACTTTTCCTGCTTTTGTGTCCACTGCCTGAAGTCCATCTCCATCTCCCTGCCCCCATATGATTCTCTCCGTAAAGGTAGGCACCAGTTTCCTATGATGGTTTAATATCCTTCCTCCCGATCCGATCGTTATGAGGCTGTTATAAATCGTTCCATGCCCGGGAGCATCTTGGACCTTTTCATTTAATCCCATGACCACAGTAACATTATGCGTTTTAGCAGCCTCTGATAATACATCAATTTCTTTGCCTTGTATCGTGGGACTGTTCTGTAAAAGCAATGAATACACTTCTTTTGTTGGCTTATGATTCCAGAGGCAAGCCGCTGGTACGTAGTCAAGAAATGTGGGATAGCCCGTCAACCAAGTTTCACCAAAGGCAATCAAATCAGCACCTTGTTTAGCAGCATCTTCAATATTTGTAACAGCTTTTTCCAGCGAAGCTTTTATATCCAAATAGACTGGTTTCACTTGAACGATCGCAACATTAACTTTATTTTCTATTGATCTCACTCCTATAAAATATAGTCTACAAATTTACTATACAGGCAATAATCCGATAAATTAATAGAAATACAGTAAAATTCCTTTAAATTCAGTATAATCGAATAAGTAGACTCTTTACTTCATCCCAAGGAGGAGATTGTATTGACAAAGTTTAAAACTGCTGATCTATGTGATGAACACTACGGACGCCTACAGATTTCCAAAACCATTTTCTATTCTTATGGTAAAAGACCGCGCTTTTCCGGAAAGATTGAGACGGTCAAAGTTTTTGAAGATAATGTTCTCTTTTTGGAGGCGCTGAAATCGGTATCTCCAGGGTCTATTGTTGTGGTCGATGGCGAAGGGTCTAGGAACTGCGCGTTGATGGGGGATCGACTAGCTGGGATTGCTGCTTCCAGGGGCTTGGCAGGAGTCATCATTAATGGATGCGTACGTGATTCAGCCGATCTTGCCCATATTGATATCGGGATTTTTGCCATAGGGACAAGCCCGCTAAGAAGCAATAAGGCTGGCAAAGGCGAACGGAATGGCACTCTAAACTTCGGAGGCGTGACCTGGAAGCCCGGTGATTACGTATATGCGGATGAGGACGGGGTGATTGTCTCAAGGGATTCCCTTGTTTAATTTCAAGGGTTCGGTCCTCAAGAGTTGATTGTTTTTATAAATAACGGCTTTCAAAGATAAAAAACAAAGCAGTCCAAAACATCTATGTTTAGGACCGCCTTGGCAATTAGAACATTCCAATCAGTGTGCGGTATAACCGCCATCCACAAGAAGTGTTGTGCCATTAACAAAGCTGGCATCATCACTTGCCAAGAATAGGACTGCTTTTGCTACTTCTTCCGGTTTTCCAAGTCTTCCTTGTGGATGAAGAGAAACTAAATATTCTTTCGTTTGAGAATCTACATCTTTGAGCAAAGGCGTATCAATATAACCGGGGCAAATTGCATTAATACGAATACCATCTTTTGCGTAAGCTGTGCATAAATTTTGAGTTAACAGCTTTACGCCTCCTTTTGCTGAAGAATAGGCAGTTGGATTCGGTAATGAAACGAAGCTGTGAATCGAACCAGCATTAACAATAACACCGCCTGTATTTTGTTTGAGAAACTGTTCAATCGAATATTTATTGGAAAGAAATACTCCCGAAAGGTTAATATCTATAGTTCTTTTCCATTTTTCGTAGCTCAATTCATGTGCTGGCGCATCAGCCGCAATACCTGCATTTGCATACATAATATCTAGCCTGCCGTATTTATTAACGGTTTCATTGATCATATTGATCGTATCTTCTTCTTTGGTTACATCTGTTTTTACAAAGAACTTGTCATGTCCGCTATTATTTAATTCTTCAGACAGATCGTTTCCCCGCTCCGAATAATCAGCAACGACCACTTTTGCGCCTTCTTCAGCAAAAAGACGGACAGTCGCTTCACCAATTCCACTTGCCCCACCTGTGACAATCGCTACTTTATCTTTTAATTTCATATTCATTCCACCGCCTCTTTAAAGGTTGTTAGGATCCAAGCCTCTTTTTAGATGATGCCCTATAGGATTCACTTATAAACGTAAACCTAAAAGAGAGCTGCCCGCAGGACAGCTCTCTTTTTTTTAATCGGTAAAAAAGTACATAAAATATAATATTGAACTCCAATTTTATTAAGAAGGAATTGGTACAAAGGCGATTTCAGTAATATCCTCAATCTCGGTCATTGGCAGAGCGGCAAGTGACCGAGATTGAAGTTGACTCGCCAATTAATCATTAAGGTAGGTCCTTATGGACGGCTAAAGAACTGCCACCATGGGGATCGTATTGTGTTTACAGTGTCTGATCAACGCGATTACGCTTTTCTTACTTCCAATAAGCCATAGAGCGATTTCTCATCGCTTCCCTGTTTTGCGCTGTTGTTTTAGGCAAGTATTCCCCTGTTTGTTGGTCTATTATGATTCCATAACGACGGATCAGGTCAAGAATGTCCACTTCCCCATTATGGAATTTTTCCATGACGGATTCAGGGTCTTCCTTAAGCCATTTTTCACGGTTCAAACGAATCCATTCACGTGTATTGGCTGTTCCATCTTCGTCAATTTCAAACAGATCGATTTCACGGTCGATCTCTTTGATGACGACACCATAATCCTTTTCGGCACGTTCGATAGATACGTATTCATCGATGACATCTTCAAGGACAGCTTTCGGATCCCTTTCAAGCGGGTCTCCCAGTCCTCCCCCACCAGCAGATGGACGTGTAAAATAGTCGTCTTTTCCGACTTTTACATTGGAGAAGATTGTTCCAAGGAACTCCGTTTCCATTCCTTTTCTTTGCAGTTTAACACCATGCGGTGTTGATGGAAGTCCGCCAAAAATTCCCCATGTAACCGAACGGGATCTGTCACAACAGTAGGACATAACAGCATCGTGTGCTTCCGTAAGGATTCCGCCTTTTTCTACACCACAGCCTCCCCGGAACTTACCAGGACCGCCGGAATCAGTGACAATTTCATGTTTGGTTGTAATTACCGGTGAAAGCCGCTCCTGTCCTTCACAAGGTTGGATACTCAACCCTACTCCAAATACCGGTGAAGTTGCGTTGGCTCCGTCTTTTGAACTGCGGCCTCCATGTCCTCCGGCCATCCAGTCATACCACATAAAGTAATTATTATAGCCTTTACGCTTGTCGTCTCCGCCAATGAGTAGGTACTCCAAGTTAAAGGAGCAGGCCAAAGCCCGTTCCGGCATGATGCTTGACCAGAGCTCGAAGCAGGCATTCATAATTTTTTCATAGGCTCCTGAACAGAATCCTGTAACCGCCACCGGCCAGCTTGCATTCACAACTGTATTTTCCGGAAGGTCCACATGTACAACGCGGTAAAAGCCAGAGTTTAATGGAATATCCGGGAAGAATGTTTTAGTTCCCGCATAAGCAGCGGATAAGGATGAACCGAATGCCGAATTCAGAAAGCAGGCAATATGCCCATGGGAACCGGCCAAATCATAATGAATTTCATCATCTTTGATGGTCATTTTCACTTTGATTGGAATCAGTCCATCTCCCACTTCAGGATCCATATCAATGTAATCGGTTGTTTCCCATACACCATCAGGGAGTTCCTTCACTCTTGCTCGCGTCAAACGTTCAACATAGTTTTGAACTTCCTCAAATGCGGTCAACACTGTATCAAGTCCATATTTTTCAATAAACGCAATCAATTGCCTTTCACCTGTTTTTGTCGCTTCTGCCTGTGAACGGAGGTCTCCCAGCCGTTCTTCAGGAACACGCATGTTGGAGACAAGCAAGTTTGCTACGTCTTCCAGATACTCCCCTTTGCTCCAAATGCGGAGCGGAGGAATCCGTACACCTTCCCCATAATGAGTTTTGGCGTTTACATCGAACGAACCTGGAGTGGACCCTCCCATATCAGCCCAGTGCCCGTTCACCTGCATGAAGGAAATCAACTTCCCGTCATAAAATACAGGTCGGATAATCCGTGTATCGTTAAAGTGGGTTCCTCCACGATACGGGTCATTAACTATAAAGACGTCCCCAGGATGGATATCATCTCCAAAGTCATCAATGACCGCTTTCGCCGTCAAATGAAGTGTCCCAACATGAACGGAAATATCCTGGGTACCCTGCATGATGGTATTTCCTTTGGCATCACATAACGCTGAGCTGAAGTCACGATTATAAATAACGAATGAATAACATGTACGCAATACCTGCTCCGACATCTGGTCAACAAGGTTCACAAATCCATTTTTCAACACTTCAAATGTAACCGGATCGAGTTTCGTATCGACATTAAACATCATATCTCCCCTTTTTCTGGCTCATTATAGAAATATTCTTTTGATACTCTTATCCCCGGCTCATGATGATATTTCGATATTCATCAATTTTGACAGAGTAATCAGGCGGAACAACGATGGTTGAATCAAGCTGTTCAATGACGGCCGGTCCATTGAATTCGGACAATACAGGAATTTTTGTGCGGTCAAAGATTTTAGACTCGACCATTCCACCGGCTTCTTCAAAATAAACATTCCTTGTTTCTTTGATTGCCTCTTCAAGTGTCCCTTTTGGCCCTTCTTTGGCAAAGACCGGCTTATTAACTGCACCGATCGCTTCTACACGCAGGCCGTAAATTTCAATTCCTTTATCCCTGTCAGCGAAGGCGAATTCACGCTCATGCTCCAAGTGGAATCTTTCAACCGCTTCGTCAAGCGATATGATGGGACGGTCGATTGTTACAGACAACGTTCTCCATTGTCCGATATAACGCATATCAATGTAGCGGATAAGATGCATTTGCTCTTCTTCAATACCTTCTTCTGCCAAAAGATCTGTGGCCTCTTTTTCCATCTCAATGAATTCTTTATCCAACTCTTCTTTTGTCACTTCTGTCGCGTTAGCAAAATAAGTCTTTGAAATATCGTGACGTACGTCAACAAGCAGACAGCCCATAGCGGCAGCTACTCCAGGGTGTGCAGGAACGATAACAGTAGGAATTTCCATTTCTCTTGCAAGATCCGCTCCATGCAGGGCTCCTGCTCCTCCGAATGCAACTAGCGCAAAGTCGCGCGGATCATAACCACGGCGTACGGAAATCAAGTTGAGGGCATCACACATATTGGCATTAGCCACTTGAATCATCGCATTGGCCGCTCCATGAATATCATAACCCAAAGGCTTTCCGACTTTTTCTTCAATCGCTTTTTTCGATAATTCCTTATCCAATTCCATTTGGCCATCAATCAGCTTCGTGCTCAAACGGCCCAGAATAAGATTAGCATCCGTGTTTGTCGGCTCATTTCCGCCTTGCCCATAGCAGGCCGGTCCCGGATCTGCCCCTGCACTATGAGGACCGTTCCTTAGTGATCCGCCATCATCAATCCAGGAAATGCTTCCACCTCCGGCACCGATTGTTAAAATTTCAATACTTGGGAAACCGATTGGATACCCATATTCGATATACCAATCTTTCGTAATTCGGAGTTCATTGTCATACATTAATGAGATGTCCGTACTTGTCCCTCCCATATCCAGACCAATAGCATTTTTGTAACCACAAAGGTTGGCAATATGCTTGCTTGCTATTGCTCCTGCAGCAATCCCGGAACTCGCGAGTCTCGCTGCATATTTGGGAACGGTTTGTGAAGTCATGACCCCTCCGCCGGAATGAAGAACGATAATATCTCCGTTATATCCCAGATCCTTCATATTTCCTTCAAGTGTATGAATGTATTTGCTTACAGTCGGTCCAAGTACAGCGTTTACAATTGTTGTGCTCATCCGCTCGTGCTCGAAGATTTCTGGAAGCGTGTCTGAAGAGGTGCAGATGTAGGCATCAGGAAGCTCTTCCTGCAAAATTTCTTTTGTTTTTCTTTCATTTTCTGCATTTACATATGCGTTCATGAAACAGATGGCGACTGCTTCGACTTCTCTCCTTTTTAAAATTCTTGCCAGTTCACGGATGTCCTCTTCATTGACTTCTTCCAGCATTTGTCCATCAAAACCAACACGCTCCTCAAGTTCAAAGCGGTCTCTCCGCTTGATATATGGCTCAGCAACATCATTATAAGCATCCCATAGGTCAAGCTTTGTCCCGCGACGGATTTCTGGTACATCGCGGAACCCTTTTGTCGTCACAAGGGCTGCTTTTGGAAGTTTGCGTTCGATCAATGCGTTCGTACCGACTGTTGTTCCGTGCGAGAACATTTTTATTTTATCGCCTGTCAATTCAGCTTTTAGTATTCCGTTCAGAATCCCTTTTTCTGGGTTGGACGGCGTAGAAGATGTTTTCGTTACAAACATCTCTCCTGTCTTTTCATCATAAACAAACACATCGGTAAAAGTTCCACCAACGTCAACTGCAACATGGTAGCCTGTAGATTTACTCATATTTTCGCCTCCGTTTAATCGGTTTTCGTCATATTCATCCGTTTCCAGTCAATCTATAGTCCGTTATGAGGGCATCACCACCTTTAAGCTATTGAGTTCAAATACTCCCTGCAACCCTTTCTATTAACCTTTCTTTCTCGCGTCTAATCGATATCGCCTGGTCCACTGTAATCGTCTGAAACCTCACTTTCGACATCGGCCTCATTTGGGACAACTTGCTGATATCCGACCATATGATTGTTCCAATCGTTACAAAACCTCCTCCGCCTGTACCATCGTTCAGTAAAACAATCACCTCTTCCTCATTCGGCACAATGACTGCGCCGATGGGGTAAGGGATATCGACTATATTTCCTGGTGTTCCCCCAGAACCAAAAGGCGGGTCGATTTCTGAATAACTGATGTGCCCCCCTTTCATCCTGCATGCTGTTCGATTTGATTGGGGCTGGATTGTCCAGTGACTGTTTAAAAAGGAAACGAGGCCTTCATCTCGAATCAAATCACAAGTAATGCCAAGAACGACATGTACTGTTTCAGTTTTTCCAAATTCAGGCATAGCTTCACGGATCAATTCTCTGCCTATGTATTGAACCGCCCCGGGGAGTGGCTCGGAAAGCGGAATTTTGTCACCTGCCAACAAAAGTCTTCCAGTAATGCCTGGAAAAACACTGGCAAGACAGGTCGACTTGCTCCCCAGCACTTCTGGAACATCAAACCCTCCAGAAACGCACAGATAGCTGAACAATCCTTTCTCAATAAGTCCGATTTCCAGTAAATCCCCTTTTTGAATCTCAAACACGGTCCACATCGGCAGCTCACGCCCGTTCAAAAATACTTCCACCGGGGCTCCTGTAACAACAGCAGTTGTTTTTTTGTGAAATTCAACCGCTGCTCCTTTAACCATCATTTCAAGTGCTGCAACATGGCGGGGATTACCAAGAAGCAGGTTTCCGAACATAAAAGAAAATTTATCTGCCGCCCCAGCCGGCGGAACTCCCTGGTGATAGTGACCAATTCTTCCCATATCCTGAATTGTTGTGCGAATGCCCGGTTCTTTCAGCTCAATCATCGGTTGAACTCCTCTTTCAATTGATCTGTATATGCCGTTCCCATCTCATTATATTTTGCAGCCGAAAAGGAGACGGGCTTTATCTTATATTCATACGTTCCATTAATAACCTCTTCACGGATGTTCCGGTATTCCGCTTTTGATACCGGCCTGTATTTCCATAAGTCTCCCGGTCTGGCCAAAACAAAGCTTTCATTAAATGGGGCAAGTCTTTGATAGACATCGTATACAGGAACCGCTGACCTTCCGATCAACTGGTAGCTTCCGGGAGATTCCGATGGATATACTACAGTAAACACGCCCCCGAGCCCGACCGCCCTTTCCGGTGTAAAAGGCCTGGGGCTTTTATATTTTGGAACTTCAATCATATCGGATTTTGAACCGGATAAAGGAAAACACCACGCTGTTCCCGGTTTAAAACCGATTGCTGTTACCAAATAAAGCGGGTCTGAATGGCGCTTGATTACTTCTTCTACGCTTTTGAATCCACCAAGTTTCATGACAAAGTCAAAGTTGGATTCCTCACTCTCCCCATGATGATGGCAATACTGAAGCGAAATCTTTCTTGTTTCTTCATCGTCATATAAAACAGGAATTTCGATAATTTTGCTATCCACAATCAGGCTTTCTTCTTCATTTTTCATTCTGTCTACATCCCGCAAATAATCTAATAAATGGTGCGGTGATATGATATTTGGATCATATCGTACTAGATAGGAAGTATTGTTCGGATAAATTTCAATAATGCCGGGAATGTTGCGTTTACTTAATTCTTTTGTAATGGACAATGCCTTTAATGTACTTTCAATCTTCATTTCCCGGGAAATTTCGCCAAAAATATACTCATCTCCACAAAAATCGAACTTTGTCTCAGAAAAAAAGATCATGAGCCATACCTCCTGAGACCTGATCGCCATTAAATCTTTTCATCCGTCTGCTGACCGTCGAAATACTGACTTCAAGGGCTTTTGCTGCATCCGTTGCTGTACCATATTTCTCTACCGCTAACTCGATTAGCTGTTTCTCCGTCTCCTCGACCGCCTTTTTCAGTGGGATGATTCCTTTGATCGTTAGAAAGCCTTGCTCATTGGAATCCGTTTCCCACAACACGCGGTAAACATCTTTTTCCGAAATTTCTTCCCCTTTGGAAATGACAATCAATCTTTCAATGACGTTTCGAAGTTCTCTAATATTTCCAGGCCACTGGTAGCTTTCCAGAAGATTTAAAGCATTAGTAGAAATTTTCTTTTCGTACTCATTTTGCTCATTCAGCTCTTGCAAAAAATAAACAGCAAGTGGGGCAATATCTTTTTTTCTGCTTCTCAAAGCTGGAATTTGGATCGGGACGACGTGCAGACGATAATACAAATCTTCACGAAATTGCTTCTCTTGAACCAATTGACGCAAGCTTTTATTTGTTGCTGCAATGACCCTGACATTGATTTTCACCGGAACAGTGGAGCCCACACGTATGACCTCTCTTTCCTGCAACACACGAAGCAGCTTCACCTGCATGGCATAGGGGAGCTCGGAAACTTCATCCAAAAAAACCGTTCCTTCATGCCCCTGCTCAAAAAGTCCGACTCTTTTGGATTCTGCCCCAGTAAAGGCTCCCTTTTCATGGCCGAATAATTCACTTTCCATCAGATGTTCAGGTATAGCCCCGCAGTTAATGGCTACAAACGAACCGGAAGACCTACGACTCAACTGGTGAATCCTCCGGGCAATGACTTCTTTACCAACTCCGGATTCGCCTGTGATTAAAACAGTGGAATCAAGTGGGGCAACCGCCTTCACTTCTTCCATCAGAACAGACATCTCGGAAGAACGGTAAATGACAGGCTCACTATGAAATTCGGCTTCGTCCTCAGACATGTGGAACGCTTTCTCCTCCGCTGAAACGTCTTTGGACAAGACAATGATTCTTTTAATCTTTCCATCTTCCATCACGGGAGTGGCCGTCGACAGGACTGTCCCGTTCTTTCCCTTCTGTGTCAGCATGACCCTGCTGTTCTTTTCGATGCAGACTGAAATGATATTTGGAGTGAAAATCCCCCTTCTTTCCAATTCTGCTGCACTTTCTCCAATCAATTCGTTGTGTTCGATATCTCCCCAAAAACTATTAAAATAAGCTCCCGCTACTTTTGTAATAATCCCGTTGGAATTGGCAACCAAAATCTGCTCATTCGACAATGAATAAATCGCCTGAAGATCTTCATTCATTTCACGGACAAAATCAATTTCATGCACTGCTTCTTCCAATTGATCTTTCAAATAGAAATTATGGATGATGCCAATTATTTTACCGCTTTCATAAATGGGGGAAAATTGACCGGAAATAACTTTGAAGTTGAATGTATTTTCAACCCCAAACCACTTTTGCCCCTTTAATACCTCATCGAAAGATGCGTCCATCCTGATTAACTTCCGGTAATCACGACCTTGGATGATTGATCTTTTCATTCCGAGGATTTGTTCCGCTTTTTCATTCATGAAAATAACCTGAAAAGATGCATCCATTGTGACAATCCCCATTTCGGCATTGTTTAGAGCATCATTGAAGTTCTTTAATTGCACTTCACTTAAAAATTGGTTCAGACGATCCATGAACATATAGCCGGTTGGCCGATTCGCATGATCGGCACCTATGACTAGGTGACAATTGTGAATATTTTTGGCGAAAGCCTCTTCTCGGACAAACAAAAAATCTTTTTCCGGCTTAATTCTTCTGGCAGGTCCTCCTTCTTCCAGCAGTTGATCTAATAAAGATAGAGGCGTTATATACCCAACAATCTCTTCATCTTCTAAAACAAAACCGACTTCTGCTTCTTTTGCTTTCAGTTGTGCAAAAACATGTTTCACCGTCATATCAGAATTAACGAAAAGCCTGATAGGCTGCAGTACACCCTTCCAATCCCAGTGCATGAAAATTCCCCCGATTCTTCGCATTCTTTGTAAAGTGAAGGCATGCTTTATATCTTTCAATATTGCAAGATGCATGCCAAACTACCCAAACCATCTTTTTCCCCATAAAGACAACGTTTTCAAAAATAACAATAACGATTGATATACTTCATATTTTGCAGTACTGCAAATTACTTTTCAATAATGCAAAAACAAAAACCAATGTCAATGATTCCCTTACCCAGATATATCTTTAAATTGATTGTCTTGTGAAAATCTATTTTAACGTTAGAAAATCGATTTAGAACAAAGGCCTATCTCTTCAAAGTCATATTTCACTCCCATAAAAAAAATCCCCATCCACATAAAAGTGAATGGAGAAAATGTACTTTTACACTGTCACTTGCTTGTTCATTTGACTGCTGTCATCTTTACGCTGTTTTTGTATAATCCAAATGCCCAACAGAATGGCTGCGCCGACAAAGTCGCTGATCGTTTCTGGGAAGATCATCATGAGTCCGCCAGCAAAAAGGGCAAGTCTCTCCCACATAAATGAATTCCGTGCGTAGAATCCGACGACTGCACTGCTAATGCCAGCCATGCCAATCAGCGAAGTAACGATCGCAAATACAAGTGCCAGAGGCGTTACATCCACAAGTACCAAAATTGGATTGTAAATAAAAATGTACGGTACGATAAAAGCCGCTATGGCAAGCTTTACTGCAATGACCCCTGTTTTGAATGGGTTCGCCCTGGCAATGCCCGCTCCGGCATAAGCAGCCAAGCAGACCGGCGGAGTGATGTCCGCCACAATTCCAAAATAGAATACAAACATATGGACCGCAATCGGTGCCAAGCCGAACTCATTGATGAGAGCCGGTGCCGCAACCGTTGCCGTAACAACATAATTGGCCGTTGTCGGAAGTCCCATTCCGAGTATGATACAGGCAACCATTGTAAAGAACAGTGCCAAAATTAAATGCCCACTTGATAGAGCGATAATTCCCGAAGCAAATTTGGCTCCAAGTCCCGTCATGCTCACAACCCCTGCAATGATTCCTGCAGTTGCTACAGCTGCAATAACCGGCAGCGCTACCCTTGCACCCTGTTCAAGCACTTCAAAGATTTTCCGAATGGAAAGCCTCGTGTCTTTCCTGACCAAGCTTACGATAAAAACAGCTCCAATCCCCAGAAGCGCCGCTCTTTGCGGTGTAAATCCCGAGAGAATCGTACCGATCATTATAACAACCGGTAAAAGCATAAACCCGTTTTTTAGCATTAAATCTTTGAATACTGGAAGCTGCGATTTTGGCAAGCCAAATATCTTTAATCTTTTCGCTTCGAAATGAGTTCCAATAAAAATACCTGTAAAGTACAGAACAGCCGGAATCATAGCTGAAAGCATGATCGTGGAATAGGGAACACCAAGGTATTCCATCATGATAAAGGCGGCTGCTCCCATAATTGGAGGCATAATCTGCCCGCCCGTTGATGCCGAAGCCTCCGTTGCACCTGCAAACTCAGGGGTAAATCCTGATTTTTTCATCATGGGGATGGTAAATGATCCAGAAGCAACCGTATTTCCGACAGAACTTCCGGAAACCATACCTTGGAGAGCACTGGCAACAACAGCCGTCTTTGCAGTCCCTCCCGTAAAGCGTCCAGTCAGCGAAAATGCCAAATCATTGAAAAACTGTCCGATTTTCGTGTGGACAAGCATGACACCAAAAAACAGGAATAGAAAGATAAATTTGGCCGAAATTTGGACAGGTGTTCCAAAAACACCACTCTCCTGATACCAAAGATTTGGGGCAATCCTGTCCACCGAGAATCCGGGATGCGACAAAATGGTTGTCGGAATATGCTTACCAAAAATAGCATATAAAATTGTGATGCTCGCCACAACAACAATAGGTACCCCTACTGTTCTGCGGGTCGCTTCCAAAACGAGGAGTATCCCGATAATAGAAATGATAATATCAATTGTGCTATATCCAGTGATCCTGCTTTTTAAAATAGAGTCAAAGAAGAAGATTTTATGGTAAGTGACATACATGGCACCGAACGCCAACACAACATCATACCAAGGAACTTTCTTTTGTAGCTTGTGCATTCCTTTTTTAGCAGGAAAAAGTAAATAAATGATCCCAAGAGCTGTGCCCAAATGGATCGCCCCCTGCTTCTGAGAAGGCAGTGTTCCAAAATAACCAGTATATAGATGGAACACCGTCAAAGAAACTCCTAGAAGCGTAACAACCCATGCCCATTTTCCAATTGAAGTCCTGAATTGATTTTCCCTATCATACTTCTCAAGTATTTCCTGGGCATCCAGATGTTCTTTCTCTTTCATAAAGACACCTCACTCTATGTTTATTTCGAAAAGCGCTAACAACTTTCATCAGCCTTTCCAAAGTGAAAAAAGGGATGACGGTATGTACAATCATCCCTTTTCCATCGCTTTTTATTGTGATAAGGTATGTCAGGTTCTACCATTGGTTTAATGATACGAGCCCGATTGCTGTCGTAGTTTTATAAACTCCCTCGTCACATTCGTCTTGTGCTTGATCCTATGACTGGCGCTTTACTTTATTTCAGATCCTCCAAGCTCTTGATTCCTGTTTTTTCACGTGTGACAATCTGAACGACCTCAGGATAAATATGACCAATGAAAGCAGCATTCTCTACTTTTGCCCCTTCAAAGTCCCCTTCGCCTTCAATAGCAGACAGTGCCGGCACGTGGACAGTCATGCCTAAATCCATGTTTCCATCACGGATACTCGCAAGGTTTTCAATGGAAGCACCTGTTTCTGTGTTCGTTACATTAACGCCATCGATATGTTTATTCCAAATATTAGCCATTTCTCCCCCGAGTGGATAATAAGTTCCACCCTGGCTTCCCGTACCAAGGATCAACTCACTCTTTCTATTTTTCTTATCAGCCTTAAGTTCAGCTACAGGATTATCAACCTTCAATCCTTGTTCTTCATAATATTTCTTAGCACCTGGATGGATAGGAAGCCCTTCCGCCCCATTCAGTGCATTTTCAAGTGTCATCTGTTTTGCCTGATCATGTGTGTTTTCACTCGCATTTTCTACCATGATTTTGGCAAGCTCATACCCAAGTTCTTCATCAATCGTATCCGTGTTCCCCATTAAAACGGCATAAGCAGTTACTGTTTCGACATCAGCATCAAGAAAATCATACGTGTCTTTCGGAATAGTGTGTCGCTTGTATCCGCTTTTCTCCTCAATATGCTTGATTGCCTCATCAGAAAGCCCAAGCATTTTAACATCACCGGCTGAAGCTTGTAAGCTTTCAATGCTACCGGCCGGTAAACCAAGGATTCCTATTGATACTTCAATATTCCCATCCTGGACTCCGTCAGCCGCATCTCCAAAGGCTTCCTGAAAGGCCTCATAATCTCCTTCTTCAATACCATAAGCTTCCATGATTAGTTTTGAGACAGAATTCGTTTCACTCGCAGGCGGTCCGATAGCTACTTTCTTCTTGCCGCCTCCGCTTCCTCCGCCTCCATCACCGCTTGAACCGCTGCTGCACGCTGCTAGTAATGCGGCGATCATGAATAATACTGCAATGAACGAAATTCTTTTTTTAATAAACATCCATTTTCCCCTTTCATACAAATTTATATATTTTTACAAACATTGACACCGCTTTCATATGGTCATAAAAAACTAGTACTGATGTCTATTAGTATATCAAAATTATATTCACACTTCAATAAAATATTCAGACATCTCATTTTAAAAAAGATTACGTCTCCAGTATTTTATTAACAGGAGGCAGTCAAAGATTCAGCCGCCTCCTGTTAGTAAACTAAGATGCTATAGCTATATTTTTATTCTTTTTTACTTTGAACAGCTGAATAACAAGCACGATGACTATAATAGAAACACCAATCACATCCTGCAACATATTTGGAGTGATCAATAAAACAGAACCAGCAAGCGACAGTATTCTAAACAGCCAATTCATCTCGGTGAATAAAAAGCCTTCGGCAGCAACCCCCAGCATAATCACACCCACTACAGAAGTGACAATAACGATCGCACCTTCGACAAATGTTGTGTCAATCATCAACAGAGAATGATTATATACAAAAGTAAATGGCACGATAAATCCGGCGATCGCCAGTTTCATAGAGACAAATCCCGTTCGCATCGGACTTCCTCCAGAAATACCGGCAGCTGCAAAGGCAGCAAGGGCAACCGGAGGAGTAAGATTCGCAAATAGGCCGAAATAAAAGACAAACATATGTGCAACAAACGGCGGTACACCTTGTTGTACAAGTGCAGGCGCAGCCATTGTCGCTGTGATGATGTATGTCGGAATACTTGGAAGCCCCATCCCCAGTATGATACAGGCTATCATTGTAAATACTAAAGTCAAGAACAGGCTGTCCCCGCCGATAGCAACAATTCCGCTCGCAAGCTTCAAACCGAAACCTGTCAACGTTGCTACTCCGACTATGATTCCAACTGCCGCACACGCAACAGCAACAGACAACGCTGACCTCGCACCATCTTCCAAAGCACCCAGAATTTCCTTCAATGACATTCTTGTCGTTTTTCTCAGCTGCGCCGCGAGGATTGTTACAACGATCGTCCAGAAGGCAGCAAAAATTATCGTTTTGCCACTGAAAAACAGCATGTAAATTAGGAATAAAAGCGGCAGGAACAGATGACCTCTTTCTTTTAACACTTCGGAGACCTTCGGCAGTTCGGATCTCTTCATTCCTTGTAACCCGTCTTTTGATGCTCTTAAATGAATCTGCGTGATGATCCCCAAATAATATAGGCCTGCTGGTAAAATAGCTGCCAATGCCACTTGAGAATATGGCATATTCAGCATTTCTGCCATAATAAAAGCAGCGGCTCCCATGACTGGCGGAAGAATTTGTCCCCCCACCGAAGCAGTGGCTTCTACAGCTCCAGCAAAATCTTTTTTATAACCGATTTTTTTCATGAGAGGAATGGTAAATGCGCCCGTTGTAACAACATTGGCTATCGCGGATCCGTTAATACTTCCCAACAGCCCGCTCGCCATAACAGCAACTTTTGCAGGTCCTCCTTTTGTATGACCTGCGACCGCAAGGGCAAAGTCATTGAAGAACTGGCCCATTCCAGACCTTCCCAATACCGCTCCGAATAGGATGAACAGGAAAATATATGTGGCTGAAACACCAACAGCTGTTCCGAATATCCCTTCCGTCGTCACATAAAGCTGATTGACTACCATATCCCATTCATAGCCCCTGTGCCTGAATATGCCGGAGAAACTGCGGCCATACAGTGCATAAAGGAAAAATAACACAGCTAAAAGAGGCAGCGCCCAGCCTGTCACCCTTCGTGCTGCTTCTAGAACAAGAAGCACTAGCAGAACACCAAAAACGACATCCATACTGTTCGGAATTCCGCCCCTTTGGATGATTCCTAAATAATCTGCAAAGATGTACACTGCCGTAGAAACAGATAAAACGGCTAAAATGGCATCAAACCAGTTAAGCTTGCTTCTGCTCATCTTTTTGCTTGCTGGATATAATAAAAAGATCAAGACAAGAACAAGTGCAACGTGAATCGCCCGGTGCTTGATTGTTGCAGGTGCTCCAAAAACAGATGTATATAAATGATATAAAGAAAACCCGACCGCAATGATAGAAATCAACATTGTCATGTACTTGTTCTTGAACATCCGAAAACGTGACTCTGCATCATATTTTTCCAAAATCTCCACATGACCTTGTTCTAATTCGGCGGTCTCCTGTCCAATCGTTTCTTTTTTCATTTTGTCACCCCTTCTCTATAATCATCTCCACTTTATGATGATGAGGAATATCATCAGGCAGCAGAAGTTCTTTTCCATTTTTATATACCGTCAATTCAGCCAGTTGGGAATGAATCCAATAATAAGCCGGCTTTGTCTCATTTAAATCTTCCATGACTACATATCCATCTTTGATTGATACTTTCCCGCCCTTTTCATTGGGAACTCCTGCTCCAAATGATTGAAAACGGGTTTCTGTCAAAGTAAAGGTTCCATCTTTTTCAATCTTCAGTTTTTCTTCCCAAATCGTTCTTTCCACCGAATGTCTCCAGTGAACGATGATTTCATCGTCTGGGTTGACTTCTTCTCTTATGTACTCAGTCCCATCTTCTTGATCGCACAGGACCAGTTCGAGAGATTGATGTTTATAATACATAAAAAAGGATGTAAGAATAATAAAAATGATCATGACAATCCAAAAGCTTTTTTTAAGAAGAAGGAGTTGGAGCCAACTCCTTCTTTTTTGTGTTTGACTGTTTATTTTATAACGCCTTCTTCTTTATAATACTTCTCAGCCCCCGGATGCAATGGAATGCCAAGTCCTTCCGGAGCATTCTTCACATCGATATCTTCTGCTGCACTGTGGGCATTTTTCAAAGTATCGAGATTTTCATAAATCGCTTTCGTAATATGGTACACTTCTTCTTCTGATAAGTCCTTGCTTACAATCAATGCATTTGTAATAGAAATTGCCGGAATATCTTCCTTATTGCTGTATGAGCCGGCAGGGATTTTTGCCTCTTTTAGATAAGAGTATTTTTCTGTCAGATATTTCATTGCATCGTCTTCGATTGGAAGGAAGTTAACACCATGCGTTGTTTCCAAATCCATAATGGCAGAGTTTGGAATTCCACTGCTTAAAATAGCCGCATCAATAATACCGTTTTTCATTTGCTCTGCTGCTTCTGCAAAAGATAAGTAGTCAGGTGTAATATCATCATAGCTCATTCCATGGCCTTCCAACAGAACCCGTGCAGCAAGCTCAGTACCAGAGTTTGGTGCACCGACCGCAATCTTTTTCCCTTTTAAGTCTTTAAAAGATTTGATACCTGAATCTTCAGTTGCAATGATTTGCAGGTAGTTAGGATAAAACGAAGCAAGTGCTCTTAAGTCTTTTTTTGCTCCTTCCTTTTCAAATGCACCTGATCCTTCATAAGCCTGGAATCCAGTGTCCCCAGTGATAAAGGCCAACTCAGCGCGATCACTCAGAATCAAATTTACGTTCTCAACCGAGGCCTGTGTTGCCTGAACCGAAGCATCGATCCCAAGATTGTCTTCCAAAATCGTTGCAAGCGCTCCCCCCATTGGGTAGTAGACTCCTGACGTACCGCCTGTGGCGATGGTAACGAACAAGTCGTCAAATGAGGCTTCTCCGTCTTTCCCCTTACTGTCCGAGGCACTCTTATCTTTGCCCCCGCATGCTGCTAATACAAGTATTAGAGCAAAAAGTAATACCCATAATTTTTTCATCTTTTTTGACCCTCCATTTGTAATATTGCTCTCGTATTCTTAAATTGCAAAATCCATGCCAACTAAAAAAGCCTGTCTTTTCAAGCGCTTCCATTGTCGAACATAAAAAAATGCGGCAAAAATTTCCGCTCAAGGGAATGTTTTGCCGCTTTCTTTATAATTTTTCAGCTTTTCACGCAATCCTCGCTCACTGATCCCCAGCATCTCCGCTGTTTTTTTTCTGTGGTTACCATTCTTCTTTAGTGTGGCCAGTATCACTTTCTTTTCAATTTCCTTCAATGGATTTCCCGCAAGCATATTGGCTGCCGCTTCAATTGTATCAACATCTTCCCCCTGCTGTACCAGCTTTTGGGTATACCTTCTTGGCAGGTCCACCAATCCGTGTTTGTCCACTTTTTCAACAATCATGGCAGACTCCACAATATTGGCAAGCTCGCGAATATTTCCCGGATAGTCATAATGTAAAAGCCATTTTAGTGCTTCTTCTGAAAAACCTTTAATCTTCTTGTTCAGCTCTTTATTGAATTCATCGATAAAGTGATTGATCAAAAGCGGCAAATCTTGCCGCCTTTCCCTTAATGAGGGTAAAGTGATTTCCAATACATTGAGGCGGTAGTAAAGATCTTCCCTAAAAATTCCTTGTTCTACTGCTTGTTTTAAATCTCTGTTTGTTGCTGCGATGATTCTGACATCAAGCTTGACCGGTTTAACCGCTCCAAGCGGAGTCACTTCCCGCTGCTGTATGACCCGAAGAAGTTTGGCTTGCAGGGATAAAGGCATTTCTCCTATTTCATCAAGGAAAATCGTTCCACCCTGGGCAAGCTCGAACTTACCCTCCCTTTTAGACATAGCTCCAGTAAAAGCGCCCTTTTCATGGCCGAACAGTTCGCTTTCAAGTAGATTTTCCGGGATGGCAGAACAATTGACTACTTCAAAATGCTCCCTTTTCCTTTTTCCAGAATAATGGATTGCCCTGACGACCAATTCCTTGCCTGTCCCGCTTTCTCCTGTGACAAGTATGTTTGAATCAATATCTTTCACTTTATCTATCAATTCAAAAACATGTTTCATGGCCGGACTGTTCCCGATGATCCCTTCGTAAGCATACCTCTTTTCCAGTTCCTGGCTTAAATATTCCACTTTTTTGTTCAACTGCTGGAATTTTACTGCCTGTCGCATCGTAGAAAATAGTTCTTCCATATGAAGGGGCTTTGTAAGATAAGAATAAGCTCCCTTCTTTATTGCTTCCACAGAAGAAGAAATGGAACCGTACGCTGTCATCATCACAACAACTGTGGCGGGCTGGATAATTTTAATTTCTTCTAATATATCAAGCCCGTTCACAGCACCGATTTTAAGGTCAAGCAGACAAAAGTCAAACTCCTGTTCTTTTAATATTGCAAGCCCTTTATAGGGATCTGTCATTGCTTTCACTTCAAACTCATCTTCCAACGCAAACTTCAATGAAGAACAAATGGCCTGTTCATCATCTATGATTAAAACTTTCATTCTTGATTCTCCTTTTTAGGAAACCTCAGCTCAAATATACTTCCGATGCCCGGTTCACTTTCGACTGTCAGGGATCCGTTATTCTCTATTATATATTGCTTTGAAAGAGAGAGCCCAAGCCCGGCGCCTGATGCTTTTGACGTATAGAAAGGTTCGAAAATTTTTCCTATCTCTTCTTCCGATATCCCTTCCCCTTGGTCGGAAAGTTTCACGACCACCGTTTCTCCGGACCGACAGGCCCTTATAAAAAGGGATAATGTCTCCTGTTCTTGATTATTTTTCCTTTTGTTATCCATCGATTCAATAGCATTGAGAAACAGGTTGATCAATACTTGGCTTATTTGGCTCTCATCCGCCTCAATCCATAAATCAGCCTCCACTTCCCACCTGATTTCGATATTTTTATTTTCTGCCTCCTGTTTAAATAAAATAATCGTAGATTGGATGAGCTTTTCCAAATTAAGGGGTTTTGCAACACCGCTCTCCGGCTTGGCGTAATTAATCAACCCTTCCACAAGCTGATTAAGGCGCTCGATCTCTTTCGGTACAAGAGTGGAGATTTCATTTCGGAACCTCTCATTGTCCATTTTTATCGGGATAAGTTGAACAAATGTTTTGATGGATGTGAGTGGGTTTCGGATCTCATGTGCCAGTCCTGCAACAAGCTGAATCAGGGCACGGCTCTTTTCCTGTTCCTGCAATTGGTCCTTAATTCTCTTTTCCGCTGTAATATCTTCAAAAAAGAGGAGGACGCCTGTAGTTCTTTTCTCGAAATTATATAACGGCTGGATATCATAACGTAAATAGGAATCTTCCCTACCCGGAAGTGCCGCCTTCCGTTCTTTTCCGATTAACTTCTTTCCCGATTTGATTGTTTCATCCATATTCCCTTCAAGCATATTCCATAGAAAAGGAAAATCACTTGCTTTTTTTCCTTCCGGCTTTTGCTTTTCCCCCATCATTTCGAGGGCGACACTATTGATTGTTGTAATGATGCCATTATGGTTACACGTGACGACTCCTCTGGCGCTGGATTCTAAAATCTGCTCTTTGAACTGGTCGCTGTTTTTGGTTTTTTGAACCTGTTCTATTAAAGACAGATTCATTGCTTGCAAGTCTTTCGTCTTTCGATTGACTTCCCGCTGGAGGATTCGGTTCCAACGAAATCCCAGCAAGAAGATGATAAGCGCCGAGACAACAATAAAAATGAGCATCTCACGGATTTTCTTTAATTTTTCGCTCAATGGCGACTCAAAATCTTCAAACCACTCATTATATATTTCGGAATAGCTGTCCGTCAGTTTAAGTTGCCGAATTCCTATATTCAAATGATGCATCAATTGATAGTTCCCTTTTTGAACAGCAAAAGAGTATTCAAGCGGCAATAAGTGGCTGTCTAAAAATTGATATTGATCTTCCAGCCCTTTTTCTTTCAATAGATATTTTGCTGTAATCTGATTCCCGACATAGGCATCCGCTCGTTCCTTGTACAAAACCTCAAGACCGGTTTTCACATTGTGGGCAGAGTGATAATGGATATGCCGAATATTCCTCAGAAAGCCATATTCCATTGTATTGTACTGAATAGCAACCCTCTTGCCTTGAAGATCAGTGAGCTCCTTGATCGGACTGCCCTCTGGAACTAAGACGCCAACTGAAGAAGTCAAATACCGATCAGTAAAATCAACCACTTCACTAAATTCGGCCGTGAACGGTACCCCCAGGATGATATCGATCTCTCCTTCACGAAGGGCTTCAATGCTCTGGTTGATGGTAAGCGGAACATATTGCACCCGGAAATTCTGATCCTCGGCAATTTTTTCTATCAAATCAATATTAAAACCGACATACCGGTCATCACGGATAAATTGATAAGGCGGAGATTTCGGATCAAAACCAACCTTCAAAACCTTAATTTCAAGAGAATTCACACTTTTCCCATTTGCAGGGCTTTCATCTTGATCCCCTTGAGCTGATACAGGAAAGAATACTAAAATAAAACTTATAAAAATAATGACAAGTTTTTTCAACAGAAAGCTACACCTCCCGACAGAGCCTTCCAGTCCGTGATACTAGATTAGCCTAGCCTGGCAGAAGGTGCAATATCAAATGTAATTGTCTCAGTATATGACAATGCCTGCAAAACCGGCGATGAGGATGATCAATGCGGGATGCCATTTGAATTTCATCAGGGCAAATAAGCAGAATAAAAACAGGAGGCCTCCTGGCAACGCCTCTTCCGAAAGAGAGAATAGGCCGTTAGAGCCAGCGAATGAATAGGCTGCAAATATGATTAGCGCGGTAACGACAGGACGGAGTCCATAAAAAGCGGATTGTACCGCGGGGGCTTCGTACAATTTGTAAAAGAAAGCGGCGATGATGAATACAATCAGAACCGAAGGAAGTGTGATTGCAACTGCCGCTACAATAGCTCCGAGCAATCCAGCTGTATGAAAACCAATAAAAACGGCTGTGTTCGTGGCAATCGGCCCCGGCGACATCCCGGCAACCGCAATGACATCGATCAGTTCCTGGGATGTCATCCAGCCATGACGTGTAACTTCCAATTCAACCATCGGGATGATGGCGTATCCACCTCCGAATGAAACAAAACCGACCAGCAAAAACGTAAGAAATAGATCCAATAGCATATGCGGTTCCCCTCCTTAGTCGACCTCTGATCTAGACGATTTACTCCCTCTTTGATGACTTCAACTTTTTAATTGAGATCCCGCTTAAGATTCCTGCTGTAATCAGAAGGACAGGATGCATATGAAAGAAAATAAGCAGTATGACTGCCAATGCCATAATAGTCAAGGTTGTCTTATCAGAAATAGAGGATCGGCCGGTTGTCCATGCAGCGTATACAATCAGGGCGACGACCGCCGGCCTGATCCCTTTAAAAGCTTCCTCTGCATAATGATTATTTCTGACGGTAAGAAATAAAAGGCTTAAAATGATGACTATAAAAAAAGTCGGAATCATCATACCGATTGTCGCGGCAATCGCTCCCTTCACTCCCCCAATCCGATATCCGACAAAAGCGGCCGAATTGACCGCCACTGAGCCAGGGGCTGCTTGTGCAAGTGCAATGGAATCGACGATTTCTTCGTCTTTAATCCATTTTTTCTTATCAACAACTTCTTTCTTCATTAGAGGCATCATGACAAATCCCCCGCCAAATGTGACCGGGCTGATCTTCATGAACGTCCAAAACAGCTGCAGGAGTAAATGAACCTTTTTTTCTTTCATTTGTAAAGACGCCCCCTTTCTTCTTTTTTCCTTTTAAGAATAAAGTATACCTGTTAGCCCACATCAAAATATGACTGTAACACCTGCATGGCCGCTCCAAGTGCAATGGCTTCTTCTTTTAAGGAGCCTTTTTTAAATGCAGGAGACAAGGCACCCGGCATATACATATGGGATTTTGCGCAGTCAGTCGCTTCTTCATAAAAAAAAGGGACCTCATAGACAAGGCTGCCGTGGAGAACAACGAGTTCCGGACGAACCGAATTGATGATGTTTGCCAGACCGATTCCGAAGTAGAAAGCGCCTTTTTTTGCAATCCGGACTGCTTCGGGGTCATTCTCTTTCAGTAATTGCAAAAAACCCTCAAAGGATATTTCCTTTTTACCGCTGGCTCTTCTGTATTCTTCAACCATCACAGGGAAAGATGCATACGCGCTCAAACATCCTTCCCTGCCACATATGCAGACCCTGCCGTTTGCCTGTACAATAACATGTCCCAAGGCACTTGTATCCCCCCGGTCGGAATTAAATACTTTTCCATCACTCATGACACCGCCCCTGATTCCGTATCCTTGGACAAAATAAAGAATATTGCGGAACGATTCGCCATGCCTGACAAATTCAGCCACCGCCGCACTATTTTCTCCATTATCAACTAAAATGCGCACGGGGAATCGGGAAAGCCTTTCCCTGATATCAACATTTTCCCATCCGGAAGAAAGAAATGATTCGGGATTCACCATTTTTCCTTCTTTCCTTTGAATTGGTCCAACTGCTCCTACCCCGATACCGAGCAAGTCTTTAAAGGATATATTATATTTCGCCAGCCATTTGTCGATTAAATTATTGATCTCTTGAAAAACAACATCAGGCGTCTGTTCCTTCGTCATCGGGATGACATGCCGCTCCAATATGGAAAAATCAACCGTCGTCAGAACCGTTCTTACGGCAGCCCGAGATATATCGATCCCGATAACCCATGCAGCTTCCTTGACCGTTTCATATAAGATTGGCGGACGGCCACCGCTGGAAGGACCGATTCCTCCTTCCTTAATCCAGCCGTTTTGGAGCAATTCCTCGATCGTCCTGGTCATCGTTGTCGGCCTTGCCTGTAAAAGCTCGATCAACTCCGCTTTTGAAATGAATTTGCGCTTTTGGATCTGTCTGTATGTCTCTTTTAAAAGTGAATTTTTTCTAGAATCGTCAGCCAGGAATTCTTTCAGCAATTTTCATCCCCCTGATAAAATATATCTGTGTCCATCACCTTTATTCCTTTTTGGAATTAAGCTCTGTTTATAATGTAAATGACAGAGGATAAATCTTCAAGTGTTTTTATTTGATACTGCAGGTATTGTTAGACATCCCCCACTGCGTTTTACTCTCGGGGAAGGAAATACACTGGATGTCCACCATAGTAATATATGGCTATGGTACAATCTGAGGAAGTTAGAAAAACATGACAAGGACGACTCCATCGCCCCAAGTTGCCAAATATACGAGCTCGGATCTCTAAAGTGGAGATAATGAATTCAAAAAAATGGAAAATACCTTGAAACCTATAATAGGCAAAGCTTTTTTCATCCGTATGTTTATTCTAGTTTTGTCTTTTATGAATCTAGATAATAAACACTTTATTGATGTTGATTTTCATTTATTTCTCCTGAATTTCTCTCTATGTATTCCATGAAAACCATTTTCCTTTTAAACAGGATTTGCACACCATAGCAGGTTAATGTTTTATCTGCCACCCATCCTTTAACGTTTTCCGGATCATGCATTATTTACTTAGAAACAAATTTTCCGCTCCCCTCATACAAAATTAAACGTGCCCTTCAAAAGGGCACATTTTGATCATCCTTGTTATAGGTTTGAATCAGTCCTTTTACCAGTAAAGTAAAAGTTGTCATATCCCCTACCAGATAGGTTTCTTTTACACTAGCAGGGCGTACTTCGCCATATCGATTAATCCAACAAGTTTTTATGCCAAGCTCTGAAGCAGGAATAACGTCATATTTAAAACCGAAACCAGCATGCAGGATTTCTGATTTATCAAGGCCTAATTTTTCAAGTGCTAAATGGAAACCATCACGATTTGGTTTATAATTACCCGCCTGTTCAGCAGTAACAATTGCGTCGAATTCAACCCCCAAATGCTTGACTGTTTCAGAGATAATTGCGTCATCCGTATTTGTAATGAGGGCAATTTTTGTATATTTCTTTAATTCATTTAAAGCATCTACAGTATCAGGAAAGGGCTTCCAGCTTCCCATTGAATCCGAAAAACGAATGGCATCTTCGGTACTGAAAGGATACCCATAATCTCTAAACGCCATCGGTAAAGTATTTCTAAGAACCTCCTTATAAGGCCGATATTTTTCTTGAATATATTCAAATTGTAAGTTTTCCCAATGTCGCTGGAGAGCTACCACATCTGCATGATTTATGTAACGCGCCTTTGCCGCGCTGGGGTGGATGTTGAGTTCCACCTATATCCAGGGTGTTATCACGGGTTTGAGGGGGTTGAAAAGAAAGTTAACAGGTCCGGAAATGTTTCTTCGAGTAAGTCATTTAATAAGAAACCAGATCTGTAAATTTAGGTTGGGTTCAAAATGATTCTTGTCAGCAATATCGGATGTTCAATACATTTCTTTCAGCCGCGCTTGCATTGGCGCGGTTATTATGTGTGTCCTGCGATTGCATAGTTTAAGTAGTTCAAATCCATTCAGTAACATGCTAATGGCTCCCTATGTATTTGCGATGTCTCCCTGCCAACTACGCCAAGGTTTCTTGCATAAGAATATCCCATTTTGGGTGATCCAGTATTTCGTCACGGAAGGGATCTAATTGTCCGACGCATGTATAGGTATATGGCAAACCTGTTAAATCAGTTGCCCTGGCTGGGGAGGCATACTGAGATACATGTTCTGTTCCATTTTTACCATTTAAGTACATGGACCATCCTTTTTGATTCAAATCATGATTCCAGATCATATTCCCTGTTATTTCTAAACTTGAAGGCGTATTATTCCGATCGTCTATCATTGGGTACAATGGCATTTGAAAGCATAATTCGGGACCTTTTCTATCTCTGGCTAGTAATGATAGGGCTGCTGTTAATCCGCCTCCTGCGCTTGCCCCCGCCACTCCAATTCTAGAAGAATCGACTCCTAATTGGGATGCACGTTCAGAAAACCAATTGAGTGCAGCATAGCAGTCCTCAAGTCCTGCCGGATACGGATGTTCCGGCGCTAAGCGATAATCGACGGAGACAACAACACAATTTGCTTCAGTGACATATCGCTGACACAAAACGTCATCACCTTCCGGGTCTCCCATAACATAGCCGCCCCCATGGATCCATAAAAGCCCAGGCAAGATTCCGCTTTTTTCTTTCGGTTCATAAATCCGTACCCGAACAGAAGGGTTATCATCCAGACCAGGAACCATTCTCGTAGAAATTTGAACAGACGGATCCATCGGGATTCCTATAGCTTGCGACATTTCAGCCATCATCTTCCTAGTCGCTTCAATATTATCTAAATCAAGGGGTGGGAAAAAATCGAGTGTCTCTTGTAATTCGGGATCAATTCTATTTTTCATTCTTAATCTCCTCCAGTTTATTTTTTAAAAGATGTATGTGCCTTCAAATTATTTTGCAATAGGTTAGGCCATTGTTCCGAATAGTTTTCTTTCTGCAGCAAACTATGCCGTTAAACCTCCATCAATGGTGACTATGGATCCGTTCATATAACTGGCTTCATCTGAAGCGAGAAAACTGACCACATTCGCTATCTCCTCCGGGTTTGCAGGTCTTCCAAGCGGCCCGTTTTGTTCGGAGTCACTCATATCCAGGTGTTTCGTCATATTAGTGATGACACCGCCTGGACAAATAGCATTTATCCTTATCCCCAGCGGTCCATATTCAACGGCGGACGTTTTTGTAAGACCGACAATTCCATGTTTGGCCGCAGCATAAACGCTTAAATATGGCGTACTATGAATCCCCCCTGTTGAGGCTGAATTTATAATCACTCCTGATTTCTGCTTTTCCATCACATTTAATACATGTTTCAGTCCCAGAAATGCACCTTTCAAATTAACCGCTATGATTTGATCAAACATTTCCTCACTATGGTCCGCCAATAGAGCTGGTTGATTAAGGATGGCTGCATTATTGACAAATACATCGATTCTGCCATATTTCTCCCTTACAGTGGAAACATACTTTTCAAGATCCCCATTTTTCGAAACATCCGCTTTGATAAAAATGCCTTCTCCACCCTTTTCTTTTACAAAAGCAAGAGTCTCTTCACCCCGTTTATGATCAAGGTCAACAACCACCACACGCATTCCTTGCTCTGCCAATTTGAAGCTAACGGATCGGCCGATACCGCTCCCGGCACCAGTTATGACCGCAACTTTATTTTTCATAGTCATTGAATTCCTCCATTCTGAATTTAGACTATCTATCTACTAATTCATTACCTGCATAGGGGATAAGGTAAATCCGCTGTATCCATCAGATACCACTTCATCGCATCTCTGCTTATATACATCAAACCCGGCAAGGTAAATAAGGAAGCTACGGGGTTTGCCTTCGATATTCGCACCGGTATACCAGGAATCTGTTTTCACATATAGTGTGTTGTCGGCTACTTCCCGGCAATGTTTGCTCCAAGCCTCTTCTGCCTTTGCGGTAGGCTCCATTGTTTCTACACCATACTTTCGATGATATTCCATACAATCGGCAATCCACTCCACATGCTGCTCAATGGCTGACGGCATATTAACCAATACGGATGGACTTTCAGGACCTGTAATCATCAAGAAGTTCGGAAAGCCTGCGGTTGCGAGGCCAAGATATGTCCTTACTCTAGAGCCATCTTCCCATTTTTCCTTCAAAGATACGCCTTCCCTTCCGCGAATATCAATCTTGAATAGTGGGCCGGTCATGCCATCATAACCGGTGGCGAAGATGATAATATCTAATTCGTATTCCGCTTCCGTTGTTCTAAGCCCCTTTGGAGTGATTTCTTCAATTGGAACTTTCTTGATATCTACTAAGGTAACGTTATCCCGGTTGTATGTCTCGTAATAATCCGTATCCAAGATTGGACGCTTCGTCCCAAAATAGTAGTCAGGTAACAGCTTTTCCGCTACTTCAGGGTCATGTACCGTCTCCTTGATTTTCGAACGGATAAAATCGGCCGCCGTTTTATTGGCATCTTCATTGATAATAAGGTCGTAATAGGCGGACGTCAGTGCATAGCCTCCTTCCTCCCAAGCTTTCTCATATACCTGTTGACGCTCTTCCGGTGAATCGGACAGTGCAGAAATAGGTCGAAGTTGAATACCGTTTCCAGTTGGAGAGTTGCGCATGATCTCCTTGATTTTTTTAAAATTTGCTTTTGTTTCCTTAATAAACTTTGGGTCATAGCGACGGTTTCTTGCAGGCATTGTATACTGTGGGGTTCTCTGAAAAACAGTAAGGTGGTCCGCTTCTTTCGCAATTACAGGAATTGCCTGGACCCCGCTTGATCCGGTACCAATGACGCCAACCCGCTTCCCTTTAAAATCGACTTTTTTCTGCGGCCAGTGTCCGGTATGATACCATTCTCCCTCAAAACAATCTAAGCCTTTAAAATCAGGAACATTGGCAGCGGACAAACATCCTACTCCTGATATTAAATACTTTGCCGAAACGCATGTACCATCATTTATCTGAATATCCCATCTATTCTTTGTCTCGTCATAATGTGCTGCGGTTATTCGGGTATTAAACTGAATGTCCTTACGCAAATCAAATGTATCTGCTACAAAATTAAGATACCTTAAAATTTCAGGCTGTTCAGGGTATCTGGAAGTCCAAGTCCATTTTTTATAGAGCTCTTCAGAGAAGGTATAATTATAATAAATACTTTCTACATCACAACGTGCTCCTGGATAACGGTTCCAATACCAGACCCCGCCTACTCCATCCCCAGCTTCATACACTCGGGTTGAGAAACCTGACTCCCGCAAACGATGGAGCATATATAATCCAGAAAAGCCGGCTCCAATGACAACTGCATCCAAATCTTCCACAAGAGTAGTTGACATCTTTTTACTACCTCCCTAATTAAGATAATGAAGGAACAAAGTTTCTTAAAAACCGTTTGTCTTTTCCCACGATTCCTCTTACTAGATAATACGCTTATCTAAATAATACATATTTTCAAAATGTTTGAACATTGCCTATTTTTAAGATATTATATACCTTAAAAAGGGGATGATTCAGTGATCTCACACTATACCATTCAACAATCCATACAAAATTTAGAGTCTGCCTCAAGTCATGAACAGCATCTTTTTAACATTCTAGAACTCTATATAGATATTTTCCCTGTGGAAAATGGGTATTTGTTAAGATATTCGCCACTTGGCTATCTTGCAGAAGGACTGATTTTCCTTAACTCAGAAGGCGGTGTACATATAGGGCAAATCCGGGATGATATTCGGAACTTCCCCATTATTTATTCCGCCATTAGTGAAAAGAAAGCAAAATATTGCACTGGGCTTGAGTACTTGAAAAAAATGAGCAGTAAATATTCCATTTCTTCCGACTTCAATACCCTCGTTGTTGTCCCAATCTATTATGGCACCGTTGTCTTTGGCTATATATGCAGTTCAGAATTTGAAGAAAACACCCTCATTGACGATCACCTGCTTTCTTCTTTTACCCTCTATGGGAAACTAGTAGGGAAAGTATTAATTAACAGTTCAAACGAAGATGCAGGCACTCAAATCTTAAGCAGAAGAGAATTAGAAGTAATGAAACGGATTGCTGCAGGAGAAAGTACAAAGGAAATGGCATACTTAATGGACATTAGCGAATTAACTGTCAATCAATACGTTAAAACAGCCATTAAAAAACTTGGTGCCAAAAACCGTTCACATGCAGTCGCTAAACTATTCATAAATGGAGTCATTTCATAATTTTTCAGGGGGAATTACCGGAATTTTCTGCTTTTAAATACATTTAATTGTACAATTCCCATAAAAATACCTCCTTCCCCAGTTGGAAAAGAGGTTTAACATCATTTACTCTCCGCAGTGTATGCCACACAATGCAGCTTTTCATTTTCATAGTGGTAATCAATATATTCTCCAGGGTTTTCTGTATTTCCGATATTTTCCTTTTCCTTCAGAAAAAACCCGCTACATGCAAGATTACTTTCAAGAAAACTGAATTGAAGATTCTCTACGTGTCCATTGGGATAGAGCTCCTGCAACCTTTTATAGGAACGGGATTGCTTTTCATAATAAATGCTATAACCGAAAATCGCAGTTGCCTGCTTAAAATACGGGGTTAGTTTCTTCAGAGGAAGAGCATTGTTAAACAGCGAATAATCATTAAAAGATAAGACATCCAGGACAACGTCGATTGACTGGTACTTAAAGGGCAAGTCCAACTGGCTGTTCACAATATATATCACATTCAGTTTTGGGTTGAAATGCTCTATTTTTCTCTTCAATTTCCTAAGCATCTCCACCGTATTTCCACAAAAAACATAGAGGGCATCAGGACATAGTGTATATAGCAACTTCGGTGGAAAAACATATGTTTCTATGTTTGTTTCGAGTATTACCTTATTTGAAAAGTGTTTCCGTTGCATCCGTTTATAAATCCACTGATTAGCTTTCTCAAGCAGACTGATGAAGCTTGGAGTGATCTCTTTAATCATTTGCTGATCATATATATAATGTTCGTTCTGGGGCGAAGTAGAAAGGTTCGGCGTGATAATAATCCCATCCCTGATTGCTGCTTCATATCCGCAGGAGCAGCGGAAAGCCCCCTTTAATACATACTGCTCTTTAATAAAAGCATCTGTGACATGAAGAGCTTCTTGGCAATGCGGGCAGTAAAACATCGGTAAAAATATCAACGGGACGCCGGTTTCTTCTGTTGAAACATTCTTCTGATGAATCGATTCGATTTTTTCATCCAGCAACTGGAGGGACTTGTTTAATTTTTCCCTTTCCCTGAGAAGTTCCTGCTTCTTTTCAATCAACACTTTCAAATAAAAATCTATTTCCTGGATATCAACGAAATGGGTCAAACGCTTCAAAGATATAACTTTATGAATTTCCTGCAAAGTAAATTGCAGCCGTTTTAACTTGACGATCAATTCCATATCATCCGTGCAAGTTGAGTCGAAATAATAATGGGACCCTTTCTTCGTCGGAATTAACAAGCCCATCTCTATATAATGACGAACCGTATCAATCGTTACATGAAAGGTTTTTGCGAAAAGCCAAGCAATTTTAATAGATGTTGGAACGACGAATAAAACCCGAATCCGCGACTACGATTATCTAATTTTCCAGCTACAAAAGAGATAAAATTGTCCCGTCGCTGCTCTCCGTCTGATACAATGTCAAGATCAACTTCTTCCTGCAATCTCAAACAATCGATTACCGCCTTGTCGGCAATTTTATTAAATTCGCTCTCATTTATTCTGCCAGCCTTTTTGTCGCGAAGTCCATGTAATATCTCCTTGGACCTAGGCCAGCTTCCAACAACTGTAGTAGGAAACAACGGTAGCTCCATTTCCTGCCCCTCCTTCTTCCTAAAAAACTGGTGCAAATCTAATATCAATATGTACGGTTCGGGATAATGTTTGAAAAATTGGAGATCGTTCCAAAGTCAATTCCCAAGCTTCTTCCAGCAAATTTGCTTCTTCCGGTGAACTTACATAAAACGTACCGCTTATCTCTATAAGCATTGGACTTCCTTCATCTTCAAGCTGCATATGATAAAGGACATTGTCGATCCTTCCTTTTACACTACACTCCAAAGCATCTATAGTTAAGCCTCTGCGAGATGCATGCTGTTTGTAACCTACAACAAGACAAGTCCCAAGAGAACCCAACAAATAATCGACCGCACTGGGTGCATCCACAGCAGCTGAAAAATCAGCCGGCTGGCCTGCTTTAAACGTATGATTTCGACTGTGGACATTGGCCGTCAATCCTTCTTTCGCTTGAACGCGTACGCTCCATTGGTAATTTCGAGCTGCTTCAAAGTCTTCCTGAAGGCTGCTTTCTGTTCCGCCTTTTCTGATAAAGTAACTCACATCCTCTTCATTTTTCCTGGAATCAAGATATTCATGTTTAACCATTCTGCACCAGGCTGGCAAATCTTCTGCAACAGTCCGCTCCCGACTCCGGACCTCTAATACTTCCCCATTTTGGATACCATCGATATGTTTCTTAATAATAAGGAGAAGACCTGAACCACAGTCCAAGTCTCCTCCATCGCAAGTTGCTGCAACCGCCGGAATTTCCTTCATTCTTATTCCCCCTAATAAGTGATACAGGCAGCACCTTGAGAAAGGAATTCAATAAGCTTTGCACCACCGACTATTTTTGCTCCATTTACCAGTTTCTCCTCATCCAACCCGCGTTTTTTAAAACATGGGCTGCAAACCCACAGTTGTCCTCCTGCTTCCAGGTATTGACTCATTAGTTCTTTTAATGGAGCGAAACCTTCTTCATGGATATCATTTGTATATCCCTCTTCACTCAGATAGACGCCATCAACAGTTAGAAAAACGACCGTTTCTTGTCCTGATGCAACAGAAGCGTTTGCTACAACAAATCCAACAGTTGCTTTATCCGTATCATTTTTAGCACAAGTAATACTGACTGCAATTTTCCCCATGTATATTTCCCCCTTGAAATTTATGTATTATTCCGAATGTAATATACACTTTCTTTCCCTTGATCCACCCGCTTCAATAACGTATGCCCCTGCAAGCGGCACCATGCCGGGATATCTTCCCTTGCACCCAAGTCGTAGGATTTGACCTCTATCACTTGATTCTTATTCATTTTATTCATTTTCATAAATAGATTCATGATCAATTCTCCACAACCCGTAGGGCCCGCATCATAAACAACATCTGCTTTTAAGGAATTTTGAACCAACTTTTCACCCCGCCAATATGTATGCTTCAAAAGGTTCAGTTTTTAGCTGCCAACTCCAACTGACTGCCCACCTTTCAACAAATATTTCGAATATATACATAATAACATAAGTTTATTTAAAATATAAGTTTTATTTATAATATTTTGATAGTTATTGACTCAGAAAGCTGAAATGTAGACAGGGATACATGAATGCGGACACCTATTATTAAGGAGACCAGAGATCCTTCGAACGAAAAAGAAGAAATGGGCCTGTCTCCTAAGAAATCCACCCAATGGTATTGAAATATATTTCTGTTATCGTACTCGATTGATTTCCTCAAAAAAATTCTCCATAATAAAGTTTCCCGCTACAACCTCCATCTTTTGTGTTGCAAAAGAATTCAAGCTAAAAAACTGCACCTCCTAATAGGGTGCAGTTCATAAAAAACAGAAACTTTACAGCTCTTTTTTCACTTCAACAATAGAATCGTCAATAATGGAAATCATAGTTCCAATTTCTTCTTGTGTAATGCAGAACGGTGGTGCGAATGCCAATGTATCTTGGCCCCCATACACAATACTTCTGCCCAGCAGGCCACGGTCAAGGGCTTTGGCTACCACTTTTGCAGAAATCGCCTCCGCATATCTTTCTTTCGTTTCTACATTTTTGAAGAACTCAATGGCACCAAGCAGGCCGACTCCCCTGCGGTTACCCATGAATGCATGCGTCTCTTCAAGATACTTTAGACCTTTTTGAAGCTCTTCTCCCATGTAGCGGACATTTTCGACCATGTTCTCATTTTCGATGATTTCCAGGTTTTTAAGCGCAACAGCACAGCACATCGGATGACCGCTATATGTGTAGCCATGCCAGAAGTTACCCTCATAGTTTTCCATCAACTCATTTTTGATTTTGTCAGAAATGACCATTCCACCAATTGGAGCATAGCCACTGGAAATTCCTTTAGCCATACAGATGATGTCTGGAACGACTCCAAATAGATCCATACCAAAGTTCTTGCCCGTTCTTCCGAATCCGCAAATAACCTCGTCAGCGATGAACAGAATATCGTTCTCGTCACAGATTTTGCGGACTTCCTGGAAATAGCCCTCTGACGGTGGATTAACTCCTCCGGATCCTTGAATTGGCTCGGAAATAAATGCAGCTATGTTCTCTGCGCCCTCTTTTTCAATCAATGCTTTTAGCGATTCAATTGTCGAATCTACATATAGGAAGCCTTGCGCCAAAGACGTAGTGAACTCCCTGAATGGCTCGATTCCTGTTGCGCTTGTCGCTCCCATTGCTACGCCATGATAAGAGAGGCTACGGGAAATAATTTTGGTTTTATTCGGCTGGCCTTTCACTTTCCAATAATGGCGGACCGTTTTAAAAGCCGTATCATTTGATTCAGAGCCGCCGGACGTAAAGAACGTTGTGTTTAAATCACCAGGTGCCCATTCAGCCACTTTCTGAGCCAGTTCGATAACCGGTTCGTGACTGTTCCCAGCGAATGTTGAACTGAATGCCAGCTTTGACATTTGCTCTGCCGCCGCATGGCCCAGTTCCGATCTGCCATGACCGATATTTACATTCCAAAGGGAAGATAAGCTGTCAATCAGTTTTCTGCCTCTGACATCTTTTAAATAAATCCCTTCACCTTCTGTAAAAATAAATCCAGGTCCGTTTTCCATATGCTGTTTGATGGAAGTTGACGGATGTAAAAAGTGCTTTTTATCAAGAGTAGAAAGTTCCTCGAATTTCACTTGTGCATCGTTCCTTATTTGCATAGCCATATTACATTCCTCCTAGTTTTTTAATTTTATTGAGCCTTTCTTTTTCTTACAAACTCTGGCACTGATTCCGATGTGATTTTCGGTTTGTGATCCTCTTTGATTGTTTTGATCAGCGAATAGGTAATAAGTAGCAATATAACAGTAAATGGAAGCGCTGTGACAAGCGACGCCGTCTGCAGCCCTTGCAATCCGCTGCTGATGATGAGCACAGCAACGATAGCGGCCATAAGAACACCCCAGATCACTTTAACCAAAGTCGATGGATTCATATCACCATTTGATGTCATCATTCCTAGAATAAAGGTAGCCGAGTCTGCCGAAGTAACCAAGAATGTGACAATCAACAAAATAAATACAATTGAAAGAGCAGTACTCATCGGGAAGTTACCGAATGTGGCGAACAAGGCACTTGTCACGTCAGTTTGAACGGCATCCGCAATATTGCCACCTTGGAAAAGATCCATATGAATTGCAGTGCCTCCAAAAACTCCGATCCACATAGTAGCTATCAATGGAGGGACGATCAATACGCCGAAGATAAATTCCCGGATTGTTCTTCCCTGCGAAATCCTTGCGATGAATGCACCGACAAATGGAGACCAGGCAATGACCCATGCCCAATAGGCGATCGTCCATTCCTTCGTCCAAGTACTTCCTTGGTAGGGCGACAATGCCAAGCTCATGCCGAAAAAATTCTGGATATAGTCGCCGATACCTAAAGTAAAGCTTTCAAGTATAAATCTAGTCGGTCCCAATAGCAGGACGATAACAACCAATCCCAATGCCATACTTAGGTTTAAAATGCTTAAAATTTTGATTCCTCTATCAAGCCCAGTGACCGCTGAAGTAAGGTACATGACCAGTAAAATTGCGGTGATGATCAGGAGACTCGGGGTATTTTGCGGGATTGAAAATAAATAGTCCAGCCCGCCGTTGATTTGCAGAATCCCCATGCCCAGTGAAGTAGCAACCCCCATCACCGTTGCAATGACAGCCAGTACATTGATTGTTTTACGAATTCCGTTTTTACCTCTTCTCCCGATCAACGGGTTCAATGTCGTACTAATTTCCGCTTTCTCACCTTTCCTGAACTGGAAATAGGCCAACACTAACCCGACAATGGTGAATACGGACCATTGATGTATACCCCAGTTGAAAAATGAATACTGCATGGCGACCCTTGCCGCTTCAGGGGACTTTCCCTCCAATGCCAGCGGACTGTTGACAAAATGGCTCATCGGCTCGGCAACTCCCCAAAAAACAAGTCCTGCACCAAATCCGGTGCTGAACAGCATGCCGATCCATGTGTAGAAGGAGTACTTCGGCTTTTCATCATCTTTTCCAAGCTTCAAGCTGCCATATTTACTAAGAGCCAATCCAATGAGAAATACGACAATAAACAATACGGCTAACAGGTAAAACCATCCAAAAGTATTCGTTGTAAATTCATATGCAGCATTTGCCGCATTCGACAAGCCAGCAGGATCTACCGCACCCCACAGTACGGCTAAAAATACGATGATGGCTGAAATCCAAAAGGTACTATTCATAAAACTCGGCTTCGTTTTTTTCTTCATAAGATGCTCCCCACTTATTAGTATCAAATGCGCCTTGGCGTATTTGCGCCCAGATTTTTCTCGAGCTCCACTCGATAAATTTCCTCTGAAAATCTGTGGCATCCGCCGGAGGCTTTAACTTTATTCAGCCGGTGTTTGACCCCCCACTGAAATGGAGTACCAATATGCGTTCATCTCAACAATTACAGAAGTGGGAGACTTCTGCTGAATGAAGTTATAATCTATAGCTGGGTTCCGACATTCTGAAGTTTAAAACTGACCACCTTTGGTTCGGTCATATCCTGTATGGCAAATTTGACGCCCTCTCTACCTAGCCCTGAGCCTTTGACCCCGCCAAACGGCATGCCGTCAATCCGGTAATCGCCGCTGTCATTGATCATGATGCCCCCAACATTGAGCTGATGAATGGCAGAAAATGCCTTTTCAATATCCTTCGTAAAAATTCCTGCGTGAAGTCCAAAGTTAACATCATTTGATCTTTCAATTGCCTCTTCTATATCAGTAACGGGGTATAACAAAACAACTGGCCCAAAAATTTCTTCTTTGGCAATCATTGCGCTTTCCGGTACATTTTCCAATACAGTCGGAGTATAAAACGCACCGTCCCTTTTTCCTCCGATTAAAAGTTCTGCCCCCATATCCACTGCTTCATTTACCCACGTTTCAATTCTGATGGCTTCTTTTTCATTGATTAAAGGACCCATGTCAGTTGTTTCCAAGCTCTTGTCCCCAAATTTGTATAAAGCCGTCTTTTGCAAGAAAGAAGATTTGAAATCTGCATAGACTTCTTCTTCAATGAAAATCCTTTGGACGCCAATGCAGTTTTGTCCTGCTGCGGAATAAGCACCGGATACACATGCATCAACAGCTTCCTTGATATTGGCATCTTTTAAAACAATAGCTGGAGAATTAGATCCAAGCTCCATGCTCAGTTTTTTCAAACCGGCTTTACGTGCAATGCTTTCACCAGTCTCCAGACCACCGGTAAAAGATATCATCCTGACGTCCGGATGAGTTACAAGGACATCACCAACGTCCCTGCCGCTCCCCGTTACGACAGATAGTATTTTCTCAGGAAGTCCTGCATGGTCAAACGCCTTTGCCAGGAGAAGGGCACTTAAGGGGGTCATTGTCGCCGGCTTGACGATGATCGCATTCCCCGATGCAATAGCCGGACCAATTTTATGGGCAACCAGGTTCAGCGGATCATTGAATGGCGTAATCGCACCGATGATGCCAATTGGGAAACGGTAAAAGTAACCGACCCGGTTTTCGCCGCTTTCAGATTGGTCGAACGGGATTGTTTCTCCATTGATCCGTCTTGCTTCTTCCGCGCTCAATCTTAGCGTCTGAATACAGCGTTTTACCTCGTTCCTTGCTTCCTTTATCGTCTTGCTGCCTTCCTGCGAGATGGTCACTGCATATGCTTCGCTTCTTTCTTTAATGTAATCTGCTGCTTTATTGATGATGCCCATTCTAAGGTGAACCGGCATGTTTGCAGCAATTTCCGCCCCTTTTTTCGCTTCCTCTATCGCAAATAGCATATCCTCTGCAGTGGCTGCGGGAACAGTAGTAATCAACGAGTTATCCTGGGGGTTGAGAACATCTGTCGTCCGGTCGCTCCCCACCCACTTTCCGGCCAGATACATTTCTCTTCCCCTTACTTTTGTAGACAAATTCATCACGCCTTTCCAGATGATTGTATGACCCTGAATTTCTTATAGACCTTTTCCTGCAAGCAAACGGTCGGCCGTTTCCGCCAATATGGATACTCCCATCTCCAAGCAGCGTTCATCGATATCAAAAATATTTGTATGAAGATCCCGGTTCTTTCCGTCTTCAAGCGAGCAGCCTAGGAAAAACATGGCCCCTGGTATTTTTTGCGTCATATAGCCGAAATCTTCCCCTCCCATTCCGAAAGGTTCCCTTTCCACTTGTATTTCCGGATACAGGTCCCTCGCTGTTTGGACCAATAATGCATTGACAGCCGGATCATTTTTTAATGCAGGTTCCCCTCTTTCAACATTGAAGGTATAGCTGCCACCGAAGGATTCTGTTATTTTAAAAACGTTTTCAACTTCTTTGATCAGCTGCTCTCTTGCTTCCGGAGAGTAGGTTCGAAGAGTTCCTGTAATGGACACTTCCTCCGGAATAATGTTGCTGGCCGTTCCAGTATTGATTTTCCCGATGCTTGCCGCTGCTGTATCAAGCGGTGATATCCTTCTTGAGACCAATCCATAGAACGCCTGTAAAACAGAGCCAAGCATCCAAATCGGATCTTTTGTCAGATGCGGATAGCCGCCGTGTCCGCCTGATCCGATGATTTTCGCATGAAAAACATCGACATTGGCCATGCTGTAGCCGTCATTGACCTGGATTACGCCGACAGGATGCCAAGGGCAGACATGAAGGGCGACTACCGTTTCGACATCGTCAAGGATTCCTTCCTGAATCATCCTGGGTGCACCTGATAACCCCTCATCATCAGGATCCTCTTCAGCAGGCTGGAATAAAAACTTGATTGTGCCGGACATTTTCCCTTCTTTACATCTATCGGAAAAAATTTTGGCGATGCCGAGTAAGATTGCCGTATGGGCATCATGACCGCAAGCATGCATCACTCCGTCCCTTTTCGATCGATAAGAGTGGGTGTTCTGCTCCAAGATAGGCAAGGCATCCATGTCGGCACGGATGGCAATCGTCGGTCCGCTTCCTGATGAAAGCGTACCGACGACACCCGTTTTGGCAACGTTTGTCTGAACAGAGATATTTCCAAATTCATTTAACTTGCTGCTGACAAACCGGCCAGTTTCATATTCTTGAAAACTCAATTCAGGGTATTGATGAAGATGACGGCGCCACTCGCACAGTTGATGTGAAATCGCCCGAACTTCTTCAATGATTGTCTGTTTATCCGTGATCATGGTTTAACCCCCGTCTACCGCTGTTCATGTGAAGTGAAGAGACTTTTTGTTATCAATCTGTAATCCAATGCCTTCTTTTTCTGTTAAAAGCTTGAATGCCAGAAGGGCGATGGCTGTATCTTGGACACCAGTCCCTGTCAAATCACATACAGTAATTTCCTCGTCGCTCAGTCTTCCTTCTGTTTTTCCTGAAGTCACTTCACCCAATTCTATAATTGAGGCATCTTCTGAAATAAATCCTTGATCAATCGAGTGATGGAGCTCGCCAAGCCTTGCACATTGCGCCTTCGTATCACAGACGAACCTGTCAGCTTTCTTTAAAACATCCGCTTCGAGTTCCTGCTTTTCCTCTGCATCCGAGCCCATCGCCGTGATATGGAGACCAGGGTGCAGCCAATCCGCTTTGATCAGGGGCTCTGTGGCAGGTGTTGTTGTTACAACAATGTCACTGTTGCGGACAACCGTTTCCACATCTTCAGCAATTTGGATATCAGCATCCAGAATATCCTCCATATCTGCTTGCAGCTGTTTCGCGTTTTCAAGAGAGCGCCCGTAAACCAACACTTTTTCAAAATCGCGGACCAAGTTCAACGCCTTCAACTGGTAGCGCGCCTGTGCTCCTGTCCCGATGATCCCTACTGTTTGAACATCCTTTTTTGCGATATGCTTTGCGGCAATCGCTCCTGCTGCGGCAGTCCTGACCTCTGTCAAGTAGCCATTATCCAGCAGTAATGCTTTTGGTTCACCGGTGACTGTGCTTATCAGCATCATCAGTCCGTTTGCACTTGGCAGGCCAAGCTTGTAATTATTAAAGAAGCCGGATGAAACTTTCAAGGCAAACATATCTTTTCCCGGAATGTACGCGGTTTTAACATCGACTTCCCCGTTACTCTCTTTTACATCCACCCGCATAATTGGGGGCATGATGACATCCTTTACGGCCAACTGTGTAAAAGCATCTTCAATGACAGGCAGAATTTTTTCTTCAAGCTGGATCATTTGTTTAATCTCTGATTCAGTAAAAATACGCATTTCCCCACCACCTAGCTAATAATAGTTAAATCCAAATCTTCCTTTATGATTAACTCTCTTCTGTAATCGGCGAGTACCTCGCATCCGTTTTCCGTCACCCGGAACGACTCGCTTATCTCGATTCCATAGTCATCAAACCAAAGACCAGGAATCATATGAAAAGTCATGTTTGGCTCCAATACTGTAAGATCTCCGCGTCTGATACTTGCGGTATGCTCGCCCCAATCAGGTGGATAGTTCAATCCCATTGAATAGCCAAGGCGGGATTCCTTTTCGATCCCATATTTTTTAATGACGTTATACCAGGCAAGTTCAACTTCTTCGCAGGTGACACCTGGTTTAACCGCTTCAAGTGCCGTGTTCAGACCTTCAACTACAATCTGAGAAACATTATAGGCTTCTTCACTCGGCTGGCCGATCGAAACCGTTCTTGCCAGCGGCGAATGATAACGCTGGTGACAGCCTGCCAGTTCGATGATGACCATCTCTCCGTATTTATACTGTCTGTCTGTCCATGTTAAATGCGGTGTTGAAGTATTTTCTCCTGATGGAAGCATCGGAACGATTGATGGATAATCGCCTCCGAATTCCGGAGTTCCGGAAACCAGGTTTTTATAGATTTCTGCGACTACATCACATTCGCGGACACCTGCTGCGATATTTTGAACAGCTGCGTCCATTCCTTTTTCAACAATTTTTGCAGCCCGCTTGATATATTCAATCTCCTGGTCCGACTTAACTAGCCGGACATAGTTAACTAGCAAACTAGCATCTGTAAACACCGCATTCGGAAGACTTTGCTTCAGCTTTTCATAAGCAAGGGCCGAAAAATAGTAAGATTCCATTTCAAGCCCGATTCTGCGGTTTGATTGTCCAATCTGATTTAATATATCCGCTACGAATTCCATAGGATGTTTGTCGGAATGTACATAGGTTTCCGGATAAGGGATGATGCGTTCATCAAACAGCCAAGTCGTAGCTCTTGCGCCGTTGGCATCCATATGTCTGCCAATCCAGATCGGCTGCTCTTCGTCAATAATGACTACAAGCAGTTGGTCAACATAAAATGACCAGCCGTTATACCCGGATAAATAGTTCATATTTGCTGGGTTCGTGATGAGCAATACTTCGATACCTTTTTCCAACATTTTTTTCTTCGTCTGTTCCAGCCTGTGCTGATATTCTTCATAGCTGAATGGCAACATATAAAATCCCCCTTTGCAAGTGCTTACAATTTTAAATTCATTATATTAAATAAAAATTGTAAAAACATCGTCAAATGTGTATGAAAATAAATTATACGCTTTTATACAGATTGGAAAAGAAAAGCGGAGGGCGACGTTTAGCGACGTACAGACTGGAGTGGCTTCGACGAGATAAAGGAAACACGCGGAACGCAGTGGAGCGATGTTGACTTA
>NZ_KB894697.1 GCF_000374565.1 Siminovitchia fordii DSM 16014 = CIP 108821 | reverse complement strand
CCATTTCCAGCTCTTCTTCGCTCTTATTATTTCCATGAAAATGAATTTTTTCAACCGGATATTTCGCAGCAATGGCCGTATACAACTCCCCGCCTGATACAACATCAAGGGAAAGTCCCTCCTCGTTGGCAAGCTGCAGCATCGCAATGGACGAGAAGGCTTTGCTCGCATAGGCGACCTGTGATTTGACCCCGTGCTTTTCAAACATCTTTTTAAAAGAGCGGGCCCGGTTTCTGATCAATTCCACATCATAAACGTATAAAGGGGTGCCATATTTTTCAACCAATTCAACTGTGTCGCATCCGCCAATTTCAAGATGGCCTTCATCATTGATCGATGCGGTTCCATGTAAGTGCATTTATTTCCCTCCAATAAAAAGTTATTTATTATGATCGCTCTCTCTATTTCCAATAATGTCACTTATTAGAACAGGACGGACAGGCGTTTGTGCCCTTTGGAGAGGCGGTTTTGTTCGTTGGTCCATTTTTGATTCCAAAATGTCACGGACGATTGGCTGGCAAACCCTGCCTTGACAATAACCCATACCGACCCTGACCCTTTTTTTGATACCGGGAATACTGTCTGCCCCATTGTCCCTTGCTTCCAGAATCTCAGATAAATAGACACCTTCACACCTGCAAATAATTAAATCGCTCATATGATGCCTTCTTTCTTCCATATCTCTTCCATCTTCAAACGCCCTTCCTCAATCTTGGGAAGGAAACGAAGCGGAGACATTTCCCGTGCTTTCTTCACTTCCATCATTGCTTCGTTTACAGTTATTGAGCTATTCTTTCCAAGGACTTTCAGAATAGATGCTGCTGCAAGCTTTCCTTGTGCCATTGCAACTTTGGCCCCTTCAATGCCGGTTATATTTCCCGCTACATATAGTCCTTCTTTAGATGTAGACATATCCGGTCCATGCAGTGGAACCATCCCTCCCAATTCCGGAATATCAATGAGCGGACATCCTGCAACCTGGACAAGATCAACCATTGGATATAGGCCGGCTGATAAACAGACTGCATCCACTTCAATCTGTTCCACTTTCCCGATTGGCAGTCCATCGACAGATACAGATTGAAGAGTAACAGCTTCAACTTGTTTTTCCCCTTCAATTTTCGTCACGGACTTACGCAAATCAATGGAAACACCATTCACTTTAAGGAAATTAAACCGTAACGCCTGGGCTGTAAGATTCGGGAACCTGCCTAAAGCAAGCCTCCCTGCCATGCGCAAGAAAGGACTGGGGGCCAAGTCAACCACATCCTTAAGTCGGCCAAGGACTTGTCTTGGGGAATGGCTTCGCCCGGTTACAGGTGACAGCGGCGGCAAGGCCATACCGGCTACATCGATACCAGCATTTTTCATTTCCATCATGACTGATAATGAAAGTGGGTCTATCCCTATAATCATTACCCTTTTTCCAACCGCTACATGATGCAAGTTAGTAAACGTCTGGGCAGCACCTATGCTCATTACTCCCGGCAAGGTCCAGCCGGGGATCGGCAATGCCTTTTCGATTGAACCGGTCGCCATTAACAACACTTTTGAGGTAATTGTGCTTACCTCTGCTCCAGTTATTTCAATTTGCCATTTTCCTCTGACAGACCACGCTGTCACACCAATTAAAATATGAACACCTAGACTCCGGGCCTTTTCCGTCAGTTGTTCAGCAACTTTCCTTCCATCCCAAATCCGCTCATCAGGTGGACCCTTGGGATCTTCATAGTGCTGTCCGAGCAATCTGCCGCCTGGACGGTAATACTCATCAATGATAGCAACGGATAATCCGTTTTGGGCCAATTCTATAGCAGCGGTAAGCCCCGAAGGCCCGGACCCGATGATGGCAATATCAACTTTCATCTTCTGATATCTCCCTTGATTGAGAACCACTTGGTGAAAACACCTTCGTTCCCTGTCTGTTTGGAGTTAAACAAGTGCGGACATTGGGGATACCGTCCACATCTGCCCGGCATTCATAGCAGTGGCCAATTCCACAAAATATTCCGCGGCCTTCACCGGTAATTTCACATGTTCGAATGGTTCTAATTCCATTGGCAAGTAATGAAGCTGCAATAGGTTCATTTTCATACCCGATTAATTTTTCATTATTAAAATAGAACTCTATTTTTTTTGGTCTTTCTTCCAACGTGTTTATTCGGAAGGAACTGGACAATTTATATTCACTCCCTCTGCACCAGAGATATGCTGGTTGAAACGGCTGAATGAGAACGGACTAATATCAATGCCGGGATCCACTCCACATGCAACCTTCGCCATTATTTTTCCTGAAATCGGAGCAAGTGCAACACCGTCACCTTCATGTCCGGCGGCTATATAAATCCCTTCCATGCCTTCGATTGGACCCAGAATAGGCATGCCATCCGGTGTATAAGGGCGAAGTCCGGAAAATGTCCTGATAACCCGTACATTTGTAAGCTGAGGTAAAGCGCGTACCGCTGCTTCACCTATTTTCCGTGTAATCTCTGGTGACGTTTCTGTATTATATCCGACAAACTGGCGGGAACCCCCAATTAACAAAGTCCCGCTATGCGTTTGCCCTATAGCCAAACCAACTCCTAAAGAATCGGCAGATTCATGATTATGGTTTCTTTTTAATTTGTTTGCGATATAAGAAGCACTAAGAATATTACAATCAAGAAATGGTTCAAGCCTTTCGGACACTAGTATCTGCCCCCGTCTTGGAATAATGGGAACGTCTACTCCTATTTGTTTCAGCAGCAAAGGTGTCCATACTCCCATTGCCACTACAACAGCATCAGCGTATAGCTTTTCTCCTGCAATATCGACACCCAATACACAATTATTTTCTGTAATGAACCCTGTCACTTGGGACTGCAGTTTAATTTTTGCACCGAATCTTTGGGCTGCTCTTGCCATGGCAAAAGAGACATTTAGTGGATTGACTTCTGCGTCATGCTCCCACCAAGTTGAACCAAGTAACTCCTTTGATAATCCAGGCTGACGTTCCCGGGCTTCTTCACCGGATATCAGCTTCACGTCTATTCCGGCTTTTTGCTGACGCTCTACCATATCCTCCATTGCCTTCATTTCTTCCATTGTTTCAATGATAATCATTCCGCCGCCTTTCCTATATTCAAGGTCGGCTTCCAATTCTTCTTCAAGATCCTGATAAAGGTTGGCACTTTGAATGGCGAGGTCTAAAGTTGGCCCCGGTTTTTTCGATTGGAGCATGATGGCCCGGTCACAAGCGCCTGATGTGCCGGCTGCAATGTCTTTTGATTCAACAAGGGTCACATCCGCCCCTGATTTTGCAAGGTAGTAAGCTGTGGAAGTCCCAATCAGACCACCGCCCGCAACAATTACCTTATAACTCACGGACTACCTCCTTCAAAATTTGATTTTGATTGTAATTAATGCAAAAGTCATACCAAGTGATTTCATCCGCCAAGTTGGGGTGTAAAAGTTTGCAGACTCCTTAAAAGAAAATACTTTCTTTCCATATTTGGAGAGCCGGAATCGTATAGTTGAAAACAATACTTATAAAAAATATAATTTTTACAGGCTCTTCTTATAAATATTATAAACAACATGATTTCAAAAAAATAAAAACCCTCTATTCTCCAACTAAACTAGAGAACAGAAGGGTCTCCTATAACTGTATAATGATATGAAATTAGCATACTTATCATTCGCCCCTCAGTAACCACTCCGTCACGATAAAAAATACCACCCTTATTCAGAATGGACTCCAACTTTTGAGTTCTTGATCTATTAATAGCAAGGAGCTGATCGTAATCACAGCATTTTTACTAGTTGAGTTCTATTTTTAACCTGGTATTTTTGATAGATATTTTGCAAATGTCTCTTAACAGTATTCGTCGATATGTATAATTCATCAGCCACTTCTTTATTCGTACACCCATCTTTAACAAGTTTGGCGACTTGTGCTTCCCTTTTTGATAACAAGGGATATACTTCTTCACCTTTTAGCTGGTGCATCAGGCAAGATGCCATGATATCTGACAGGTATTGAAATCTGATACGATCCTTTTCAGTAAATGGATGTCTTTCTTTTTTTTGGGCGATTCCAAGAACTCCTACAAAAGAATCTTCGTAAATCAGCGCGACCACCATTTCATCAAAATACCCGTATGCTTCCATAAAGCTGTAAAAAGGAGACTCCTTGAATTGTGCATCATTCACAATATCGGCTAAACGAATCGCTTTTTTCCTTCGAAACAAATCCACATTTTTTCGAGGATGTAAAAAATCATGATGATGGTATTCATCTAAATACTCGAAAAGAACTTGATCACTGAGCCGATAATTGATAGGGTCTCTTAAATTTCCATTATCATCTGCAAACCAAAATATAGTTTCATCATATCCAAAATAGTTAGCAAGATGTTCTTGAATATTTGCCCGAATATTCCCTATTGGACGGGCAATTTGAGCTGAAAAATGGAACATTTGCTCAAACTCCAATGACGATAGAACTGCATTCATTGCTATTCCTCCTCATGGATCACCAATTTTACCTCATTTTATATGAATGTTGTAAACATTTCAAAAAATGGTACTAATGGGTAATAGTTTTCATTCCATTACTGTACTTTAATAGTAATCAAAAGATTTGGAGGGGATACTATTGAAGAAAACAGGCTTTATTAGTGATGAAAGCTATTTTTGGCATGATACCGGAAATGGTGCGTTGTTTATGCCGCCAGGAGGTTACATCGAAACGGACATCCATTCTGAAAATCCAGCGACGAAAAGAAGGTTTAAAAATCTTCTTGAGCGCAGCGGTTTAATGCAAAAATTAACACAAATCTCTCCTCGTTCCGCTACCCTTGAAGAGGTCAAATTCTACCATAGTGAATCATACATTAATAAAGTAAAAGAATTAAGTGCGATCGGTTTCGGGGATGCAGGTGAGCTGGCATTAGTAGGGAAGGGTTCCTATGAAATCGCTCTACTTTCCGCGGGAGGAGCTATTACGGCGGTTGAATCAGTAGTCGAGGGAAAGGTTGATAATGCCTATGCGTTAACAAGACCTCCAGGTCATCATGCTGAAGCGGAATTAGGAATGGGCTTCTGTCTGTTCAACAATATCGCCATTGCAGCGAAATATGCCCGAAATGTGCTTGGACTGAAAAAAGTGATGATCCTGGACTGGGATGTGCATCATGGAAACGGGACAGAGTCCGCTTTTTATGATGATCCTAATGTTTTGTTTATCTCCCTCCATCAAGAGCGTTTGTATCCCGCTGGTCGCGGCAAAGCTGAGGATACTGGAAGAGGGGAAGGTGTCGGCATGAATGTGAACATCCCTCTTCCTGCCGGGACGGGCAATGCCGGATATATGTATGCTTTGGAAGAAATCGTAGGCCCGATAACCGAACAATTTAAGCCCGAATTAATATTAATTTCTGCTGGCCAGGACCCGGGAATGTTCGATCCGCTTGCGAGGATGATGATAAATATGGAAGGGTTTAGGAAAATGGCCCGCTTCATGATGAATATAGCTGAAAAATATTGTGATGGAAAACTCGTTGCCTGTCACGAGGGAGGGTATAGTGCTCCATATGTTCCATTCTGCTCCCTTGCTATTGTTGAAGAGATGTCCGGACACCGAACGGATGTCGAGGATCCATTTGTTGAAGGTTTTAAAGATCTGCCAGTCGAGGAGTTATATGACATTCAAAAAGAATTCGTTGACAAGGTCAAGGATATTCAATCAGAATATTGGAATCTCTCCATTAAGGCCTAAAATATAGTCAGTACTGAAAATAGTAGCACATACACATCCATGGTATGTGCTACTATTCGGATGATAGAGGCCTATTCTATTTGCATTCAGGAATGCTGAATAAAGAAACGTTATCCTCTATTCAGCAGTTCAAGCCTATCATATATTCCGATCTATGATTAGTCGTAGTATATTCACTTAAGCCTCACACACCATCAAATAAACCACGCAATTAACCCGACAATCAAAAAGTAAAAAGAGTTAGGCAGGGCAAGGCCCATTACTTTGATCGGGTCCACCTCTTTGTTTAAAATTCCGCCGATCAACCCGCAAACAACGAATGCGGTTAATCCGACCGGAGGCATGTTTTGTCCGGCGGCAGCAATATGAGAGGCACCTAGCGCTATTAATGTTGGATCAACGTCCATGTTTTTCAAAATCGGAGCCAGAAACGTAACGTTGACCGATTGGGCAGTCGTCTGGGATCCTGTCAACATTCCAACAACAACAATGGATAAGGCTCCTCCCACTTTAACCATAGATGCAGCCAGGCCTTCGGTCATCTGGGCAACCTTTTCAATTAGCCCAGAAGCGTAAAACACACCTACCATAATTCCGGCACAAAGTTGGATTTGTACAGTTTGGCTCACTTTTGACAATCCGCCTTTGAAGATTCCTTTTGACTCTTTCCAGACAGACGGGAACAAAAAACTTACGATAATGGCAATAATGATCGCTGACACAACTTGAAAGGTTACCCCTTGTAAAATCGGTATTTCTTTCAATGGTTCCAGGATAGCTGCAAAGAAAAACCATTTTTCAAAAATATTGTACTCAAACAGTGTATTTGCAATGACGATAGCAACCAGAACAGCGAGCGGCACTAACGTTGTCCATTTTTCTTTTAAAATGCCAAAAACAGATTGTTTCTCCTTTAAATGGTCCGGCATCTTTTTCCCACGGACAAACCTGAATGATTCTAAAATGGCCAACACTCCACCGATCCCTACGGTTATATAAGCAATGTTTATGACGGGGCTTGGGTCAATGCCGACTAAAGATGAAGAAAGAAAAACTCCTTGGGTGATAGGCGGCATGATGGATCCTATGGATGCACCAACCAAAATGATCATCCCGATCTGTTCCGGCTTCACTTTTAACTCATGTAAGGAATTAATAACCAAGAACCCGATAACTGTTGCAGCTGCAATAGCATCACCGAGGAGGGAGCCAGCAATAATTAACGTAATGAAGATAGCTGCAATCAATCCTTTTGGCGAGTTCCCAAATATAGCCCGGAGACTATTTAATGTCGTATCCATTGCACCGAGTTTTACTTGGGACTCGGCGTACAACGATCCAAATATAGACAGCATGATTACCCAAGACAGCCTGTCAACTCCGTCTACAAACGCCAGCAATGTTTCAGTCGGCCCTAGCCCTGATATAATTGCTGATGAAACTGCCGCTACAAGCAGGGCTATTTTTATATTTCCGCCGATTTTCGGTATTTGCTTTCCCAAAGCAATAATAAATAACAATAAGAGCGGTATTACGATCTCAAGCATATGACTATCCCCTTTTTAATAGGAACGATCCCAGTTCTTTTTGTAATACAATCGTTCTAAAAATTGCAAATTTACTCTATTGGAGTGCACCTCACACATTTGGAACATTTATAGATAGACTATATAGTCAGCTGTATATAATTTATCAATGTAGTAATATCAAATATTGGTAAATTAGTTATATTTCTAATCGCTTCTTTATATGGCGGCATATTTGTACATTCCAAAACAATCGCTTTTAATTCTGGATGCTCGGTAACAAGTTCGGCAGTCACTTGTTTCATTTCTTCCGCAATAGCCGTTTCATCCAACTCGAGTTCTTCCTTTATGATAGCGCCGGAAAATGCCGGCATCTCGTCCATCCCCTTAATAATGACATGATGCTGATGAGCATCCACTCCTTTTAAATGGGATTCTGTCAAGCTTGATTTCGATGCTGTCACCACACCGATGGGCTCACCAGCGATGATGCCCGCCAGCGGTATCTGCAATAAACTGGAGGAAAAAAAAGGAACACCCAACTGTTGTTGGATTTCTTTTTGATACAAAGCCAAAAATCCACAACTCGTAGTAATGGCTTTGATCCCTCTATCCTCAAGTTCCTTTGCCGCCTGTACAAATGGCTTGATCAATGCAGCATCGCCTTCTCTTACAACCCGGGATATACTCGCTCCATTCACTTTTTTATATTCGACAGGATACGCAAAAGTATCTTTATTCCCAACATCCCCTACTGGTCTATGGAACTGTGTATCCAACATTAATATTCCTATTTTTGCATTATCCATCGTATAAAAAACCACGCAACCAAACGGATCCAATACAATAAGTTTGATTTATGCTGGGTGGTATAGTTTTCACCTCCTGCTATGTTTACTGCAACGTCATCATAATGGGCATACATTATTGTTTTATTTTAAATGAATACTTTCAAATATTTAAACCCATTCACCTCGCGTTCTCCTTTCTAATCATTTTATTTTTATGCTGGACAGACAATGACTTCATCACAATATTTTATTGGAAAACGGTTACATTCTTATGAATCTTTATTTTATATATGCAAAAATCACGCCAAGAGCGAATCATAAAAGATGACACAAAACACGCCATAAACAGTTACTTATCTAATAAAATTATCAAAAAAATAATTTTAAATTATATAATATGAAATGAAAGATGAAGAATAACGACTGAATAGCAAAGGCTAGAATTTATACCGTTCTATGGTTAGAATAAGACTAGTAACCAATGAATAAATCAAAGTGGGGAATATGATGATTAAGGCAATTTTTTTCGACTTAGACGATACACTTTTATGGGATCAAAAAAGTGTAAAAGAGGCTTTTGCCGCGACATGCAAATTTGCTGAAGAAAGATTCGGAATAGACCCGGACCGGTTGGAAGAAGCGGTACGCGAGAATGCCAGGGAGCTCTATTCTTCCTATGAAACTTTTCCATTTACCCAAATGATTGGGATTAACCCTTTTGAAGGATTGTGGGGAGAGTTCAAGGATGAAACAGAGGATTTTCGGAAACTGAGCAACATTGTTCCGGAATATCGCAAAAATGCATGGACATTGGGATTAAAGCAGTTGGGCATAGATGACCTGGCGTTTGGCGCCGAACTGGGCGAACTCTTCCCGAAGAACCGCCGAAAGGTTCCTTTTGTTTATGACGACACATTCCAGGTATTGGATACATTAAAAAAAGATTATCGCCTAGTGCTCATTACAAATGGATCACCAGACTTGCAAAATACAAAGCTGGCCATCACTCCGGAGCTGGCCCCATACTTTGACCATATCGTCATCTCTGGCGGTTACGGAAAAGGAAAGCCTGATAGAGGAATATTTGAGCATGCCTTGTCATTAATGTCTCTACAAAAAGAGGAGGCAGTCATGGTCGGTGACAACTTAAATACTGATATCCTGGGAGCCAATCGTGCCGGAATCAAATCTGTCTGGATCAACAGAGAGCAAAAAGAGCGGAACGAGGTAGAACCCTCCTATGAAATCAGCCAATTGACCGATCTTTATGAGGTTTTGGAGGAAATAAAAGACTGACAAGTAAAGTGCTTGTCAGTCTTTTTCGTGCTGAGGTTAAACGATACCTGTAAGGCCGCAGCTATTCTTGTCTAAACAATTGAAAGTTCCTTGGATAAATGAAGAGCCGTTTCTAATTCATATGCAATTAAATAAAGTACCTCTTCATGGTCCCAATGACCCAATAATTGAACACCGATTGGCAGTCCATTCTCCGCTTTTCCACAAGGCATCGTCATTCCTGGTATACCGATATAATTTGCAAAAAAAGTAAAACGCATAAGTGCTGAACGCACACTTTGAGTACTTCCATCAATGATGACTGTATCCGCTCCAACATCAGTAGAAAGAATTGGAACTGTTGGCGTAATAATAGCGTCAACAGTGTCAAACGCTTGTTTATACTTTGCAGTTAATTTACTTTTTAATTGCTTGGCAAGGATATACTCATAGGCACGATATTCCGCTCCATGTAAAATACGGCGTCGGGTTTCATTTCCTAACAGATTGTTATAATCATTGGCGATTGATTGATGAATAAGATACGCTTCGGCCCGGTCTATTGCACTGCTAATCTCCATTGCTTGATCCATTTCCGGAATATCGAGGTCTACCTCTAGAATTGTGGCTCCAAGGCTTTCGAATACTTTTATTGCATCCATCACCTTTCTTTTGACCTCTACGTCCACATTCTCATAAAAGTATGAAGTTGGTATCCCTAACTTTTTATCATTTAAACTTCGCAGCGGATATTCTTTTAATTTTCTGGAAACGGATTGGGAGGAGCCTAATAAACCACTAATTGCATCAAAAATGATTGCATTATCCAAAACAGTTCTTGTAATGGGACCAACAGTATCCATTGACCAACTAAGAGGCTGAATACCGGAATTGTTTATTTTTCCTTGTGTAGGCTTCATTCCCACAACACCACATAAAGCAGATGGAATTCGAACCGATCCGCTCGTATCAGTCCCTAAAGATGCCCAGCATAAGTTTGCCGCTGTTGCAGAGGCCGAACCGCCACTGGAGCCCCCTGCAATTTTATTAGTATTATAGGGATTTTTCATCGGCCCAAAAAAAGAATCATCCCCCGTTGTACCGTAAGCAAGTTCATGTGTATTCTGCTTTCCGACAAGCACTGATCCTGTTGCTTTTATTTTTTTCACAACTTCTGCGTCTTCTGTCGGAATAAAATCCTTATACGCACCAGAACCCATTGTTGTTCTAATCCCTTTTGTATGAATGAGGTCCTTAAGCCCGATTGGAATCCCCAGTAAAATATTATGATCAGTTTCTTTTTTAAACAGCTCTTCCGCTTTCTTAGCCTGTTGCAAAGCTTCCTCTTTACAAACGGTTACATAAGCATTTAAACCGGAAAAACGATCAATTCTGGCATATAGCCATTCCAGTACTTCGACCGGAGAAATAGTTCTATTTTTATACTCATTATGGAGAGTGGTAATATCAAAGTTTAACAATTTACTTTCTCCTTAGTTTTGAAAAATTAAGATTCAATAACCTGTTTTTCATGGTGAATAGATTTTTCCGCTTTATCGGGATAGATCAAACTGAAAACGATTCCAAACAAGGATGCGATAAAAAATGTTGTAAAACGGGAACTTAATATTTCCTCAAGTGGTGAATTGATCCATATAAGTGTGCAGATGAGCCCTGAAGCTACTGTTGCCAGCGCCCCGACACCAGAATACCGTTTCCAGAAGAAAGTGAGCAATATCGCTGGTGAAAGAGTAGCCCCTACTCCGGTCCATGCCCAACTTACAACAGCGTAAACAAGTGATTTAGACATTAAAGCGATAATTAAGCCTAACATACCCGAAGCGATGATGACTATTCTTGAGACAAAAATCCACTTTTTATCGCTTAATTTCATCTTTAAACTTTTATTCATGATATCTTCTGTAACCGAACTAGTGACGACCATGATTTGAGAGTCAGCAGTAGTAATAATCGCTGCTAGAATACCCGCCAGTAAAATACCGCTAATCCATGGTGGTGTCAAATCTAAAATCATCGTTGGCAGGATCGTTTCAACATCTGTAAATTCACCAGAATTATAGAGGGCTATAGCCGTGATACCTATCAAAAAAGCTCCCAAAAACGCCAAAACCATCCATACAATACCCGTTATACTCGCTACTTTTACTTCTTTTGGATTTTTTAATGCCATGAAACGGGAACTGAGTTGCGGCTGCCCTCCCAAGTATCCGAAAAACCATGTGAAGTTATTGAAAAACAAAGCGCCAAAAGCAAAGCCTGTTAAGCCGCCAGTCCAAGAATTCACACCGTTTCCTGCATTATCCAAGGCTGCCGTCAGAGAAATATCATTGGTATAAATCTGAATAAAAGCTAAAATCGGAAGTATGGTAAGAGTAAGCAACATCATCATACTCTGAATCATATCTGTCCAAACGACAGACACAAAGCCTCCAAGAAAGGCAAGTACAATGACTGCTGCCGTACATAAAAGAAGCCCGATAATTGGATTTAAATTAAAAGTGGTCAACAGGGTTTTCCCCGCCCCGGCTATTTGAGCCCCAAGATAGAAAGTGAAAAACACTAAAATCAAAATAGTCACAAAATAACGGATTAACTTTCCGTGGGATGGAAATCGGGTTGCCAAATAATCAGGAAGTGTCAAAACATCATACTTATCTCTTTCTTCCATAAATTTCTTCGCCAGAAATAGCCAAGATACAATAATACCAAGGCCCATACCGCTTATGACCCAAATTGATGACAAGCCATTCACAAATACAAAACCTGTAAACCCTAACAATAACCAGGAAGATTCACCAGTTGCCCTTTCCGAAAAGGCAAGTGCCCATCCAGGCAACTGCTTTCCTCCAAGTAAAAAATCAGAATGGGTCATCTTTCTACGGCTAAAATAATATCCCACTCCAAAAACAAGTACAAAATAGAGTATGAGTTCTACTGCGATAATATTTTCCATTAGGCCTCCCCTGTTTCATTAAATGAAACATTGTTTCATTTTTTCAAATAACTTATTGAATATTATAGAATACTGTAGTACTATTTGTCTATAGTAAATATTATTAAAATTCCAACTGGAGGTATAGAGATATGATAGTCAGAAATATTAAAGAAATCATAAATAGTAAATATGATGTTTCCGGAGAGAATTGGAGCAGTAGAAGGTTATTACTTCATAAAGATGGTATGGGATTTTCCATGACAGAAACAATCATTAAGAAGGGAACAGAAACCTACATATGGTATAAAAATCATTTTGAAGCTTGTTATTGTATTGAAGGGGAAGGTGAAGTCGAAATAGCTGATAAAGATGGTAATAAGACTGGGGAAATTTACAAAATCTATCCAGGCATCCTCTATGCGTTAGATAAACATGACAAACATTATTTAAGAGCCACAAGCTCCGATATGCGTCTGGTTTGTACATTTAATCCTCCGTTAACTGGGGAAGAAATCCACGATGAGGAAGGGACATATCCTGCAATCGCTGAATAAAAACGCCAGCAAAACAGCTCTTCAAGGAGCAACTTGAGAGGGAAGACATCAAAATTTTTCCATTTTTTCATCTTTTCAACATACACAGGCATATACCTTTACACAAGGTATTTGCCTGATGTTTTCAATTCATTATCGTTTTAAGAATTTAAAGGACTTGATGAATCGGCGTAAAGAGACCACGCCTTTGTTATAATGCATATTTAGACTGTTGACCGAAAGGAATTGTCCCGAAGTAGATTACCAGGAACGGGGCTCTTAATCTAGGTGGAATGGATGATATCTCACTGGTAACTGGGAAAACATGAACATACGCAGCATTGATAAACGCTATAGAGGAAGGCTTCGGAGAGTTCGGATCTTTCAGCGGATTCATTAGTTTGATGCTATCTGGGTTGTTATTAATTTCCGGGTAGCCGTTCCTAAATGTTTCCTGCAATTATACTTAGACAACGACTTTTTGCAGAACCTATTCCGAAAGGATCCATTAACCGCCCCATTTCGAAGATGCTGCTTTCTGCGGATGGCCTATTTTCCTCCGGGCATATTATTATATTAAACTTGATAGCCCATTTTATTAGAAATCTCTTTTGCCACTTGTGCTGTGTTTTCTATGATAATTTTTTTATTATCTCCTTCAAAGTATCTTGCTAACCCACTTACAGTTAAAGCTGCAACTACTTCATTCGTATGATCGTAAATGGGATACGATATTCCAATGGTATCTGCGTCCTGCTCGCCTTCGCTATAAGAGTAGCCTTTTGCACGAATACACTCCAGTTCCTGCAACAGTTGTTCCCTATTAATAGATTTCGTATTTCCTATCGGAAAGTCAAGGCTTGAAAGAATGCTCTCTTGTCTTTCCCTCGGTAAGTAAGCTAATAACAACTTCGGGCCTGAACCTATATATAGAGGGGAAGTTTTTCCTATTCTCGTATATAGTCTAAGTGCACGGGAACTTTCTACTTTTTCTATATATGTAGCCTGATTATTATTGATAATAACTAAGTGGACAGCTTCGTTTATTTCTTTAGCCAATTCTTCCATTAGCGGGCGGGCAATTTCTCTCAACTCCAATTGATCGGAAACTAACTGGCCCAATTCAAGTAATTTTAAACCTAATCGATAACGGCTATCATGGTTAGATTCTTTTATTTTGTACAAGAAGTTTTGATTTTCCAAAGCAGAAAGAAGACGATAAGCAGTTGGCTTTGGCAAATTAGATCTATTAGCAATTTCTTTGAGTGACAATTCCGGTTCATCTTCTGTAAAAAAATCCAACAATTTTAATGCTTTAACAACACTTTGGTTCATCTCAATTCCAACCCCCTATATTATAGGATTATAAATTTAGCAGTTCATGAGCATTTAAATAACTGCTTTTTTCATTTTTCATAACACTAATTTATAGTTTTGATTTTGAATCAATTTTTTACTACATATGTCTTAATATAGTGGTTATTCTAGTTAGTTGCAAAAATTAGAGAAATGTCCCAGTTTATACAGCAAGATAAGAAAATGGTAAAAAGGCTGGGATAAATCTACTGACATTTGCCTTCCAGCGATACGATACAACTCACCTATGCCCACATCTGAGACGGCTAACATTAAAATTGAACAACCGTTAATCTATAAAGCTATTCTCCCTCAAGAAGAACTTATTTTATAAAATTTCTATAATAAATACAGTATCAAAGATATTATAGACCATTTTAAAGAGAAACTCCCTCAAACAGTTGAGGGAGTTTTTCACATATTCCAAAATAGGTAAGGATTTAGCAAGAGAAACCAGCATGGCCTCTATACATAAATATCTTAATATAATTTGGTCATTTGCCATTAAACGCTGGTGCTTTTTTCTCTAATAGAGCTAATTGTTTCGCTAATTGATATTTTTTCCGGATTGGTAGCAATTTCAATAACCATAGGCTTTTCAGAGGATAAAGCCTCCTTAAACACTTGATCAAACTCTTTATTCGTTCTTACTTTTACTGCTTTTACCCCGAGGGATTCCCCCATTTTTGCAAAATCTACATGATTCAGCTCAGTACCAATCACTCTTTCTGGATAGTGAATTTCCTGATGCATCCTGATTGTTCCATACAAGCTGTTATTAAAGACCAGTGCAATGACAGGAACTCCATACCTTGAGGCTGTCTCCAGCTCCTGAACCGTCATCATGAACCCTCCATCACCAGATAACGAAACAACAGTTTTTTGCGGATGGGCCATTTTGGCACCGATGGCTGCAGGAAGACCATAACCCATTGCACCTGAGGTCGGCCCAATATACGTTTTGGGTTGGTTAAATGAGTAAAAGCTGTGTAGCCAGCCAGCAAAATTTCCAGCATCATTTGTTATAATGGCATCTTCCTGAAGGTTTTCTTGCATCGTTTGAATAACCTGTTTGATATTAATCCATTGCTCATCTTCATTCGTATCAACCATCAAGTCTTGTACATAATCAGCCCTTCTCTTCGTGCTCCATTCCGTCCATTGTCTGTCCATATCTACAGTTAAAAGTTCTTTCAGGGCTGTCTTTGCATCAGATACGATTCCGATATCAGGGTTATATACCTTGCCAATCGTATTGTAGTCAATATCAATGTGAATGAGTTTCTGCCGGTCAGAAATAATACTGTAATCCTGTGTCGTCACTTCGGAAAGACGCGTTCCAATGGCTAAAACCAGATCCGCTTCCCGCAGTGTATTTAAGACCGAAGGAAACGTGCCTAATCCTGCATGGCCCGTGTACAGTCTATGGTTATTTGGAAACGCATCATGGCGCCGAAAAGATGCCACTACCGGAATGTCATATTTCTCCGCAAATTGAACTAAAAGTTGTTCTGCATGTGAAGCAATAACTCCTCCCCCTGCCAAAATGACAGGATATTGAGCTGACGCTAACAATTCTTTCACCTGATTGATCTCTTCTAATGCCGGACACGGAGCAGGAATAATCACTGGGGAGCCAAAATTCATTTCCGCTTCTTCCACTAATACATCCTCTGGAAGCGATACGATGACCGGTCCCGGACGACCCGTTTGCGCTATCCTAAAAGCCCGTTGTATTAATTCAGGTGTACGCTCGGCATCCCTTAACTCAACTGTCCACTTCGCGATATGGCTGAAGAATTGGTCTAGCTCCACTTCCTGAAATCCTTCTCTCCCACGAAATTTGCTGTGAACCTGCCCCAAAAAGACAACCATCGGCGTTGAGTCCTGGTAGGCTGTGTGTATTCCTATAGCCAAATTTGCCCCACCTACACCCCTGGTAGCCATTGCTACAGCAGGTTTCCTTGTCGCTTTACCAAATGCCTCAGCCATAAAAGCTGCCCCACCCTCATGGCGAGCGGATATTAAATCAATCTCTTCAGAGTCGTAGATGCTGTCCATTAACGGCAAATAACTTTCTCCGGGTACGCAAAACGCTTTCGATACTCCCTCCAACTCCATACATTTTACGATGGCATCAGCCACAGTCATTCTTTTACCCATGATAAAAATCTCTCCCTTTCTTCAGCGCATGCTTAGCTTAACAATTCAAACAGTCGTTTTGTTTTCCAATTCAGACAATACATTCTCCAATACATCCAAAGCTTCTGACAGCTGTTCATCAGTGATGACGAGCGGAGGCAACAGCCGAATCACGTTTCCATAAGCACCAGATGTAAGAATGATCACACCGTTTTCGTAACATTTCTTCACCATTTGTTTCACTATTTCAGGATATGGCGCCATGGTCTCTTGATCTTTAACCATTTCAATCCCTATCATGGCACCGAGTCCCCTTATTTCCCCAATGAACGGCGACGAATGTTCCAATCGATTTTTGATCTGCCTGCCAATCCGTTCCGCTCTGTTGGCCAGATTCTCTTTTTCTATGATTTCCAACACTTTAAGGGCTGCTACACATCCCAGTGGACTTCCACCCAAAGTTGTCCCCAATTCTTTCAGTTTAGGGGAATCCATTATGTCAGTCTTCCCAGTCACTGCTGCTAAAGGAATTCCGGCTGCGATTGATTTTGACATTACCGTAATATCCGCTTCAACACCAAAATGCTCCATAGCAAACAATTTCCCTGTACGCGCGAAGCCTGTTTGAACCTCGTCAGCTATCAAAACAATCCCATGATCATTGCATAGTTCCCTTACTCCCTTAACAAATTCAGAGGATGGAACAACAAGTCCGCCTTCTCCTTGGACAGGCTCCATGATAATAGCTGCAATGTCCTGTGGATCTACGCTCACCTGGAATAACCGTTGGAAATGATTAAGCAGTTCTTCATCGGTTTGCTCATCACGGTAACTGTAAGGGTACGGGACCCTGTATACATCCGTAGCCATTGGGCCAAAGCCTTGTTTAAAGTCTTTAACTTTGCCTGTCAGTGACATGGTCATAAAGGTTCTTCCATGAAAACCCCTTTCAAATGAAATAACACCAGGTCGTCCTGTATGCCGCCGAGCGATTTTGATTGCGTTTTCAACTCCCTCGGCACCACTGTTAAAGAATATAGTTTTTTTAGGAAACTTCCCTGGAACGAGATCATTTAGCTTTTCGGCCAGCTTAATGTAAGTTTCGTACATAGTGACAGGAAAAACAGGATGAATAAAGTGATCTAACTGCTCTTTCAAGGCTTCGACAATATCAGATGGCGAGTGTCCAACGTTTATTGTGCCGATCCCTCCGGCTAAATCTATCAAACGGTTCCCGTCAACATCTCGTATTAAAGCTCCAGAAGCACTTAAGACTCCTATCGGTATGTTTGTAGAGATACCATTTGGGACAGCATCTTGACGTTGCTTTAACAGGTCCAACGATTTTGGGCCAGGAATGGCTGTTTTTAATTCAATAAAACTCAAAGCAAAGACCCCCCATTTCTTGTTTCATTATTTAAAATGCCATTTCATTTATTGTGAATAATTATAACAAGTTAATTTGAAAAATTCAAGCATTCCTTTGAAGCATCAACTGTTGATTTGGTTTCTTACCTCGCTAAACCTATTGTTCTCTTTTTGGGAGATAACAACTAAAAAGCCAGGTATATGAACCATCTCATATACCTGGCTTTGATCTTATGCTGCAGTTTCTCCCTGCTGCTGATTAGATTTTTTATTTTTGATAATAAAGTATGTGATTGTCAACGCGGCACAGCCAAGTGTATATAGTGCCAGAATTCCGATGTTATGCCACATGAATGAGTAATCTCCGCTGGAAATGACCGCTTTAAATGCCTGAACAGTATAAGTCATTGGCAATAAGTCATTAAATGGCTGGATCATCTTTGGAATTAACTCCAGCGGGAATGTACCTGCACTTGTTGTCAGTTGCATAATAAGAATGACAATCGCTATGAAACGGCCCGGATCTCCCAATGTTGTGACAAGCAGTTGTATCATTGCCATAAAAGTTATACTTGTAATGATTGATACAAAAATGAACAGTGGAACGCTCCTCACTTCAATTCCCAATCCGAATAGTAAGACAGCATCTACCAATAACGCCTGGATTACTCCCGTGATAGCTACAACCCCGAATTTCCCAAGGAACCAGGTAATGCCATTGCGTGGTTTTACAGCAGGCTCCTTTAAGTTAAAGACAATGGTCATCAATAAAGCACCTACAAATAATCCCAATGAAATAAAATATGGTGCAAAACCTGTACCGTAGTTAGGAACCGGGTTCACTTCTTCCTTTTCCACTTTGACGGGGCTTCCCATCATATCGTACGTATCATCATTGGCCTTAACTGAGCCTGCTTCATCTGCAGCATCACTCAACTTCTCATGTAACTCTGCAGTTCCATCCTTCAGTTCAGTTGTTCCGTCTGAAAGCTTTTCGGAACCATCAGCCAGTTTTTGCGAACCGTCTTTGATTTTGGATGAGCCGTCTGCCAGCTGCCCCATTCCATTGCTCAACTCATTGGCACCATCTGATAATTGGTGAGTCCCTGAATTTGCTTCTTTCATTTTTTGTTTGAATGCTTCCATGTTTTTAACATACTCTTGTTGGCCGCTGCTTAACTTGGAAGATCCATCGCTGAGCTCTTTTGCCCCATTTGATAGCTGATGGACACCTTCCTGAAGTGCAGCCTGGCCGGATTGAATGGATCCGAGGCCATTTGTCAATTGATTAAATACCGGATCAACAGCTTTTTGGATCTCTTCGTCCAAGCCGGCAGTAGAAGTGCCGAGCTTTTTATTTACTTCACTCTTATATAAGTTGAATGCACCATCGATACCGGCAGTGGCTTGACTCATTCCTTGCTTAACGCCTGCTTCTACCTGCGGCTGAAGTTGATTCACCATTGATTGCTCAATTTGTTCTTTTGAAGGGGAGGAAGCATTTACTTGAGAAATGATTCCTTGAACCGCTTCTTGAGGAATCCCATTTTCCAACAAAGCTTGAGACAATTTATTCATCTGTTCATTTTGCATGTTTTCAATATTATTGGCGACTCCCTTTGCTATACCTGCTGAAAGCTGCCCCGACAGTCCATTTGCCAAGTCATTTTCCAGCTTGCCAGTAATCCCCTTATTTAATTGATCCAATCCTTGGTTCATTTCCTGCCCGCTTGCCTCAATCTTTGTACTAATGGTATCGGCCATCTGTTTAGGCAATTGTGTTTGAAGCTGTTTCAATCCATCCTGAACCTGACCTGTCCCTGCTACTAAATCCGGGATTTTCCCATCTACTTCTTGCAGACCGTTTTGAACCTTCGAAATACCGCCATTTAAAGCCTTAGAGCCTTTCTCAACGTCTTTGGATGCACTGGTAAGCTTATCGCTGGCATCTGTTAATTGATCCATTCCACTGGCCAAATTTTGTGAACCATTGGCCAGCTCATCAGTTCCGGAACGTGCTTTTGTCACTCCATTTTCAAATTCAATAGAACTTGATGCTAAAACTCCTAAATTATCTTTAAGCTCTTTGGAGCCATCTGCAAGGTCTTTTGCCCCATCATCCAATTTCCCGCTGCCATCACTGGCTTTTTCAAGACCTTTAGCAACTTCTCCAACCTTATCAAACATTGTTTCGGCGTATGTAGACGTGACAGCCTTGGCTACTTCAGCCCTGATTTCCTTCGCTGCTGTTTCCCCAATTTGGGAGGAAAGGAAGTTATAAGCCTCATTCGGTACATATTTCAGTTCTAATTTCTTCGGCTTTTCATTCATTAGGGTAGTTGCATTTTCCGAAAAATCCTTCGGTATTTCAATCAACATATAATATTTTCTATTTTCTAGATCCCGGTAACCATCTTTTTTAGGAACGAAATGAAATTCAAATTCATCATTATCCTTTAGCTTATCGGTCAATTCCTTTCCTAATTCCAATTTCTCCCCATCGTAGTCAGCCCCAGCATCTTCATTTACCACAGCAACAGGCAAATCCTTTAAGTAGTCATACGGATCCCAGAAAGCCCACAGGAACATCCCTGCATATAATAATGGAACAAACACAACAGCAATAATCGGAATAAGTACCTTTTTATTCGTAAAGATTTGTTTCCATTCCGCTAAAAAATTCGATTTCTCCATAAACATGTCTCTCCCTTCCAAATTATTGACTAAAATATTCATTTGGTCATTTACCACCAAAAAATTTTTGACCGTTTTGTTCATTTAGTCAAATATGAGCTAAAAATAAGGATTATCTTATGGATAACCCATTTAACAAATACAATTTAAACAGTTTTGATATTTCGTCTTTCTCCAGCGGCTTATGGACTTTCTCCCAATCAAATATGAGGGCAATATAAAGTTTTAAGATAACAAAAGCAGTAATCTCGGGATTGCATGGTTTAATTTCTTTTTTTTCTACCGCTTTTTGGACGATTTTTCCCACGTACTGGACAATCGTATTTTCTATCTTTTGGATCACTTCTTTAACTGCAGGAGTCCCCATATCTTTTTCTTCCTGGATGAGTTTGATCATCAGTTGATGTTCTGTCCGGAATTCCAATAACGTAAAAAGCGCGCTATCCACCTTCTCGTAAAAAGATGAATCTTCACTTACGGTTCTTTCTACAGATACTTTCATTTCATGAATTAAGGAAGAGATGATTTCATGAAATAACTCTTCTTTATTTTTGTAAAATGTGTAAATCGTCCCCTTGCCAACGTTGGCTAATTTAGCTATTTGATCCATTGTTGTAGCTTTGTAGCCGAATAAGGAAAAAGAATTTGTTGCAGCCTGTATAATTTGCTGTTTCCGGTCAATGGCCATTTATTTTCACCTTCATTCCGGGCATTCTATAAAATGACCATTTGAACGTTTTGGTCATATGTACAATAATCATCCTAACACAAGGATGTAAAGGACGCAACAATAGATTTCATTTAAAATGCCATGTTCCAAAAGTTTTCAAGTTTAAACCAGTCACCGAAGAGATTCCGCTTATCATTTCATGTTTTTTTGAACACCCTCTAAAAGCCAACTTGTGTATTCCGTCCCGTCCCCTACCGATTTTTCACCTTCATTACACTCGGGAACAATTACATTCTTCCTTCTGACTGTATGTCAAACAGTATAACCTAAATGACATGAATTGTTGCAATATATACGGATAACAAAATGTCTCGTCATATGGTACATCCCTGTATAGTTATAACTGAGACAGTTTTTCACTTTTTGCAACTATTTCACCACCCATTGCATCTATATATTATACCCGTTCAGAAAGGGGGCCGGCCGTTTTGGATTATATCGATAAACTCAAAGAAAAAGATGAACACGCCTTAATGCAGGTAATGCATCAATACGGGGACTACTTATTGCGCACCGCTTATTTACTTGTTAAAGATTATCAAACAGCCGAAGAAGCTGTTCAAGATACTTTTATTACCGCTTTTGAAAAAATTCATCAGCTGGAGAATCCCGAAAAAATAAAGAGCTGGCTTACCACCATTGTCCTTAATCAATGCCGCTCCCGAATGCGGAAATGGCATTGGAAAAATATATCATTTCATTTTGACATGGTGGACCGTATCAAAGGTGACGAAACCGTTCAAAGCCCCGAAGAAGCGATCTTTGATATGGCCTTAAATCATAATATAAGTACAGCCATTCAACAATTGGACTATAAATACCGCGAAGCGATTACATTGTATTATTTTAATGAATTGAAGATCTCAGAAATTGCATCACAAACCAAAACGAATGAAAACACAGTAAAATCAAGACTCAAACGTGGTCGGCTCCTATTGAAAAATCTATTAACAAAAGGAGAGGTTTCCATTGAAAAGCCAGCGGAAAGCCCTAAAAAAACAGCTAGATAACGAGATGAATCATATTACGTTTTCCAAACAGCAGGAAGTCATGGACTCTCTCCGTCCAATCACATTCAAGCAAAAAGCCCGGTTGATTTGGAATAAAGAAATAGAACTCCCCCTTCTTCCATTGACTGGGATTTGCATGTTGATATGTTTATCTCTCGGAGTTAAATATATCAACAACTATGATAGCATTCCAGATTCCACGGAAAAGAAAGCCGGCGAACTTATTGAGATAGAGGACTATGTATATTGGAAAGAAGACTTGGAAAAGACGGTGATGCGGTATGAAGATTAAAATGAAAGTGAAGCATATTGTCTTTATTTTAATTAGTATCCTATTGATAGTTTTTTTCATAAGCCCTCAAATTCAACTATATATAGCGAAAAAGCAAGCGGGGAATACCAATCCTGCAGCCAAGACAAAGCTGTTGGAATCCCTTGACAGCAAAACGATTTTGGACTCGCAAAAATGGAGAATCATCCAGGACTATATTCTGAACGATTACACGGCCAACCAATTTGATGTATACGTCGGGCCAGCGTTTTCCCAATTCAGCCATCCTGATCATGCCATAACTTTTACTTGGGATGAAATGCTTCCATATTTGAACATGTATGTAAAAAAAGGCCCGATAGATGAGTATTTTGCTTTTGCGGCAAAACAGCTTGCGGTTCATTATAAGACTATTGGCCAAGTTGACAAAGCACAGGACATCCTGCAAAAAGCCAGCAAACGCACAGCTGGTAACGATTCATGGACAGGTCAGGAGTTTCAATTAGAACAATCGGAAATCTTTATTGAACAGTCCGATTATTCGGCAGCCAAGCAACTTTTACAAGAAATGAGTAGCAATGACCCGGAAAATGAATATGTCCAAGCAAAAATAGCCCAGCAGAAAGCGAAAATCAAACTCCGCCAAGGTCATGTACTGGATGCTTACAAGGAAGTTAACAAAGCATTAACGAAGTATGAAGAAATGATGGCAGATGAAACACCCGCTGGTTATGAAGAACTTTTATCTATGAAAAAAAATATACAAACTGCCTTAACACAACAAAGCCATATAAATAATACGGTCAAAGGAAGAATTGTTTACAGTGATGGTACGCCCGTAGCGAATGCAGGGGTCTTTTTACGGTCAGAAGAAAAAGTCTCCAGAAGTGTTGGACCGGAGGAAGCATATCAAGTCACAACAGACGCGGATGGATATTTCGAAATTTCAGGGGTATTGCCAGGAAGCTATCAAGTCGCTTTAGGATTAAGCTTTGATCAAATTGACGGCTGGACATGGCCGGTTGATATGGATGAATGGCTTGATGTTGGAGAAAAGAAAACAATCACTTATAACATCACCTTGCAAAAATTGATCAAACTCAACTCTCCAGTCAATCAACAAAAAATAACTGATAAACAGATTCTCTTTTCCTGGGAAAAGGTGGAGGGCGCAGACTATTACCAGCTAAGCTTGGGAGCAGATATTGATTCCGGCTCGGTCAGTACGGGATTTAAATCATACATTGCAGACAATCAAATCAAAGTGCCGGTGGAAGAGGTATATAATCATCCGCTTGGAGTAATATTCCCTGGTGATGATCTGTCTACGGTAAGCCCAGAATCACTGTTGGCATTTACAAATACGAATAACCGGTTTTATTGGTCTGTTGAGGCCTATAGCGATGATGGTGAGCTGATTTCACGCAGTGACGGTTACCGGCTGAATGAAGATACGGTTGGAAAAATACCTTTCTTTTATTTAAAGGAACGAAACATGACGAAAGCAGACCGACTATTGCTTGATAAAAAATTAAAAAAAGCACTGGCAGCCTATCAATCTAATTATGAAAAGAATCCGAATGACATTCATAGTTTACGTATGATTGTTCGGCTGATGGGTGCTGAATCATCCGACAAGCATGCAACCGAGAATGAAAAAGGTATTCCTTATTTACAAGCATATGCCGAAAAAGCAAACTCTCCACAAGCCATATTCAGGCTTGTTGAATATTATTATGAGAAACAGAAATGGGATTCCTTCAACAAATGGTTTGATAAGTATGCTGCAGCGGTTGATGGCCGCCTTGATGACTACGATCAAGCCATTTACGCCAGTGCACTAATGAAGCAAGGAAAATTAAAGGAAGCAAGCGAACGTTTTAAACAAGTAATGAACCGGGATAAAAGCCATCGTTTTATTGGAAGCTGGCTGGCGGTGGAATTATATGAAGGAAAGACATTCGAACATGCCATGGCCATGGCAAAGGAGTATCCGGAACGGCCTTTTGCCGACGAAAATAGGGATTGGTTTTACATGGTTCAAGCACTTGAAGAGGAAAGTGAAACAGATCCCCTCTATCGTCAGGAACTAAAAGAAACACTCGATTTATATTTTAAAAACAGAGATAAAGACCTGTCCATTTGGATGAAAACAACTGATAAACCAGCGATGAAGAAATTTATCGAGGCGGTGAAGGATGTGAATTAGGGAACCCCTGCCAGCGGGATTCCCTATTTTTATATACTCTATTCCATACTTAACAATGGTTGTAAACAGATTCCGTTAAAAATGACTGACTATCCATTTTTCGGGTTTAACTGATAGATTCTATGCTGATCTTGATAGTAAAGCTTTCAACATTAATCCCAATTGGTTCAGCTGTTCCACATTATTTATGAATTTCGCTTAATCTTCATTGCCTTTATCCCAACGATGCCTCCGGGATCAATTTAAAGCCTTCGATCATGGTGTCTTCATCAACCTCAATCATTAAGCAGCGCTTGCCGTTGAAGTTGACTTGGATGACGTACTCTAAGTCTTTGAGACTGGTAGAAATGTTTGGTGTAGCTTGTGCACTATCCCTGTAATGCCAAATATTGAAGTTTATTTATCATATCCGAAACTTTAGTTAAATAAAAATCGGATGGGAGCATATAATAAAAAAAATAGTTCGTTGTGATTATATAGAAATTCTAGTTTAGGCTTGTGTACAAACAAATAAAATTGTACAATATTAAAAATTCCGAAATATTGGAAGTCATAATTAATAATTATATAGGTTCTCACTAAAAAAGGCGTTCGGCAATTCTTAGTACCATATAGAGAGGTTATTGAGATTGTAATATTTTACGGTTCAAAGGGTGAGATTTTTAAAGATCGTCCCTTTGGAACTAACCTTATAAAGTAAATCTCCGAGAAAAACAGTATTAATAAATTGTATGAGGAGTTGGATTCTAAATCGAGTGGAAATTCTGTAAATTGTTAACATTTTTTCGACAGCCAAACAGTGAGAAAGACGTTTGACCAATTCAATTTGAGTAGGGGGGTAAAATAATGAAAAAGCTTATTACAGCATTATTCGTTATTATGTTTTTATGTATTCCAAACGCTCAAGCGGAAGAGGTTGAAGGATCCGGTGAATTCCCAATTGCGGAAATTGAAACTCTTACAGGTGATGCTCTTGAAGGGTATAACTATATTGAATATGATGAGCCAGTGAAAATAGATAGAAACGGAAGCCAGGAAGTCTTATTAGGTTATTATGATTCTGTGAATCAAGCACCTAGTAGCAATGGCTCAATTACTCCCCAACGTGCTTATTATGAATACGATAGATGGTATGTGTATGACCAAGGAATAGTAAAACACTGGTCTTATTTGTCTAACCCTTATTTTATTAGAAGTGTAGCAAGAGGGATGACGTATGAAAAGACTACAGAAGTTTCAGCAACCATCTCAGCTACATACAGCAGTGGAATTCCAAGTGCTTCCAAACCTTCTGTGAACAAATCATTTGGACTTACTTCAAGCGGTTCCAAAAAAGTAACAGTAAAGGTAACTTTATCTGGACCAGGTAAGGGTTATTCTAGTAGAGATTTTTATTATAAAAAGGGCAGACACACTCATAAGGTTAAAATTATTCGTGAGCACAGATCGAATTGGGACGGAGTACTATGGAAAAAAACTTATTATGGCGAGGTAGGTAAACCAGCTATTAAATATTATTCAGTTGATAGAAAGTAGGCAACCTGTACATGAATAATAAAATGCAGTTTAATTGGGTTAGATGGTTATTGATTAGTATTTTGGTTAGTTCGATCATATGTTTAATAATAGTATATCAAAAAGGATATATCCCTGAGTTTCATTCAGCAATGTCTATGCCATTCGCTATCATTGTGGGGTTAACAACTATAGCAGTTGCGATTTATGAAAAAATGTAGAATTTTTTAATGGACCTTCCGTATATTGTGTACAATATTTTACGACTTATCAAATTAAAGACTTTTTCTATCATTCCACTTGAATGATAGGTTTTTTTATGTCTTAGTGTTAATTGGAAATAAAGACATTTGAAAAAACAATGCTGTTATAAAAACGTCAGTCATGTTATTCAACAATTGGACCTTTTTCCTCACTTTTGTCATGGTTATTGTGTTTTGCAAATTAAAAATACATAACTTTGCAATCTGGAATGCATAAAATTGCTAAGAAAAAGTACACAAGATAATAATCTACTATTTGACATGGGGAAGAGGGCATAATAGCCATTCACGGCTGAGCTAGTCCCTTTAAATATCTGGCTCTATGCCCCCGTAAATTATGCCGAATGAGACCCCATGTCAAGTTGCAAATTTTTATATGGTTATAATGCAATATACAGTTATAATGGATTTCTAGAAAGAGAGGGAAAACCCCTTAAAAATTAGTTATGTTGATTTTATATCCTTCCCTTTTTGTTCTTAAAAACCATTATTACCACCCTGTTTTTCATGGCCTTTATCCCAACGATGCCTCCGGGATCAATTTAAAACCTTCGATCATGGTGTCTTCATCAACCTCAATCATTAAGCAGCGCTTGCCGTTGAAGTTGACTTGTCTCACATATTTCAGGTCTTTCGGGCTGATCGAAATATTTGCGACCTTGGTTTCGATTTTGATAGATTTCGATGTATATTTTGGGACAATGCTGCTAGCCTTAAGCTCGTACTTTTCGTCATCAACAACTTTCTGAAAGGCCATTTCAACTTTATCCGCATTGACGTCTTCCACTCCGCTCACCTTTAAAACACGTTCCACGTCTTTATAATCCAATGTAGGAGTGACTTCCTCCTCCTCTTCGTCTTCATCCATCATCCGGTTTATTTCTTCATATACATTGGAAAGCGTATGAGTATCCACCTGACCACCTACCACTTCATTTACGACAAATTCAAATACAGCTTTGTCTTCCTGGGCAGTCATGATCTCTTCTCCGTTCAACACATCCTCGATAAAGTGCTCATCAGGTTTATTCGCTTTTCCCGCCGAGTATAGTACGCGGTTTATATCAGCCGAATTGTCTGTGAAGCTTGGAAATAAAAATCCTGCTTTTGGAGATGCCAGATTGATAATGGAGTCGACCACAACGCTTGACTTAAATTCCTTTTCAATATAATCAAACACCAATGTTCTTTTCGGCTGCTCCGTTTGATTGATGCTGCAGAGGATAAAAGAGTTTGTATACACCTCATCCCGGTCACTCACTTCCGCTTCCTCACTGCTTCTTTTTGTCGGTTTAAAATATTCGCCGCGAATGAAAGTGACGACCATGTCCTTTTCATACTGAACATCCTTAAACATTTTTTCAACGATAAGAAGCATCTGTTCCTTCCAATCTTCCACATCATCAGCTTGAAGACCATCATGAAGAATATGCCGGGTATGATCTTCCGCCTGATCCTGAAATTTCACTTCAAATAACTTCACGTCCAATTGACCTGTCAGTACCTTTTTGAAATTATTCATGAACAGCTCCTGCTGCTCCCGCTCCAGCATGGAAAAAGGCTGGCTCTCTTGATGATAAATGTCACTGCTTTCTTTTCTTATGTAAACATTAAAAATATCGGTGATCTGTAATAAATCATTATCAAGTTTGAATTGTTTCCGAATGTTGGCTATATCTTTTTGGTTCATTTGAATGTGCAACTCCTTGGTAATCTGCTGCCAGCTTCTTGTCTAATTGACAATTTACTTTCTTAGCTGGGACACCCCTTATTATAACAACAAGTTTAAAAACTAACTTGATTAATATTCCACTTTGGAGAGTAATATTTAAGATTACATCTATATATCTGGTTTTTTCACAACAAAAAACAGGCCACATCACATAATTTCAGCCTGCTTTCGACGTTTAGAATTTCAACACAATATTTATTTTACCCCTAAGAGCTATATCTTCTAGCAAGTTCCACATAGTACTCTATAGCTTGAATGTATTTTTTTACTTCAACATATTCATTTGGTTGATGGGCAAGCTTCTCGTTGCCCGGACCGTATATAACTGTTGGAAGTTTTAGCTGCGGGAAGAAAATGGAGGCATCCGTATAATAATTGGCGCCTTTTTCTTCCGGCTTCATGTTATATAATTCCTGATTCACTTCCAGGCACAGGCGAACAAAGGAATCGTTTTTCATATTTTCAAGTGCCGGCAAATTATTCAGAACATTTAATTCAGGTTGGAAGTTTTTAATTTCAGCTTTGAGTTCCTCCAGTAATTCGCTGATTTGATGGATGATTTTTTCATGCTTCATCCCCGGAACTGTCCGTATATCCAATGTTATTCTACACTGGTCGGGAACTACGTTTGTTTTTACACCACCTTCTATCGTACTTACAGTAAGTGATGGTTTTCCTAACAACCCATGCTCTTCAGCATAAAAAGTAAACTTCTTCAGTCTCTCAATCAATTCACTCATATGGATAATCGCATTTATTCCCTGGTCAGGCATGGAAGCGTGGGCCGTTTTTCCAAAAAGTTTTATTTCAAGCCACAATACACCTTTATGAGCTGTGAAAACCCTTCCATTACTAGGCTCCGCAATTACCATTGCCCCTGCTTTTTTAAGTATGTCTTCCTCAACCATCATTTTGGCACCAACGCAATCAACTTCTTCTCCGGCGGTTCCGATAAAAATTACATCGTGTTCAAGTTCTTCCCCTGCTTCCTTTAAACAGATCATGGCTTCTATCAGTGCAGCAACGCCACCTTTCATATCGCAAGCGCCCCGTCCATATATTTTTCCGTCCACCATATTTCCGGAAAAAGGAGGATGTTCCCATAAATTGTCTCCAATTGGCACTGTATCAAGATGACCGTTGAAAATGAGCGGAGGCCGACTTGAATCTTTTCCCTCTAAACGAACAATCATATTTGCTCTATTTTCGGAAAAAGGTTTAATTTCACAAGATAACCCTGGATTTTTAACATGTCCAGCTATAGCTTCGGCTACCCCAAGTTCATTTCCCGGAGGGTTGACACTCTCTATTTGGATAAGATCCTGTAGAAACTTGATAGCTCTTTCTTCGTTTACCACGATATCCATCACCTTTCTCTGCCAGTCATTTCACTATTTACAATATTAGCAGGTGTTAAAATTTTATCAATATGACCAGGCAAAAATGCATCCAAGGCATTTTTGCCTTTTAATTAATAAAAACCGCTATGATAGTGTTTTTCTAAAGGGCACTGGCCAAATATAGATTGGGAAATCGCCCCGTCCCTGACCCCATCAACTGGTTTATGAACAATGTACTGAATGCGGAAGGTGATTACATCATTGAAGAACCATTATCCAATCCTGTTGATTATATCCGTTTGAAAGCATTGGATGAACTGATAGTCGCTTGTTCAACCTGTTCACAAGATATGGCACCAGTCAACGGAGGGAAGGTGACCCGATCTTAATGCAAGTCCTCGAGGCAGAATAAAAAACTCTCCTTAGAAGCGGACCGAGCAGGACGTGTTGTTGTTTAGAAGGATGCTCCCATATAAGGAATGGGAACGTTCTTCACTGAAGTTGCCAGACGGTACAATGAAGGAGATGAGATTTTTGAAAGCGGAAGCTCATGTAAAAGAGAATGTCATATTGAACAGTCCAAGCGTAAATCAGGAAATAGACATGGAGGGAGTTCATGACTTACATGAACTTGATTCGGTTCAGATAGACTGCAGGAGTTATTTGGTAGGTTTGTTGAAAGCAATTACATTTTTTGCAATTGTCGCACTGGCTTTTTTTGTACAGTTTGAAATCAATGGTAAATCGGATATTATGTATAAGTCTGGGGTTTCTGTTTATAGGATTCAAAAGTCTGAAAGTAACTCTGTACATAGTGCATATCAACAAAACCGACAAATTCATTTTTTCTGTGCAACGGTATGATGGGCTGTTCAGCATTAATATATTGCATAATTTCATCATCAATATCTGCCGTTTTAATATCCCTGTCGACTTCCTCAGTAAAATGTCCATCTATTTTAGACACTTTTCCAAAGATAAAATGCTCAGAAGTTCGCTACCCGTTGTTACCGGAAGCCAGAGCCGGTTGCTGCCGAAGAATAAATTCATTACTTTATCCAAAGAATCGTCGATATCAATATGCACGTTTTAGATACCCATGTCTTTAAATTTCATCCCCGCCTGCTCCCCCTTGGGCCCCCTACTTAAATAGTTAACTCAGTTTTATAAGTTCATAATAACACAATATATAACTTGAAATTCCAAGTCTTCTGATAACAACAGATTCATATAGAATGAAAATGAATCGCTGACTAGTTTTAACTAAAAGAGTATATTTGGTTCAGACAGTCATTAGGCTCAATTATCAATTGAGTAGGAATAATCTCATTAATATATCTCTTTATTCTGTTTTTAATTATACCCTTTACTTATATGAATCCATGTATATCAACTAATATGGATACCCTTACAAAACTGGGAACAATCATAATCTATTTAAAATAATTTTAATTTATCTCTTGACATTGATAACTCATCCTATATAATAACAATTATAAATTAACAATTTATATAGATAGTGGTGCCTAAGAAGTAAGCTATCTATAAAAGTATTTAGGAGGAATTTTAGTTATGTCTCTCATTGGAAAAGAAGTAGAACCATTCACAGCACAAGCATACAGAAACGGCGAGTTCATCGATGTTACCGATGAAGATTTCAAAGGTCACTGGAGTGTCGTTTGTTTCTATCCTGCGGACTTCACTTTCGTCTGCCCGACCGAACTTGAAGACCTGCAAGACCAATATCCTGCTCTTCAGGACCTTGGGGTAGAAGTTTTCTCAGTATCAAGAGATTCTCATTTTACACATAAAGCATGGCACGATACATCCGAAGCTATCGGTAAAATTACTTATACAATGATCGGTGACCCTGCACACAAGCTTTCCCGCATGTTTGATGTATTTGTTGAAGAGGAAGGCCGTGCAGACCGCGGTACGTTTATCATCGACCCGGACGGTGTCGTCCAAGCGGTTGAAATCAATGCAGATGGCATTGGCCGTGATGCAAGTGTCCTCATTGACAAAATTAAAGCCGCACAATATGTTCGCAACAATCCTGGCGAAGTTTGCCCTGCAAAATGGAAAGAAGGCTCCGAAACTCTTAAGCCAAGCCTTGATCTTGTAGGTAAAATTTAAGGAGTGCTATAAATGATACTGGATGCTGATATTAAGGAACAACTCAGACAATATCTACAACTGATGGAAAACGATGTACTGTTAAAAGTCAGTGTAGGAACCGATGATTTTTCAAAGGACATGCTGGCTTTGATGGATGAACTGACAGCCATGTCATCCAAAATAAAAGTAGAGAAAGCAACATTGGAAAGAACACCAAGCTTCAGTGTCAATCGTATGGGAGAAGATACCGGGATCACATTTGCCGGTATCCCTCTCGGTCACGAATTTACCTCCTTTGTTTTGGCTTTACTTCAAGTGAGCGGGCGTGCTCCAAAAGTTGAGCAGAAGATCATCGACCAGGTGAAGAGCCTGCAAGGCGACTATCACTTTGAAACATACGTGAGCCTCAGCTGCAACAACTGTCCTGATGTTGTCCAAGCACTTAACGTGATGAGCGTTCTCAATCCCGGCATCACCCACACGATGATTGACGGGGCGGCTTTTAAAGATGAAGTGGAAAGCAAAGGCGTCATGGCTGTGCCAACCGTTCTCTTGAATGGTGAAGCCTTCGGCAGCGGCCGTATGTCACTCGAAGAGATCCTTGCAAAGTTGGGCAGTACAGTGGATCCCGCCGAGCTCTCCGCCAAAGACCCATTTGATGTCTTAGTGGTTGGGGGCGGTCCCGCCGGAGCGAGTGCAGCGGTCTATGCCGCTCGGAAAGGCATTCGGACAGGCGTTGTAGCTGAACGCTTTGGCGGCCAGATTATGGATACCCTAGGCATTGAGAACTTTATCAGTGTGAAGCATACAGAAGGTCCCAAGCTTGCAGCAAGCCTTGAAGAACACGTGAAACAGTACAATGTGGATATTATGAGTTCACAGCGTGCGAAAGGTTTGGAGAAGAAGGATCTCATTGAAGTTGAATTGGAAAACGGGGCTGTTCTTAAGAGCAAAACAGTGATCCTTTCTACAGGTGCCCGCTGGCGCAATGTCGGCGTCCCTGGCGAAGCTGAATTCAAGAACAAAGGGGTCGCCTACTGCCCTCACTGTGACGGACCATTGTTTGAAGGAAAACACGTAGCCGTCATTGGCGGAGGTAATTCCGGTATTGAAGCGGCCATTGATCTGGCTGGAATTGTGAAGCATGTAACGGTCCTTGAATTTGCTCCGGAGTTAAAAGCTGACTCTGTCTTGCAGGACCGCCTGCACAGCCTTCCAAATGTAAAAGTGATCAAAAACGCACAAACTAAGGAAATTACCGGCACAGATAAAGTCAATGGCATCACCTACGTCGACCGTGAGTCTGGAGAAGAACACCATGTAGAATTGCAAGGTGTCTTTGTACAAATTGGGCTTGTACCAAATACCGATTGGCTGGACGATACAGTTGAACGCACAAGAATGGGTGAAATTGTAGTAGACAAAAAAGGCGCCACTAACATTCCCGGTGTGTTTGCAGCAGGCGACTGTACTGACAGCGCCTATAAGCAAATCATCATTTCAATGGGATCGGGAGCGACTGCTGCCTTAGGTGCTTTTGATTATCTCGTCCGAAATTAAACGATCACATAAGCTGCGTACCTATTGTCAAGAAATCCCTCAACACAAAAAATCAACCTACCATCATACACCAAGGTACGTTTGCTTATTTGATATAAATCATTTTAGAAAATCACTATCCTGCCTAGGCTGGATAGTGATTTTTTTTCCTTATTTATCAGCGGAGTATCTTGAATGTGGTCTTAATCTTCATATTGGCGCTCAGAAACTTTTACGAGTAGCTTGCCAATATTATTTCCTTTGAACAAATCCAAGAAGGCACTCGGAATATTTTCAAAACCTGCCTTAATGGTTTCACGATATTTAAGTTTCCCCTCTTGCAGCCATTGGGCGAGCTGCTTCGCTCCCTCAGGGAAACGATCTGAATAATTTCCTGCCGTAAACCCTTGCATCAATGCACTTTTCTTAATAAGCGTTCCCTGTACCCGCGGCCCGATATCCGCTTCTTCCAGATTGTAGGAAGAAATGGCTCCGCAAACCGGGATCCGTGCAAATCGATTTAACTGGGTTAAAACAGCATCAGAGATTTCTCCTCCAACATTATCAAAATATACGTCCACACCATCCGGACACTTGAGTCTGATTTCACTTGCCATATCTTTTACCGTTCGATAGTTGATTCCTTCGTCAAAACCCAATTCCTTTTTCAAATAACTGATTTTTTCATCGGAACCTGCAATCCCCACAACCCGTGCGCCTTTGATTTTTGCTATTTGTCCAACGGAGGATCCGACAGCCCCTGCTGCTCCAGAGATGACCACCGTTTCACCTTTTTTAGGCTTGCCAATGTCGAGCAAACCAAAGTATGCCGTCAACCCGGTCAATCCCAATATTCCTAAATGTGTTGATATCGGAGCAAGTGACGGATCAATCTTACGTATTTCCTTTTCATTGGCAGCATAATATTTCTGCCAGCCGAACATGCCGATCACCACATCGCCTTGTTTGAATTGGTCTGATTTGGACTCAATGACTTCTCCGATGGCTCCGCCTTCAATTACTTGGCCGACTTCATAAGGCTCAATGTAAGATTCCTCATCCTGCATCCTGCCTCTCATGTATGGGTCAACAGAAACCAATAGGGTTTTAATTAATACTTGGCCTTTTTCCAGCTCTTCTACATTTTTTTCTACGATTTTAAAAGTACGGGTGTCCGGCATTCCCTTAGGCCTTTCAGCTAGAATGATTTGCTGATTGAGAATCGTCACATAAATCACTCCTCTTACGATTTCCTAACATGTTAGTAAAGATTCTTAGTTTTTTCCAGAGAAACATACATGACAATATTTTACTGTGATTATTCTGGTTAAAATGAAAAACAAGGCCTTTATTTTGTTCCTGGTAGTCCTTCCATGACTAACCTCAATTCTGACCCCTTTAATTTTTAAGAAAGTGACACTTTTAAAGAGACCACTCATTTGCTAAAGTATCAATAAATCCAAAGAAACAGACAACCAGGAGCGTTGTCTATCAAGAAAGAAGGTCTGCAAGATGGAAAGAACTGCAAGCTACTCCAGCTCCAAAACTAAAACATTTGATCTTATTCTGACGGCCATGCTAACGGCACTCGTCTTCGTGGCCACCATGCTTTTAAATATTAAACTGCCTATTTCGATAAATGGTGGCCTGGTTCACCTCGGCTCGGCCATGCTCTTCATTTCAGCCATTGTATTTGGTCCTAAAAAGGGAGCGTTCGCCGGGGCTGTCGGCATGGGATTGTTTGACCTGGTATCAGGTTGGGCATTGTGGGCGCCCATCACTTTTTTAACACGCGCCTTACAGGGCTATATCGTTGGGAAAATCGCCTGGTCCAAAGGTCGAAAAGGAAACAACATTGTATACAACCTAATAGGAATTATCCTTTCCGTACCTCCTATGATCGCCGGCTACTATCTTTGGGAAAGCATCATATATGGCAATTGGATTGTACCATTGACCTCCATTCCCGGAGATATCTTGCAAAGTGTCATCGGTATCGCTGTCGCCATTCCGGTCTGTATCGTATTGAAAAAAATTCCTGCTTTTAAATAATGGCGGATAATGTTTTTATTATGACATATAAAATCAGCTATAACCTTAACTCATAGAATGGTTATAGCTGATTTTTTCAACCTTTCCGCTCAATTCTTATCAGAGGTTGCATAAGGCTGGTTTGCAGTTCTTTCCAAGTTTCCTTCCCCAAATAACATTGATTCATTTTGGAACATCGCGAAGAATATAAAAATCCAGGAAAAAGGGACAATGACATAATCCACCGATTTTTTGCCATCACTTATGGCGAAGTTCACGTATGTCGGAAAAGAATACATTTATAATTCCAAAAAAGCACTCGTAGAAAAACTTTCACTTTCAAGGGTATCAATCTGATCTATATTCCTTAATCTATCTACTTCATCATTTAATCCTAATTTAGTCATTTCATTCATGACTAATTCTTTTAGCTCTATCCCATTTGATATCAAGAAAGTAAATTGGGCATCCCGTATGAAAGCCAGTTTGCTTTCTGTAGATTCATGATTAAAAAAGGATTTCACTTCACTCAGATTAATGTTTATATCCTCTTCAAGTTTGTAAATAGTGTGCTTGCTATTGACGTTTTCCATGGCTATTATTCCTATACCATCAAGGGTTGGTAAAATTATTTGTTGCTCTCTTTCTGGTATTACTTTTCTTTCTACATACTGATAGATATCCTCAATGATTTCGCAGTCAAGAGTGGCTTTTATCTTTTCCACTACATAGTTAGCCCTTTCTGCATATTCCTCATTTTCACTTTCCTCTTGTTTTAGTTCTTTGAGCAGACGCAGATATTCTTCCTCTTCGTTAAAACAATTAAAGTTAGAAACACTTGCTGCATCTTTCAATGTACAAATTAGGCTGATAAACTCCCTTAAATTCCTCGCAACAATCTTTATTTGTGAACCAAAATCCATTGGACTTATGCATACAACAAAAGCAATCTCTAAATCAGATACTGTTCCAAAGTCAGTTAGCAAGCCGAAATGTATTCCATCGCAACCGGCACTTGCAAACGTAATGACATCATAAGGAGTAGCATCATATGCAAAGAAATCGGACTGTAAGATAAAGCCTAAATCCCTATCTAAAGAATACCCTTCTTTTTCAAGATCCATCTCTAATTTTTTTAATTTTTCAACTGTCGGCGGCATTTGTGATACTTTCCAAGATTGTTCATATTGTTCTCCTTTCAACATAAGCATATAAAGTATCTTTTCCATTAGATCCAATACCATTTTAAACGTATATTTCTAAATTCTCTTATAAAGATCTGTCTATTTCCTTTACTCAAGTCTGTCCTGGTATTCACCATGCTTCCAAACACGACAGCTAATATTTTGCTTTCCTGCGGCTTTTGCAGATCCCTGTTCCTTATACTTCCTGGAAAAAGTTCGTTCCTGAATTAAATTCCGATCACCTACTACGTAACTAAAGGTTGAATGAGAAAAACAAGAGATTTAAAAGAACAAACTGATTAAAAGTTTTATAATATTTCACACGTTACAAAATATGACAAATTCCTCATTAAACATATTGTAGTATAATTGTAATAGATTTGTAATATAACCAATTACTGATCACCCAGTAACGGAGGGAATGTTTATGAGTGCGGTAAATGAACCAATTGATGTAGAGAGGGGCAATCGATCAAAAAAACCCGGAAAGCGCAATTTCATTGTCATTGGAACCATCATCATTATCGCTTTAATTTTTGCAGGATTGAGCTATTATCAGGCAACCCGCTTCAATCCGAACATTACAATTAACGGCATCAAAGTCGGTGGAATGACTTCTGATCAGGTAATGAATAAATTAAAAACATCTAAACTAAAAAACAGGGTCTATATTGGAAAAGAACTGATTTTAGATGAAAAAGACACACAGATGGCATTTACGGATCAGGATTTGCCTGAAGTTAAAAAACTATTGAAAAAACAGTGGACGTTCTTTCCTTCTACAAAGTCAAAAGATTATTCACTCGCACCTGAAAAAACCGATCAATTCCGAAGCCAAACAATGAAAAAGCTAACAGAAGATAAACTTGTAGCCTTGAATAAGAATTTGCAAGCACCCCAAGATGCTCAGGTGAAATGGGATCAGGGCAAAATTGTCATATCGGAAAGTAAAGATGGAGAACAGTATGATATTAACGCTCTGTTAAAAGATTATGACAAACAAATCTACACGAGTGATATCCATTTGGAACCTGTTTTCATACAGCCAATTAAATCGGACAGCCCGATTATAAAAGAAAATGAGAAAAGGCTGCAGGGTTTTATACAGCGAACTATCGATTATAAGGTACAGGACAAAGTGTACACCTTAAAAGCGAATGAATTGATAAAAAAAGCTTCCATCTCAAATGACGGGAAAATATCTATCATTGACAGTGACATTCAAAAAAAAGTGGAAGAAATCAATAATGCCCAATCCACCTTAAATAAAGATTTCAAATTCAAGACTCATTCAGGAAAGGTTATTACGGTAAAAGCAGGGGGCTATGGCTGGGCAATAAATGCTGAGAAAGAAACGGAGATGCTTCAGAAAGCTTTTGAAAAAGGAAAGAAATCGACCTCTGCTTCCAATATCTACGGACTTGGCTGGAATAATGAAGGCATTGGGTATGAAACAACAGCGAACAACGGCATTGGCGACACGTATGCTGAAGTATCCATTGCAGACCAGAGAATTTGGATCTATAAAAACGGAAAATTGGTTGTTACAACGCATGTAGTGACGGGGAAAATGAGCACCAATGAAGGAACATCACCCGGAGTTTGGTACGTTCTTTATAAAGCCTCTCCATATACACTTAGAGGAAGTGCAGTAGGCAATCCCAACTACTCCGTGGATGTAAAATACTGGGTTCCATTCACAAATGACGGGCAAGGCTTCCACGATGCCGATTGGCGGAAAAATTGGGCTGGAAATGCGTATCTAAAACAAGGTTCGGCAGGCTGCGTCAACACACCTCCCGACGTTATGAAAACCGTTTATGATAATCTCAACACATACGATCCGGTTGTGGTCTATTAAAGGAAGGACGGCTCTTGTATTCCTAAGCAGGAAGTACAAGAGCCGTCCTTTTTTTACATGTATTTATGATACGCTCTGACTCTTATGCAACGGTAAGTTCTCGTTCAGTCCAAGCGTTTCTGATGTAGAAGTAAGAATCTCTTGGAAAAGCTCTGGGTTTTCCACTAATGACACTCCATAAGAAGGTATCATTTCTTTTATCTTAGGCTCCCACTCTTTTATATGCTGCGGGAAGCATTTTTCCAATACTTCCAACATAACGTGAACTGCAGTAGAAGCACCAGGAGAAGCACCAAGCAGTGCAGCAATCGATCCATCAGATGCACTGACGACTTCCGTACCAAATTGAAGTGTTCCTTTACCGGCCTCTGTATCTTTGATAACTTGCACGCGCTGACCGGCTGTTACGACCTCCCAATCCTCGCTTTTGGCGCTTGGGATAAACTCACGCAATTCTTCCATGCGTTTTTCGTTTGATAACATGACCTGCTGGATCAGGTATTTGGTCAATGCCATCTCTTTTACGCCTGCAGCCAACATTGTAAGGACATTATTCGGCTTTACGGAACCAATCAGATCAAGGTTTGAACCTGTTTTTAAGAACTTTGGTGAAAAGCCGGCGAACGGTCCAAACAGTAAAGTTTTCTTGTTGTCGATATACCTTGTATCTAGATGTGGAACCGACATTGGAGGAGCCCCGACCTTCGCTTTCCCATATACTTTTGCATGGTGTTTTTCCGCTATTTCCGGATTGTTGCACACCAAGAATAGCCCACTTACCGGGAAGCCCCCAATATGCTTGGACTCAGGGATACCAGTTTTTTGGAGCAAAGGCAGACTTCCGCCCCCACCGCCGATAAAAACGAACTTTGCAGCATGGTATTCGCATATATTGTTTTCGATATTGTGGACTTTCACTCCCCACAAGCCGTCACTTGTGCGCTTGATATCTTCAACACTGTGCTTATAATTGATTTCGACGTTTTTAGTCTTTAAGTGATCAAACATCATACGTGTTAAAGCACCGAAGTTGACATCCGTACCTGAGTCGATTTTTGTGGCCGCTATGGGTTCGTTCGAAGAGCGACCTTCCATGATAAGCGGAATCCATTCCTTCAGCTTTTCGGGATCATCGGAAAATTCCATTCCTTGGAACAAAGGGTTGCTTGACAACGCCTCAAAACGTTTTTTCAAAAACGTAACGTTCTCTTCCCCCTCTACTAAACTCATATGAGGGATCGGCATGATGAAATCATGCGGATTGCTGATCAGATCGCTCTTAACAAGATAAGACCAAAACTGTCTTGACAGCTGGAATTGTTCATTCACCTTTATCGCTTTACTAATGTCTACGGATCCGTCTGGCCTCTGGGGTGTGTAGTTAAGCTCGCAAAGCGCCGAATGGCCCGTACCTGCATTGTTCCATTCGTTGGAGCTTTCTTCTCCAGCTTTTCCGAGTTTCTCAAACACTTTTATTTCCCAATCTGGTGCTAATTCTTTTAGCAGAGATCCCAAAGTCGCACTCATGGTTCCGGCGCCAATTAAGATAACGTCTGTTTTTTCATGTATCTTGCCCATTACAACCTTCCTTATCCCTATATTTGCAAAAAGAGTAGTTGTCACAAAAAACAAGGCGCCTCCATAGGAACACACCTTTTCTATACTTAATTATACCCCATACCTTTGTCTACTAAAATGATTTATCGGTTAAAATCACTACTATTCTATAATAATTATATCCTATTTAAAGCTAATAAAAAAGAGGGAAGTTTGCCCATAGGAGACATTGAGACCCACATAAAACAAAGCCTTGGTCCGTTTCCTGCAAAAAAGGGATTGGTTGACCCTTACAAGTGAACAACCGATCCTGTCTGCTTAAAATCCCGGCATTCTAATACATCATTTTGGTTTACTATTGATGATCATAAGGATCTTTGTACTGGCAATGAATCGTTGGAAGAAGGTAATGGTAATGACAAAGCGCCTTGGTATCATCATTTTTTGTTGATCCTCGATAAGAAAAGACCTCTTGTTCAACTATGATTGAACTTAAGGTCTATAATAAATCTTAGGTCTCAATATCCCTTTTATTATATCCAATAAAACCGATGATTGTGACCGCAACTGCTATGATTATCAATATGGCCAACGGCATCCATGCTATTTCCTCAACTGGCAGCTTAGGAATATGTCCAAGTGGCGTAATCCGATTGGCCCAATCTGATAATTGGAATAATGATCCCAAATAAAGAACAAAAAAGGAATAGATTACATACAGCCAAATTAGGCTGGTCAGCTTGGGAAAGTATGCAATCAATAGAGCCGCCACACTTATCATTACAATAATGGCCGGGTAGTATGCTAAAGCTGCTCCATAAATGGTTCTGAATTCTAAGCCGCCTTCCATTACGGATGTACCTGCTGTCCACAACCCTATTGCAGCAAGCGAAAGCATCACAAATCCGTTGACAACAGAAAGAAGTAAAAAACTGGCCATCAGTCTGGTACGTGAAACGGCTCTTCCCAACAAATGCTCAATTCGGCCCTTTTTCTCCTCCCCGTACAGTTTATTCATCGACATCAAAGGCGGGATCAAAGCGATGATTGCCATGACCATCACTATCATCGACAAAAACTGGTCAGTATAAGAAAACCCGTCTTCGGCAGCAAGCATTTGCACCATCAATTCGTTACCTTCAAAAAAGGATTCCAGATCCCCCAATACGGACCCATATGATGCACCGATTACAACCATTCCAATTGCCCATGCTATAGTTCCTGCACGCTGCAGTCTGAACCCAAGACCCATTGGACCTTGTAAAAAAGCTGAAGCAAACTTTCTGCCGGGTTTAGATGGAAAAAAACCAGCCTCTAAATCCCGAATTGAATTTAAATAGTTTGCAATCATAAATAGAATTATAGATATCCCGATCATTAATAGAATCGGCCACCAATTATTTTCACCATAAATTTGAGTTTTGGTCACCCATCCGAGTGGAGATATCCAACTCAACGCTCCGTTACCAACATCTCCAACCCCGCGTACAAGGTAAGCAATAAGCAAAAAAGCTATTGATAAGCCTATGGTCCCCCGAGAGCTATCTGAAAGCTGTGCAAAACATGCTGTGACACCTGCAAAGAAAATGCCAGTTGCCCCTAATGTAACGCCATACAGTAAAGAGCCTTCCAGGCCCATGCTTTCTATTTTTAATGCGTACAATCCGAGACCTATGAAGAGAGCCAGCATTACATTTGTTATCGTGTAAACTATTAACGCTGCATTCAAATTCGATAACCGTCCCACTGGTAATGACCGGATCATTTCAATTCGGCCGCTTTCCTCATCACCACGTGTATGGCGTGTCACTAGTAAAATGCTCATTAACCCAACAACAACAGCTGTTAAAAGTAACATCTGGTGGGCTGTCATGACACCAAGCGTATAGTTGCTCAAATCAGCTGGCCCCACCATTGCTGTCATCGCAGGATTTTCCATTGTTTCTGCCATAACATCCCTTTCTTGCTGTGAACCATACAGTCCGTCAAAGGCTAAGGGTACAACAAATGTAAAGAAACAGATTCCAACTAACCATAATGGAATACGAATCCTGTCGCGTCTAATCATGAATTTTAAAAGGCTGCCAGTTCGTTTGAAAATCGTATCAGCCATTAGGAACTCCCTCCTGCTCCTATCTCTGTTTCCTCTTTCCCCTCATAATGACGCATAAATAAATCTTCCAATGTTGGCGGTGCACTCTCCAATTTAACAATTCCAAATTGACTTATATGTTTAATGACAGCATCCAATTCCTCTGTATCTACTTGGAAAGACAGTGCTCCATCTTTGTTTTCTATCTCATGGACACCTTTTAATTCATGGATGGCGGTTATTGGTTCCTTCGTTTCTACAAGCAAATTTGTACGGGTCAAATGACGCAACCCGCTTAAAGAACCCGTTTCAATTATTTTACCTTGACGAATAATCCCGACTCGGTCACATAACCTCTCCACTTCGGATAAAATATGGCTGGACAGCAGTACACTTTTTCCTGCCTGCTTTGCTTCCATGACACACTGTTGAAATACCTGTTCCATTAATGGATCGAGACCAGAAGTTGGTTCATCCAGTATATACAGATCCGCATCTGAAGAAAATGCAACAATAAGGGCCACTTTCTGCCGGTTTCCTTTAGAATAGGTCCGGCATTTTTTGGATGGATCCAAGTTAAACCGCTTTATCAATTCCTCACGTCTGCTGCTATGATTGCCGCCGCGCAACTTAACGAATAAATCAATGACTTCCCCACCAGTGAGGTTAGGCCATAAATTAACGTCTCCCGGTACATAGGCGATCCGCTTATGAATGTCCACTGCATCTGACCATGCATCCTTGCCAAAGATTTTGGCTTCTCCTTTGGTTGCCTTTAAAATACCAAGCAGCACACGGATCGTTGTCGACTTCCCTGCACCGTTGGGACCGATAAAACCAAAGATTTCTCCTTCATTCACTTCCAAATTCACTCCATCTAACGCCGTAAATCTGCCAAATTTTTTCGTTAAATCAGTAACGGTTACAACACTCATTTTTTCCCCTCCTCTTTGTAAAAACTTGTTTTCAGCACATCCAAATATTCATAAAACTCATCCCAATATGGATCCACATTTAAAGTAGTGAGATTTTGATTTTTAAGTTGATTGATTAATTCTTGCTGGTATCCTTCTATTGACCATCGAATCAGTTTGAAGGCCTTTTCTGTATCAATATCATTTCGGAATAATGTTATATCAATATTGTCGTACAACTTTGAATTAGCCAGTATCATAATTTCCTTATAACGTTTTCTGAATCTCTCTGGCATTTCATTTTCATCTTTCAGGAATAAAGTTGCCAAAAATTTGACCATATCAGGATTGTTTAGATGATATTCAGTTTTAAGTCGTGCTGCCTGCTTAAGCCTCTCAATGAAATCAGGTTCACTCGTACCAATTTTTTGAAGATATTCCTCGATGGTATGGTTCAAACAGTAATCAATTAAATAATGGTAAAGCTCTTCTTTATTTTTGAAATAGTAAAAGAGCATCCCCTTCCCAATTCTTGCATTTTTTACAATTTGATTTGTGGATGCTTTTTCAAAACCATTCTCTGCAAATTCCTTGCACGCTGCATTGATAATTCTTTTTTGTTTATCTGAATTGAGGTTATGAAATGATTGATTCATGTCCAATTCCCCCTTTGTAAAATATATAATTCTTTTTAACCAATTAGACCACACTGGTCGCTTTTAATTTACCAAAGATAGACCAGTGTGGTCAAGAGCGGCAAGCGCCTATTTTATTGGGAAAAAATGATGTGTATCTCGATTTGAGGGGATTTTCTGTTAAGTGGCTGATATCGTCATCGTTTCAATGTGAGGTAATCAATTGGCGGGTAATGTGTGTACGATCTGAATATCGTTATAACTGCATTTCCGTTGGATAAGACCTCTTAAAAGACATGCCCAGAGCTTTTTTGTCCTATCCGGCTTACCTCCTTTTTATTGTTTCCCTTTACCCAATTACGTAATGATTTTTGACGTTCATGGAAGCACCAACCAGATTTATGTTACGATGAATAGGTTGAAAAAATTTAACAGTATTATTTTTAAAGAGGTGACGCATGAAAAAAGCAACACAGGTATTCTGGTATTCCATAGCTATTTCATTAATAGTTGTGATTTGGGGAGCGGTTGCTCCAGAAAACCTAAATTCATTTACAACCGCTCTGACTAATCGAATTTACATGGATTTTGGCTGGTTTTATTTACTGCTTGTTATCGCCATTCTTCTTTTTTGTGTTTTCTTGGCGTTTTCCCGCTACGGTAATATGAAACTGGGAAAGAAGGATGACGAGCCTGAGTTCAGCCGATCTTCATGGTTTGCGATGCTCTTCAGCGCAGGCATGGGGATGGGATTGGTCTTTTGGACGACCGCTGAACCGATATCTCACGCATTTATCAGCAGTCCTTTAAGTGAAGAAGGGACTAATGAAGCTATAAAAGATTCCCTGAAATACTCTTTTTTCCACTGGGGTATACACGCTTGGGCAGTCTACGGGATTGTCGGATTGGTTCTGGCCTACTTCAAATTCAACCGTGGGGCCCCTGGCCTTATTAGCGCAACTTTGACGCCTTTGTTCGGAGAGAAACTCATGAGAGGACCACTTGGCAAGTGGATTGATGTGCTGGCTGTGTTTGCGACGATCGTAGGTGTTGCTGCTACGCTCGGCTTCGGATCTGCACAGATTACAGGCGGGCTGTCCTTTTTGTTTGGGATGCCGAATAGTTTTACTATCCAACTGATTGTGCTCGCAGTTGCAACGGTCCTGTTTATCTGGTCAGCTTGGTCTGGAATTGGGAAAGGAATCAAGTACTTGAGTAATCTCAATATGGGATTAGCCGTATTCCTGCTTATTCTCCTGTTTACTGTGGGACCATCCATGTATATCCTTAATATGTTTACCAATACGCTGGGTACCTATATTTCGGATTTCTTTGAAATGAGTCTCAGACTGGCTCCTCTCGATGAAAAGAACCGAGGTTGGATCAACAGCTGGACGATTTTCTATTGGGCATGGTGGATCTCTTGGGCTCCTTTCGTTGGGATTTTTATTGCTAGGATTTCAAAGGGACGGACAGTGAAGGAATTCCTGTTTGGCGTTTTGTTGCTGCCATCACTTGTCTGCTTCATCTTTTTTGCGGTATTCGGCGTTTCCGCATTGCAAGTGGAGCAGCTTGGCATTTCAGCCATTTCCGATTTTACACTGGAGACGTCAACGTTTGGAGTGCTGGCTGAGTATCCACTCGGCAAATTCTTGTCTATCTTGACTATCTTCGTTATCGTTATTTTCTTTGTCACTTCCGCGGATTCCGCCACTTTCGTACTTGGCATGCTGAGTACAAACGGCCTGCTAAATCCCGGAAACTCCATCAAAATCATATGGGGGCTCATTCAATCAACGATAGCAGCTGTCGTCGTTTACTTTGGCGGAACACAAGGTTTACAAAATATGCTCATCATTGCAGCGCTCCCTTTTGCCATTGTCATTATTTTAATGGGCATATCCTTTATGAAGGGAATAAGGTCGGAATCCCGCTTGATACAAAAAAGATAATGTACCATTTCCTTCTTGAGGAAAAAGTGCTTTCAATAAAGTCTGTCACTGCCATTTGCCTCACAGAAAAGAAAAACGGTGCCAGGTTCCTGAAGCCATATATATTCAGGAGCCTGGCACTTCTTTCATTCTAACCAAAGCCTCAACCAAGCTGCATACAAAGGTTGAGGCTTTAGTTTGGGGGTATCTGAAAAATGAGCCCTTTTTTCTATCACTATTTTAATTTTCCGCAAGTTCCTTAATAGATGAGTAGTTTGTCTCTTCCTTTATATTGCCGAATCGACCTTCCCACTTAGACATCACAACTGTAGCCAATGCATTGCCTACTACGTTTACAACCGTACGCGCCATATCAAGAAGTCTATCGATCCCTGCAATAAATGCGAGCCCTTCAAGTGGAATTCCTACCGTTCCTAAAGTTGCAAGTAATACTACGAATGAAACTCCCGGCACCCCGGCAATTCCTTTGGATGTTACCATCAATACCAATACAAGCGTAATTTGTTCCGAAATACTTAAATCAATCCCATAAATTTGAGCAATAAAAAGCGCTGCAAGAGCTTGATACAATGTAGAGCCATCCAAGTTAAAGGAATAACCGGTCGGAACTACAAAAGAAACAATATCTTTTGGACATCCGAACTTTTCCATTTTCTGCATCACCTTTGGCAATACTGTTTCAGAGCTAGAAGTTGAATAAGCCAGAAGCAACTCATCTTTCAATAACTTTATGATGTGGAAAACACTTGTTCCAGCAAGCTTCGCAATACCTCCAAGTACAACAACAATAAAAAAGAGCATCGTTGCATAGACAAGAATCATTAGTTTTCCAAGTGGAATTAATGATTCTAAACCGAATTTTGAAACCGATACACCAATTAAAGCAAATACACCGAATGGGGCAAACTTCATAATAAAATTTGTCACCCAAAACATAGCATCTGCTACGCCTTCAAAGAAGGCAAGCACAGGTTTTCCTTTTTCGCCAATCGCTGCAATTCCTAAACCAAATAAGACGGAAAAGAAGATAATGGGAAGCATATCTCCTTCAGCCATCGATTGGATCACATTACTTGGAACAATGTTTACAATAATGTCCAAAATACCATGGCCTTCACTCTGCACCTCTTCCGTCGTCTGGATATATTGATCGATATTGCCTTTGGAAAGTGCCGACATATCCAAACCTTCGCCCGGTTTGAAGAGATTGGCAGATAATAGACCAACGATAATCGCAATCGTTGTTACAACTTCAAAATAAATCAGTGTTTTCCCGCCAAGTTTGCCTAATTTTTTTAGATCGCCTGTTCCGGCAACACCTAGAATTAAAGTAGAAATAATAATCGGTACTACGATCATTTTTATCATGTTTATGAAAATAGTACCAATTGGCTGCAAGTACGTTTCTACGGCAGGATTTCCATAAAATATGGCTCCGACAATAATACCCAGAATTAATCCGACAAGAATTTGAGATGCCAAAGTAAATTTAAACTTTCTCTTCATCTATATAAAGTCACCCTTTCTCGAAATAGCAATCGCTTTCAATAAGATAGCTTTGTAACTATTTTACGAGTGACCTGTCGAATCCTAGGAAATCCTACATTATTTATCGTTGTATTTTTCTATTGTGTCATGATACAGCGCTTGAAGAAATTTCTTTATATTTACTTTGACCTTTTTCGACTCATTTTGGCCTTCCTGAATAGATATCATTTGATCTCTGACTACTTGAAAGTCGAAATAACGGGGAGCATAGTATTCAAACACAGGATTTGTATAATCAATCGCCCCCATAGCAGCCAAATTATTGACTGCTGTTAAAATGGTTCTGCGAATCCGCTGTTCAATTGCTTTGCCGCTCATGTTATGATTACCCGTCTTAGCAGCCATGGACTCATATAAACTTTTTAATGGCGGCAATTGGATTACTCCATCACTTTCATATATCAAGATTTCTATCATCAATATGATATCATCACTGCCTGACTCTCCGATGATTCCCATATCATTTAATATCGATAAAACGATCTCTTTTACGCTTTGCTGTCTCGTTTTTGCCGACTCGCTATGATCCAAAGATTCCTTAATCACACGCAATGAATTTTTTAATTGAATTTGATCTGTTATTCTTTTTAAAATACTTCGTACTTCTATTCGATTAATAGGCTTATGAATAAAAAATTCCACCCCTTTTTCATAAGCTTCCCCAACCATTTCCTTGTTTACGATTTGAGAGATCATAATAAATTGTCCCTGGAATCCCTTTATTCTCAACTGTTCAATCACTTCAATTCCGTCCAGTTCAGGCATTAATAAGTCAATTAAGACAATGTCAGGATGCACTGCAAGGATGGAGGATAGACAATCGGACCCACTTTCCGCCTCACCTATTACAATGCCAAGATCACCTTCAGTTATAATGTTTTTCAACATTGCCCTACTTGCTTTATCATCATCTACAATAAAATAACGCAGTTTTATTCAACTCGCTTTCGGATATTTTTAGTCGGGATAAGGATTCTAAAAATAGCACCCTTCTCCGGGAACTCTAATTCAATTTGCCCCTCAAGCGCATGAATAATCTCTTTTACATGAGATAAACCAATCCCAGTCGCAGCAACACCTTGATCGGAATATTTTGTAGTATATCCTGTTTCAAAGATTGTAGATGCATCTTCTTTTGGAACACCTTTGCCGGAATCTTTTATAACGAAACAAGTATACGCTGATTCCTCGAATATTTTAATGCTAATTTCACCCTTACTTGCAATAGCCTCGACGGAATTGGAAGTAAGATTATTCAATAGGGCAAGAAGCGGCATTTGCTGGTCCGTTTCAAAGTCAACTGAACTAATTACATGAAACACAATATTTTTCTTTAACAATTCACTATATTTCTGATTTGCAGAGACAATGAGGTTAAGCACATCCGACAGTAGAAGAATATTAGCTCTTTTTCGCTTAGTTATTTTCGTAATCCCTGATAAAACTCGCTGCGAATCTTTTTTTACTTCATGAATTTCTTGAGCAATATGCAGTGCTTGAAAGCTTAATTGACGGAGGCCCTTCTTTTTTAAATGCCTATATAAATCGTGGCTTGAAGCAGTAATTTGTTCTATATGATTCATTGATTTCTCGAGGTAGAGAGATTCAGCATATAATTCAGAGCCGACTTCAAGCATTTCCTGCATACGTTTCTTTTGTTCCGAAACGGTAATGGAGCTATATAATCCTACCACAAAATAGCTGCGGATAATGGCCACCCCTCCCAATAAGGCCACAGTCTGCAAGTTTAATTCTACATCGCCCATAAGCCATTGTCGGGTAAAATGTTCGGCAACATTACCGATAAATTCAAATAAAACAGCCCAAGCACCTAAAATAAGTGGAAATGTCTTGTACCTTTTCACTTTAATAACATGTAAGCCCAGTGCAAATACAAAATAATATAAAAAAGCGGGCAAGTGACTTTTTAAGCTTGTCCAGTCAAGAACGTCATATAGAAAGATATCCTCTACTATGCGAAAACATATGACGACTATCCCCGTAACAAAACCCGTTCGTATAAGTGATGCTGGGTGCCAAATCAGTATAAGCAGAAAAAATGTAATACTTCCCAATCCAAAACGGAAAACCTCCCCGCCGAAGGGAATTACTTTAATTTCACTAATAACCGCTGTTAAAAGTGCGGTCAGTACAAGGGCTATTCTATCAGTATTTCTAATGGTAAATTTGTTATTAGAGAACATGGAAATCACCTTATGTTAGAAAGATAAACGCGGTTTCTTCTAGCATGAGAATACAACTTATATTATTGCATGACTTGCAGACCACAGTAAAAAAACTGATCCCTTTATAAGAAATCAGTTTCGTGGCATTCACAGAAAACCCATTTACTTGTGGTATGGTTCTCCGTGATGTATCTAAATAAGGTTTAACCTTTTTACTAAAAGAGAGCTGGCAGCTAACCAAGCTCAAGATTACTTACGTTTTAACCGGCACTGTTTATGGACAGTATAAGGATAATCTCTCTTGTAACCCTTCTAGGACTTCTTCTGGCATTTCTCTGACCTTGATATCCTCACCTAGAAAAAGTAGCCAATTTGTAATCTCGGTTAATTCTTCTGCATTTTTAACATTGATAAAAGTCTTTAGAATGGCTGTGGTTTGATAAGGATTCGTATAAGAAATTGAAACCTTTAACGGATGGTATTTTTTGAACTGGACAATCGCCTTTGGACCTAATTCAAGGACAAGATTGATTACTTCTTCCTGCTTACTTAGTTTTTCTAAAATTTTTTTCTTACTAATTCTTTTTTTCGTAGGATATGGTTTTACATCGGTGAGATTGTCGACAGGAACAATCCGCCTCTTTTCTTCCTTTAAGTCAAAACCTTCAATTAGCCATAGGCTTTTTTCATGATAAAGGTGCAAGAGATAAATAGAGTAAGACTTTATAGCCCTCTCTTCTTCGATGGTAATCAATAAATAGCTATCCAAAAGGAGGGTTTGAATAAGTTTTTCCAACATAGGATGAGGGAGGTCTGACAAATCAAGCAGATCGGGGTTATTAGGATTGGTCCCTTCAAACAACAGGGTTTGATTTAAAAGGACAAGGTCATCTTGCTGGTTTTCTGAAATGAGCCCCAGTAATTTTTCAGCTAAAGACTGACGACTCTTTAGATAAGGAAGTTGTTTATTTTTTGTAGCCATAAAGGCAATAAAGAGAGCTTTAATCTCATTATCGGTAAAGCGAACAGTAGGCAGAACAGAGTTGTTCATGACAAAATAACCCCCGTCCCTTCCAACTTCAGAAACGAGTGGCATCCCCATGGCCTCAATTTCTCTGATATCTCTAATAGCTGTTGAACGAGAAATGTTAAATTCTCGCATGATTTCAGAAATTGTAAAGTGGGCACGGTTGTTGATATACCGCATGATGATATTAATCCGTTCAACTTTTTTCATCGGGACCTCCAAAAACAGTATCATTTTTTGACATGATTTAACGCTATTATAGACTCATCAAGTGGAAAAACAAATCATTTGATAAATTAAAAGAGGAGGATTTTGAATATGGCAGATTATACTTTAGAAGAAAAAGACAGTTTTACCGTTTTTGGTGTTGGTATCGAACTTAAGAGCGATTATACAGACTTTGTAGGGATAAACAGGGAAAAGGCAGATTTTTGGCAGTCCGTTAACCAAGATGGGATACTCGAAACTTTAAAAGCCATAGCCACAAACGATTACATTTTTATCGTAAATGAAGCAGTGAATAACAAGATGATGCATTATGTTGGTGTTATGACTGAGGCTACGGTACCAGAACTAGGAGAATCTCGAGTGATCCAATTTCCTAAGGGAGAATACCTAGTTGTTAAAGGGGAAGGTAAGACGGTTGATGAATTGAGTAATACAGTTACTGGCATTGCTTTTGGTCAAGCTTTACCAGAAGCAAATAATATTTCCTATGTTGGCGGGCCAAATACAGCAGTTGTGATGGGGCAGCGAAACGGTCTATTAAATGGTGAAATGTGGATTCCAGTTGTTAGAAATTAAAGGAAAAAGGTGGAATAGGAATGTCCTCTATTGTAGATTTTAAAAATGTATCTACGGTTGGTTTGGAGTCTTCACCTGTAGCAGAAGCGCTTGCTGGTTTACGTGCTAATGAAGCACGTTACTTTATGAACAAATACAAGCATGAATTTACGGTTGTACCAGCTAGCGAAAGCCGGGAGACCCTTGAATATGTGAACCGAATATTAAAAGAAGAACGTGATATTGAGTTTGTGGCCAAACCTTTAGAAACTTCGCGTTTTCAAGTGGAGAATATCAAAATGGCCTACGTCTTTTATGAGGATGGTCTTGGGGTTAACGTGATGTATACGGTTGATGATCCTAAAAAGCGGGCCGTTGGTTTTAAGCTTTCTGAGGGTATGGAGATACCACAAGAGCTGGAAGGGAAGTTTAAGTTTGCCAGGCAAAAGTCCAAACTAGCTGGAACCATTCGGGGCTCGTTTTTTGTAATAAAAGGAGAATATTAAAATAAGCAAAAGTACAAGTGGAGGAATTCAGCCATTTTTTGTATTTGTTCAATCAGGATTTTCTTATCAAATGAAGAAAATCCTGATTGAACGAAAAAATGAAATTCATTGTAGTGAGCTCTTTATTAACTCTATCAAGGTCATAAAGATTCAATACTTAAATACAAAAAAGACCGTCTATTGACAGTCCTGTTCTTAAATTAAAGCTATCCGTTTGTTGCATACAAAAGATAATTGTTATTTCTCCCAAATTAATACAGCACGTTTTAAAATTGAATCCCAAGAATCTTTTCCAGCAGTAATTTTTTCTACATCAAAATCTACATAATATACAGCATCAATTTTTTCACTTTCGGCAAGTGGAAAGATATATTCTTCTTCATTTTGCCTTTTTTCATTATTAATAAGGTTTCTTGAAGGTGAATCGGCAATAGTTTTTGTATAATAAATAAAACTCACATTCTTTTTCTCTCCATCAATTTCAAGTGGCGTAGGATGCGTCTCATTAACACTTGCATAACTTTTACCGTAATAATGAGAAACCAATTGATTATCATTTTGCATTTCAATTTTAATTAGGTTTTTCGAATATGGAATAACCTTTTCATAATATAAAACATATGCAAACGCCCCAAGTAAAATGATAGCCGTAGCAAAAACGGAAACAATTGAAATTGTCACTTTTTTCTTACGCCATTTTTTATTAATCTTTTTAATCATAGGGGCTTTATTTTCTGCTGGAATATACAGTTTACTTTTCATTGTTTCGTATTCCTTTTGGCATTTTTCACAATACTGTAAATGCTGGTCTACCATTTCTTTTGTATCTTGACTAACTACCTCATCAATATAAAGAGGTAATACATCTTGAATAATTGTGCATTTAATCTCTTTCATCATTCATCTCCTCCATATACTCGATAATTTGTTTCCTCGCTCTGTAATAGGTCACCCTTGCCCATCCTGCACTTTTTCCAAAAAGACGCCCTATTTTCTCAAATGATAATTCACCAAACGTACGTAGTGAAAAGACCTCCTTATATGGCTCATTCATCGAGTGAAGGAACTGATGAACTATGAAGGCATGTTCCTCATTCATCAAATGATTTACAATTTGCACTCCCATACTTGATTCTTCTACTACATCTAAATCTATTTCTCGTTTATTTTTTTTGTAGTGAGAGAAATATGTATTTTTTGCTATTGTAAAAAGCCACGCTCGAATATCTTTAGAGCCATCGAATTTCTCAATTGCTTTTAACGCCTTAAAAAATGCTTCTTGCGTAATGTCTTCGGCAATACTCTCATCGTGACTTAATGATTTGATAAACAAATAAACTTCCTTAAAGTATTCTCGATAGATTTCCTCAAAGTCCATCTCTTTTCACCCCTTTCACTTATATAACTCCTAGAATTTCATTTCGTTACAAAGATATTTAAATATTTTACTCGATGAGTATTAAATTTTTTTATTATTGTCAATCCCAAATGATTCAGGGTCGACTTAATCTTAACTTATATGAACTTAATAATAGTCACAAAAAAATCCTCTATAATGAGGACTTTTTGGTTTGATTCGTTTTAAGTCTATGTTTTCGGTAACTGTTAATATTCTCTAGTATTTTTTTGTGGATGTTCATACGTTTGGGACGATTTTCTTACGTTTCATACGTTGAATATTCTAATAGGGATGGCTATATCACTATTTTTATGTTCATTATTTATAAAATGGTTCTTATATGTACTTATCCCAACGGTATACAAAGCTGTTTTTGATTAGTGCCATTTTGTTCTCCTTCATGTTGAACCAGAAAAGCAAATGGACCTTACTCACACAATATGCAGGTAACTCCACTGAGGAAAGAAGCGTCAAGGACATTGAGTTGTTCTTTGACGCTTCTACTAAAAATAACTTTGTGCTTACTTGTGGTAAGGTTCTCCATGACATATCTAAATAAGGTTACGAAACCGAGTCGAATTGGCTTTTTCAATATTTGCTTTCTTTTTTGCTCACATCTAAAAAGACTAGCAATGATGTGATCGCTAGCCTTTTTAGAATATTTGATAGTCACAGGATGTTTATCATACAAGTTTATGTTCTTGGATAAAACCTTTTAAGATATCTTTTAAATTCGGACTACTAATTTCATCTAAATCATAATGTACACGTGTACATGGTTTATTAATTGAAATAACGCGAGTCAAATCGATTGGTGTCCCAATGATGACTGCATCACAGTCAGCCTTATTAATCGTTTCTTCAAGATCTTTTAATTGCTGTTCGCCGTATCCCATCGCTGGAAGGACGTTTTCAATATGTTTGTATTTATTAAACGTTTCGGTTAATGTACCTACAGCAAATGGGCGCGGGTCAATGATTTCCTTCGCTCCCAAACGTGCAGCTGCGACTGTACCTGCACCTAGTTTCATTTCTCCATGTGTCAACGTCGGACCATCTTCAACGACTAACACGCGTTTTCCAATAATACTCTCCGGATGATCGACGGTAATCTTTGATTCAGCTTTAATAATCGTGCTATTTGGACTTGCAAATTTAATATTATTTTCTACGGTTTGAATGGCTTCGTCTGATGCACTATCCACTTTGTTAATGATGGCCACGTCGGTTGTTCTTAAACACACTTCGCCAGGATAGTATTTCAGCTCATGACCTGGGCGATGCGGGTCCAAGACAGTAACAGCTAAATCAGGCTCAAAGAAAGAGAAGTCATTATTTCCCCCATCCCATAAAATAACGTCACAGCCATCTGGATCATTTTCAGCTGCTGCCAAAATATCTGCATAATCAACGCCAGCATACACAACATTTCCTCGTGCCACATGTGGTTCATATTCTTCCATTTCTTCGATGGTACAATTGTGTTTCTTTAAGTCCTCTACTGTCGCAAAGCGCTGAACACGTTGTGCATTTAAATCGCCGTACGGCATCGGGTGTCTCACTGCAATGACTTTTAAATCATGCTCCAACAGCGTTTCAATAATTTTTCGCGACGTTTGACTTTTTCCGGTTCCAGTTCGCACAGCGCAAACCGAAATGACCGGCTTATTACTTTTTAACATCGTGCTGCTTGAACCTAGCAATGTGAAATTAGCACCCGCTGCATTTACGATCGCACCTACGCGCATAACATCCTCGTAACTAATATCACTATACGCAAAAACACATTCATCCACCTGTAATTCTTTAATCAACTCTGGTAATTGATCTTGTGAATAAATGGGAATACCATTTGGGTAAAGTTCACCCGCTAATTCACTTGGATACTTCCTTCCATCGATATCCGGAATTTGTGTCGCTGTAAAAGCAACAACTTTATATGCCTCATTATCGCGATAATACGTATTAAAATTGTGAAAATCTCTTCCTGCCGCACCTATAATAATAATATTTTTTCTTTCCATAGAACTCTCTCCTATACGTACAATGAATTATTATAATTATAGCTTTTAATGTATAATAATACAATGGAGCTTTCAAACATTTAGAAATAAAAAAATAAGAATGGCACCCTCAAAAAAATATTTGATAGGTGCCCTTTGCGTACTTTAATCTATTTGTGAAACGGCTCTCCGTGATATATCTACATGAGGTCCCTGCGTTATAAATAGATAAAAAAACGCCTATACTTCTTTCATATGACGTAAGGCGGGCGTTCTTTTACTTGCTCTCAAAATCAAATTCGCCTTGGCGTATTTGCGCACAGATTTTATCGAACTCCGCTCGATAAATTTCCTCAGAAAATCTGTGGTATCTGCCGGAGGCTTTAACTTTAGTCGGCCGGGGTTTGAACCCCCACTGAATGGAATACCAATATGCATTCATCTCACCACTTACAGAAGTGGAGATTTCTGCTAAATGAAGTTAAAACTTTATAAATTTCTTTTATTTAGCTTTCCGATAGCATATAAGCCCCTTTGCGCACGAATGGCTGCTCAGGGGCTTTTCGCTTATCCTTCTAACTTCTCTTTTGCTTTTTGCGGGATATCATTTAGCTGCACTTCATCATAAGAAGTAACTTCATTTCCGTCCTTTATATACAGCATTAAATATGCATCTTTGCGAAGTTCTTTTGCTCCAGAAAATTCAACTTCTATCCTATCGCCATTTTCTTTATATGCAGGCAGCTTATACCAGTACCGCTTCATAATTTCGCCAGAATCTATTTTTGTTTCTTCCACTGAAGCTGCGTCCGTAATTTGCACATACGCTTTATCTTTCCCAAATCTGTTAAAATCCACTGTTGCAATAATAACAATGGCACCCACTAATAACACGCCTAGTATTCCTAAAGCTTTTTTCATATTTAACCCTCCATGTCATATCTTAATGAACTGTTTTGTTAAAGCTTCGTACTGTGATGAAATAATAAATGGTGTAAATTAAAGTATAAGCAAGCATCCATATAAGCACCGGCATGAGCAAATTCATCATCAATAAATTGGAGAAGGCTGTTAATGCCACCGCTCCGTGAAGAAGGCCCAATCCTAGCGGCGCCGCAAATATCATCCCTACTTGACTGCGGATTGTCCGCTTCATTTCTCGTGTTGATACGCCAATTTTATATAGCACGGCGTATTTGCCTTTATCTTCTTCTGCTTCTGTCATCATTTTAAAGAAAATGATGCTGCCGGTTGCTACGAGAAAAACGAGTCCTAAAAAGCTGCCGACGAATAACATTGCACCTGATGCTTCAATTGAAGCCTTATAGTCTTCTGTTGCACTCGAGAAATTTTCAGTTTTAGCTGCTAATTCCTTTGATAAGGCCAATTGGTTCTTATAATCCTTTACTTGTACAGCTTGGTATGTTTTTTCATCTGCAGTGATTTCACTGTACAGCTGATCTGTGACAACGAGGGCATTTGCACCAACCGTGAATGTATTGAATACAGCTTTGTCATATAATTTCACCACCGCGTATTCCGCGCCATCAATCATGACTGAGTCTACTTTTGGCGACCAGCGTTCATCATAAAATGCATCAATCAACAACACTTCCCCTTCTTTTGCTACATGTATATTTGACCAATCCAGGTTTCTCGCCAGTTTTTCAAATGTTGATTGATTAATGACTGCATATTCCATTTCATTCGTGCCTTGTTCAATCCGAACCGTCTTGCTATGGACAGTTTCAGCGTGCTCTACTATATTTGGATCAATTTCCTGCGGAGCTCCTTCCCACATAAATGTATATGGTGTATAGGCTTGTACATTTTTATCTGCATTATAGTAAAGCCCAAATACGGATCCGCCTGCTGTAATGGTTGTCGCACTCAAAGTGGCAATGATCGTTAAAGTTTTCGTATTGCCCCTAATGCGATACAGCAGTTGCGAGGAAGTCATTAAGTTAAGGCCTTTCCAAGCCCAGCGCTTATTTTTTTTCATGACTGATAACACATAGACAAGCACGCTATTAAATATGAGTGCAGAGCCAATGACTGTTAAGGCAATAATGACGATTGGCATCGCCGCACCGAGCATGCGCCAAATGGATGAAGTCGTTAAATCCTGCAATGCCAGCCAGTAAGCCGCTGCCAAAGTGACCACACCTAATATAGCTGAAATGATGCGTGCCTTTGGCAATTCCTCTCCTTTTTTCTCAGCATGAAATAAATCGATTAGCTTAAATCGATAAATAACACGGTATCCTTGCATTGAGGTAAATAAGAAAATGATGAAAAATACAATCAATGTATTGATAACCGCATCCATTGAAAATGCGAATCCTATCGCGATATCCAGCCCCATCAATTTCACTAAAATAGTCAGCAATGCACGCGACAATAAAAAGCCAAGCGCAACACCAACTACTAGTGAAAGTAGCCCGATGACCATGTTTTCAAAAAACAGCATAAAGCCGATCGAACGTTTGCGCACACCTAGAAGCGAATAAAGTGCGACTTCCTTTTTCCTTTTTTTCATAAAGAAAGAATTGGAATAAGCAATGAAAATCGCCACAAATATCATTAATACGAAGGAGGAAGCGCTCATGATGCCGCTGATCTTTTTTGATGTTTCTGCTAATGCATCAATGTCCTCACTATATTTCAAAGTCACGAAAGTGAAGTAAATAACAATTGAAAAAATGGTCGAACCGATATAAAGTGAATAGCTTTTCATGTTGCGGCGAATATTCTTCAGAGCTAAATCAAATAACGTCATGTACGTCACCGCCTATTTGTGCCAGTTCATCTAATATCATTTGGAAAAATTCCTTGCGCGTGTTTGTTCCACGGAATATTTCCTTCGACAATTGGCCATCCTTTATAAATAAAATTCGCCGGCAGAAGCTTGCAGCGTATGCATCATGCGTCACCATCATAATTGTTGTTTCATGCTCAACATTCAATTTGCTTAGACTCTCCAGCAAGTCAGTGGCTGATTTCGAATCCAAGGCTCCTGTAGGTTCATCAGCAAAAATAAGCTTTGGATCAGAGACGAGCGCACGGCTCGCAGCTGTACGCTGCTTTTGACCGCCAGAGATCTGGTATGGGTATTTGTCGAGTAAATTTGAAATGCCGAATGTATGGGCAATTGTGTCTACACGCTCTTGAATTTCAGCAGCCGGTTTCTTTGCAATTGCTAGCGGAAGAAGAATATTTTCACGTACAGTTAATGAATCCAGCAGGTTATAATCCTGGAATATAAATCCAAGGTGATCCCGGCGAAAATCTGCAAGCGCCTCTTCCTTCATCTTGGCAATATTGTCATTACTGATTAAAATATCTCCATTTGTCGGTGAATCGATTGTTGCAAGCACATTAAGCAATGTTGATTTACCTGCTCCTGAAGGCCCCATGACACCTACAAATTCTCCATGGTCAATCTCAAATGATATATTTTCAAGCGCCTTAAAGGTATTTGCACTATTTCCGTAAATTTTTTCTACACTTCGCACTACTAATAATGGTTCCATCCATATGCACCTCTTTCTTATGTCTTAACTATACCGGGCAAACCTTACACTAAATTCACGGCTACCTTACAAAATCCTTAAATGCTAAAATAGCTTCATTAGCTCAAATTGCTATACTGTAAAAAGATAGACAGGCTCTATTTTTTAAAGGAAGGACGTGCCAGTATTGGAAAAGCCGCGTATTTTGATCGTGGATGATGAGAGCGACTTATGTCATTTAATAAAAACGGCGCTTGCGAAGGAAGGATTTTCAGAGGTGGAAATGGCGGGTTCTGTTCAAGAGGGCTGGGAGAAATTTAATTCGTTCAACCCGGATATCGCCATATTAGATATCATGCTGCCAGATGGCGAGGGCTATGATTTATGCAATAAAATCCGCGAGGTTTCACGAATTCCTGTGTTATTTTTATCTGCTAAATCAGATGAAATCGATAAAATTTTGGGACTGGCGATTGGCGGCGACGATTATATAACAAAACCATTCAGTCCAAAAGAGGTGGCTTTTCGTGTAAAGGCTCAGCTTAGGCGCGCAGGCGTATATACAATGGAAATGTCTGGGCAGACAAATGCGAACAAAGCGATGACAGTCGGTCCGTTTACTATCAATCATGACGAAACGGAAGTAATGAAAAATGGCGAGCTTCTTGAACTAACGGCAAAAGAGGTCGGCTTATTGGCGTGCTTTTTGCACAATCCAAACCGGATCATCAGTAAAGAAACACTGTTTGAAAGAGTTTGGGGAGAGGATTTTTATGGGGCAGACAATACATTGATGGTTCATATTAGAAGGCTCCGTGAAAAAATTGAAGAGAACCCCTCAAAGCCAGCCTTCATCACAACAGTCAAGGGGCTTGGCTATAGATTTATCGTGGAATAGGTGATTGAGGTGAAATGGAAATTAACAATCCGCTACTTGATTTCGGTGCTAAGCATTGTCTTTATCGTTATTTTCCTTAATACATTTATTTTAATGGGAATGCTTTTTTATCAGCAGAAACACGGAATCGATGAAGTGACCGAGAACTCAGGCGAAACCTTTACACGCGGATTTAACAAATATATATCGCTTGAAAATGGAGAGCCTGTTGTTTCCAAAGAAGGCATTGAAGCACTACGGGTATTCGGGGGATGGATACAGATTTTAGATCAGAACGGACAGGTTCAATCTTCTTATCTTGCACCCGAAAATCTTTCAACACACTATAGCCCAATTGAACTCATCCACAAATATAAATATATGGACGATGAATTAAATACTTATTTCATTGGAGAATTTAAATCGTACAGCTATTTGATTGGTGTCCCTCATTCGAAAGAAGAACGCTTCGTATTCATGATGGATCCTAAAACTGTTTTTTCCTATGCGACCAAGTTTTTGTTGGCAATTGTAATCGTCGATTTATTCATTGCGATGCTCGTTGGTTTATTATTTAGTACCGTTCTAACAAAACCTGTCTCCAATATCATTGACCGGATTTCGCAGCTCAAAAAACGGAATTTTACCGTACAAGAAACGAAAAAACCCGGTATTTACAAGCCTGTTTTTTCAAATTTAAATGATGTATCACAAACACTGCAGGCACATGAAGAAGAACGTCTAAAACTGGAAAAGATGCGTGAAGAATGGATCAGCAATGTCTCTCATGATTTAAAAACACCGCTCGCTTCCATACGAGGATATGCAGAATTGCTTCGTGATCAAGATGTATCGCAATTGGAACGTTTAGAGTATTCCGAAGTCATTGAACGTCAATCGATTTATATGAAAGACCTGCTTGATGATTTTAATTTAACGATGCGTCTCCGCAATCAGGAAATGCCCCTCACCCTGCAGGAAACACGACTGGAAAGCTTTGTGCGCGAAATTGTCATTGATTTATTAAATGATCCGCAATTTGGGCAATACGAGATATCCTTCATTAGTGATTCACCGAATTTAAAGTGGAATATCGACCGTCATCTCATGAAACGCGCGATTTTAAATTTCGTATACAATGCGCTTATCCATAATGACGAAAACATTGCCGTAACGATTCGCATCAATACAGACAGCCTAACGATTGAAGATAACGGAAAAGGCATACCAGCAGATGACCTGGAACAAATCTTCGAACGCTACTATCGGGGTACAAATACCGGCAGCATTCGCGGCACAGGTCTCGGCATGGCCATTTCAAGAGATATTATCGAGGCACATGGCGGGAAAGTAAGCTTAACAAGCAAGGTTGGCATTGGGACAACTGTGGAGATTCGGTTGAATGAATAACCTTCTCATCAAATGCGCCTTGGCGTATTTGCGCCCGGATTTTATCGAGCTCCGCTCGATAAATTTCCCCTGAAAATCTGTGGCATCCGCCGGAGGCTTTGACTTTATTCAGCCAGGGTTTGAACCCCCACTGTATGGAATACCAATATGCATTCATCTCACCACTTACAGAAGTGGGAGATTTCTGCTGAATGAAGTTAAAAGGCTCTATTTGCAGCTAATTTATCAGCAGGCGAATACACTTCGCTTGTGAGCGTGTGATAGGCGAGACAATCTTGCTGCGGCGTCTCACCATTGTCACATCTCCGGAAGGATTCTATTTGATTCAGTCCGCTTTATTATAAATAGCTATTCATCTATAGCCAAAAAATAGCTATTCATGGCTGCAAACGCAGCTTGAATAGCTTTTTTAAAGATATTTAGAACGCCGGAATGGCTGTTTCATCATAAGTTAGCCTACTTGGCTTTCTTGGTTTTTACCCGCCCTAATAGCCCTTCAAAAGCATTTTAAAAAGCTGAAAACAAATGAAGTATCCTGTTTTTAATGTTCTCGCATTCATTTATCAGAAAGAAATTCAAAGAGCATGGGGCAGTAGCGTATTTCTATTGTTTTAACAACCTATATCACGGATTCAGGATTAAGTTTACGAGCTGGCAGGAGTTGCTGTATACTTTCTATTTGATTCCCAACCATTAAAAACTAGCTATTTCTTCTAAACATTCCATAAAATGACACCTTGTAATATACGGTTCACCGTCATGCATCTAAATGAGAATTCTTTCGCCGGCTTTCAGTCCGTGGTTTTTAAGATATTTTCAAGATGAATCATATTATTTTTTTGGCTTCTAAATTTAACTAAACTAATAGTACAATTACTGCTAAAAGAAATTTCGTATGTTTTTTTCAATAATATCAACAAACCTTTCCGCAGCTCTATTTAAAGGAACATTTTTTATATAACAAATGCCGATACTTCTTTTAGGTATAGGCTCTTTTAAGATCACTTCATGAAGCAAGCCTTTTTTCAAAAACTGTTCAGAGAATTCTTTTGTAACGCAAGCAACGCCAAGATTAATCTTTGCAAATTCTAATAAAAGTTCATGTGAACCTAACTCAAATTCCGGCCGGATTTTGATTCCCTTTGTGAGGAAAAATTCTTCAACATATCTCCGAGAATTGGAATTGTCTAATAAAATAAGCGGGAACTTAACCAATTCCTCAAGTTTCATCGGCTTAGAAAATACTTTTCGGTATTTTTCACCATATACAAAGGTATCTTGGATTTCCAGTAAAGGCTTTACTTCTAATGACTTGTCATCGATGGGAAGATTACAGATGGCGATGTTCACTTCTCCCGCTTTTAAGGCAGCTATAATTTCCCACGTTGTCCCATTGACTATTTTGAATTTAAGATTCGGATACCGATTATGAAAAGTTTCTAAATAAGGAAGTAAAAAATACCGCGAAATAGTATCGCTAACCCCTATTTTAAACTCACCAATCATTAAATTTTTAAATTCTAAAAGCTTTTCTTCACCAGCTTGTATAAATTGAAGTGCTGAACTGACGTATTCAAACAATAAATTTCCTTCATCGGTTAATGTTACACCTTTAGACAGCCGGTTAAAAAGTCTTGTAGCTAATTCCTTCTCTAATTGTGCAATTGATTGACTTATTGCCGGCTGTGACATATATAGCTCTTTTGCCGCTTTGGAGAAGCTTTTATTTTTGCCAACTGTATAAAAAAGATGATATAAATCCAATTTACTTACCATATAAACCACCCTTATACCCTGTATTAGATATATTAATTTTACTTATATCACCAAAACCCGTATATTACAAGGAGGGACGTTTGGATTGTTAATGTATAAGTATAATATCCTTTTTTAAAAGTGAACCATTTTATCGAATATAGTTGGATTACGAAGAAGGAGCGGATTATTGTGGAAAGAGTTGTAGGAACAATAGCCAGAGGACTTCGCTGTCCCATCATCAATAAGGGAGATCGCATCGAAGAAATCGTTGTTGATAGCGTAATAAAAGCAGCAGAAGTTGAAGGCTTTACAATTCAGGACAAAGATATTGTAACCGTTACGGAGTCGGTTGTGGCACGTGCGCAAGGAAACTATGCCACCATTGACCATATTGCCAATGATGTTCAAGCCAAATTTGGCGATGATACAATCGGTGTGATTTTCCCTATCCTTAGCCGTAACCGCTTTGCTGTTTGTCTTCGCGGTATAGCAAAAGGAGCAAAGAAAATTGTGTTAATGCTAAGCTATCCTTCCGATGAAGTAGGCAATCATTTAGTGGATTTAGACACACTTGATGAAAAAGGGATAAATCCTTGGACAGATGTCTTAACGGAAAAGCAATTTCGTGATTATTTTGGTTACAACAAACATACCTTCACGGGCGTAGATTATATCGATTATTACAAGTCTCTGGTTGAAGAATATGGAGTAGAATGCGAAGTAATCTTTTCAAATCATCCAAAGACGATTTTAGAGTATACAAAGAGTGTACTTTGTTGTGATATTCATTCACGGGATAGAACGAAAAGAATTTTAAAGGCTAATGGCGGCGAAAAAATTTATAGTCTCGATAATATTCTTTCTGAATCAATTGACGGAAGTGGTTTCAATGAGGACTATGGCTTATTAGGCTCGAATAAGGCAACTGAAGATAGTGTAAAGTTATTCCCGCGCAATTGCCAGCCTGTCGTTGATAACATTCAAGAAATCCTAAAGGAAAAGACAGGTAAAACGGTTGAGGTCATGGTTTATGGTGATGGTGCATTCAAAGACCCTGTAGGAAAGATATGGGAGCTGGCAGATCCGGTTGTTTCCCCTGCTTATACTGCTGGATTAGAAGGGACACCAAATGAAATTAAATTAAAATACTTGGCTGACAATCAATTTGCTGACTTAAAAGGTGAAGAACTAAAAAAAGCCATCTCTCAATACATTGATGAGAAACAGGATGACTTAGTCGGAGCGATGGAAGCACAAGGAACTACTCCTCGAAGACTAACAGACCTTATCGGTTCACTTTCCGATCTTACTTCAGGCAGCGGAGATAAAGGGACACCGATTGTCTTTATTCAAGGCTACTTCGACAACTACACAAAATAAGCGTTTCCAGGAAAATCAACGAAACTTATAGGACAAGGGAGAGTAACTCCTCTGTCCTATTTTTATAGACTGGGCGGGTGCTCGAAAGAAAAACGTGCTTATAAAAATGCTATGCTCTCTTTTTGACTCACTATAATTAAACAGTAATAAAGTTTACTAAATTAAATGTAAATGTTCTTATTCATCAATCAGGAGCGGTTGTAGAATAGTCATCAATAATTTAAAAAGCTCGGAATTGAACTTGAGCTTTTTTGTATGCTATTTATATGCTGAACACGATTTTAATCATATTGTTATTAAAGTTTTTCTCTCCCGTAACTGAACCCGTTAGTTCAATGCATTTTATTCTTCTGTCTACAGACGGGTGTGTAGAGAATATCAAAACTCTCCCCATACCATTAAACTGTATTGACGCATATTTTTTGGTGAAGCTATAATTGAAGGTCCATCTATTCCCGTAAGGCTTGGATCACCTTTTGTGGCTTTGTTACATGCAGGCTACCTTATCAAAACTACAAAACAGCCGTCTACTTGATGAAATAATCATCAAGTAGACGGCTGTTTGTCGTGTGTACCAAAAGGTAGCTAAATTTTATCTTTTAGGCTCACTTTTGATAGAATGTATGGTTACTTTCTTTTACCTTTTAAATGTTGCTTCGATAGCTTCTAACCATGGCGTATCTTGCCGACGTTATCCAACTTAGTAACAGTAAAAGTGACCGTTGTTCCAACACCGGGAGTGCTTATAATTTGAAGACCTTTGCCGTACAATCTATTCAAACGTTGTTCGGTATTGACCAGTCCAATGCCTTTCTTTCGATTGGGTTGGATGGTAAGAATTTGTTTTATTTTTTCTTCATCCATTCCGATTCCATCATCAATCACAGAAATAGCGGTATGGCTGCTTTCTTTGCGGATACGTATTGTAATTAGGCCTCCAGTGATTCGCTTCAACACACCGTGATTGACCGCATTTTCCACTAATGTTTGGATAGATAAAGGGGGAACCAATACATCATTAACCTCATCTAATTCCCATTTTAAATGTAGGCGATCCCCAAATCTCTCCCTTTCAATATATAAATAAGATTCCACCAATTCCAGTTCTTCTTCAAGAGGAATGACCTTGTCTAAGTTTTTATGATAGAAACTACTTTGCAAATAATGTGCAAACCTCTCAAGAAGACGAGCCATTCTATACGTATCTATCTCGCTTAACGAAACAATTGTATTCAACGTGTTAAATAAAAAGTGAGGGCGAATTTGCGCCTGAAGCCATGCCGCTTCCATTCCCAACCGTTCATTAATCGAAGCTTGCAAGTCCGTTAAAGCAAGTACCCGAATGTTTAACTCCATAGCATCGACAGGTTTTGTGACGTAATCATTTGCACCTGCTAAAAAGCCGGTATGGATATCCTCTGGTTTACTTCGTGCTGTTAAAAGAAGAATGGGAAGCTCAGATATGGAAAACTTCTTCCTGATGGAACGGGTTAGTTCATACCCGGACATGGTCGGCATCATAACATCCGAAATAATTAAATCCCATTCTTTCCATTCAAGTTGCTTTAATGCTTCTTTTCCGCTAGTTACGGTTGTTACCTCATATTGATCTTCAGGGAGAATATTGGCCAACACTTTTAAATTAACCGGGTCATCATCGACGGCCAGGACCCTCGGTCTGTATAAGGTTGGCGCATCCTTAGTAAATGTTTCAATCATCTCCCGCATGGCAATCTGTGTTTCTTTAGAAGGACATTCATTTATATCTGTCAATACGGCAGTTGCCACTTCTTGTCCTTCAAAAGAGCCTTCTGCCAGCGGTAAGGTAAATGTGAATATGGAACCTTCTCCAAGGGCGGATGTCGCTTTTATTGCTCCACCGTGCAATTCCACCAACTCTCGGCATATACTCAGTCCTAGACCAAGGCCCCCCATTGCCGTAATACTGGAATCACCTTGTTCATAAGGTTCAAATATTGTACTTAGTACTTTTTCATTCATTCCTATGCCCGTATCGATAATTTGAATTTGGGCCATTCCATCTTCTATGTTCGCAGTAATCGTAATGGTGCCTTCATCCGTATATTTCAGTGCATTATGAAGAAGGTTAAACAAAATTTGAATCAAGCGGTTTTTATCCGCCACAACACTTGGAAAGTCGCTTGGGATTCGGACCTCTATTTTAATGTTTTTATTTTCAATCAACACTCTAAGCATATCGACAACGCCCGCAGATACCGCCTGTATATCGATACGGTTCTTGTGCAGACAAGAATTAAGGCGGACTCCATTGTCTATTTATTTTTTTCATGCTTAAGCTTGTCTCCAATTTCTTGTCATCTGCAAGGGCTGAATAATTCGAGTAGGTCTTCTTCTTTGATTTTCCATCGATAATATTAGAAGCGGGGATAATCCTTATAGTTCTCCCTTTCTCAGCGGGCTCCTTATGTTCCCTTCGCCCATCCGTGGGACTTTTCAATGTCTAACATTATTTCGATTTTTGTAAAAAATTTAATCTCTCCATTCCCGGTTTCAAAAGTTTGGTAGATACCCCCATTAAATCATTGAAAAAATATCCTTGAAACATTAAAATTGAAACTATTGTGTAAAGAAGGAAGAGGGAGCATCTGTGATTGAAGAAACGGCAAGAAATCAGCCTCAATTTGAAACTAATTTTCGTTATGCCATCGTAGCAGGATGGCTTATTATCCCGGCACTTACAATTCTATTCAATCTTGTTACAGTTATGTATGTTATCTTAACGTTCAATCCGGCTCATTTAGGGGGTTATGACTTATTTATATATATAACGGACTTCATTCTGGTTTTCTTTTATCTATTCACTCTATATACATGGGTTAAACGGAAAATGATTTTGCCAAAGCTTATGATAGCCACTTATACCATCGACGTTTTATTGAGTCTGCCTTTCATGTTTGTAGGAGCGGCAATCGACTGGATTACTATACTATTCAGTGCCGTTTGGATAGGGTATTTTATCAGATCCCGGCGCGTCAAGGCAACGTTCGTCAATTGATGCCATGACAGTATCTTGATGACTCATTCTAGCCTAATCCAGCTAACACTTTTAGGCGGCAGTTGCTGTTGCCGTGATTATTGAATGGTGACGATGTTCTTTGTGTATCCTAATAAGTCGAACATACCGGACAGTAAACTAGTATTTACTGGAGCAGGTGCTTAAAAGCTGAATATTTGTTGACATCATCTCCATGTCATTCTCTTTCCAATAGGGAATTGAACGGAAAGACCATCTTTATCAGGGACGAAATCTATTATTCCTAATTTATCCAAATATTGAAAGCTCAATTTCTCATTGAGAGAAATTGAGCTTTACTTGGTTTAGTATACAATTTGTTGCCACTCAATAGCCCGCCTTTATGATCTTTTAAAACAGATGTTTTTTTATTAATATTATTATCGTTATCGATTTCAACATATTTTTCCTTACTTTCTAAACTATGTCCGTTTGGCTCAATCACCTACGGAAGAATCGTTAATAAAGGTTCTTTTGCTGGTCAATATCGATGTCGCTGCTGCCGGTAAGGATGTGCCGCAGTTTCCGGTGAGGTACTCCAGCTGGGCCCTCAGGCCGATCACGAACTGCCGGTATTTCTCCGACATGGACCCGAGCAGTTCGTTCTCGAAGAAATCGACGAGGTCCGTATGTCCTTGCCGGTCCTTCAGGCGCTGCACCTTTGTTTCCAGCACCCTGGGATCCCGCATGGTTTCCAATACATCTAAGAGATCCATGTCGTCCCCGTGCAGTTCCTTCAGCAGCCTGGTGATGTTTCGGTCGACAACTCCTGCACGGTCTGGAAAAATGCCTCCTGTTTTCCGAACAGGCTCTGCAGGACGGCAGCGGTGGCTTCCGCCACATCGTCCATATCCCCTTCCATGACATTGAACCGGTGGAGGTCCGAGGACTCTGGGTCGCTGTAAATATAAGGGATGTCCATGGCCTCGCAGTATCCCGACCACCTGATGAAAGATCCTGAGTTGATGCCACTCTTTTCAGAGAAATTAAAAGAGCAGCAACAAGAAAAACTATCTTTTCTGCAACAACTTGAAGAAACAGAGGAAAAATTGGTGAACACAATTAGCGCTTTGAATTACCTAGTTAAGAACATTGATAGGATTTTAAAGCAGGCGGGCAGTGAAGAAAAGAAAGAATTACTTCAGATGATTATTCAGGAGATTGAAATAACGCCTTCGGCTGTCTCACGAAAAGAAGGACGCAAAATCACTAAGATCCATCTCCACTTTGCTTCACGCCGCAAGGGATAAAAAAAATTCCAAAGACCTCATAAGGATCATGGGAAGTTATGTTCCTGATAAATAGGTTGATTTATCATCATTAGACAAACAAAATCCGACGGATAAAGAGATAAGGGACACACACAAATCTCTTTCTATCACTTATGATACGGTTAACCGTATTGAATCTAAGTGAGGTCTAATACCTTTACATAGCTTTAGTAGTTTTTTTAATATGTTCGCTACTAGAACAACAAATTTATCCAATTAAACCTTTGAGGGTACCTGTAGTTAGTCAATTCTACCCTCATAATATGATTTAAGAATGTCTTCTAAATAAGGTTCTGCTTCTTCAAGCAGGGCTTTTTCACCTTTATTCCATCTTTCTCGATGCTTATCTACTTGGAGAAAAGAATTAATTATCTCTGGTTCACCTTTTGTCACTTTTTCAACCATATTAATCCACTCTTCGGCTAATTCAATTGCAAGACTTGAGTTTACAGGTACGCCAGCACCTTTATATGAAACTGCCTTTATGGATATTTTTCGAAAGGTATTATAAAAATTTAAAACAAGTTGTTGAGAATCAAATACATCCTCAAATATGGTTAACTGAGTCTCTGAAAAAGGATAGTTACTCCAAATGGAAATATCCACTTTATTGATGTCCCTCATAATTTTAGATAATAACTCCCAAGGAGGGGTATATCCCTCTTCAATTAATTGCTTTGAAGTGGTTACGGCATCGATTCTTCCCTGAATCTTTTCTAATTGCGAATACAAATAGATTTCTTGTTTAGATAGTATATCTAGTAATGATTCTTTTCGATCATTATAATTGATTTCTTCTTTTATCTGTTTAAGAGAGAAACCTATATTACGGTAAAAAATGATCTGTTCCAATATACTCAATTCCTTATCAGTATAAAAACGTCGATTGTTTTCATCCCGACCTGCAGGTTTTAATACCCCTTCATTATCATAGTATTGAATGGTTCGCTTTGTTAACCCTGATATGTTGGAAATATCACTTACATAATAGCGTTCCTTTTTCACTACTCCGAGCTCCTTTATTTATTCATATTTCTATCTACTTCCTGTAAAAAATCTACTATATTTTTAGCTAGCTTTTCTGGATATTCACCATTAATTGCATGAGAGGCATTTGGAAACATTAACATATCACTTAAGGGATTTTTCAAGTTTTCTATTCCAACATCCATCGATTCTTCTGAACGATGCATTGTTGAGTCTTCAGCTAAAATACCCAATACTGGCATTTTTAATTCTAGCAACTGTTCTTCTTTTATTTTCTTCGGTAAAGGGAGTTTACTTTTATAGGTTCTCATACCTGTTTCAATAAGCCTACCTATGGGTACACTATCATCTGTTTCTGCACCGCCAGCGATATAACTTAGCATTTTCTCTCGAATTGGTTTTGGCACAACTGGAATAGAAGCCGGAATGGAGGCTAAAATCATCTTTAAAGGGATGGATCCAAACACATATACTGGGTCTATCAAGGTTAAAGATGTAATTTTTGCTGAATTATATGATGTGACATTTACTGCATTCCATCCACCAAAAGATAAGCCTGCCAGATGGATCGTTTCTTCTGGCAATTGTTCAATTACGTTGTTTAACCAAACGGCTTGATCAGTAGCGCTTGTTATACTTTTTGTTTGAACACTTAATCCAGGTTCTCCTAAAAGATCTATTGTGTATATAGGTCTATCTTTCATAAGATCTTTCAAATTTGGTTCCCACATTGGGGTAGGTGCTGACTTTCCTGGTAGCAGTAATAATGGTGTTTTTGATTCTGTTCCTTCTTCTAAAAATTTATAAACCTTCACCTTTCCGAATTCAGTTTCTATCCAAAATTCTTTCGTTGGTTTGGGCAAATCCTCCATAGCAGTATCGTATGCCTCAATAAACTCGCTTTCTCCTTCTTCGGTTGTAAAACCTCCCAACTTATCATCATCACGAAATAATAATCCAACAGCTATAAGCAAGACAAACAGGATTCCCACTATACTGATTACTGACTTTATCAATTTCTTTTTCATAAACTCAACCCCGTAATATATTTGGTCTTAATATAATCTATTACGTAACGTCATACGCAAGCAGTAATCTTCTTTTTTTGTTACTCAGTTTTAAAGGAAAGATAAAAGCCATTTGAGTATGAAACATCTGAGTCAATGAAATAGGTAAAGTAAAACCAATTTTTTATAATAGCAGAAAATCTAATAAAACTCCGGGATAAGTTCATTAATTCAAGGAACCTTTTGGGATTTTACGTTATCTAATAGTAGTTCTTAAAATAGGGATTATCTTATTGATGCTTGTGTTCATCATCGGTCTCAAAATGACAAGCGAGGGGGAGAAATAAAAAATGGATTGGATTCATTTAATTATTGCAGGTTTTATGGAGATCGTCGGCGTAATCGGCATAAAGAGAGTAGCGGAGAAAGATAACCTATTTAATAATCTCATCTTAATTGGTGGATTTATCATTAGCTTCTCCTTCTTATCAAGTGCTATGGAAACCATTGATCTGTCCGGTGCCTATTCTGTATGGACGGGAATTGGTACAGTAGGAGCTGCTGTCGGAGTCATCCTTTACAAAGAAGAGATGAACTTATTTCGAGTCTCATGTATTTTTGGAAATATTGCTTGTGTCTTAGCATTGAGACATTTGGCTTAATACGATAACAAGCTATCTAACCAAACATCCGCATTGTGCTTAAAACAATGCGGATTTTATACGGTAATTAATTTGACCATTCTTGCCTTGCTTTTTTATCCAAACACTCAATCTAAGTAGATTAATTGAATATCTAGCAAGATACCCACAGCAACGTTGAAGCAGAATAAAAACAAGCGACTACCATTATTACATTGGAATTCTATCTAAATAGTTTGCATAAGAAGAGTATTGCATTTAAAAACCTCATTTACTTATGGTACGGTTCCCCCCTCAATATCCTAAACGCTCGATACACCTGCTCCACCAAAATCAACCTCATTAACTGGTGAGGAAAGGTCATTTTTGAAAATGACAGTGCTTCATCCGCTCGCTTCATCACTTCGTCGCTTAATCCAAGGGATCCGCCGATAACAAAGACAACGCTGTTTTTCCCGGATGCCGAGAGGCCGCCTAGGCGTTCCGCAAATTGTTCGCTGCTCGCCTGTTTGCCTTCGATGGCCAAAGCGATGACGTAGGCATCGGGATGGATCTTATCGAGGATACGGTCTCCCTCTTTCTTCTTGATTTGTTGCATTTGGGTATGGCTTAGGTTTTCTGGAGCTTTCTCGTCGGGGAGTTCAAGGATGTTGATTTTTGTGTAGGCCGAGAGGCGTTTGAGGTATTCATCAATACCCTGTTTCATATGTTTTTCTTTTATTTTTCCAACTGATACGATGGTGATATTCATGTTGCTTGATTCCTTCCTTTAGATTACACACAAGTTACAAACACATAACAAACACTTTATCCACAGAAGTTATCCACATATCCACATTACTCACCCACATTTGGTGTGGGAATATTAGTTCCCCACTATATATTCTGCCGGATTTTTGCAATATTTACAGGGTGTGGGTAACTCACTCTCTGTCTCCAGCTTCTCCAATACAGGTGCTGTTTCCTGTTCATCTACAACAATATCCAACGCCAATTCTACGTGTTCTTTGCAGCAATAGATCATTCTTTGCCCTCTTCCTGTTTAACTTGTTTATTTCATAGCTACTTCTTAATTGAACGAGCCTCAGGTTAAATTGTGCAGATCTACCTTTAATTGCACGATCCCGCCGTTACGTCCGATTTCTTATCCACACCATTTTACCATAATAATCAAAGAAGCGGGAAAGCCTCACAAGCCTTCCCGCTTTCCCATTATAATCTTGTTTCATCCGTCAATTGGATGTCTGCATCTTGTTTTTTGCCGGCTCTGTAGTATGTGACTTTCATGGAGTCGCCGACCTTCTTCTTGTTGTACAAGTATTTGCGAAGACTTACGACATCTTCGACTTTATCTCCATCAAGTGCTACGATGACATCAAGTTCTTTCAACCCTGCTTTTGCTGCTGGTGAATTTGCCATCACTTTCTCGATCATGATCCCATATGTTATATCTTTTGGAAGCTTTAATGTCTGCTCTTGGTGATAGGCGGAGATTTCAGCCACATCCCGCAGTGTAACACCCATAGAAGGACGTTTCACCTCACCGTATTTCTCCAGATCTTCGATGATAGGGATAACGTAATTGATCGGTATGGAAAATCCGATTCCCTCAACGGCTTGCGTAGCGATTTTCATTGAGTTGATACCGACAACCTGACCGGCAATATTGACCAACGCTCCACCGCTGTTTCCAGGGTTGATGGCGGCATCGGTTTGAATGACTTCCGCATTCCAATCAGGAACGCCGTCTTTATTGATATCGACAGGAACGGCCCGGTTCACACCGGATACGATTCCCTGTGTTACGGAACCGGCAAATTCCAGACCAAGTGGATTTCCGATTGCGAGGACTGGCTCCCCGATATGTAAAGCATCAGAGTCTCCAAACTCCGTCACAAACCCCTCTCCAAGGTCCTTAGAGTTAATTTCAACGACAGCCAGGTCCGTCCATATATCGCTTCCCTGCTGTTTACCTGGGACTTTTCTTCCATCCGAGAGTGTCACTTCCAGCTCAGTGGCATCTTCCACAACATGGTGGTTTGTTACGATATAAGCTTTGTCGCCTTCCTTTTTATAAATCACGCCAGAACCGACTCCTACTGCCTGCTGGCTCTCCTGTCCAGTCGACCAGAAGTTGGCCGTTTGGATATTTGTAATTCCCACGACACCTTTTCCAGCTTTCTCTACGGCTTTCGTGACGTCTGTACTTACATCCAGCGAAACCTGCTCTTTCGTGGTCTTGTCTTCATTTTGCTGGATTGTTGCACTATTTGGATTTTCGTTCCTGCTCACCCCAAAAATGGATGGAGCCAGTACGGCAATAATCAATGCTCCGATCAGCCCACCGATCAATCCTGTAAAAAATCCTCCTCTGCCGCCTCGGTTTTTGAAACGGTTTGGACTGTGATCATCGTATAATCCCACTGCTCACCATTCCTTTCATTAGCATCCATGAAGATAAGATTCCCTTCTATAAGGATAATTATAATCCGCCTGCCCGGAAAGCACATAAAAAAACGTTTTAATTCAAAAAAATGTAAAAAAGAAATGAAAACAAGCGGACATTAAACCGTTTATCTTCATTTCTTTTTTCCTATTGGCCAGAAATTAAACCTTTTATACAGCGGTCAGCGCCGTCGGTATGTACGGGTCTGTATCAAAAAGACCAAACTGGGTGCCAATTTCTATTCCTCTTGTAGCAAGCGTCTGCGTCACGCTCATCCTTGCCAGGTCTTTCATATTGTTATCCTTGCTTAAGTGGGCAAGATAAATCCTCTTAGTCCGATCACCAACGACATCACACATAGCAAGGGCGGCATCTTCATTGGAGACATGGCCAACATCGCTTAAAATCCTCCGTTTGACATTCCAGGGATATCTTCCCATCCTAAGCATCTCCGTATCATGGTTGCTCTCAAAAATATAGACGTCGGCGTCCGAAATCAATCCTTTCATACGATCACTGACATATCCCGTGTCCGTAATCAGAACAAGCTTCTTTTCTCCACTCCTGAAAATATAAAACATCGGTTCAGCCGCATCATGCGACACGCCGAACGATTCAATGTCAAGACAACCAAAGGACTTCACTGTCTCCATGTCAAAAGTAAATTTTTGATCGACGGCAACTTCTCCGATAAGTCCGTCCATTGCTTTCCATGTTCGTTCATTAGCGTAAATGGGAAGCTTGTACTTTCTTGCCATGACACCGAGCCCCTTAATATGGTCGCTATGTTCATGAGTGATGAAAATTCCGTCCAGCTTGGCAGGGTCGCGGTCAATCTGTTCCATCAGCTCTCCAATTTTTTTGCAGCTCAACCCGGCATCCACCAGAAAAGAATGCTCCTTTGTCTCTATATAAAAAGCATTTCCCGAGCTTCCACTTGCAAGTACGCTAAATTGCATTGACATTTATTTCACCTCTAGTACCGTTTTCCCGTTTCCCGTGTTTTCCTGGATAATCTGTCCTTCAAATGCATTGACAAGCATCGATTCTTGTTCGCCATCATGCTCGATGACCACCTGCCAAGTCGGTGTCAACACCTGGGATGCCTCCATATTGACAACCGTATAATATCCTAATTCAGCTCGGACAATTTTGCTGTCCGACTTTAAAAGCTTATTCCGGAAAATGGCTTCCACTGCCCGCATTGCCGGTAACACCTCTTCTTTTTCACTGATCGGCTCAATCATCTCAAGCATCGTCTGCTCATATGAATCGATTTCTTTATCTTTTTTCACATAAAAGACAAGGTGTGCGCTTCTATTTTTAAAAAGCAACTTATCTTGGTGTTTTTGATAAAAGGTGATGGTTCCCGCCTTCTCGTCATAATTACCGAAGCCATATTGATCCCCATAAAGGACTGTATTTTTTACATACTGCTCCAACTCTTGAACATTGAGTTTTTCCGGTATTTTGAATGGGTGCGCAAGTTCGGAATAAATGATGGCCCCATCCACAATGGTCACTGATTGGTCCTTCAGTTTATCAACCTCTTTTTCACTGAAAACTTTCGTATTTGCACTCATATATTGGTCTCTTATTGGATCTTTCGGAATGTTGCTGTAATCAATGCCATCGTTTTTCAGGTTTTCCTCCAAAGAGACATCTGTTTTCACTTCAAGCTTATTATCTTTTTGTTTATTCATCAATTGAGTCAGGAGGAAAATGTCGAGGATCAAGAATGCGATGATGAAAATGGTCTTCAACCTACCCCAATCCACGTAAATTCCCCCTAACTTCCTTTGTTTCAAACCTCTCCCAAGTGCCCTCGTATAAATAATACCAAGAAGGATCCAGGATAATCACTTTCGGATTTTCCGGGTTCTTGTATATTCTGTAACCAAGGATCAACTCCTGAAGCTTATTGATGTCAATACTCGGATCCGCCAACAATGTATCCATCACCTCTTCCCCGGAGGCCATATAGACCTTTTCAGGGTGAGGCAGCGGGATATCCAGGCTGTAATAAGGCCTGCGGTATTGGTAGACTTCTTCCTTGCCCCAATACAGTTTGATTTCGGACATGCCTTCAACATTGAAAACCGGGTATCCTTTCAGAAACAACTGGAAAGTCGCCTTCTGAGTAGCTGGATCCACGCTGAAATATTTGTAGTTATCCGTCCAGCCCGCATGCTCGTTGATAAAGTCAATACTTTTCTTCAAAAGATCCGTATCCGCCTGGGCGATTTCCGGATCTATTGCCTGGCTTGGATTCACATAAAAGATCATGCTGATTGTTTTATCCACATTCATCAGGCTTGTCCCGTCAGTAAATTTTTCACTGGTCGAATCATCGTTGGTTTTTCTTACCAAGGTAGGATCCTTGAACAGAGCCCTTCTAAACTTATCCGGATCGATATAATCGGCATAATAATTGTATCTGTACATGAGCGTCTCTTTCGCCGGAAGATACTTTACTCTGCCATCCGGCAGCTCATACGACTTGAATTTAGGAAATTGGCTTTCCTGTTTTTTTAAACGCTTAAAAAGGGCTTCTATATGGTCATGATTAACATGGCTTTCGTAGACTTTTCCTTCTCTGCTGGAGATGAAAAAGACGGTCCCATCTTCCTTCGCCCCATCTTCCAGATGGATGACCAAGCGGTCAAAAGAGCCTGAGGGCAAATTTTCCGACTCGAATCTGAGGATTCCCTTATATAGATCGAATGGCACAAGATCTGTATAGATAAGCTCCAAGGTTTTGTCTCTTTGAGATAAAGACCTGATCTGATCCTGTGAAAATATTCTTTCATCGCCCATATCGTAAAAAGTCCAGCCGTTAAGCTCCTGCAGCGTCTCTCCCACTTTCTTTTCATCCACTATTCCAAAGTGGTCACTGTCCATATGAAGCAGGAGTTTGACAGGCCTGATGACATCCCCTATATCCTTCGGATCGGATATGGAGACTTCATGGACATGCTTTTCATCATTCAACTCATATTTCGGATGAAAAGTCCATAGATTCCAAGTCAACACGCCACTGGTAACGATAAGAAAAGCAAGCAGCACTGATTTAATTGTTTCGTATCTCACGACCAATCATCCTCTTGTTCCGGATCGTAAGGGAGCGTGAACAGTATTGTCGTCCCTTTGCCTTCCACGCTCCTTGCCCAAATATCTCCGCCATGGGCACCTATCATTTCTTTTGCAATCGCAAGTCCGAGCCCTGTTCCTCCAAGGCGTCTCGTCCGGGCCTTATCCACCCTGTAAAAACGCTCAAAGACCTTTTCCAGATTTTCTTTCGGAATACCCAAACCTTGGTCGCTGATACTGACTTCAATCTGGTCATTGAGCATTTTCACCCTGAAGGTGACACAGCCGCCTTCCGGAGAATATTTGAGCGCATTTGAAATGATATTGTCTATTACTTGAGTTAGTTTATCTTCATCAATTTTGATGAACACCGCCCTGTTGGGCAACTCCCGTTTGAAAGTGATGTGGCGCTCTTTCGTCATTTCAAAGCGGTCAATAATATGATTGAAAAATGATATAAAATCAACCCACGTCCTGTTGATTTCATAATCTTTGCTGTCCATTTTCGAGAGCTTTAACAGATCGTTTACAAGGCGGATCATCCGCTCCGTTTCATTCTGTGTCACATCAAGAAAACGGGGAGCCAGGTCTTTGTCATGCATTGCTCCATCAGCTAGCGCCTCTAGATAACTTCTCATTGTGGTAAGCGGCGTTCTCAATTCGTGCGAAACATTCGCCACAAATTCTCTTCGCTCCGCTTCAATTTTTTCCTCTTCCGTTACATCATGCAGTACAACTATAAGCCCGTTAACGAAGCCTGTATCCCTTTGGATAACTGAAAAATTGGCCCGTAATATGAAGGGTGAATCATCCGTGCTGTAATCAAGAATAATCGGTTCCTGCTGATCAAGCAGATCTTCAAAGCTGTATTGGTCATCCAAAAGAAGCAGCTCTGTCACCGGCTGGGAAACCATTGTTTCACGTGAAACATTCAGCATCTTGGAACCCTGTTCGTTGATTAAGATGACACGCCCTTTCCGGTCTGTCGCAATAACGCCGTCCGTCATATTGGAAAGGACCGAGGAAAGCTTTCGTCGTTCCCCTTCGGTCATGGCCTGCGCTTCCTGCAGCTTTCTTGTCAAGTGGTTGAATGAAAAGGCGAGCTGACCGATTTCATCTTCGCCATAGACACGGACCTTTCGAGAAAAGTTCCCCTTCGCCATCGCCACCGCCTGACGCTTCATGTCAGAGATCGGCCTTGTAATCGTCCTAGCCACAAGGATACCGAGTACTGCGGTAATCACCATGGCGATCAATGTAGCAGAAATAAAAATCTGGTTGATTTCTTCCAATTGATCAAAAACCGTTTCTATTTTTGCGACAAGATAGATGGAACCAGCCACTTCCCCGCCAATTTTAATTGGTGTAGCCAAAATCCAGACACGGTTCTGGGACTGTTTATCTATAAAAATTTTATCTTCTTTTTTTCCGCCGGCCAAAATCCTTTTCACCATGACATCGGTTGTTTTCTGGCCGACAATGCTCTGATTATTCCGTTCGGAAGTTCCGATAATCATGCTTCTGTTATTGATGACGCGAACCTCAGAAATATCCTGTGCTGAAAAGTCTGCAAGGAGCTTTCCTACTTCCTCTTCCAGCGGGGGAATGTTTTCATCCGTCCTGTCCTTCATCATCTCCTCGACCAGACTGTATTCCAGCAAAGGAAGCCTTCCTTCGATAGATTGCTGGAAATTCCGGATCAGCTGATCTTCCAATTTATTTATGAAGTAAACGCCGATGATTTGCATGGCAATCAAAATAAGCAATAAATAGATTGTTACAAACTTTACATGAATCGATCGAAAAAAACCTACTTTTTCCATATGGGACTACTCCTGTTCAGGTATGCGTAAATAGTAGCCTACTCCTCTTCTTGTAACAATCCATGTAGGGTGGCTCGGATTGTCCTCTATTTTTTCCCTGAGGCGCCGTACGGTTACATCCACTGTCCTGACATCCCCGAAATAATCATAGCCCCAAACCGTTTGCAGCAAGTGCTCGCGTGTCATCACTTGTCCGCTGTGCTTCGCCAGGTAATGGAGAAGTTCAAATTCACGGTGTGTCAACTCGATGGTTTCCCCATTTTTAGACACAACATAGGCATTTGGATGAATGGTTAGCGAACCGATGGTGATTTCATCATTTTCCTCTTCTGTCAACTGATCGGCAATCTGTGCATGGCGGCGCAGATTTGCCTTCACCCGTGCAATCAGTTCCCTTGTGCTGAAAGGCTTTGTCACATAATCATCCGCGCCGAGCTCAAGTCCCAGAACTTTGTCGATCTCGGAGTCTTTGGCAGTCAGCATAATAATCGGCATTTCATATTTCTTCCGGATTTCCCTGCAAACTTCCATTCCATCACGGTTTGGGAGCATGATATCCAGTAAAACCATATCAGGCTGCATTTCCTCAACAAGTTCAAGTGCCTCATCGCCATCATAGGCACATTGTACCGTAAATCCCTCTTTTTTTAAGTTAAACTGCAGAATATCGGCAATCGGTTTCTCGTCATCAACTACTAAAATCTTCTTTTCCACAGCCCCGTTTCCTCCCATCATGTTTTAATTATCATCTATATTTACGAAGTAATTTTTCATCTCTTAATCTTACTATTTTACCATAAAAAAAGAGACTGGTCCAAACGCGGTTAAAATCCGTCAGGACCAATCTTATCAAAGAACTGATACAATTTTTTATAAAGGAATATAAGCAAAGTGCAAGGCGAATTCGGGAGGACCACCACGGCTATTAGACTTGATTCTCACACCGTTTACACCTGATGGTTAGCCCCCATACCTAATTTCTATTAAAAAAGCACTGCGAGAGGCAATGTCGTCGCAATGCTTTTTGATGGATAATATAATAAATCATATATTATCATAGGTTTTTTCAGTGTGCAACAGATGCCGACATGAAATTACAAAAAATAAACCTATTTTTCCACATTGTCACATAATGTTTACAATTTGAACGGTTGTCTATTCTGTTTAACACATTCTATGCAGGTCTTTATTGTTTATGATAATATTCCTGCCATTTATGGCTGCCTTCATGATAAATTTCTCTCCAGGCTTTACTGCCGCCTTCATAGGCATCTCGCCAGGCAGACGTACTCGTTTTATAACCGTAACGCCAGACTTTTGTCTTTCGGTCATATAAAAGGCTCCAAACTTTTCCTGTGTTATAGTCTTCACTGACAATGCCTTCTTTTGACAAAGCTGACTGAAGGGCTTCAGCATGCCTGAACTCCAATTCCGATTTATCCATGACAGATCGTCCAAGACCTTCCGCTTCATCAAGTAAATCCCGCCGCTTGGCTTCCACTTCTCTCAGGCTTTCATTCCGCCACTTTTCCCATGCGTCCATCAGGCGCCGGTATTCTTCCTTCCAGTATTTCTCCACATCCTGCTTTGAATTGGCAAGTGTGAATTCCCCATTTCCGGCTTTGGCTACTTCTTTTAAAAGCTGTTGAGCTTCGTTATCCACCTGGAAACCGATGATGTTGATGATCGGTTCAATTCCCTCTGCAGCCAATTGTTTGGCCTCTTTTACCGGATCTCCCCCGCACGTTTCAATTCCGTCGCTGACCACGTATACTATGGCGGAACCAGCGTCTTCCGGTATATCGTTCCGGGTCTCGGCAATTGCCTGTCCAATAGGGGTCCAGCCTGCAGGGTTCACTTCATCCAGTGCAGATTGGATTTTTTTCGCATCATTTCCACCGCTGTAAAGCGTTTCAGTGGAAGCGCAGGATCGTTCTTTATCCGCATCACTGCCGGTGCCTTCATGGCCGTATACACGAAGGGAAACAGTGCTTTCCTTCGGCAGGACATCTATGAAACTCATAATGGCGCTTTTGGCCTCTTCCATTCTCGTACCGCCTTTGTTTTGAGCGTTCATGCTGCCACTTGCATCCAATAAAATGGCATAATGGACACCGTTCACGGCCGGTTCGTCGATTTCCTCATCTGGGCGGCTGCCCGTTGCTTCAACAGTTGGATCGAACTTGATTAAGTCTTGAACTTCTTCGTGATAATCTTCAGCTATCAATTTCAGGATTGCTTCCGCATATTGGTCATCAGTCAGATCATCCGGAAGCTCCTTGAGTTTTTCAATTGCAGCAGTTTCATCATACTTATCCCCGCTGAATTCACCGGGCTTCCTCATGAGTCCCTTCTCATCCTCCGTCATTTCCCTCGGCAAATCCGCCGCTTCATAGACTTCTGGCTCTTTTTCCCACCAAGTGTCTTCCTTGGTTTCCTTTGTGGCCTTTGTGGCCTTTGCCTCAACAGATTGATCAGGTTCCGGCTCCTTTTTCGTCTCCGTCTCCTGAGTTTTGCCGCAGCCTGCTACAATTACCCCGGCAGCCAAAATGACAAACAGTATTCTTTTCACCTTCTTCTTCCTTTCCATAGAAGTCTAAGCATATTCTAATTTTAACTTTGGTTTTTGGAAACGAATAGCGCAAGTGGAGGGAATCATTCTTTTTTACTACAAAAAAACCTGAGGGAATTAGGTAAAAAGTTGATCTCCTCAGGACTTTACACTTACTGCTGACAATAGTGGTTTCGAACCAACTGTTTGTAAGTTCAATGATCTATTGCACGAGTTCATATGTTAATTGTACGAGCCCAGAACATAATTGCACGGCATGCTTATTGGGATAGCATCCACCTAAAAAAAAAGGCATGGAGTCTGACAGCCCCTATACCTTATTAGAGTTTATTACATTTTTGTCGCCTACACTTTTCTTTTGCCCGGTTGCAGTACCTATCCCTTAAGTCACAAGCCCATTCCCTGAGGAAAAGCACTGTCTTATGCTTGTTGAAGCGGGCCAAGGGCGCTTCCGAAATTCTTTATCTCGTCAGGAGTCACCTAGACTTTACGTCACTAAACGAAGTCTTATTATCTCCACACACTCTTGACTACATTTGTCTGTGAACGATCCGGTCCCACGGAGAAGATGGAAAGAGGTACACCTGTCAATTGCGATACACGCTCAAGGTAATGGCGTGCATTCGCAGGCAGTTCATCCAATGTTTTGCAACCTGTGATATCTTCAGTCCAGCCAGGAAGTTCCTCATACACAGGCTTGCAATCTTTTAAGATGTTTAGGTTAGCGGGATATTCTTTGATTAATGTACCTTTATAATCATATGCTGTACAGATTTTTACCGTTTCAATTCCTGTCAGCACGTCGATGGAGTTCAACGAAAGGTCAGTCAATCCGCTGACTCTGCGGGCATGGCGGACAACGACACTATCAAACCAGCCGACACGGCGCGGGCGTCCTGTCGTTGTACCGTATTCACGGCCGACTTCACGGATTTTGTCACCGACTTCATCTTTCAATTCTGTTGGGAACGGGCCGTCTCCCACACGGGATGTATAAGCTTTACATACACCGACAACATGGTCAATTTTCGTTGGTCCGACACCAGAACCGATTGTTACTCCTCCCGCAACCGGGTTGGATGATGTGACAAACGGATAAGTTCCCTGATCAATATCAAGCATGACGCCTTGTGCTCCTTCAAAAAGAACGCGTTTACCTTCATCAAGCGCATCATTCAGCACAACGGATGTATCACACACATAGTCCTTGAACTGCTGCCCATATTCATAATATTCATCCAGGATGTCTTCCAGTTTAAAGCCCTCTGTCTCATAAAAACGCTCCAACAGACGGTTTTTCTCTTTCAAGTTGCGAGTCAATTTTTCCTCAAAAACTTCACGGTCCAACAGATCGGCGATACGGATACCGATACGGGCAGCTTTATCCATGTATGCGGGACCGATCCCTTTTTTGGTAGTGCCAATTTTATTTGCGCCTTTGCGTTCTTCTTCTACTTCGTCAATCTTAAGATGGTATGGAAGTATGACATGGGCTCTGTTGCTGATTCTCAAATTATCGGTGGAAATGGAATGTCCGTGCAAATACTCAAGCTCCTGAACAAGCGCTTTTGGATCAACAACCATTCCGTTTCCGATCACACTGATTTTATTTTTATAAAAAATCCCTGAAGGAATTAAATGCAGTTTATATGTAACATTGTTAAATTGGATTGTGTGGCCGGCATTGTTGCCCCCCTGATAACGGGCAATCACTTCTGCGTTTTCGGATAAGAAGTCTGTAATCTTCCCTTTTCCTTCATCTCCCCATTGTGTACCGACAACTACTACTGATGACATACAAAAAGCACCTCCGATGGTTCGTGACGAACCCTGATGTGGAACATATACATTTTATCAGTGCAGATTTCGCACAAGCGAACATTTTTGACAGTTTTCATATTATTTGTTCGCTTTTACAATTGTATTTTTGCTCCAATCATATTATAACCTATAATTCAGTTTGATTAACAGAATTCGAAGTTCCAAATTCTTTTTCCACTTTTGAACGGAAAGAAGGATTTGTCAAAATTTCAAGTTGAAAACTGTTCAATTTTTTTGTCAGCTGCATTTGTTCAATCGTACCCAGATCATTGGCAAAAAAAGCAAGCTCTGTCCGGTTGCCTTTTTTATCTTCTGCATACATGGCTTTCGTTAATACAAAGGCTGTCGAACCACCTTTTTGTCCCGCATGTTTGAGCCACTCGCGATTTTGTGGATTTTGCATCAATCCTTCCATAACAGGGTCAAGAAAAGTGTGTATTTCTTTGGAAAAATACTGTTTGCTATTTAATTTTTCCATCAGAGAAACATAATCTCCTGTCGTTGCTCTCGGCAGCCTGTCGGACCAGATTTTCTGGAATTTCATATCCAATGCAGATGCTGCTTTTCTCTTTTGCTCGGCCGTCGGTGGCTCCACATCCCATTGATTCACTATTTCAGTTGCTCTTTGCCGATATTCATCCAACGACATATCTTGAAGAACCTTTAATGCTTTCTTCTTGGACATTTGTTCCTCTTCCATCAACGTAAAGGGAATAAACATCGCGCCACCGATTGGATAAATCTGTTCATGTTGAAATAGCCCCGTCTGTATAAGCACCTCATTGATGTTATCGAGCCCTAAACGTTTTATGAGAAAATCAGTATTTGCGTTGGAGCTGAAGGTAATCATTCCATTGGCGACTTCACTGATGGGCACCTGCTCAATCTCTGTATCATTATCATCCTTTAAGGAGCCCATCCATGCCTTATGTGCGCCGCCGTCGGTCTTAGGAAGGTAGTACTTGTCTAATTCCTTAATGCTTACCTTCTCTTCAGGATCAACCGTTCCTTCCGCTGCCTGCTTCGCGTATTCAATTGCAACAATGATCTTCATCGTACTGGCCAGCGGCAAAGGCTGGTCACTGTTTACATCGGCAATCCGAGTTCCGTTATGTACGATTGATAAAGCAACATCTTTTGAATCCGCCTGGTCTTTGATCAACTGCATGACAAATTCAGGATCATCCTCCTTGAACTCCTTTTGGATGAACCAAATCCCGAATCCAATAATCAATAGGATGATACACAGTGCACCGGCTATGATCCAAAGAATTTTCTTCACATCTGCTCACCTCTTGTATTATGTACGGTACAGAGCTCATAAGGTTCCGGAGAAGAAAAAAAGCACCTCCGAAGAGGTGCTCGAAACTACGCTCCGGGTGGAGCGTCCATCTCATCAAACCTTCGTTCAAGGTTGACGAATTTGTTATATTCTTTTACAAATGCCAGCGATACAGTTCCTGTTGGACCATTACGCTGTTTTGCGATAATGATTTCGATGATATTTTTATTTTCCGTTTCCTTGTCATAATAATCATCACGGTACAGGAACGCAACGATATCGGCATCCTGCTCAATGGACCCGGATTCCCGGATGTCGGACATCATCGGCCTTTTATCCTGTCGCTGCTCGACCCCCCGGGAAAGCTGTGATAGCGCGATGACTGGAACTTCCAATTCACGGGCGAGCGCCTTTAGTGAACGGGAGATTTCGGATACTTCCTGCTGGCGATTTTCTTTTGACCGGCCGCTCCCTTGAATCAGCTGCAAGTAGTCGATCAAGATCATTCCCAGTCCACTTTCCTGCTTCAGTCTCCGGCATTTTGACCGAATTTCGCTAACCCGTATTCCTGGCGTATCATCTATATAAATGCCCGAATTTGATAAACTTCCCATTGCCATCGTCAGTTTTCGCCAGTCTTCATCTGTAAGGGAGCCTGTTCTCAAATTTTGGGCATCAATATTCCCTTCTGCGCAGAGCATCCTCATTACAAGCTGCTCCGCTCCCATTTCCAAACTGAAGATAGCCACATTTTCGTCGGTTTTTGTGGCAACATTTTGGGCGATATTCAGTGCAAAGGCTGTCTTTCCAACAGACGGCCGCGCCGCAACGATGATCAGATCATTTCGCTGGAACCCCGCGGTCATCCGGTCCAATTCCGAGAATCCCGTCGGTATCCCCGTCACTTCCCCTTTCCGGTTATGAAGCAATTCAATATTGTCATATGTACGGACAAGGACATCTTTAATATTTTGAAAAGCACCTGAATTTTTACGCTGGGCCACTTCCATGATGCTTTTTTCAGCTTCATCAAGCAGGGCTTCCACTTCATCTTCTCGTGTATAACCCTCTGTCGCAATATCAGTGGCTGTACGGATCAGACGGCGCAGCAAAGCCTTTTCTTCGACGATTCTGGCATAGTAGCCGACGTTGGCTGCTGTCGGGACAGATACAGAAAGCTCACTCAAATAGGAAATTCCGCCTACATCCTCCAGCAGTTTGGAGGCAGCGAGTTGTTCCGTGACAGTAACCAAATCAACGGCATGTCCTGTTTCATTTAAATGGAGCATGACTTCATATATTTTCTGATGGGCACTGCGGTAAAAATCTTCTGGAAGCAGTATTTCGGATGCCAATACAATAGCCGCAGGATCAAGAAAAATCGCACCGATCACAGCCTGCTCAGCTTCTATATTTTGCGGCGGTGTACGGTCAATCATCAACTCATTCAATGTACAGGTCACCTCCCCTTTTCAACCTCGTTGACCCAAAACAAAAGCGTCAGCCGTACAAGACGATTCCCAATGAGGCAGTTCTTCATCCATTACCAATTTCAATTACTTTAAATGGATACCTCTTGGATGATACTTCATACAGCTATGTGACGGGGCTGAAACTCGAATAAGCTATCCCCTGGATCACCATCTTTCTTGCAAGCCTGTGATCCTGAGGAGATAGGCGCTGAAATTGGACAAAGCATATTAGGATAAAAAAATGTTTTATCATTTACTAAGCAGTAAAAAATGTGACCGGCAAAAACCAGATCACATTTTTATCGTTTATTCTATTCTATCATGAATCTTTCAATAGACATATATTATTTTTGCTCTACTACATGAACATTAAGCGTCGCAGTCACTTCATGATGAAGTTTGACTGGCACTTTTGTCACACCGAGAGTTCTGATTGGCTGATCCATTTCAATTTTCCTACGGTCCACCTTGATATTATGTGTCTTTTTCAGTTCATCTGCCACTTGCTTGTTTGTGATTGAGCCGAATAACCGTCCGCCTTCCCCGGATTTCGCCTTAATCTCTACCTTAAGCTTTTCTACTTCTTCTTTCAGGTTTTTGGCTTCCTGCAATGCTTCTTCTTCCAGCTTCTGCTCTTTCTTTTGCTGGTTTTTTAGATTGGCCATATTCCCAGGAGTTGCTTCAATTGCCAGACCTTGTTTGAAAAGGAAGTTTTGTGCATAACCGACAGCAACATCCTTCACTTCGCCTTTTTTTCCTCTACCTTTTACATCTTTTAAAAAAATGACTTTCACGATGTTTGACCTCCTTCAAAATATTCATCCAGCACCTGCCTTAGCTGCAGTTCTGCTTCTACCACGGTGACTCCCGGGAGCTGCGCCGCCGCATTCGTCAAATGCCCTCCACCTCCGAGCATTTCCATGATAATCTGTACATTCACTTCTCCAAGGGAACGAGCGCTGATTCCCACAACGTCCTCAGCCCGCTTGGAAACGACAAATGAAGCAGCCACGCCATCCATTGTCAACAGGGTGTCAGCCGCCTGCGCAATCATGACCGGACTGTAGACCACATTTTCGTTGCCGGTGGCAATTGTTACACCGTTCTTGTAAAATTCCATTGTTTCAATTAGTTTGGCTCTTTTAATATAAGAGCCGACATCTTCCTTCATGAAGCTTTGTACAAGTATCGTATCCGCACCGCGGGCCCTCAAATAGGAAGCCGCGTCAAATGTCCGAGATCCGGTCCTTAATGTAAAACTTTTCGTATCTACAATAATACCTGATAAAAGGGCTGTTGCTTCCAACATGTGCAGCTTTTTACCCTTCGGCTGATATTCGAGCAACTCCGTCACAAGCTCGGATGTAGATGATGCGTATGGCTCCATATAAACAAGCAGCGGCTTGTTGATAAAATCTTCACTTCTTCGGTGATGGTCGATGACTACGACCCGGTCGGTTTTATTGAGCAGTTTTTCTTCAATTACTAAAGAAGGTTTATGTGTATCAACAACAACAAGAAGTGTATCTTCAGTTGCGATTTCCAATGCATCTTCCGGAGATATAAGCCTGGAATAAAGCTCCGGCTCGTTTTTCAATTCCTCCACAAGCCTTTTGACACTTGTATCAATTTCATTGTAGTCTATGACAATATAGCCTTCCTTTTCATTCATCTCTGCTGCTTTTCTGACCCCTATAGCAGAACCGATTGCATCAAGATCAGGGAACTTATGTCCCATGACAATGACCTTATCGCTTCCAAGAATCAAATCTTTCAAGGCATGCGAGATGACACGGGCACGGACCCGGGTTCTTTTCTCCATCGGATTTGTTTTTCCACCGTAGAATTTCAATTTTCCATTTGGCAGTTTCATTGCAACCTGGTCTCCTCCGCGTCCCAAGGCCAAATCAAGGCTTGATTGAGAAAGCGCTCCAAGTTCAGGGAAATCTGAAACTCCAAGGCCTACACCGATGCTTAAAGTAATCGGCACATGCTGCTTTGCCGTGGTTTCCCTTACAACATCCAGAATGGAAAACTTATCTTTTTCCAACTCATGCAAAGTTTTTTCATTCAATAAAATAATAAAACGGTCGGAAGACGTTCTTTTCAAGAAAATACCGTGTTCCAAAGCCCATTCATTCAATAAAGCGGTGACTGTACTATTCAGTTCACTTTTCGTCTGGTCATTCATTCCCTGTGTCGCGTCATCATAGTTGTCGAGTAAGATTGTGGCGATAACCTGGCGTTCATCCTGATATCGCTTCATCGTTTCCATTTCTTCAGTTACATCAAAAAAATAAAGAAGGCGTTCTTCATTTTTCAATAAGACACGATACTTTCGTTCATTCAATGTAATAATTTCAGATTCTTTTTCTTGCTGAATAGGAGGAATGAGCGACTCCGCTATCTCGTAGAGTGAACAGCCGACAAGGGAAGTCTCACCCAGCCGCGATGCCATATAGGCATTAGTCCATTCAATGATGTAATCATCGTTGATCAGCATCACTCCGATTGGCATATCCAGTAATGCTTCTTCTCCCACCTTTTTCACACGGTGGGAAAGCGTGGAAATATACCTTTCGATTTCCCTTAGCCTATCCTTTTGGGATTTTAAAAATAAAATCAGGAAAATGATAAGCAAGAGAGCTCCTATCACGCCTGCCCACCAGTATTGGAGACTGATAATTACAAGAAGAACGGCGCTTAAAGTGACAATCCCAATGATAGGAGGAAAGCTCTTCTTTTTATTCATATATGGCGGCATCCTTTCAGCTCCCTTTACTCCATTAATATTTTTTCATAACATTACTTTTTTGCCAGTCGCTGTCTTAAATCGAAACCTAAATCAATTATACCCAATAACCTCACTAGAGAGAAAAACAAAGGCAATAAAAGCGTCATCACCGTGGCAATAATCGGTATGGCTTTCGGCCAATTTTTTACATAACCGTAGTAAAAGATAAAGGCCAGACCCTGGATCAGCAGCAAAACCTGCAAAATATAGGCAGCGTTGATAATCGCCATATGCAAAAATGTTCCTTCTTCAGGCTTGATAAAGAGAGATACGATCAAGGTGATTAAATAATACCATAAGATGCTTCTCGGAAAATTTACCATTCTGAAAGGTGGGAATTTGGGTACATCAACCCCAAATCTTTTGATAATAGGGAAGTTAATCACCATAAATAAAATGACGGATAAAAACGCACCACCCAACAAGAGACTCGGAGCCAACGTTTTCATCATTCCAATCATATCCTGAAGCTGCTTTACCATGTTCGGGTCGGGAGTCTGACCAAGAGTTCTCATCATATTGACATATTGGTCGACTGAACTTGAAAAAATCCGAACGAGTTCATCCAAGAAATTCATGCCAAATAGCTGGGCTGCAATTACATAGAATAATACAATATTACCCAAAAACACAAAACTCGAAGCCGCATAGGTAACCATTTTGCTTTTTCCAGTTCGAATACAATAACCCATAATTGTGCCGGTTGAGCCATACATAATGGCCATTGGAGCCGCAAGCACCGTCCCTGCAACCATAGCCATAAAAATGGCGCCCACAACCAGAACAATTGCATTTTTTAAAGGATATTTCGAACTGTATAAGAGAAAAGGCATTATTAAAAAAAATTGAGTAGCGAGAGTCGCCATTGGAACGTAGACAGAAAGAATCAAAAGAACTGTAAAAACAGCAAGCAGTAACGCCCCTTCTGTGAGCATGCGGGTATTCTTCACTTTGTCACCTCATTAAGTATGTACCAGTCTATTTTAACAAAAAACCCCCGATAAGTCTCACGAGTAACCAAGACAATTCCCTGAAAGACAATTTGTAAAAGAACAGGTGAGATTTTTACCTGCCAGATCAAAAGCATAAGAGCCTGTGTATCGACGTAGTCTGCCTTTACTTCTTCACCGGACGGCTTAATCCTTGTACCTTGTACCGATGACATCGAGGAAAACTCAAAATAGCACAAGGGCTGCCTGTCCGGCGGCAGGCTCGAACTGCGACGTCCTGTCGCCTCGCTTGCACTTGGACCTCCTGTCCGGCGGCAGGGCTCGAACTGCGACGTCCTGTCGCCTCTCTTGCACTTGGACTGCCTGTCCGGCGGACCTGGATTGAGCATGACCCGATCTTAATATCTAAAACATAGTCTTTCTATCATTTCCTAAATCATAAAAAAAGCAGCAAGGATTTCTCCTCACTGCTTCCTTTTTATTATTCACCTGATACGAATGGAAGAAGTGCCATTTGACGAGCACGTTTGATAGCTACTGTCAATTTACGTTGGTACTTAGCACTTGTTCCAGTCACACGACGTGGAAGAATCTTTCCACGTTCGGAAATGAACTTTTTAAGTAGATCTACATCTTTGTAGTCGATGTGTGTAATTCCGTTCGATGTAAAGAAACACACTTTCCGGCGTTTACGTCCGCCTCTGCGTCCACCTGCCATTAAAAACCCTCCTTCACAATTTTATTAAAATGGAAGATCGTCATCTGAGATGTCGATTGGTTGTCCATCATTTGAGAATGGGTCTTCATCTGTCCGAGTATAGCCCTGATTCCTTTGGTCACCGTAGGATGGGCTTTGGCTGCGTTGACCGCCGCCACCGAATTGGCTTCCGCCAAAGTCACCGCCGCGATCTTGTGAAGCAGCACCTCTTGGTTCCAGAAATTGAACACTGTCTGCAACTACCTCAGTTACATACACTCGTTTACCATCCTGATCATCATAGCTGCGTGTCTGTAAACGGCCGTCCACCCCTGCCAAGCTCCCCTTTTTCAAGAAGTTGGCAACATTTTCCGCCGGGCGGCGCCACACTACGCAGTTGATAAAATCTGCTTCACGTTCACCCTGCTGATTTGTAAACGTACGGTTAACAGCTAATGTGAAGTTCGCAACAGGCACACCGTTTGGAGTGTAGCGCAAATCCGGATCTTTAGTTAATCGGCCAACTAATACTACTCGGTTCATCATCAGAATCAACCTCTTCCCGATTTACTATTCTTATACTGTTCCACGTGGAACAATTTTTCTGTTTATTTTTCTTCTTCTTTAATCACAATGTGACGGATGATATCATCGTTAATCTTAGCAAGACGTTCGAATTCCTGAACTGCTTCAGCGTTTGCATTTACGTTGATTAAGCGATAGTAACCTTCGCGGAAATCCTCAATCTCGTATGCCAAACGACGTTTGCCCCAATCCTTTGATTCGATGATTTCAGCCCCTTGGGAAGCAAGAATATTATCGAAACGCTCTACTACAGATTGCTTCGCTTCTTCCTCAATATTAGGGCGAATGATGTACATGATTTCGTACTTTCTCATCAATGATCCACCTCCTTATGGTCTGTGCGGCCCTCAAAAAAATAGAGGGCAAGGAGCAACTTTCATTACTCACAGAGAAAAATTATAACATAAAGGACCGAATAAAACAAATATCATTTTAGTGTATCGGACGCTGTCAAGAATCATTCTCAGATCTTTCTTCCATTATAGAACATTAGTTCCCATAAATCAACTTATTAATGGGTTTTCAAAATAAAAAGCCATGCTCGCCTTTATGGCTTGCATGGCTTATAAATTATTCTTCCTCTTTATCGTACGCATCCCTGGATGGATTGAATGCATGATCAAGATCCGGGTCTTCAGCAAATTCCGTACCATAGTTTGGCCGGATGGCAGTTCTTTCATCTTGAATTGGGCTTGTATAATCTTCCTTCTCATCGACTGTCTCCCGATCGAAGAAATATGACAAGCAAATGAGACCGCTCAATCCGACTAAAGTATAGATTAACCGCGACAATCCTGCAGTTTGTCCGCCAAATATGGCAGCCACCAGGTCGAACCTGAATAAACCAATCAATCCCCAGTTAATTGCACCGACAATAACCAGAGCCAAAGCAATCTTCCGTAATGTGTTCATGCGGAACACCCCCTTTTCTTCAAAGGAAAGACCAACAGCATATTTTGCTATTGATTCTGTTCTATTATTCGAAGAAATGAGGGGCTTTATACCATTAAACAGGTGAAAACTGAATATATAGCGGGAGAATACCTTTTATTTTTTTTTGAGTGGCAGCCTGCTCTCTCAATATAAACTTTTGCAGCTTACCACTAGCATTCCTTGGAAGTTCATCCATAAATTCATAACGGCGCGGTCTTTTATACCGTGCAAGCCGATCATTTTCCGTACAAAATTTATCAAGTTCCTCGGCCGACAAAGAAAAGTCTTTTTTCACCACAAAAGCAACCACCCTTTCTCCCCATAATTCATCGGGCTCTCCGATTACGGCCGCATCCAAAACACCGGGATGCTCGAACAGGACATCTTCGACTTCCCTTGAATAGATGTTTTCCCCACCGGATAGGATCATATCTTTTACGCGGTCACTCACCCACAGAAATCCCTCTTTGTCCAAATACCCAACATCACCGGAATGGTACCATCCTTTATACAGTGCTTCTTTTGTGGCATCCGGACGATTGAAGTATTCAAGCATAGTACTTGGTCCTCTCACAATGATTTCTCCCAATTCTCCGGGAGCGCAAATATCTTCGGGATCGGATGGCGTTCCTTCTCTTATCTTGATCACCCTTATTTCATGATTTATCAAGGCTTTTCCTGCTGCTCCCGACTTTGCTAATTGCTCATCATCATATAATACTGAAATGGCGGGACCCATTTCGGTCATTCCATATGCTTGAAATAAATCGATACCCAAGGTATTGTTGACTTCTTTAACAAGAGCCGGAGCCATGGGAGCACCCCCATACAGCCCCGCACGCAAACTGGAAAAATCGGCATCAGTTAAATCTTCACGCAACATCATATTCCACATCGTTGGCGCAGCAAAAAAATGGGTGATTTTCTCTTCTTTGATAGCCTGTACAAGTTCTTTTGCATCAAAATGGTGCATAATGATATTTGTCCCACCCATCATAAGGCGGGGAAGAAAGGCACAATGGAGCTCGGCACAGTGAAACATAGGTGCTATACACAGGCCCCTTTCATTTTTTGTCACTCGCATGACGGCTGACATGATCAGGCTTTGATCCACCATATTACGATGGGAATGCATGACACCTTTTGGCATCCCCGTTGTCCCTGATGTATACATGATCGCGTATGGATCATTTTCATCGAGTTCACAATCCGGTCTCTCAGATGAAGCTTTAGACGTCTCTTCGTAATAGTTTTTAGCAAATGAATCAGGTTCGTCAATACACCAAAACTGTATGTTTGAGACTGACTTGGCAGCATGTGCAACCGGACCGCTTGTTGCTTTTTCATACAGTACGATTTTCGGGCACGCATCACGTAAAATAAACTCCACTTCTTTTCCCATCAGGCGAAAATTGATCGGATTGAAAACTGCACCGATTTTCATGCAGGCAAACAAAGCCGTTGCAAACTCAGCCGTGTTGTATAAAACTGTGGATACTCTGTCCCCTTTTTTTACTCCTGATTGTCTGAATGCATTAGCAAGATGATTTACCTCCCGATCCCATTCACTGTAAGTCCAGCTTTTTCCCAGTCGCCGATCTGCAAGCCCTTCTTTAAAGGGAAACTTTGCAACAGTCTGCTCAAACACATCCCTGAGTGTAGGCCCTCCCATGTATACCACTCCCCGTATTGAAAATTATTGATGCTCCAACCTTTCAATAATCGTTGCGTTTGCCATGCCGAAACCTTCACAAATCGCCTGAAGTCCGAAATTTTTTTGCTGCCTTTCCAATTCATGGAGCAGCGTAGTCATAATTCTGGCTCCACTTGCGCCTAGCGGGTGTCCTAATGCGATCGCACCTCCATTCACATTCAATTTTCCTGGGTCCGCCCCTGTTTCCTTCAACCAATGAAGAGGGACTGAAGCAAAGGCTTCGTTCACTTCAAATAAATCAATATCAAAAAGATCCATTTCAGCTTTCTTCAGTGCTTGTTCCGTTGCGGCAACCGGGCCCGTCAGCATCAAGGTGGGGTCAGACCCCACCACTGATCTTGAATTGACCCGGAATCGTGGTTTTAATCCAAGCTCCTCCGCTTTTTCACCGGACATAAGCAATATGGCTGCAGCCCCATCGCTAATTTGGCTTGCATTGCCTGCAGTAATTTTTCCGTTTTTTAAAAAAGGAGGCTCCAAAGCTGCCAGTTTCTCCATTGATGTATTTTCACGGGGGCCTTCATCTTTATTTATAGTTCCATTTTCTGTGTTCACTTCCATGATCTCACGGTCAAATCGCCCTTCCTTCATTGCTCTTACAGCTTTTTCATGGCTCTCCAAGGAAAAGCGGTCCAGTTCTTCCCTTGAAAATCCCCATTGTTCTGCAATCCGTTCTGCTGAAAGACCTTGATTGATCATTTCATAACGCTCTGTTAACAGGCTGCTGTTTTTCGCTCCCTGCAAATTCGAGAACATGGGTACGCGGGACATGCTTTCCACTCCACAAGCTATGACCACATCCATATCTCCACTTAAAATGGCCTGGCATGCAAAATGGACAGCCTGCTGGCTTGAACCACACTGCCTGTCAATCGTGACTCCTGGAACCGTCATCGGAAATCCCGCTATCAAAGCTGCAAGCCTTGCAATATCATTCGCCTGTTCACTTGTCTGTGTCACGCATCCGGCAATGACATCCTCCACGTGTGTTGCTTCCACTCCGACCCTTTCTATAACTTCCTTTAAAACCATGGCAAGAAGTTCATCCGGACGTATGTGGCTTAATAAGCCGTTTCTTTTTCCAACTGGCGTTCTTACGGATTCAACAATGACAACTTCCCTCAAACAATTCTCCCCCTTAGCCTTTAGAAAGCGCTTACTCCCTCATTTCGATGGACTCCTTCCGTTTTCCTCCTTATAAAAAAGAAAAAAGCCTGCAAACGTTTGTTTACAGACTTTCTTGTACACTTACTTATACATTAAAGCGGAAATGAATGACATCGCCATCCTGTACCAAATATTCTTTTCCTTCCAACCGGACTTTTCCCGCCTCTTTGGCTGCAGCCATTGATCCGGCATCCCATAAATCGTCGTAAGAAACTGTTTCGGCGCGGATAAAACCTTTTTCGAAATCAGTATGAATGATTCCGGCACATTGCGGGGCTTTCATCCCTTTTTTGAATGTCCAAGCCCGGACTTCCTGTTCACCTGCAGTAAAATAAGTGGCCAGTCCCAAAAGATGATAAGCTGCACGGATCAATTGATCCAATCCGGATTCTTCAATCCCTAATTCTTCAAGGAACATCGCTTTTTCATCATCGTCAAGGACAGCAATCTCTTCTTCGATTCTGGCACTGATGATGATGACTTCCGCGTTATCATTTTTCGCGTAATCCATAACCTTTTTTACGTATTCGTTACCTGATGGATCAGTCAAATCGTCTTCTCCGACATTCGCCACATATAAAACAGGCTTGCTTGTCAGCAGATGAAGCTGTTTGACAATTTTAAGCTGATCATCGGAAAAGTCAACTGCTCTTGCCGGCTGATCTGATTCAAATGTACTCTTCAATTTGCTCAAGACTTCAAATTCTGCCATGGCATCCTTGTCTTTTTGCTTCGCCATTTTTTCTACTCGGCCAATACGTTTTTCAACGGATTCCAAATCTGCCAAAATCAATTCGAGATTAATTGTCTCAATATCATCAATGGGATCCACTTTTCCAGATACGTGGGTAATGTCACCATCTGCAAAACAACGTACAACGTGACAAATAGCATCCACTTGGCGGATATGGGACAGGAACTTATTCCCAAGTCCTTCCCCTTTACTTGCTCCTTTGACAATTCCAGCAATATCAGTGAATTCAAAAGCCGTTGGTACAGTCTTCTTCGGCTTGACAAGTTCGGTCAATTTTTGGAGGCGGTCGTCCGGAACTTCTACAATTCCGACATTTGGGTCAATCGTACAAAATGGATAGTTCGCCGCTTCCGCTCCTGCTTTTGTAATTGCATTAAATAAGGTCGATTTGCCTACATTTGGCAAACCAACAATCCCTGCCGTTAGGGCCATTTCGGTCACTCCTCTTCGTCGGGGCAGACTCTGCCCCCAATCCATTCATAATTATAGAGACTGGGTGAAAAAAGCGCAAGGTGAATTACTGGGTCACCCAGCAGCATTTGCAACCAATTTCATATTTAGTTCATGAAGATAAAGCGCAGGCACCTTGTTCTTCCAAACGAAAAGCATGAAGTTACTCCTCATGCTTTTCCAAAATCTTTTTCATTTTTCTAGTGAATTCCCGCCTTGGCAGCATGACGCTATGTCCGCATCCTTCACATTTCATGCGGATATCCATCCCCATCCGGATAATCCGCCAACGATTGGTTCCGCATGGATGAGGTTTTTTCATTTCAACAACGTCATGAAGGTTAAAATCCTTTTTCTCCATTCTTATCCCCCTTGTCGGTCACCAAAATGATCGTTCTGTTGGTGGTCGTCCCCTCTCATCATCACAATTCGCTGATATGGGATTTCCACCCGATGCGCATCTAATTCCAGCTTGATTGCCTTGCGCAGTTCTCTTGCAATGAACCAGTTTTGAAGCGGCAATGTCTCCGCTGTTACTCTGAGTACAATTTCTGAAGCACCCATTTGCTGAATTCCCAGGACAGTGGGTGTCTCGACGATTTGTTCATATTTTTCCGGCATCGTTTCAAGCAAATTTTCGATCAGGCTTTCCACTTTCTTCAGATCCGCTTGATAGCCAAGGTAAATATCCACAACAGCTACACTGTTATGTAAGGAAAAATTCGTCACTTCCGTAATATTGCCGTTTTGAAGAATGTATAGTTCACCTGTCCAATTCAATATCTTCGTTGTCCGGAGACCGATTTCATTGACAGTTCCTTCAAATTCTCCGATTCGGACATAGTCACCGACGGAAAATTGGTCTTCAAAGATGATGAAAAATCCGCCAATAACATCTTTCACAAGGTTCTGAGCGCCAAAGCCGACGGCAAGTCCCAGAATACCCGCACCAGCCAATATTCCCGTCACATCGATATTCAAAGATGAAAGAATCATGACGATAGCAATAAAATAAACAGTATACGTCAAGATGTTCTGCAAAAGTTTGATAAGAGTCGCTTCACGCCTCTCTGAAAATTGCAGCGGTACATTTGATCTTCTTTTAAAAATTCTTCCGATCGCTGCCTTTCCCACTCGGATGATGATAGAAGACAAAATTATTATGATGATGATTTTCAAGGCTATAAATCCATATTTAATCCATAAATCGGGGTTGGTCAGCTTATCTAAAAATATGTTTGTATTCTTTTCAAGATCTTTAAATTCTTTCAGTTGTTCGTCCATTTTGTCACCTGACCCAGTTCTTGAATTATTTTTCATTTTACCAATAAATCATGCCCCTTTCCAATGACACATTAAAAATCCCTCTTATTCCCAACACCATGTATAGAAATCAGTTGTTCTTCGTATACTGATTATCAAATAAGAAAATAATTGAGCGGTCTTTCACATAAGACGACTGAGCCAAAGGGGGATTGGGGTGGAGCAACAAAATTTATCTAATACGATTGTACATTTTGAGGATCAAACCGCTGTTCATAAAATATCCGACGCTCTTTTGGACCTTCTTCCCTCACAGAAAAATCAGCCTGTCGTCATTGTATGTATTGGAACAGATCGGTCAACTGGCGACTCGCTTGGACCGTTAATCGGATCTTTCTTATCTGAAGCGGGAATGAACTTTTTTCATGTTTACGGAACATTGGAGAACCCTGTTCATGCCATGAACTTGAAGGATATTTTACAACATGTGAAAAAAACATACAAAAATCCGTTCATCATCGGCATTGACGCTTGTCTGGGCAGGATTGCCAACATCGGTGAAATTAAGGTCGGAATAGGGCCTGTCAAGCCAGGAGCGGGGGTAAATAAAAAGCTTCCTGAAGTGGGGGACGCTTTTATTACCGGGATTGTCAATATGGCCGGCCATATGGAGTTTGTCGTACTCCAAAATACACGTCTGAACCTTGTTATGAAGCTGGCGAAAAAGATTTCTGCAGCCCTTGTCGAAACAGATAGGATATATGACAAAAAAAGAACCTTCCAGCCAATCAGTTTCAATTTTGTAAAAAGGAAATCGGCAAAATAGCGAAAAGGGGTTAAAATGGGGTTAGACCCCTAATAAAATAAAAAAGAAACAGGTGCCTTCGTTCCTGTTTCTTTTACATTATTTTCACATGGTATATATGCATTATTGTTACGATCACTGCCACTACCAGAATGCTTGGCAGCAAGTTTGCCACGCGAATTTTCGTCAAGCCAACCAAATTCAGGCCGATTGCGAAAATCATGATTCCACCGGTTGCTGTCATTTCCAGTATAAAAACATCCATTAATTCTTGGGGTACAAGCCGATTTATCTGAGTCGCAAACAAAGCGATCGTCCCCTGATAAAGAACGACTGGGATGACAGAAAAAATGACTCCTATTCCAAGTGTCGTCGATAAAATGAGGGCAGTGAATCCATCAATGATTGCCTTCGTATACAACACATTGTGATCATTCCGGATTCCGCTGTCAAGCGCACCAATAATTGCCATAGCTCCAATCACAAAAATCAGCGTGGCAGTGACAAATCCCTGAGCGATACTCCCAGTGCCACCTGATCCTATCCTTTTTTCCAGCCATTTGCCCACAGCAACAAGCTTATCATCGAGCGCCCACCATTCACCCAGTACTGCACCAACAACAAGACTAATGATAACAATTAAAAAGTTATCACTCTTAAACCCCATTTGCAGCCCGAGAACAATGACTGCCAATCCTATTCCATACATGACCGTTTCCTTCATTTTTTCCGGAATGGATTGGAGGAATCTTCCAAGAAGCGTCCCGATGATAATACAGATTCCATTGATAATCGTGCCCATTAAAACCATGAATTCACCCGACTCTTCCTATAATGAAGAAGCATCTGTTTACTCGCTTAACTCCATTATTTCCAAAATACGTTCCAGATCTTCCGGAGAAAGGAATTCGATTTCAATCTTCCCCTTCTTCTTTGTTTGACTTATAGTAACGGTGGTTCCAAACTTTTCTCTCAAAAGGTCTTCTCTTTCCCTAATAAAAACGTCTTTTTTAATAGTTTTCTTTTTTGTTTCACGTGGAACATTTTCATTTATTTTTTGGATCAGCCTTTCTAACTGGCGAACATTCAATCCTTCTTTTATCACTTGTTCAGCGACAGAAACCATCTTGTTTTTCTGTTTGAGCCCAAGCAATGTCCTGCCATGACCCATGGATAATTTTCCTTCTGTAATGAGCTTTTGGATTTTTGGCGGCAGTGTAAGCAGCCTGACATGATTGGCAATATAAGGTCTGCTTTTGCCCAGCCTTTTGGCAAGATCTTCCTGCGTAACACCGAGCTTGTCCATCAATGTTTGGTAGGCAGCCGCTTCTTCCATTGGCGTCAAATCTTCCCGCTGAAGGTTTTCCAAGACAGCAAGCTCCATCATTTGGGAATCATTAAACTCTCTTACCACTGCAGGAATTCTTTTTAAATGAGCTGCTTTTGCTGCACGAAACCGTCTTTCTCCCGCAACAATTTCGTACCCTTTTCCGCTTTTTCTTACGATGATCGGCTGTAAAATACCATGTTCCTCAATAGAATCCTTCAGCTCATTAATTGCTTCGGCGGAAAAAACCTTCCGTGGCTGGTAGGGATTAGGCACAATTTCGTTCAATTGAATTTCTCGCACCGTCTCCTCTTTCCCCACATCCACATCTATGTTCGCAAACAAAGCATTAATGCCTTTTCCCAGTCCTTTAGCCAACTTCAGCCACTTCCTTTGCGAGTTCTAAGTAAACTTCCGCTCCCCTTGACCTTGGATCGTAAATGATGATCGGCTGCCCGTGACTAGGCGCTTCACTCAGACGTATATTTCTTGGAATCACCGTTTGATATACCTTATTTTGAAAGTATTTCTTCACTTCCTGAATCACTTGGAGACCAAGATTTGTCCGGGCATCCAGCATAGTAAGGAGTACACCTTCTATCATAAGATCTTGATTTAAATGTTTTTGTACTAGCCGAACCGTATTTAAAAGCTGGCTTAGCCCTTCCAGTGCATAATATTCACATTGTACTGGGATCAAGACTGAGTCCGATGCCGTCAAGGCATTGATTGTCAGCAATCCGAGCGAAGGAGGGCAGTCTATCAGAATAAAATCATATTGGTCCTTTACTTCGTCCAAAGCCCGTTTCAAACGGACTTCCCTTGAAATAGTCGGAACAAGTTCAATTTCAGCACCCGCCAGTTGAATGGTTGACGGGACTACCGACAGATTTTCCACTGCAGTCTCTTGGATCACCTTTTTAATATCCGTATCATCAACGAGCACGTCATACACGCATTCATTGACATCCCCTTTATCAATTCCCGCTCCGCTTGTCGCATTTCCTTGCGGATCTATATCTACAATTAGTACCTTTTTTCCGATGTAAGCCAAACAGGCCCCTAAATTTATAGAGGTTGTCGTTTTGCCGACGCCCCCTTTTTGGTTGGCTATGGAAATGATCTTTCCCAACAATTTCACCTACCCCTTACTTCCTCCGAAAATTGTTCGCACCTAATCTATTTTAACAAATAATACTCCGCATTTAATCTCATATCCTAAAATATTTCAAGTATCATTTTTTTCGTAGAAAAAAGCTCATGTATGGGAGGTTCATAAGTATAAAAACTCCTATCAATCATCCTCTAAAAATAGAGTCAGTATCCCATCTCTTATAAACAAATCAAAACCACCCGTGTGAACGGATGGTTTGCTCTGCTGGCCAGCCCTAAAAGTGCACTGAAAGGTTCGTCAACCGCACTACTCTTCCGGCTAACACTTAAAGGGTTCTCCTATTTCTTTTTATTTTTTCTCTTTACTTCTTCACCAGTAAACGGATCGCTGAATTTCGCCATACTTAATTGTTATGCGACCTCTATCTTCTTGTATTTGTTTTTGAATGTACTCTTCAATTACTTTCTTATTTCTTCCTACTGTATCAACATATACACCAAAATTTCCTATCCCCATACCGATATTTTAAATTGGCATGCCGGTCAAAAATCATTAAGCTGCTTTTTCCCTTTAAATATCCCACGAAAGAAGAGGCACTTATTTTCAGCGGAATCTCACCAACATATGAATATGATCTTTACATGCCGTAGCTTCAATAATTTTTACGCCTTTTCTTTCACATAATTGCCGTAATATTTGTCCTATATCTTATTTTAGTTTCCCATAAATAATCTGCCTTCTATGTTTGGGTGCAAAAACTATGTGATACTTACAATTCCATTTCGTATGTGCTTAACTGCTTACGCCAGAAGAGATAATAAGCCCCTCCTTGTTACATAATTTGGTTGGCGAACCAAAATTTATTGTAACACCAGGAGTGGCTTTTTTAATAACTCGCTATAAGCTATCCGGAACCATACGCCTAACGAATGGTTTTCATTTACACAATTAAGGAATCCTGATAAATACATTATCAGGATTCTAATCTATCCGAAAGGAATACAAAATATTAAAATTTACTTTAATAATTAAGCCTAATTAAAACTGAGGGCAAATAAACCCAAACTTCTTATTTTTTTGGAATTTTAATAGTGATTTGATAATATTGATCAAAATCTTCCTCCGTGGAATCCAGCTTAATTCCAGTGTCAGCCACCATTGAAAGGGACTGGCGAATCGTATTGACGGCAATCCTCATATCTTTGCTGATGGCTTTCTGTCTTTTTGCCGGCTTGGGCTTTTCAGCAGAAAGCATTTTGGTTACTTGCTCTTCTGTCTGTTTGACATTTAAATTTTTTTCAATGATCATTTCCATCAATTTAATTTGTTTATCCGCTTCTTTTAATGGAATTAGAGCACGAGCATGGCGCTCGGTAATTTCTTTTTTTAAGAGTCCTTCCTGTATTTCTTCCGGAAGCTTAAGAAGTCGAAGTTTGTTTGCCACAGTGGATTGGCCTTTGCCAAGCCTCTGGGCCAACGCTTCTTGGGTCAAATTATGAAGTTCCAACAACTTTCCATATGCTATGGCTTCCTCAATCGGAGTCAATTCCTCCCTTTGCAGGTTTTCAATCAGTGCGACGGAGGCTGTCTCGGTATCATTCAAATTTTTAATAATAGCGGGTATTTCTTCCCAGCCAAGCATCTTTACAGCGCGGAACCTTCGTTCGCCTGCTATAATTTCAAATTGTTCATTCCCTGCTTCTCTGACGACAATCGGCTGGATGATTCCGTGTGTATGGATCGTACGGGCCAATTCCTCTATCTTTGAATCATCAAAAATGGTCCGTGGCTGGAACCGGTTCGGAAAAATGGCGGAAACAGAAATAGTTCTTACTTCTTCCCGTTCTTCTAGGTCCTCTACCTCTGCTTCTGCCTCTATCTCATTCTCTACCGGCAGCTCTTTATCACCCAATCCAAAAAAACGCGAGAAAGGATGTTTCATCCTTCTACACCACCTTGAAATAGTAACTCCCTTTTATACATCATACTATTTTTTCTTCTATTTTTCCTGCCGAACTTTTGCTCTGTTTAAAAAACGTAAGCGCCAGCCCTTCAACGTACATACTGGAATAGCTTAAATGAAATAAAAAATAGGTAATACGAGAGTGCTTTTATATCAGTGCCAAGCTGGACAAGAACCCTTCAGACCTGTCCTTTATCCGATATCTGAACATACCATATTTTGTGAATACAGCATCCCTATCGCTTAATTTTCACTAGTACTTCCTGTATGTCAGTTGCTCTGGGACGTCCTGTCTGTTGGGGCCCATGTAGATTTATCATAGGAAAAGTGCTGTTTTCAAGAATATCGTGTGAATCCTTTTTCGACAGCTTTTGGTCCTCGAAAAGCCATGCCTTGAATCCGATAGGTGCAAATCTACTAAGTACTTAAACTGGCCCTAGTTCGTCAATTATTCGAGCGGCATTTTATTTGGAGTTCCCGGCTTACGGGGATATTTATTAGGTGTTTTTTTCACCTTTTCCACAATGACAATATTTCGTTCGCTTTCTTCAATCGGCAGTTGAAAAGAATGGACATCCGCTAATTTCCCACCAAGCAGTGTAATCGCCTTTTTACTGGCAGCAAGCTCCTCCTTGGCGTTGGCCGCTTTTAATGAAACGAACAGGCCACCCTGCTTGACGAGCGGCAGGCAAAGTTCAGTCAAAATGGACATCCTAGCAACAGCTCGTGCCGTCACTATATCAAACTGCTCCCGGAATTCTTCTTTTTTTGCAAAAGTTTCCGCCCTGTCATGGTAAAAGAATGTGTCTTCAAGCTCCAATTCTTTTGCGAGCTCATTCAAAAAAGTGATCCGTTTTTTCAACGAATCAACGATGGCAACCTTGATTTCCGGGAAACAGATTTTAAGCGGAATACTCGGAAATCCGGCGCCTGCTCCCACATCACAAACCGACAGAGGGTGATGTAAATCGAGAAAAAAAGCTGTGGTTACTGAATCATAGAAATGCTTTAAATAGACTTCATCACGATCAGTGATCGCTGTCAGGTTCATTTTTTCATTCCACTCGACAAGCAGTTTGTAGTACAGTTCGAATTGCTCCAACTGTCGGGCGCTTAATTCGATTCCTTTGTTCTTTAATTGTTCCGTAAATTGCTCTATATTCATCGGCTGATCCTTTCTTAAGCATTGGAAAACTTATATTTATAGATATGATTGTCTAACTCCAGCTCCTATCGACTGGCAAACTTCGAGCCTAAATGTACTCCTGCAGTGCAACTTATCCGAGATTGTAACAATCACCTTGTGATAAGTTTCATCACACCGACTTATGTAAAATACACATGAGGATATTTTCCCCCCATAAGGAAATATCGCCTCCGACGGACAGGATACGACCTGAGGCGGCCCCAGTCGCTGTGTTTCCTACCCCGTCAGAGACTCTCCTTCTAACTTAAAAGCCTACTATTCCCTATGGCAGATGAAAGACTGCCTTCTCGCGAGAATTTATTCTTATGTTTGCCGGATCTTGCTAGGACATTTCTGCATTTCGGACAGTCTGTACATCGATGGGTAGGAGCTTACACTTTTCTTAAATCATTCATCTCCCGATACCCGGGCAATTTTTCCATGCTCAATATACACTAAAAGGATGGAAATATCCGCCGGATTGACTCCCGAAATACGGGATGCTTGAGCAATGGACAGCGGGCGCACTTTGTTCAGTTTCTGGCGTGCTTCTGTTGCAATTCCATTGATCGCATCATAATCAATATCTTCGGGGATCTTTTTATTCTCAAGCTTCTTAAGTTTTTCGACCTGCTGCAAAGATTTTTCGATATAACCTTCATACTTGATCTGAATTTCCACTTGCTCGATCACATCTTCTGACAATTCTTTTTCCGCAGGTATTAACTGGACGATATGTGAGTATTTCATTTCCGGACGCTTCAACAGGTCAGATGCACGGATCCCGTCTTTCAATTCACTGCCGCCTGCTTCCCGGATGAGTGCCTGTGTTTGCTCGTTCGGTTTTAGGATGGTCTTTTGGAGGCGTTTGATTTCCGCTTCTATATCCGCTTTTTTCTCCGTGAATTTCTCATATCTTTCCGGGGAAATTAATCCGATTTCATGTCCTAGTTCCGTCAAACGAAGATCGCAATTGTCTTGGCGAAGCAATAGCCTGTATTCTGCGCGTGAAGTCAGCAAACGATACGGCTCATTCGTTCCCTTTGTGACTAGATCGTCAATCAGAACACCAATATACGCATCCGAACGGCTTAGAATGACTTCCTCTTTTCCAAGAATATTTCTAGCCGCGTTTATCCCAGCCATCAATCCTTGGGCCGCAGCTTCTTCGTAACCGGATGTTCCATTGATTTGTCCTGCTGTGTAAAGATTTTTAACCTTTTTCGTTTCAAGTGTAGGCCATAGCTGTGTAGGTACAATCGCATCATATTCGATGGCATATCCCGGCCTCATCATCCTTGCATTTTCGAGCGCAGGGATTGTTTTCAGCAGTTCATGCTGGATTTCTTCCGGCAAACTTGTTGAAAGACCCTGAACATAAACTTCATTCGTATGCCGCCCTTCCGGCTCTAGAAAAATCTGATGACGCGGCTTGTCATTGAAACGGACGACCTTGTCTTCAATGGAAGGACAGTAACGGGCGCCGGTCCCTTTGACCATCCCTGAAAACATCGGGGAACGGTGCAAATTTTCATCGATCAGCCTGTGAGTATGTTCATTTGTATATGTCAACCAACAAGGGAGCTGATCTGTGATCATTTTTGTTGTTTCATAGCTGAATGCCCTTGGCTCTTCATCGCCCGGCTGGATTTCCGTCAGGCTGTAGTCGATTGTCTGGCTGTTGATACGCGGGGGAGTCCCTGTTTTGAAGCGCTCCATTTGAAATCCAAGCTCTTGAAGATGTTCAGACAGCTTGATGGATGGCTGCTGATTGTTCGGACCGCTAGAATATTTTAATTCACCCAAAATGATTTCACCGCGCAAAAATGTCCCCGTTGTGATGACGACAGCTTTGGAACGGTAAATGGCTCCTGTCATCGTGATGACACCTTTGCACACTCCGTCTTCCACAAGCAGCTCGTCGACCATTCCCTGATGCAATGTAAGGTTCGGCTCATTTTCAAGTGTATTTTTCATTTCATGCTGGTACTGGAATTTGTCGGCTTGAGCGCGCAAAGCCTGAACTGCCGGCCCTTTTCCTGTATTCAACATCCTGATTTGAATAGCGGTTTTGTCGATGTTTTTTCCCATTTCACCGCCAAGTGCATCAATTTCTCTGACGACAACCCCTTTAGCCGGACCTCCGATAGACGGATTGCACGGCATGAAAGCGACCATATCCAGGTTGATCGTGATCATCAACACCTTGGCCCCCATTCTGGCGGCCGCCAGGCCCGCTTCACAGCCCGCATGCCCCGCTCCCACTACGATGACGTCATATTGGCCTGCTTCAAATTGCTGCATGTCATTAACCTCCTTTAATTTATTTACCTAAACAAAACTGGGAGAATAGCTGATCAATCAAACTATCCTGTACCGTGTCTCCTATAATCTCTCCAAGCAGTTCCCATGTTCGCGTCATATCGATTTGGACTATATCAATCGGAGTACCTGCTGCAATACCCTCCTGTACATCTTCGATGGCCTGAAGCGCCTGGTACAGAAGAGCAATATGACGGCTGTTAGATACATACGTGATATCGCCGGCTTCCAATTCCCCACGGAAGAACATATCCGCAATCGCCTGTTCCAGATCATCAATTCCTTCTTCCTGACGCAAGGAAGTGGTAATAACTTTATGTTTGCCGGCTGCTTTCTTAACCTGCTCCATATCTATTTTCCTTGGCAGATCTGCTTTATTGACAATCACGATTACTTCCATACCTTCCACTGCCGCAAATAACTGTTCATCTTCCGGAGTGAACGGTTCAGCCGAATTCAGTACAAGTAAAATGAGATCCGCTTCCTTGAGAACCTTTCTTGACCTCTCGACACCGATTCTTTCCACTATATCTTCCGTTTCCCTTATGCCCGCTGTGTCTACAAGATGCAAAGGTACTCCGCGGACATTCACATATTCTTCAATGACATCCCTTGTTGTTCCCGGGATATCTGTAACGATCGCTTTATTTTCCTGAACAAGGCTGTTCAACAATGATGACTTGCCGACATTCGGCCGGCCGATAATGGCCGTCGACAATCCTTCACGCAATATTTTACCTTGTTCAGCCGTTTTTAGTAATTTGATTATCTCTTTTTGAATATGTTCCGCTTTTTCTGTCAACATACGGTGTGTCATTTCTTCCACATCATCATATTCAGGATAGTCAATGTTCACTTCCACATGCGCAAGGGTTTCTAGTATTTCCTGGCGCAAGGAATTAATTAATTTGGAAAGACGCCCTTCCATTTGATCCAAAGCCACATTCATCGCCTTATCCGTTTTCGCACGAATCAGATCCATTACAGCTTCTGCCTGGGATAAATCAATTCTTCCATTAAGAAATGCCCTTTTCGTAAATTCCCCAGGTTCCGCAAGTGCAGCCCCATTGTTTAAAACAAGCTGTAGAACTCGGTTGACGGATACCATCCCTCCGTGGCAATTGATTTCCACTACGTCCTCTTTTGTATAGGTCCGGGGGGCCCTCATGACGCTTACCATTACTTCCTCTATCATTTCCTCTGTTTTAGGCCGGATAAGCCGTCCATAATGAATCGTATGGGAAGCGACCTCTTTCAACCTCTTTCCGCTTGCGCTTCGAAAGATTTTATCCGCTATATCAACTGCTTCCTCCCCGCTGATCCGTACAATGGCGATTCCGCCTTCGCCAAGCGGCGTGGATATTGCTGCTATTGTATCAAAATCCATCATGTTCACCACTTCTTAAAAAATATATATTTAAATTGATTCCACATCTAAATAATCCACAAAGCCTTTCATTCCTAAACATCCGGTTCTATCCACAAGCGAAAAGCCGTACTCTTTATTTTAACTTATCCACATGTGAATAACAACGCAGTGCAATTACGTTTTTTCCAAAAAATAAAAAGAACACAGAGCGATGATACAGCCCATTCTTTTCCTTTAGCAAATGTGACGCAAGCAGCCTTTTCTTAGTGCCGTGATAGGTCATTGGGACTATCCTGATGATCAATCAACAACATGTTGCTCGTGCTGGTCTTGATTATGAATTTATGGTTTCGCCACTTGGCCAGGTTCCTAAATTCTTTTCAGAAGCTTTTTCGTGTTAAGAGTCCTATTAAGGAAGCATTAATCTCTTTTGCAGGACCAGGATCCACTTGAAACCATTTTAAAAGCCCAATTTGTCCCATTAGACAATTGATTGGCCGCATAATCATCATAATAACCACAAAAAAACATCTCCTCATTTGGGAGATGTCATTTCGGCTGGATGACGACATATCGATTCGGCTCTTCCCCTTTGGAAACCGTTTCGATATCTTCGTTTTCAGCAAGTACTGTATGTATAATTTTTCGTTCGTAATTAGGCATAGGCTCCAGTGAAACTGGCTCACCGAGCTGCTTTGCTTTGGATGCCAGCCTTTCGGCAAGACGTACGAGCGTTTCTTTACGTCTTTCCCTGTAATCCTCAGGATTCAGAATCACTCTTACGTAATGGGTAGAATGACGGTTGGCTACAAGTTGTGTCAAGTATTGCAACGCATTAAGCGTTTGCCCTCTTTTTCCGATCAGCAACCCCATTTTTTCTCCTGAAATATTGAACATAACGTTACGCCCGTCTTTTTCGTCAATGTCAATTTCAGCATCAATGCCCATATTTTTTACAATGTTTTGTAAAAATTTCTTCGCTGATTCGACAGCGCCCGGTTTTGCCGTCACTTCAACGACAACCGGGCGTGATCCAAACAGTCCGAATAATCCTTTTTTTCCCTCGTCAATAATTTTGACTTCCACTTGTTCTTCTGTAGATTCTAGTTGAGCCAAAGCCGATTGTACTGCTTCCTCCACGGTTGATCCGGTTGCAGTGACTTGTCTCACTTTTTAGCTCCCCTCACCTTTCCATCATTGGCCTTTTCACCTTCAACGACCGGTGGCTTAATAAAATAAGTCTGAACAATCATGAAAATATTACCGACTACCCAGTATAAAGAAAGCGCTGCTGGGAAATTGATTGCAAAAATCATAATCATAACCGGCATGATGTAAAGCATCATCTGCATCTGCGGATTGACACCCTCTGTACCTGCCATCATCAGCTTTTGCTGGAGGAAAGTCGTAACCCCTGCAACGACTGGTAATATGTAGAAGGGATCAGGTGCACCCAAGTCAAACCATAGAAATGTGTGGGTGGCAATTTCTTCTGTCCTGATAATCGCTTGGTAAAAACCGATAAGGATCGGCATTTGAATCAGCAGTGGAAAACAACCTGCAAGCGGGTTAACTCCATGCTTTTGAAAAAGTTGCATCATTTCCTGCTGAAGTTTTTGCTGTGTCTGTGCATCTTTTGAACTGTACTTTTCCCTCAGTTTCTGCATTTCGGGCTGCAGTACCTGCATCGCTTTTGAGTTCTTTGTCTGTTTGATCATAAGTGGCAGGATCGCTAAACGTATCAGTAATGTAACAATCACAATTCCCAAGCCGTAGCTGTTCCCAAATAATTCAGCTGTACTTGTGATGAGCCATGATAAAGGATATACGATATACTTGCTCCAAAAACCAGTGCTTTCAGCTGTGATGGGCACAGGGTCATTGATTGTCGAGCATCCTGCTGCGATTACTACAAATCCGAGCAATGCAGCCACGAGTAGAATTCTTTTTTTCAAACTTCATATCCTCCCTGTGTATGAAAATACCCTGTACGGGCAGTTAGATATGGTCTATCGGTTATTTTAACACTTTTCATTGTCCCTGTTGATTAAAATCATGTTTATTTTTCGCATGTTTTGTCTTTTTCAGACTTTTCCCAAGCCGGAGGACATGTTCCAAGCTTTTTTTTACTGAATGGTAATCCATTTCGGCCGCCGGTTTCCTGGCGATGATAACAAAATCTTTATTAGGGCTCACTTGCTCCTCGAACTCATGAAACACTTGGCGGATATAGCGTTTGATCCTATTTCTCGTAACCGCATTTCCAATCTTTTTGCTTACAGAAAGACCGATCCTGAAATGGACCTGTCCCTCCTTCTCCAGTATATATATGACAAACTGCCTGTTTGCCACTGATCTCCCTTTTTTAAATACTGTTTGAAACTCTGCATTTTCCTTGATCCTAAATGCTTTTTTCATACATCCACCTCAACAGAGAAAAGCGAAAAACACTTTTTAATCCTAAAAAATATTTTCATTAGAAAAAAGACCACTGAGACGTTTCAGTGGTCTACGCTGACAATACTTTTCTTCCTTTACGACGACGCGCTGCCAAAACTCTACGGCCCGTTTTTGAACTCATTCTTGAGCGGAAGCCGTGAACTTTGCTTCTTTTTCTTCTATTTGGTTGGAATGTTCTTTTCAATTTATGACACCTCCTCGAGGATTTGAACAATCACAGGTTAGACAGTCTTTCTAATTATAAAGATGCGATTCAATGATTGTCAACCTCTCATTTTTATTTTTTCCGCCGTCCCCCTTCATCGAAATCGATTGATTTTCCCTTGTGGATTATTTGTGAAATCATTTATTCATATTCACAGCAATTATCGACAAGTTTTTCACATATTCTGCGGTTGTTGATAATTTATTTCATGGCAATATTTAATAATGTGGATAATACCTTCCGTTCATTGCAGTCCTACACTTTATTTGGTATGATAAAATTGTTTTTACTGTGGAAAGCCGTTCTTATCCATTGTGTTATCCACAGATTGTGAATAACATGTGGATTGTTTATACACTCGTTATGAATAGCGTTGTCCACATTTGGTGGATATTGTCGAAAAGGACTATCTCTACTATATATATACTTTTCCACATTTACCAGAACCTCAAAATGAAATCCAATGTCCCATATCAGTTGAAGCAAAGGAGGTAAAGTATTGGAAAACCTGTCTGATCTTTGGGAGAAAGTGCTTGAAAAGATAGAAAAGAAGATTAGTAAACCAAGTTTTGATACATGGTTGAAATCTACTGAAGCACATGAACTCCATGGCGATACAATGACAATCGCTGTTCCCAACGAGTTTGCCAGAGACTGGCTTGAAGGCCGCTATACAAATTTAATTTCCAAAATTCTATATGAACTGGTCGGAGAGAACTTAAATATTAAGTTCATTATTCCTCCTGATGCGGAAGAAGAGCTGAAAAAGGAACAAGCTCCCAACCCAAGCGTCATCCAGGAAATAAAAAGGGAAGAAACATACCAGAGCATGCTTAACCCAAAATATACATTTGACACTTTTGTCATCGGAGCGGGTAACCGCTTTGCCCATGCAGCGTCACTTGCGGTCGCCGAAGCGCCCGCAAACGCATATAATCCGCTTTTCATCTATGGAGGCGTCGGTTTGGGAAAAACCCATCTACTACATGCGATCGGGCATTATGTACTCGAACACAATCCGTCGGCAAAAGTGGTTTATTTATCTTCTGAAAAATTTACCAACGAGTTCATTAACTCGATCCGGGATAATAAAGCAGTTGATTTTAGGGATAAATATAGAAATGTAGATGTACTTTTAATAGACGATATTCAATTTATAGCCGGAAAAGAACAAACACAGGAAGAATTTTTCCATACATTCAACACCCTACATGAAGAAAGTAAGCAAATTATTATTTCAAGCGACAGGCCCCCAAAAGAGATACCAACTTTGGAAGACAGGCTAAGATCACGCTTTGAATGGGGCTTGATTACAGATATTACACCTCCTGATTTGGAGACAAGAATAGCCATTTTACGGAAAAAGGCAAAAGCGGACGGCCTGGACATCCCCAATGAAGCCATGCTATACATAGCCAACCAGATCGATACAAATATCAGAGAGCTGGAAGGAGCTTTAATCCGGGTTGTCGCCTATTCATCGCTGATCAATAAGGATATTAATGCAGACCTTGCTGCCGAGGCATTAAAGGATATTATTCCTAGTTCGAAACCGAAGGTCATTACCGTTTTAGATATCCAAAAAACGGTCGGTGCCGAATTTAACGTCAAACTGGAAGATTTTAAAGCGAAAAAGCGGACAAAATCCATCGCTTTTCCAAGGCAGATTGCCATGTTCCTTTCAAGGGAACTGACCGACCTCTCTCTCCCAAAAATCGGGGAGGAATTTGGAGGGCGGGACCATACAACAGTCATTCACGCCTATGATAAAATTTCAAAAATGATGGAATCAGATACAGATTTTCAAAACATTATTAATGGCATCCGCAATTCTTTAAAAAATCCATGATGGGGACGATGTGTATAAGTGAGCCTATTTGTTGCACACGATGTCCACATGTGAATAACTAGCAATTTTCATTCATTCACATACTTATCAACATATCCACAACCCCTACTACTATTACTACTATTTTTATTTTTAAAAGATAAATATATAAAGGCTGAAACGAGGGAAGGAATCATGCAATTTATCATTCAGCGAAATCGGCTGATCAATAGTGTTCAACATGTCATGAGGGCCGTTTCTTCAAGAACGACCATACCCATTTTGACCGGAATAAAAATTGTTGCAGACAGTAATGGAATCACATTCACAGGGAGCGATTCCGACATATCCATCGAATCTTTCATTCCTGTTGAAGAAGATGGCGATCAACTGATTGAAATGAAACAAACGGGAAGTATCGTCCTTAATGCAAGATTTTTCGGGGATATTGTCAGGAAACTTCCAATGGATACAGTGGAAATATTTGCGGAAGATACCCAGCATGTACTTATCAAGTCAGGAAAAGCGGAATTCAACCTGAACGGTTTTGATCCTTCGGAATATCCGCTTCTGCCTCAAATATCAGAAGAAGATGTCTTTTCAATTCCTGGTGATCTTTTGAAAATGATGATTAAACAAACTGTTTTTGCAGTGTCCACCTCAGAAATACGCCCCATCTTGACAGGTGTCAACTGGCAAATAGAAGATGGGAATCTTATATGTGTAGCAACAGACAGCCATCGGCTTGCGAAAAAATCATCGCCAATCGATGTTCCTGGGGATGTCAGCTACCAAACAGTCATTCCGGGAAAAAGTCTTCTCGAGCTGAGTAAAATATTGGATGACAGTGACCATCCGGTTAATATTGTGATTACTGAGAATCAAATACTTTTTAAAACGAAGAATATTCATTTCTTCACAAGGAGATTGGAAGGAAATTACCCTGATACTTCCCGACTGATCCCTAGCGATTACAAAACAAATATCACTCTTGATGGAAAAGTATTCAATGATGCAATTGAACGTGCCTCTTTATTGGCAAGAGAAGAAAGAAATAATGTTGTTAAACTTGCTTCCCAAGGGGAAAACATGCTGGAAATATCATCTAACACCCCCGAAATCGGCAATGTTTCAGAAGAAATTCCAATTGAATCACTTCAAGGGGAAGAATTGACTATTTCGTTTAGCGCTAAATACATGATGGAAGCTCTAAGAGCGATAGATGGGACAGATATTACGATCAGTTTTACAGGCGCCATGAGGCCGTTTATCATCCGCTCAGAAGAAGATCCGTCAATATTACAGTTAATTCTTCCTGTTCGTACTGCTTAAGGAAAGAGCAAGCGCCCGCTTAGCGACGTACAAACTGAATAGAATGGCTAAGACGCTTTGATCATCTCCGAAAAATATAAGGCAAAGTTGGCTTTGGCAGCGATCAGCATAGGCCTTGGTTGACGTTGGCTTATCATAGTGCCCTGAGCAACTTTTCGAATAAACAGCCACACCAAGGTTTTTCGAGGAAAGGATAGTTTGGGAGTCGCTGGAGCTGGACAAAGAAAAATCATTTTCGGATAAAATATACCGCAGTAAGTTAAACTTTCTTTATATGTTGCTTAAGCCTGCCTCTCCGGCAGGTTTTTTCCTGTTGAGAACCCTTCTAAACTTTGTCATGCAGGCAAATCTTTAGTAAAATAAAGTTAAGAGATTACTTTATATGAAAAGAGTGAGAATGTGGAAACGAAAATTAAAATCGAGACGGATACCATTACGTTGGGACAGTTTTTAAAACTTGCAGACCTTATCCAATCCGGAGGAATGGCCAAGTGGTTTTTAAGCGAGTATACAGTCCTGGTAAATGGAGAGCAGGAGCAGAGAAGAGGAAGGAAACTTGCAGAGGGCGATTTGCTTGAAATTATAGGAGTTGGAAGTTTCCTTGTTATCCGTTAGAGGATGTTGACCTAATGTATATTGTAGAGCTGGAACTGGAAAATTACCGGAATTACAAACAACTCTCACTATCTTTTGAAAATAAAGTAAATGTATTTGTCGGAGAAAACGCCCAGGGCAAAACCAATGTCATGGAAGCGATCTATGTGCTGGGAATGGCAAAATCCCACAGAACGTCCAATGATAAAGATTTGATACGCTGGGATGAGGAATATGCTAAAATAGAGGGTAGGGTCCAAAAGACAAACGGATCTGTCCCTTTACAGTTAATTATTTCCAAAAAAGGGAAAAAGGCAAAATTCAATCATATTGAACAGAGAAAATTAAGCCATTATGTAGGAAATATGAATGTCGTTATGTTCGCGCCTGAAGATCTCCGTCTTGTCAAAGGGAGCCCTCAAACAAGGCGTCGTTTTATTGATATGGAGATTGGCCAAGTATCGCCGGTTTATCTTTATGATATCGGACAGTATCAAAAGGTCCTTCAACAGCGAAACCACTATTTGAAGCAGCTGCAGACAAAACGGCAGACAGATCAGACGTTCTTGGATATTTTAGATGAGCAATTTATTAATATAGCTATCAAAATCATCCAAAAAAGATTCGAATTCATCCATCTGCTGCAAGGGTGGGCCGAACCGATTCATTCCGGCATTTCCCGCGGGTTGGAAACGTTGGGCATTCAATATAAACCCTCTCTGGACGTATCAGAAACTTTCGATTCGTCCAAAATGATTACTATATTTGAAGAAAAACTTTCATCGATCAGAGAAAGGGAAATTGACCGTGGAATCAGTCTAATCGGCCCCCATCGGGACGACGTAAATTTTCTCGTGAACGGGCGTAATGTGCATACGTTCGGTTCGCAGGGCCAACAACGGACAACCGCCCTTTCCGTAAAATTGGCTGAAATTGAACTGATACATTCGGAGATTGGAGAATATCCGATTCTTCTATTGGATGATGTGCTTTCGGAGCTGGATGACTACCGCCAATCGCATTTACTGAACACGATTCAGGGGAAAGTCCAGACTTTTGTCACGACTACAACGACAAGTGGAATTGACCATCAGACGATCAAAGAAGCGGACAGTTTTTTTGTGCAAAACGGGACCATTACAAAAGCGCAATGAGGTGAACACCAATGTATGTCCATTTGGGGGATGATGTGATGATCCGCTCCAGTGAAATCATCACTATTTTAGATAAGCAGACGGTCATGGATTCTAAAGAAATGCAACAGCTGCTCGAAAGAAAAGAGTCCGAATTAGTGAATATTTCAAACGGCACCTTTAAGTCTCTTGTCATTACCCCCACCCACATGTATATCTCACCCATTGCGATTGCCACATTAAAGAAAAAAGCGCTAAACGGCGTACCGATGAACGGTTAAGGTTCATGATGAAATAGATGGAAAGTGCAGGTGAATCCTCAATGTCAATGGAACAAAAAGCATTGCAGGAACAAACGTATGATGAACATCAAATCCAGGTGCTGGAAGGACTTGAAGCGGTCCGTAAGCGTCCTGGAATGTATATTGGCTCCACGAGTGTCAAAGGGCTTCACCATCTTGTATGGGAAATTGTCGATAATAGTATTGATGAAGCCATGGCGGGATATTGTGATGAGATAGTGCTATCCATCGAAAATGACAACAGTATCACTGTCAAAGATAATGGACGCGGAATTCCTGTCGGCATCCAGGAAAAAATGGGCCGTCCGGCTGTAGAAGTCATTCTGACGGTGCTTCATGCAGGCGGAAAATTTGGCGGCGGCGGTTATAAAGTGTCCGGCGGCCTTCACGGGGTTGGTGCTTCCGTAGTAAACGCGCTGTCCAGCGAACTGGAAGTATATGTCCATTTGAATGGAAAAATCCATTATCAAAAATATGAACGCGGAGTCCCTCTTTTTGATTTGAAAGTTATCGGGGATACCGATCGGACAGGAACAACGATTCATTTCAAACCTGATCCTGAAATTTTTACGGAAACAGTGATATATGATTTTGAAACTCTTTCTTCCCGTACCCGGGAGCTGGCTTTTTTAAACAAAGGCCTAAAATTGGTAATAGAGGATAAGCGCGAGGAAGAGCCGGTCAGAAAGGAGTACCATTACGAAGGCGGACTCATTTCTTATGTTGAACATTTGAACAGGTCCAAAGAAGTTCTTCATGAAGATCCCATTTACATTGAGGGAGAGCGTGAAGAGATTTCCATCGAAATCGCCATGCAGTATAACGATGGGTATGCGAGCAACATTTACTCTTTCGCAAACAATATCCATACGTATGAAGGTGGAACGCATGAATCCGGATTTAAGGCTGCTTTGACAAGGGTCATCAATGACTATGCGCGTAAAAATCAAATTTTTAAAGAAAATGACAGCAATTTGTCGGGGGAAGATGTCCGTGAAGGATTGACAGCCATTATCTCCATCAAACATCCTGACCCTCAATTTGAAGGGCAAACGAAAACAAAGCTCGGAAACTCGGAAGCACGTGCCATAACAGATGCTCTTTTCTCTGAACACTTTGAGAAGTTTTTATTGGAAAATCCGTCTTTGGCCAGAAAGATTGTTGAAAAGGGCTCCATGGCGGCCAGAGCACGTATAGCGGCAAGGAAGGCACGGGAATTGACTCGCCGGAAAAACGCCCTGGAAGTTTCCCATCTTCCCGGTAAGCTGGCGGATTGTTCCTCAAGGGATGCATCGATCAGCGAATTATATATCGTTGAGGGGGATTCGGCAGGAGGCTCAGCAAAGCAGGGACGCGACCGCCATTTTCAGGCGATTTTGCCTTTGAGAGGTAAAATCATCAACGTTGAAAAGGCTAGGTTGGACCGTATTTTCTCTAATGCTGAGGTACGGACCATCATAACGGCATTGGGAACAGGAATTGGTGAAGAGTTTGATATATCAAAAGCGAGATACCATAAAGTGATTATCATGACGGATGCAGATGTAGACGGCGCCCATATCCGGACATTGCTTCTTACACTGTTTTACCGTTATATGAGGCCGCTTCTTGAAGCAGGATATATATATGTTGCCCAGCCACCATTATTTAAAATCAGCCAGGGCAAAAAAGACAAGTATGTCTATTCGGATCGTGAATTGGAAGCCGCTTTGGCGGAGCTTCCAAAACAGCCGGTTCCGGGCATCCAGCGCTATAAAGGTTTGGGGGAAATGAACCCTGAACAGCTGTGGGGAACAACGATGAACCCGGAAACAAGAACACTTTTGCAGGTGAGCCTTGAAGATGCTATCGAAGCGGACGAAACGTTTGATATGCTGATGGGAGAAAAAGTGGAGCCGCGGCGCTTGTTTATTGAGGAAAATGCGTTGAATGTTAAGAATCTTGATATATAGCTAGTCGGTTGAAAGCAAGTGATGCAGTAAAATAGATTGCTGCTTCACTCGCTTTTTTAAGGAAGGAAGGTTGTGAGCTTTTATGACAGACAAGCCTGATAACGTAAAGGAAATTAATTTAAGCCAGGAGATGCGTTCATCGTTCCTTGACTATGCGATGAGTGTCATCGTTTCTCGCGCCCTTCCCGATGTCCGGGACGGTTTAAAACCGGTTCATCGCCGGATTTTATATGCAATGAATGATCTTGGAATGACGAGTGAAAAAGCATATAAAAAATCGGCAAGGATAGTCGGTGAGGTAATCGGGAAGTATCATCCACACGGTGACTCGGCCGTTTATGAAACAATGGTCCGGATGGCTCAAGATTTTAGCTACCGGTATATGCTTGTGGACGGGCACGGTAACTTCGGTTCGATTGACGGCGACTCGGCGGCCGCCATGCGGTACACCGAAGCGAGAATGTCAAAAATCTCGATGGAGCTTGTAAGAGACCTGAATAAGGATACGATTGATTACAAAGATAACTATGATGGATCGGAAAAAGAACCTGCTGTATTGCCTTCGCGTTTTCCAAACTTGCTTGTCAATGGTACGTCGGGAATCGCTGTTGGAATGGCTACAAATATCCCCCCTCACCAGCTTGGGGAAGTCATAGATGCCATCATTTCTTTGAGTAAGGATCCTGATATCACCATTCAGGAATTGATGGAGCATATTCATGGGCCTGATTTTCCGACTGCTGGCTTGATTGTCGGCAGAAGCGGGATCAGGAGAGCTTATGAAACAGGTCGCGGATCCATCATAATGCGCGGTAAAGTTGAAATTGAAACAAAAGCGAACGGAAGGGAGACAATCATTGTTAATGAACTCCCTTACCAAGTTAATAAAGCAAGATTAATTGAACGGATAGCCGAACTTGTGCGTGAGAAAAAGCTCGATGGAATCACTGAGCTCCGAGACGAGTCGGATCGTGTGGGAATGCGGATAGTCATGGAAATTCGCAGGGATGCAAATGCCAATGTCATTTTAAACAACTTGTATAAAATGACTGCCCTTCAAACGACCTTCGGTATCAATATGCTTGCACTAGTGGATGGCCAGCCAAAGGTTTTAAATTTAAAACAATGCCTTTACTACTATTTGGAACATCAGAAAGTCATCATCAGAAGGCGGACGGAATACGAACTGCGCAAGGCTGAAGCTCGTGCTCATATTCTTGAAGGTCTCCGGATCGCTTTGGACCATATTGATGCGATCATCAGTCTGATCAGAGGATCAAAGACTACAGATATCGCAAGAGCTGGATTGATGGAACAATTCAGCCTGAGTGAGAAACAGGCCCAAGCTATTCTCGATATGAGACTCCAGCGCTTGACCGGACTGGAAAGAGAAAAGATTGAAGAAGAATATCAGAACCTTATGAAGTTGATTACCGAGCTGAAGGCAATTTTGGCTGAAGAGGAAAAAATTCTTGAAATTATCAGAGAAGAGCTTCTTGAAATCAAAGAGCGCTTTGACGATGGCCGCCGTACTGAAATTGTTTCCGGCGGAGTCGGCCATTTGGAAGACGAAGACCTAATCCCAAGAGAAAACATCGTTGTCACGCTTACGCATAACGGCTATATTAAACGGCTTCCGATCTCAACATATAGGAGCCAAAGACGCGGCGGCCGCGGCGTACAGGGAATGGGGACGAATGAAGATGATTTTGTTGAGCATTTGATCACAACATCGACCCACGATACGATTTTATTTTTTACGAACAAAGGGAAAGTGTATCGGACAAAAGGATATGAGATTCCTGAATTCAGCAGAACTGCCAAAGGGCTGCCAATCATTAACTTGCTTGGTATAGAAAAAGGCGAATGGATCAATACAATTATATGTGTCGAAGAATTTCTTGAAGATTGGTATTTGTTCTTTGCAACAAAGCAGGGCGTGGTAAAGCGGACGCCAGTTTCGGCATTTGCCAATATTAGAACGAATGGATTAATCGCCCTTAATCTCAGGGAACATGACGAGTTGATCTCGGTTAAATTGACGGACAACAGTAAAAATATCGTGATAGGAACAAAGAATGGCCTTCTTATCCGTTTCCATGAAAAAGATGTACGCTCAATGGGAAGAACGGCTACAGGAGTAAAAGGCATCAATTTATCGGATGAGGATGAAGTCATTGGCATGGAAATCCTTGAAGAGGATCATGATGTCCTCGTTGTAACAAAAAATGGTTATGGAAAACGAACACCTGCCGCAGACTATAGAATTCAGTCTCGAGGCGGAAAAGGGATCATCACATGTCATATTACAGAAAAAACAGGAACAGTGGTTGCCCTTGAAACGGTGAAGGGCGATGAAGATCTCATGCTTATTACCGCAGGCGGTGTGCTTATCAGAATGGATGTTGCAGACATTTCGGTCCTTGGCCGGAATACTCAAGGTGTTATTTTGATCAGGCTGGACGAAGAAGAATCTGTCGCCACTGTGGCAAAAGTAGAAAAAACTGAAGGTATCGAAGAAATTTCAACTACCCCTAGTGACGAGGAAATCACAGGCGAAGAATTATATGAATCATAGAATTAAGAAGAGCCGAGATAATCGGCGCTTCTTTTTTTTTGCAAAAAAAGTTTTTAAAAAGCATTGCCAGAACCAATAAAAGGTGATATATTATTAATCGCTGTCCAAACAGGTTGTCTTCAAAAAAATACTTTTTCAAAAAAACAGTTGACACCTTTTCGATAGTTTGATATGATATAAAAGTCGCTCAAGAGAACGACAGTGAAACAGAAGTAAGTTTGATCTTTGAAAACTGAACGAAACGAAACGTCAATAATTTTGATTAAAACAATGGATAATATCCATTGCCAGCTTTTGAGCTGACAAACTTCTTATACGAGAGTTTGATCCTGGCTCAGGACGAACGCTGGCGGCGTGCCTAATACATGCAAGTCGAGCGGATGAAAGAGAGCTTGCTCTCTGGA
>NZ_KB894696.1 GCF_000374565.1 Siminovitchia fordii DSM 16014 = CIP 108821 | reverse complement strand
CAACAGGCACATACGGCGTTAAAATGTCAACTTTTGATTGCTGCAGCAATTCAACACTGTGCTCATGCGCACGGAATTTATCACGGCGGTGAATGATCATCACTTTCTCTGCGATCGGTTCAAGCATCATCGCCCAGTCGACTGCGGAATCTCCACCGCCGAATACAGCGACTTTTCTGCCTTCGAATTGCCCCAGATTCTGAACAGAATAGTGCAGGTTCGCTTCCTCGAATCTTTCTTCCCCTTCCAATTTCAGCTTGCGGGGCTGGAAAGCGCCGTTTCCTGCAGTAATAATAATCGATTTTGAAAAATGGACCCCTTTATTCGTGACAATGTTGAAAGTGCCGTCTGAGCCTTTCACTACATTTTCCACTGTTTCCCCCAAGCATGTTTGAACTTCAAATTGGTTCATCTGTTCTGTCAGATTATCAATGAGTTCCTGCGCCCTCACTTTGGGAAATCCCGCGATGTCATAGATATATTTTTCCGGGTAAAGTGCCGACAATTGTCCGCCCAATTGCGGCAGACTCTCTATTATTTTTACTGATGCCTGGCGCATGCCGGCATAAAAGGCGGTGAAGAGCCCGACAGGACCTCCGCCGATAATCGTAATGTCTACTACCTCATTTGATTTTTGCATGTTTACCTCCTGCCCTCTAACTTAAACCGAATATTATGAATATTAAATTAAATAATCAAACTTGAAGGGCCTCTTCCCCTTTATTTTCCTTTGCCGGAATTTCTTCCTCGTCAAAATTGAACATCGGGGCAGTTTTTTTGAACATCTTCGTAATATACATCAGAAAAATGAATCCGGCCACATTCCAGCAAATACCCAAAATTAAAGCCCGCAGATCCATGCTAAACCACATAATGATCAGGAAGCCAATTCCAATAATCGGGGAAATCAAGTACATGAACGTCTCCTTTACAGACCGCTTTTTACTTTTCACATAATAAAAAACGATTACAGATAAATTAACAAAAGTGAATGCTGTAAAAGCTCCAAAGCTGATGAATGAAGCAGCGGTGACCAAATCAAAGAATACAGCTGTCATTGCTACCAATCCCGATATGATAATATTGTAAATGGGGACACGTGACCTTGGTGTAACATAGCCGAATACTTTCCTAGGGATTACGTTGTCCCTCCCCATTGCATACAATAACCTCGATATACTTAACTGTGCTGAAATTCCACCGGAAATGTTACACAAAATAATGACGACAAGAAATACCGAAGCAAATAACATGCCTCCGATTTGCGGCGCTATTTCCGCAGCGGCTGATTCGGGATCTATGAATACGGAAGCATCCGGGTAGCCGACCTGCATGAAGTAGGTTACTGCCGTATAAGTAATTCCGATATACAGAGCCAAGGCGATCATTACTCTGGGGACAGTTTTTGTTGGATTGATCGTTTCTTCTGCCAATGTACTGATTGCATCAAATCCAATATAGGAATAAGCCAGTATGGTAACTCCAGCCAACACACCCGCAAGAGTCAGGTTTGCGGAAAATAAAGGCTCCAGAGAAAAGATATTGTCCGTTTCTGAACTGTTCGCAAGCCCTTTAATAAGAAGAGCCATAAAAATAACAGTAATCAATATCTGCGCAAATACAAAAACGGTGCTGAGTGATACAGCCACTTTTACATTAAAGAGATTTGCCACACTGATGATGACAATGGGGATGACCACCCATAGCCATGCCGGTACTCCCGGAAAATAAGCAGCCATATAGATTTTGATGGCCAACGCATACAGCATAGGCAAAAAGAGATAATCGCACAGGGCTGACCACCCCACCATAAACCCGAGATTGGGATGAAATGTTTTTTGAACATATGTGTAAGCCGATCCCGCACTTGGAAATGCCTTAACCATATGAACATAGCTGAATACGGTAAAAAGGATGGCAACCATCGCGAACATGTATACCAATGGAACGTGTCCCCCCGTGGCGAGGGACGCTATTCCAAAAGTATCAAAAACGGTCGTTGGTGTAAGCAAAGCCAGTCCAAGTATAAAAACATGAATGAACTTTAACCTTCTTTTTAAGCCTTGCTGTTCGGTCATGAGGTTCTGACCCCCTCTAATGCATTCAATACTAAACCATGGAAGTGGTGGACACCGTGCTCACTGATCGATGTCTTCTGTTTATCAATCACATAGCGTCCATCAGTGTACCCTTTTGAACGCAGTCCCCGTTGTACACTTTCAACCAGGCTGATATCCTCTGGAGTCAGCACTTCATCCTGATACTTGATGCTCTCCCAACCTTCTTCGGTCGGCTCTTTTGACATGAAATAGAACTCCAAATACTCAATAGATTCCTCGGGACCGACTGGCTCGATATACATGATGATGATTCCCGGCTCACCAGGCATAATGTCAAGAGCCAAGGTTGGCCATAACCATAAGGATAAATATGTCTCCTCGCTTGCCATCTTCAGTTCGCCCGGAATGCTGCAGGAACCCTTCCCTCTGCTCGTTTGGGCAATATAGTACTCTTTCGGGCTGATTTCGTAACTATTCATATCTATTTGTTTAATAAACTCAGGATGAGCCACTTGGCAGTGGTGGCACTCAAGATAATTGTCTATTACGTTTTTCCAGTTTCCTTTTATATCGTAGCGGATTCTTTTCGCCAGAGTCAGGTTTTCCACTTCAGGAATTTTGGTGCGTATGGTTTCTTCCAACTCGGGCATCATTTCCCGAATGGGTCGGGCATTCGGGTCCAGGTTGACAAAAATGAAGTTCAGAAACACTTCAATATTAACAGGCGTTAAACAGGCATCTTTTTGTTCAAAATTTTTGATTTGATCCACTGCTCGGCCTTGATTAAACTGTCCATCCAAATGGAAGGTCCATGCATGATAAGGACAAGAAATGACTGATTTCTTTCCTTCCCCTTCCACCAATTCATGTCCCCGGTGTGGACATACATTATAAAAGCCTCTAACAATATGATCTTTTCCCCTTACGATCATGATGTTTTGATCAAAAATTTTAAAAGTGAAATATTTGCCAGGAGCATCCACTTTTTCAACATGACCGGCGAAAATCCAATTTTTATAAAAGATTTCTTCCTTTTCCTTATTAAGAATGTCTTCGCTTGTGTAAAAGTGTGACGGAAGTGTATATGATTCCTGTGGATCTGCTTTATATCTGTGTGTCATATCTACTTTCATTTCTTAATCCCCCAGTTATGTTTTTAAAAAATATGCTTATCCTTCAGAGTCTTAAAATGATGATAAGAAGTGCATCCAATCAAAGATGCACTTCTCAAAGTCTTAGTTTGGAAACCATCCAGCAGGCTGTACATCAAGATTAATATTGATTTGCTTGATTTCTTGGAAGTCATCCAATCCGTATGTTCCAAGGCTGCGTCCAATTCCACTCTGTTTGTAACCGCCCCAAGGCGCTTCGTTATAGGTTGTACCGAATGAATTTACCCACGTAATTCCAGCACGAACTTTTTTGATGACACGCATTGCTTTTGCTCCATCGCCTGAGAAAACACCACCAGCAAGGCCAAAGTCCGTATCGTTCGCAAGCTTGATGGCTTCTTCTTCATCTTTAAAGCTTTGGATCGTAACGACCGGGCCAAAAATTTCTTCCTGCACAATACGCATGTCGGAAGTGACGTTTACAAATACAGTCGGTGCAATGAAAAACCCTTTATCTAATCCATTTTCAGTTAAACGGTTGCCTCCGCATGCCAACGTGGCCCCTTCTTGTTTGCCAATTTCAATATATTTTAAAATCGTATTCATTTGAGCCTCACTGTTAATCGCACCCATTTGTGAGTTTTCATCCAAACCAGGTCCAGCTTTGATTTGTTTTGCACGTTCGACAAATTTCTCTACGAATTTATTGTAAATGCTCTCTTCTACTAAAATACGACTCCCTGCTGAACATACTTGTCCAGTTCCGTAGTAGATTCCCATTAAAGCATAGTCTACTGCCGTCTCAAAATCCGCATCCGCAAAGATGATGTTTGGTGATTTTCCACCCAATTCAAGAGAAATCTTTTTCAAGTTTCCTGCGGCTGCTTTCATGATTTCGCGCCCAACTTCAGTGCTTCCAGTAAATGATACTAGATCAACGTCTTTGCTTTCTGCAATTGTCTGTCCGACAACTGACCCTCTGCCCATCACTAGATTCATTACACCTTTTGGCACGCCAACTTCTTCAATGATTTCAACCAATTTCATTGCAGTAATAGGAGTCGCTTCTGCTGGCTTATAAACGATTGTGTTGCCTGCCGCGAGAGCCGGAGCAATCTTCCAAACACTCATCAACATTGGGAAATTCCATGGAACAATAAGTCCTGCCACCCCAACAGGCTCTTTGACGACCATCGCCTGCACATCCTCAGGCACTTGATATGTTTCACCTTCAGGTGCCATGATCAATCCGGCATAGTAACGGAAACATGAGGCGGCATCTGCAATATCAAACTCTGCTTCTGTTTTTATTTTTCCATTATCCATTACTTCCAGTGTTGCAAGCTCATCAAGGTTCTCTTCAATTTTATCTGCAATTTTATTTAAATAAGCTGCTCGTTCATACGTTGTCAGACCAGACCAGACACCGCTTTCAAATGCTTCCTTCGCAACCGCGATTGCTTCCTCTGTCTCCTCTTTTGTTGCTCTTGGAGCTCTGGCAATGACCTCTTGGTTTGCCGGATTGATCACAATATTTACATCTTCCCCGTTTGCTGCTCTCCATTCACCGTTGATATAGTTTTTTAGCTCAATGACTGTTGAAGTAACTGACATTATCCATTTCCTCCTTTAGTTTTCAAGGGGTGCCGTTGCCTGTTTCAATTGCCCCTTTTTTGTCGTCACCCTTTTAATATTTGCAATTACTATGCCAACCGGTCGGTTTATCAAAAAGCCTAATTTACAGGCTTTTATTAAAAAAGGCAGAACAAAGATTCAGTCAAAATTGATTATTTTGAGTCATTTTTGACTGAATGCCCGTCTGACCTTTTATCATGTAAATCAGTCTTTATACACTCGAATTAAATTAGGTTGCGGAAAGTGAGTTGCTCCGGGGTGACCCACCTTACAACCAGTCATTAACAATATGCTTCGAAACAGAAAATGTAAGGCTCTTTTGTGGAATTCAGTGATTAATCCATAGATTGGAAGTACAAAATTCGACAATATTATGCTCAAATAGTATTGACATTTCTTTTACATAGGTATATGATCATTGATAACAATTTCATTTGGAAATCTCTTATTAAGAGCGGTGGAGGGACTGGCCCTGAGAAACCCGGCAACCATTCTTGTTTGTTCCAAACAAGAACAGGTGCTAAATCCTGCAAAATACTTTGTATTTTGAAAAATAAGAGAGTGCGTGAGTACTTTTGTGTATATCCATGCCTCTCTGTGCGAGAGGCATTTTTTGATTCGCAGGAGATTTCCACACGAGATCCCGAAGGGAGGAGCGTGGAGCACAAAAAAATGAATCTATCAAATGAACACTATAATAGTTATAAACTGTCATAAACTCGATTAAAAAGATCAATATACAAAGAAAAGAGGAAAAGCATCGTGAAAAAGTGGCTATTATCCAGTTTATTCATTTTGGTGATTGCAGCTCTTGCAGCCTGCGGTGGAGGCAGCAAAGAGGAAGCTAGTGGAGATAAAGATGAAAAAGCAGAAGGACTTCTCAGTGACAGCAAATTGACCGTTGGTGTTACTGCTGGCCCTCACGAACAAGTCCTTGAGAAAGTCAAAGAACTTGCTGCAGAAAAGGATTTGGATATTGAGGTCAAGGTATTCACAGACTATATTATGCCGAATATCGCCTTAGACGAAAAAGATCTGGATCTTAACGTATTCCAGACTATTCCTTATTTGGAGCAATTTAACGAAGACCGGAATTTGGAACTTGTCGAAGTCGGTAAAACACTTACTTTCCCTATGGGGATTTATTCAACAAAAGTAAAAGACGTTAAAGAACTGCCAAAAGGAGCAAAACTCGGTTTACCAAACGACCCTACAAATGGAGGACGTGCCCTGGTTTTATTTGAAAGTGCCGGATTAATTAAATTGAAAGACGGTTCCGGGAATACACCTACAGTCAAGGATGTTGAGGAGAACAAAAATAACTTTGAGTTTGTAGAACTGGAAGCCTCCCAGCTTCCAAGGCAATTGGATGAGCTTGATGCTGCTGCAATCAATACAAACTTTGCCATTGAACACGGATTTAAACCAGCTAAAGATTCCATTTTTATTGAATCAAAAGATTCACCATGGGTGAATGTCGTTGCATCCAGAGCTGAGTCAAAAGACGACGAAGCCATTCAAAAGTTTTTAGATGTGTACCAATCTGATGAAGTGAAACAATTTATTGATGAGACATTCGAAGGATCAGTCATTCCCTCTTGGTAAGAGAATTAAGCCAGGCAGCCTGCCTTAAAGGCAGCTGCCCTTTTGTAAACTTTCCCATACGTCGTAACCGGTAAAATAAATGCAAGAAGGAGCCATACACATGATAGAACTCGCGGGAATCACTAAAACATTTCAGGGTAAACAAGGTGCGATTCACGCATTGAAAAACGTATCTCTTTCCGTTAAAAAAGGCGAAATATATGGCGTAATCGGCTATAGTGGCGCTGGAAAAAGTACGTTGATCCGCTGTGTGAATCTTTTGGAAAAGCCCGATGCAGGGTCTGTAAAAGTAAAAAATGTCGATTTGACAAAGCTATCCACAAACAACCTGCGCAAAGCCCGTGGCGATATCGGAATGATTTTCCAAGGCTTTAACCTATTAAAAACGGCTACGGTATACGACAACGTCGCACTTCCATTAAAGCTTACCGGACTAAGCAAAAAAGAAGTAGAAGAACGCGTTGATAAATATTTAAAAATTGTCGGCTTGGAACAAAAGCACGGCGCCTACCCTTCTGAGCTATCCGGCGGACAGAAACAAAGGGTGGCGATTGCAAGGGCCCTCTCCCATGAACCGGAGATTCTTTTAAGCGACGAAGCGACAAGTGCACTTGACCCTGATACAACAGAAGCTATTTTGGATTTGCTGTTAAAAATCAATAAAGAGCTGGGAATCACTATCTTATTGATTACACACGAAATGAACGTCATCCAGCGAATTTGTGACCGTGTTGCAGTAATGGAAAACGGAGAAGTAATTGAAGAAGGAAAAACAAAGGATATTTTCACTGCTCCGAAACATTCGACAACGAGGAAATTTGTCAACAGCCTGTTTTCCCATAAGATTCCTGCTGATATTCTTGCTAATTTAAATGAGACCGGCCAAGTTGCCACACTCTCTTTCTTTGGGGAATCATCCGGAGAGCCCGCACTGGCAATGGTAAGCAAAAAGTTCGATATTTATCCGAATATCTTATCAGGGAGCATTACTCAGTTAAAAAATGAATCTTTTGGACAGCTTGTTGTTCATTTCAAAGGAGAGCCGTCCGACATTCAAAAGGCGATAAAATACTTGGAGAATGATCAAGTGAAAGTGGAAGGTGTGAACATCAATGACGCAAATACAAGAGTTTCTTGATAATTGGGGCGAGGATATTTGGGTATCTATCATTCAAACCTTTCAAATGACTGGAATTTCACTTGGAATTGCCATTTTGATCGGCCTTCCTTTGGGAATTTTGCTTGTGCTGACAAGACCTGGAAAAGCGTTAAGCAATAAATTTGTATTTGGGCTTTTGAACATCATTATCAATATCGTACGTTCCATACCATTTATTATCCTATTGTTCTTTATCCTTCCTTTTACAAAGTTTCTTGTCGGTACATCTATTGGGGTAAAAGGGGTAATTGTTCCTTTGGTCATTTATACTGCACCTTATATCGCCAGATTGATGGAAACTGCCCTGCTTGAGGTCGACCGGGGTGTCATTGAAGCATATGAAGCAATGGGAATCAAAACAAGGCATATCATTTGGCATGTACTCGTACGGGAGTCCCGCTCTTCCATTGTGCTTGGATTAACCATTGCGACCATCTCCCTTATAGGCGCTACAGCGATGGCAGGACTGGTCGGCGGCGGAGGACTCGGTGATCTTGCATACCGGTATGGCCACCTTCGTTACGAAGTTGACGTGATGTATGTAACGGTTATCCTCTTGATTATTCTTGTCCAAGGTTTGCAGTCTCTCGGCAACCGATTGGCTGCCAGGTTGAAAAAAGATTAAACAGCGACGGAAAGCTTGAACACTTCACAAAGAGATTTGGAAAACACGGAAAGGATTCCATGTCGACTTATCGTAATGCAGAAGTGTGAAGTTTGTGAGGGCCAAGGCGTTGACACTGGAAGATTTGCCCGATGCCCGATTGGATTATTTCCATAAGTTATGAAGGAATATTACAAAGAAAAGAAAAGGAGATTTTCATCATGAAAAAGTGGATATTATCCAGCCTATTTATTTTATTGATTGCGGCCCTTGCAGCGTGCGGCGGAAGCAAAAAGGAATCTGATGATAAAGCCGAAGGGCTGCTCAGCGACGGAAAGCTCATTGTAGGTGTTACAGCCGGAGAACATGAGGAAATCATGGAGCAAGTGAAAGAACTCGCAGCAAAGCAAGACTTGGAAATTGACATTAAAACTTTTTCTGACTACCCAATCGTGAACGAAGCATTGTCTCAAGGAGACCTTGATCTGAATGTGTTCCAACACGAACCTTATTTAAACGAACAGAAAGAAGACCGTAACTACGATATCGTGAAGGTTGGAAATACCATTACTACCCCAATGGGCGTTTATTCCAATAAAGTCAAGGATTTCAGCGAACTAAAAAAAGGCGCAAAACTTGGATTGCCGAATGACCCAACAAACGGTGGACGTGCCCTTCTTTTATTCGAAAAAGCGGGTTTGATCAAACTTAAAGAAGGTGTCGGTGAAACTCCTTCCGTCAAAGATATTGAAGAGAATAAAAATGATTATGAGTTTGTAGAGTTAGAAGCTGCACAAATTCCCCGCCAGTTGGATGAGTTGGGTGCGGCAGCCATTAATTCCAACTATGCAATTGAAAGTGGGCTCGTCCCAACCGAAGATTCCATCTTTATCGAAGATAAAGATTCTCCATGGGTCAACATTGTAGCAGCCAGAGCGGAAAACAAAGACGATGAAGCGATTAAAAAGTTTTTAGACGTATATCAATCAGATGAAATTAAGCAATTCATCGAAGACACATACAAAGGATCTGTTATTCCTGGGTGGTAATTAAAAAAGCGAAGTACCCATTGCACCAAATAAAAGCTCAATTTTTATTGAGCTTTTTTTATTTGGTAAAATCATCAACTATTTCAATTTTTCTAACATATAAGAAAAATTCATGCTAATATAAAAATAATCCATAAATAAGGAGGCTGCACAGTGCAAAATATTAAAAATAAATTGACCTTGGCAAAAATACGCGATCAATTTCCGGCACTGAATCGAACTCTTAAAGGAAAAAAAGTGGTGTATTTTGACGGACCCGGCGGAACACAAATGTGCCAGCCATCAATCCACCGGATGATGGACTATATTGAGAGTGGAATGGCCAACCGTGACGGTCTCTTTCCTACGAGCGAAGAGACAGAAGCTATCCTTTCCCAGGCGCGGGCAGAAATTGCTGCACTTGTGAACGGTTATGAAAGCGGTGTCTTTTTTGGGAATAATATGCCATCACTTGCCTATTCAATCTCAAGGATGATTGGGCGGGACTGGAAAGCAGGAGATGAAATTGTCGTTACCGAATTGGATCATTCCGCTAATGTCGATCCATGGGTTCAAATCGCTGAAGAAAAGGGCATGATGATTAGACGGATTCCGGTGGATGTGGACTCTTTAACATTGGATAACTCTGCTATTGACACGTTGATCCATTCAAAGACAAAAGCTGTGTTCCTCGGACTTGCCTCCAACGGTGTAGGCACCATTAATGATGTGAAGCCATACATAGAAGCATCCAAAACGGTAGGAGCACTCACTGTTATAGATGCGGTCCAGGCCATCCCTCATATCGCCGTCGACCAAAAAGCACTGTCAGCCGATCTTGTACTGGGTTCAGGCTACAAGGTTTTTGGTCCGCATATAGGATTTGCCTCTATGGACCCTGATTTATTGTCCAAATATAAACCGTATAAATTGATACCTGCACACAATGAACATCCTTCCTCCATGGAAACAGGTACTCAAAATCATGAAGGGATTTCGGGCATGATTGGTGCAGTTGAATTCATTGAAAGCTTTGGAGAAGGTGAATCAAAGAGGCAAAAAATTGTAAATGCCTATCAGCTATTTGAGCAGAAGGAACATCAAATGGCTTCATTTTTAAAAGACGAGATTTCAAAAATAAAAGGGGTAAAAATGTTCATTCCTCCGAGTCATGTACCATCGACACCTATCATTTCATTCGTCGTTAGCGGAATCCCTTCAAGTACTATCAGTAAATATTTAGCAGATGAACATACCATTTTTGCCGCCAACGGAAATTTTTACGCCTATCAGCTTGCCAATAAGCTGGATGTAATGAAATATGACGGCTGGCTCAGAGTTGGACTATCTCCGTATAACACACTGGAAGAATGCGAACGATTTATAAATGGATTAAAAGACTGCTTAAAAATGTATCTCTAGAACAAACGCGCAATCGCCTGCTTATTGCATTAAAACCGAAGAAAACCCGAGGGGTCCTGCTTATCGGCATAAAGCTGTATGTAGCATACTGTGTAAAGAATGTCATTCCCTACCTGGCGTTTTATAATCTCCTGAACCACAATAAACAGAAGCCGTTATAACACAACGGCTTCTGTTTTATTATCAATTTCTGATTAAGCTATAAATGGATGCCCCAACAAGCTCTCCTGCCTCTTGTAGGCGTTCTTTGCTAATATGTTCAATAGTATCTTGAGGTGTATGATAATACGGCTCCAGGTTGGCCGTTCCTGGCTCACGCCTGATGAAGTTAATTGCCGGTATCCCTGCATCATGGAAAGATACATGGTCCGATGATCCACGCTGGTACAATATCAGCTCAGAAGGTGTACCGATTCGTTTTGCCGTAGCCAAAGCCGTCTCACTCACAATGTTCGCCTTGCCGTCTACCGCGTTCATAAAGATCGCAGTAGCATTTTCCCAGTCCGTACCGACCATATCCATATTAAAATTGGCAATGCTTCGCTTCACCTCATCTTGGCTTAATTGGCTTACATAATGTTCCGATCCGACGAGCCCGATTTCTTCTGCGCCAACAAAAACAAAGCGCAGTTCCTTATCAATAGGATAGCTCTTCAAGATTCGCGCCAGTTCAAGTGCCACTGAAGTTCCCGAAGCGTTATCATTTGCCCCCGGAGCAAATGGGACGCTATCAAAGTGAGCCGATACATGAACTATATCATGACCCGAACCTTTTTTAGGCTTCCTTGTTCCAATAATATTCTGTGATGTGGCACTTCCCAACTTTTCAACAGTGAATGTCACCGTTTTTCCCTGCAAAGCAATATCATTTAATAAGGACAGGCCACTCGCTTTGGATATTCCGCCAACCGGAACCGACGTTTCTCCTCCAATGGATGGGTTCAAGGGACCAGGACTATCAATATTATCGTAGATAAGTACACCCGCAGCTCCAGCAGCCACCGCATTTGCCACTTTTTCTTGGAAACTGAACTCCCCTCTTGAAATAAGAGCAATTTTACCAACGACTTCCGCTGTAAAATCTTCTGGCTTTCCAAGCTTTGCATCATATAGCTCAGCGGTCAGCCCCTCTTTGGCCGTTGCTGCGGAACCTGCCGGAATATTGATGTCAATTTGGTTTCCGCCAGCCAGTAAATGGCCGATCATTTGATCAGGAATGTTGAACTCCTGGACTTCAACATTATATCCATATGATTGAAGACGTTTCTTTATAAATTCCGCTGTCTGCTTCTCCTCTTTTGTTCCGGTAACCCTAGGTCCAATTTTTTCCGAGAGATGGTGGATATCCTTATATATTCGTTCTGAATCAACCCTGGCAATGACCTTTTGGTCGAAAGCCTTGGCGCTTGGGTTTGATTTTTCTGGGGCAGCTTGGACAATAGAAGATTGTACAGACCCAAAATAAAAACTAGAGGTTAATAAAAACACAGAAAGCAAAAGTGAAAATCTTTTTCTTCCTTTTCTCAAATCTATTACCTCCTTGAATATGTCGTTACTACAAACTATATTCTCCCTTTTGAGTAGCTTCCCTTTCCAATAACGCTAAAATGAATCTATTCACCTATATAATTTTCAAAAATGTATGACATATCTCTCACTCACTTCCTTTAATTCCTACTAAAGAATCTCAGAAAAGAATTTGACAAACCAACCATTTAATAATAGATTTATAATGTAAACTTAAGATAAAAAAAGTTTACATTAGGAGGAGTTGTATGCTTCAGGAACAACAAAAGTTAAGAATGATGATTATAACTGCCATTTTTGCAGCCATTATCGGGATTTTAGCTCAGGTCACCATCCCATTGCCTCTTGTTCCAATTACAGGACAAACATTGGCGATCGGATTGGCCGCAACCATTCTGGGATCGAGACACGGTACAGTTTCCGTCCTTCTCTACATATTGCTAGGTGCAGTCGGCATCCCTGTGTTTGCTGGTTTTTCCGCAGGTCTTTCCGTCCTAATCGGACCAACTGGCGGGTTTATCGTCGGGTTTATCCCAACTGCTTTCTTCATTGGTTGGTATTTAGAGAGAACGTCCTTTAATTTCATTCATGCTATGGCGGCCAACACTGTAGGCATGCTGATTACACTAAGCTTCGGGACAGCTTGGTTAAAAGTAGGAGCGAACTTGAGCTGGGAGGCAGCTTTCGCCGGTGGATTTGCTCCATTTATCGTTGTGGGATTAATTAAAGCAGCACTTGCCTCATGGATCGGGGTATTAGTCCGCAATAGGCTGGCCAACGCCAATATATTGTTTACAGCAAAAAAGTCAGCTTAACAGCTGACTTTTTCATATTATTTAGATGTACTCGTCTTTCCGAAGAACTTCAAGAGTTCAGTTAAAGCCTGGCTGAATGTTTCCAAATGCTCTTCAACTCTGCCCGGAAACTCTTTTTCTATAAACTCCAGTGTATCATTTGGCGTATGCCACACACTGCCATGTTTAACGGTTTGTGTATAGCCATCTATGTCACCGATTTCCCAATTGGTAGCTTCGAAATAACCATACGGAATTCCCAGGCGTTTAAATGGCGCATGATCACTCCAGTCCCCTGTCGTTCCAGCCGGATAAGCCGGATTTAAGCCAGGGTTCGTTCCAATATCCAACTTTTTCTTCTCTGCAATTTTCAAGGCCTGATCCCTGATAAACCCTTTCTCCCCTGTGCTTCCATACACATACATATGATCACCGACAGCCAGGCTGTCCAAGTTAATCATTCCTACTGTATTTTCAATCTCTTCTGCTGTCATTTGGCCAGCATAGTAATTTGACCCTCTCAGCCCTGCCTCTTCTGCACCAAAAGCAACAAATTTAATAGAATAGGGAGTATTGATTTTCTTTAATACCTCAGCAGCCTCAAGCATGACGCCTACGCCTGAAGCATTGTCGTCCGTTCCTTTTCCAGCAGCAACAGAATCATAGTGTGCTCCGACAATAATTTCCTTGCTGGACTTCCCTTTCTTATAAGCAATCACGTTAGAAGAATGGACTACCGTTCCCCTGTTGGTATATGAAAAAGGCTGGACGTTGGTAGTATAGCCCATGCGCTTGAACTGGCTCTCAATATAATCCCTCGCCTCTTCCTCTTTCGCCGATCCTGCCACACGTGCCCCCACCGTATATGTTAAATAATTTGTATGTTCATATGCCATTTTTCCTGTCTTGTGAATGAGTGAGGGGTGGTAGGTGACAGTAGCAGCAGAGGAACTGCCTGCAGCAGCGAACAACAACAGAAGAGCCATAACCATTGAAACGAAAATGCGGTTTCTCACATCGATCTCTCCTATCCCTAGATTAGTAGTTTTATACTATTAGAATCTTTCGAAAGCGTCAATCCACCTTTAGGACCATGCCCCTTGGCATGTTTGCCCATTAAAAAAAGGGACTGCTGTCCCTTTGGTTTTCTATAAATCAAGACCCTTTGTTATTTGATCAGCTTTCTCTTTCAGGCTGTCGGCTGTATCATAGATTTCATCATGTTTTTCTGAATGAACACCATCTGCATATTCCTTGATTGCATCGGTTCTTTCAAATATAAGATCTGAGATTGCATTCTCTGTGTTCAAATCTACCAAATCGTTGCTTAACAGCTCGCTCAAGGCAGCTTTCATACAATTGAGCTCCCTGTTGCGGGAAGTGATGTGATTGTTCTGCAATCCTCGCAGTTCGTTGGACATTCCAACTGATGCCCAGTTGATATCATTGATATTTCCTGCAAGCCAGAACCGCCAGGTAGTTTTACCCAGACTTTCCTTCCAATTCTTCGTAATCTGTTCATCCAATTCCTGCTTATTATTCACGGACGTGTACTTTCCGCCTCCTGCACTCGCAACCTCTTTCAGCTGACGGTCAGCTTCATTATCAACATCAAACCCGATAATATTGATCTGCAGATCTGTCATTGATTTCTTGGCGTCCTTTGCTGCCTTGACAGGATCTCCATCGCATGTCTCCACACCGTCACTTACAATATATATGAACGTTTTTGTCTGGTCGTCACTGGCAGCTTTCAACTCTTTTTCCGCTCGCTGAATGGCTGAAGCAAGCGGAGTCCATCCACTTGCATCGAATCGATCCAATGCATCGGAAAACTCTTTTTGATCATAATTCTTTAATGCATATACCGTTTCAATGCTCTCGCATGATAGCTTTTTGTCCTGATCCGCACCCGTCCCTTTATGGCCAAATACAGACAGGGATACATTGACATTATCAGGCAGACTTTCTGAAAACTGTTTGATGCTTGATTTGGCCAAAGTCATTTTATTTCCGCCCGGGACATCAGCTTTCATGCTTCCGCTGGCATCAATTAAAACAGCAACATTAACTTTATCAACCTCTTCGTTGAGCTCCTCTTCGCTGACATCCTGGAGAAGCCTTCCGTCAGGCAGTTTGAGTTCATCATACTTTACTTCAAAATCTTTGATCGGCTGTATAGTTCCGTTCACATCAGTACGCAGATGAACAATAATTGATTTCGCCCACTGTTCAGCGTCCCAATCTTTAGTATCTGTGCTTTTAATTTCTTTTATATATTCTGCCACAGCTTCATCTGCCGCTTTGGAATACTCATCATTTTCGGCAAGTTCTTTTTTGCCTATGAATTTTTGGAATAATTCCCCAGCCGGTTCTTTCTCGATCTCTTCACCCTTCAAGCTGTAGGACTCTACTTCTTCTTTTTCGTTTCCTGTAGCTTCCCGGGCATTTGTTTCAACTGCTTTATCTTTTGTTTCAGGGTCACCTTTTTTCTCTGCCTGCTGGCAGCCAGCCAAAGCCATACAGAACACAAATAGAATGATAATAGCTTTTTTAATCATCTTTATCCACTTCCCTCTCTTGAATAGTATAATAATTTTTGTATGAAGTGACATTGGCCTTTTAGCCTATACTGAAATAACAACCATAAGCTGGTATACTTTTGAACGAGGTGATCGAAATGACAGAGAAGCGATATGAAGAGCTTATACCGGGCAGAATTTTTATCGGGGGAGTAGATGCTATCGAACAATTACTCGAAAATGAAAAGATTGATGTGATCTATGACTTGCGTACCAATCCTAAGAATGGACTTCCAAGTGAATTAAGCGTTCATCAGCCTATCGTGGATGAAAAAGAAGATCAGGATGAATCGATCAAAGCAGCTGTAAATGCAGTTCTTCAATCATATAAAGACGGTAAAAATGTTTATTTTCATTGCAATACCGGCCGTGGAAGGGCAGGAACTATTGCCGCTGCGACATTGCTCGAACTAGGCTTGGCAGATACGGTTGAAGAAGCTGAAGAAAAAGCGAAGGCCATCCGCCCAGTCATTCAAATAAAAGCCCCTTTTAAAGAAGCCCTGAAAAGAATGTATGAATAAATTGGATGTCCAAGAACATACAGGATGATGTATCCTGCATGGAGAAGTCGGTTAAAGGAATCATTTGGATTAAGTCTTTGCCGACTTTTGTAAATCTAGTACTGTCGTGTGACTGGTCCCGATATGTTAATTTTTCACTTGTATTGTTCCGAATTAAAACCATTTCAGACAGAATAAATTTATGTAAGAATCAGTATCTTCCTGCCGGAAAGGAAAGCGCTATCTTTAAAATGAACTAGATGATAAAGTATTTATATAATAGATATGAAAAAATATATGTGAATTCCAGCAAATGAGTGATGTATTTATGGATGAAAAAGATTGTTATCTACTAAAATATGTATATGAAGAAATGAATCTTGGGCGGGCTGCGAAAAAAATGTTTATTACACCACCCGCACTGACTTATCGAATCCAGCAATTGGAGCAAAAATTTGAAGTTCCCATTCTAAGAAAAAATGGCAAACAGATATATTTCACGCCTGAAGGGGAACACTTAGTTCAATATGCAAATAAAAAAATTACCGAATTACAATTGCTTAAAGACTACCTTCTGGATATCAATGCAACATTAAGAATAGGTGCTTCCACAATCTATGCAAGATATCGGCTTCCTGAAGTTTTGAAATACTTCCTAAATATGTACCCTCAGGTAAAAATACACTTAAATGCTGGCTTAACAAAAGAGATTTTCCAACTGCTGGCTGCTGAGAAAATCCATCTTGGTATTGTGCGCGGTGAATTTAACTGGCCGGGATACAAATATCTTATTGAAACTGAGAATATTTGCATCATCTCCAAAGACAAAATTCATTTTGATGATTTGCCGAAAGTCCCTCGGATTCACTATAAATATCCTTCAAATTTTAACCGAAGAATCGAGTCATGGTGGTATGAAAATTTTGAAACACCGCCACTTATCAATACAGAAATCGATGATTATGAAACGGTCAAAGCTCTTGCCAAGGTTGGATATGGATACGCGATCATTCCTAGCATATTCCTTAATGATCAGGATGACTTTTTTCAGCAAAACATCGTGTTTAAAGACGGTACTCCCATGACAATCAACACATGGCTCATGTGCAGTAATGAATCCAAAGAACTTGTAATCGTAAAAAAACTGATTGAATATTTTCAATCAGCTCCACCATTGTTATAAATCACGGTTTAATATAGTGTGGTGTTAGGCGTTTTTTCGCTGCTATTCTTTATATAGGTGACATGCTACATAGTGACCTTCGGTGATCTTATGCTTTTTAGGAGCATTTTGTTTGCACTCCTTTTGGGCAAAAGGGCATCTAGTATGAAATTTGCAGCCAGCTGGCGGGTTCATCGGGGAAGGCAGATCCCCCTTAAGCACAATTTCTTCTTTTTTTCTTTCAATATCTGGAGAAGGGACTGCTGAAAGAAGGGCTTTCGTGTATGGATGCATTGGGTTGGCAAATAGTTCGTCTGTTGGTGCCTCTTCCACCAATTCCCCCAAATACATCACGCCGATTCGATCGGCCATATATCGGACCACACTCATGTCGTGGGAAATAAACAAATAGCCTAATGACATATCCTTTTGTAATTTTTTCAACAGGTTAATGACTTGTGATTGAATAGATACGTCTAGTGCGGAAACAGGCTCATCCATTATTAACAATTTTGGATTCAGCACCAACGCCCTCGCAAGTCCGATTCTCTGCCTTTGTCCTCCTGAAAATTCATGTGGGTACCGATAATAATGCTCTAATTGAAGGCCTACTTTACTTAAGGTTTCCATCACGACATCCGAACGCTCATCAGCAATCCCAATTTTGTGAATAATCAACGGTTCCTCAACAATTTTTCCAATTCTTTTCCTGGGATTAAGAGAAGAATACGGATCTTGAAATACCATTTGAACTTTCTGTCGGATATCCAACATGTTCTTTTTAGATGCGTTTAGAATATCTTGCCCGTTATAAAGTACCTTCCCATCAGTCGGTTCTATTAATCTCAATAACGAGCGTCCGACTGTACTTTTTCCACATCCCGATTCACCGACTAGACCGTATGTTTCACCTTCATAAATATGAAACGTAACATTATTTACGGCTTTTACTGACATTTGCTTCTTTCCGATATTTAAAAACCCTTGTTTTACAGGAAAGTGTTTCTTTAAGTTTTTCACCTCCAACAGCTTATTCTTCTTAATGGGCTCCCTTTCATTCTTCTCATTTTGTATTTGCAATTTCACGATGAACCGCCTCCTTCTTCTCCTGGATTTCCTTATAATGCCAGCATTTCACTTTCTGCGAATTTGTTTCTGTATATGTAGGAGGAGGAGCATCGAAACATTTATTATTTGCATATAAACACCGGTTTGCAAAACGGCAGCCCTTGGGGACCTGAGATAACGAGGGTACGGTCCCTTTAATAACATATAATTCCTCAGAACGGTTACCGTCAATTTTGGGAATGGATTTGATAAGACCTTGTGTATATGGGTGTAAGGGACGGGTAAACAATTCCTGAATACTTGCTTCTTCTACGATTTCTCCCAAATACATAACAATAACCCTTGAACATAATTCTGCTACCACCCCTAAGTCATGTGTTATAAAAATGACTCCCATATCCAGCTCTTCATTTAAATCTTTTATTAATTTCAATATTTGTGATTGTATCGTAACATCCAATGCTGTGGTTGGTTCATCAGCCAACAAAAGTGAAGGCTTACATGCCAGGGCAACCGCTATCATCGCTCTTTGGCGCATACCACCTGAAAGCTGATGTGGATACTCATTGATTCTTGCCTCAGGATTGGGGATTCCAACTAGTCGCAGTAAATTGACGGCTTCCTTTTTTGCTGCCTTTTTAGACACCTTTTGATGAATCATGATGGGCTCCGAGATTTGCCTTCCAATGGTTTGTACAGGATTTAATGAACTTAATGGGTCTTGAAAAATCATTGAGATCTCATTCCCACGGATATGTTGCATTTCCCTTTTGTCACAATTCAACAGGTTCTTCCCTTTATAGTTCACTTCTCCCTCATATTCGACTGACCTTTCGTCCAATAATCTGAGGATAGATTGTAACGTCACGCTTTTTCCACAACCTGATTCTCCAACTAAACCGACGATTTCTCCTTTGCTTACTTCAAAGGAAATCCCATCAACAGCTGTTACCATGCCTCTTTCTGTATGAAAATGGGTCTTTAGTTTGTCCAGCTTTAAAAGAGTCTCAGTCATTCTTCTCTCCCCTATTAAGCTTTAATCTAAAAGCCTTTTTGAATCTAATTTTTTTATAATGCGGGTCCATGATGTCCCTTATTCCATCGCCTAGTAGATTCAAACCAATAACAGCCATGATAATCATGATCCCCGGAAAAACTGTCATCCACCATGCATTAAATATGACAAGCTTTCCATCATACAAAATATTTCCCCAACTTGGATTTGGAGTAGGAACACCGGCTCCGAGAAAGCTTAAGCCAGCCTCCGTAATAATCGTATCTGCAAAAATAAATGTTGCCTGAACGATAAGCGGCGATAATACATTAGGCGCAATATGCATCCAAATAATACGTGTTGAGCTTGCCCCTTGGGCTTTCATTGCCTCAATATACGTCTGTTCTTTTACAACCAAAGCGGCTGATCGGACAACTCGTGCTACATAAGGTGTAAATACGATACTTAAAGCTATCACAACATTTTCTGTACGAGGCCCCAATGCCGCCATCAATGCAATGGCGAATAAAATACCCGGTATGGCTATCAATCCGTCACTTATTCTCATAAGGATATGATCCAATGCCTTGTAATAGCTGGCATATAGCCCTATGATCACTCCCAGTACGGAAGTGATAAAAGCAACCAGAAAACCTACACCCATTGAGACACGCGCACCATAAATGACCCTGGTCAATAAATCCCTTCCATAATTATCAGTTCCAAGTAAATAGGTGGAATCAAGACCATTTAACCTCTTTTCCACATCCATTTCAAAAGGAGTATAGTTGGTAATAGCAGGGCCCGCAATACAAATAATGATTAAAAAACTTAAGATAATTAAACCTGTCATCATTGAATGATTTGAAAAAAAGCGCCTTGTTAAAAGAGATCGTTGTTCACTGATCAACTTTTTCTTCGTTGCAGTTAGCATTTCCTTTGCCTCTGATCCATTCAAAACTCACGCCCCCTATTACAAAACGGAATAATGATACATATTATTTTTCATCCAAACGAACCCTCGGATCTACAACACCATATAGCAAATCTATTAACAAATTAAGCATGACATATATGAAAGTCACAAAAAGAACAATTCCTTGTATAACCGTGTAATCTCTTCGTTCTACTGAATTAATGATCAGTTGGCCCAATCCAGGAATATTAAAGATAGTTTCTGTGATAACTGCTCCTGTTACCAATGCACCAAATGTCTGTCCGATTACTGTTAATATGGGAAGAAACGCATTGTGAAGAGCATGGCTATAGATAACTTTTCTCTCACTGACCCCTTTTGAACGTGCCATATTAATATAGTTATTATTCAATACTTCAAGCATGGAGGACCGAGTCATTCTGGCAATGAGCGCAGCTTGAATGGAACCTAATGATATTGCGGGTAAGATTAAATATTTCAAATGATTCCAAAGTCCGCTGCTTAGAGGTTGATATCCTGCTATTGGAAGCCATTGCAAGTGAACGCCAATCAACAAAACCAAAAATAGTGCCAATAGAAAACTTGGTACAGCCATACCTAATAACGATAAACCCATCACCGCCTGATCCACCACCGTTCCCCTTTTAATGGCAGCGATGATTCCAAGCGGTATGGCGATGAGCAAAGCAATAATCTGGGCAAAAACAGCAAGAGACAAGGTAGGAGCGACATGGGTAACAATAGCATCTAAAACGGTTGTATTCATATGAAATGAGACACCGAAGTCTCCTTTAAGCACATTCGCAATCCAATGAAAATACTGCTCATAGAGAGGAAGATTTAACCCCATCTCCTCACGAACGTTTTCAATCTGTTCTTCCGTCGCTTCATCTCCCAACATATAAGAAACGGGATCGCCAGGTGTTAAATGTATAATGAAAAATATCACTAGGGACACGATGAACAGTATTGGTATTAAAGACAAAGTTCTTTTCAATATATATGACCACAAAGTCTGTCCCCCCAAATCTTTAATAAAGCACCCCGATCATTCCATAATTATCGGTGATCGGGGATTCCTTTTTATATAGAGCGGTATAATTGAAACTTAAAAATGCTAACAAAAGTAAAACAAAAGACACTCTGCGAGAGGCCACATTCAGCAACGGCAGCAATTCAGTTTGTGAATTGAATTGAATCACCTGCACTCAATATTTTTTAAAAACGTTACTTCGACTTTGTAACATTCCAATAAATAGCTCCATCCACATATTCGATTTCTGAAATATTATCTCTTGAAGCATAGATGGAATTTACATCACCAATTTTAATGATTGGAATATATTCGATAAACCAAGCCTGCAAGTCGTTATATTTTTTTTGTGCTTCCTCCAATGAAGGAGCATGGCGAAACTCTCCTAAAATTCCATTTAACTCCTCACTGTCAGTCCAGCCAGTGAAATCCGATCTCATGAATGCGAGAGAAGATGGTTCTGGCTTCGCAGTATTAGGAATGATGGTAATATCATAATTATCCGGATCCTCCCTTTTATCTACAAAAGTAGGCCAGTCATAGACTTCTATCTCAGCATTAATTCCCATTTGATTTAATTGTTCCTGTAATACAACGGCGGAGCTGTATACATATTCGTAATCCCTGGTGGCCATAATTGTAAGTTTTTCCCCGTTATATCCAGCTTCTTTGAATAATTCCTTAGCTTTATTCACATCGTGAATGTTATATTCATTTTTTCCGACATCACTGGACCACTGGCCTTCTTGATGGTACATCATCATATGGTGAGTCTTTTCGTAATTTTCAGGGTCACCAAAGGAAGCCTTTAAAATAGCCTCTTTATCAATGCCTGTTGCAAGTGCCTTCCTTGCAGTTATGTCAGAGAACAAGCCCTTCTTCTTATTCAAATAAATGTTTAATATTGTATTCGGTGAAGAATATAATTTAACGTTTGGATTATCTTTAAGCTGGTCGGTGCTATCGTACGGTATACTATGTGCCACGTCGTACTCTCCAGACTGTATTCCAGCAAGTCTAGTAGAAGAATCGGAGACAAATTTAAAATACAAATCGTCAACCAAAGCTTCTTTTTTTCCCGACAATCCATCAGCCGCTTCTTCTCGGCTGGAATAATCCTTAAACTTCTTCAAATGAATCTGTTGATCCTGTTGCCAAGACTCAAATTGAAAAGGCCCGGTCCCTATAAATTCCGTTAACTTATCATTCTTAATATTTTCAATGACAGAAGCGGGCATAATGCTTGCTAACTCTCCTCCAGAATAGGCAAGCACAATTAAAGCGGTTGCAGTAGGTTGTGACATTTCCAGCTTAACTGTACGATCATCAATTTCTGAAAAAGAGGCGTCATCAAACGTTTCTGCCGCAGAACTGGAATTCTCAAGCCACCGGTTCATGGAAGCGACAACATCTTTAGCCGTCATTGTTTCCCCGTTATGAAATTTGACACCCTCACGTAATGTAAATTCAATGACGCGACCATCCTCTTTTACTTCCCATGAATCAGCAAGCATGGGCTGCACGCCATATTGGGAATCCATAGCTACTAATGATTCGAAAATATTCTTACCGATATTTGACGTTGCAGTTGTCGTATTCGTATGAGTATCCAAGGATGGCGGCTGACTGGGGTATGCTACAATTAATTCTTTACCAATATCAGAATCAGCACGAGAATTTGTATCAGTTGACTTACATCCGGCGACCAAAGCAACAATGGAAAAAATGCACATCATCCATACCATTTTACTTACTTTCATTATTTCATCCCCTTTTCATGATCTTGCAAGCGAATACAATTTTCATCGAATCAGCATTGATGGTTTTGTGCAAAGAAAGTGGTACAAACGTTACCACCTCCACAAAGAGATATTTTATCAACGTGTAAATGAATAAGAGTGGTACTCATATTCATTTGGCGGTCCCATTGCAACCCACATTCTTCCAGATTCAGGTTCAGCAATCACTGATGCGAATGTTACAATATCCCCACCGCTGTCTCCAGGTGCCTGCATACTCTCGTCCCCGGGAACTTGGCATAAACAATTCGGATAGTTTTCCCTGTCCCTCATGATCTCCTTCATGATATCTACAGTTATTTCACCCTTTTTTTCTAGTAATAATTGCTCCATTCGCTGTTGCCGAATTTTGGAATTATTTAATAGATGACCTTTAGACCGCTCCTTGTTCGCTAATTCATCAGACAGATAATGATTGGCATGCGCCAGTATTCCGTTCTTTGGATTTAGAAGAGCGTCCTCCGTAACCGTCGTTTCCAAATTGGCGATTACACCATTTTTATCGGACATAATTAAGTTACGCGATGAAGCACGAGTAAGACTTCGAAGTCCCTTTACCGCATCTTCTACGGAATCATGCGTCAATGCAAATCTGGAAAACATATAGCGCGGATAACCTTCCCTCCATCCCTCGCATTCTAAAAAGTTAGCAAAGACACCCATCCCGGAATTGTTAATACCTATATAGGATACTTGGCCTGCGGGAGTCAGCATTAAAGTCGCTTTTCCTTCTTCAGGCTCTACCTCTTTTATAATGGATATAGAAGAGTAAAATTCCGGAAGATCAGCATTTTGACCAATAATGGTAGCGCCTTCTTTTGTAGATTCAGGAGCCACCGCAAAAGTCGTACATTCATTTTCTGCTTTGAAACAGCGATTGATTTCTGCACGAACTTGGAGTAAGTATGCTTCTTCAATAGAAATATTTGCTCCTTTAGCAATCCCGACAATCTCATCATCTAAAAACGGAGAATATTCCTTAACGTATTTTCTGTATTTAAGTGTCTCCTCCAATATTTCTGGCAAAGCTATGTCATGCTGCCTTTGGAGCCTATCAACTGCAAGACCTAGATGACGCTCAATCAAATCCCTGCACGCTTCACCATGCTGTAAACCAATTTCACGGTGGGTTCCTTTAAATCTATAAAAAGGAAACCTTTTATTGGACCTTTTCTTGTTTACCGCTTCTTTGTTGTTCATGAAAACCTCCTGTATTTGCATAAATAATATGTATACAAATTATAACTAGTCATTTCCATTAAGTATATTTGAAGTATTTTAATGATATATTTAAATTTTTTTAATGAACTTCGTTATATCGGTCTGAAAGATTACTAGAACACAAAGACGGAAGGGATTTATTTTTATAAAACTTTACAGAAGACGTCACAGTTATGATAAAAAGAAAAACAAGGGGATGAATGCATGTCCCCTTGTTTTAACTATTATTTATTCATCTGTGCCAGAAAATCCGCCAACGGATCATCTTCCAATTCGGCTTCTTCCGTTCCCTGTGGATCTGCCTCAATGTTGATTTGACTCCAATCAAGATTATCTAAATCATCTATATCAGATTGGCGTCTACTGTCTGTGAGTTCATTTTCCTCAGAAGGTTGCGGCTCAAGATGGTCTTCTTCTAGGGATGCGGCTTCCTCCTGCAAGTACAGAGCTTCGTCAATCTCCAGGGAATTGCTATTAAGTGATGCCAGGATTGAAACAGCCCTAACCGGATCAGACAATAATTGGTAAACAATGTTTCCCAGCAAAGCTTCCGAATGTTCGTGTTTTAGCCAGTCGCGCTGTTCTTTGCTCAAACCCCTAGGCAGCGGAATGGTCAGAGTTTCCCTTTGCTTGGTCAATGATTCGCTTACTCCTGCCATTACAATCGAAGCAATTTTGCTTGAGAAATTCCTCCGCTCTGTTTCCTTTAGCCTTTGCAGTTGCTTTAATATATGGTCAGGCGTATCGGAAGGGATCCTGAATGTGATTGGCTGCCCCCTCTTCATCCCCGTTTCCTTCATCATATCACCCTATTAATTTTTAACCGCTTTTTTCTCTTCTTTTGCCTCTTTTTGATTCTTTTTGGCAAAGTCGGCGACCAACTTATAGTATGCATTTGCCATCATCCAGACACTCTCTTTTTCATCTTCAAAAAAGTCAATATTGTATCCGTCCAAATTATTGTTCAATGCTTTCAAATAATCCTTCAAAACGATCGAGCCTCCGCCGATAAAGTAGGCGATTTCTGTTTGGGAGTTTCTTTGCCAAACATTTCTCAAGTGGCGATATTGCTTTTTAGCGAGGTCGAGGAGAATCCGGTCGACGATCTCATGGACACTTGTCCGACTTCCTTTGACCATAATATGGTTTCTATCATTCTTTTTCGTGATGATCTCTACTACATCCCTTCGGCTGTCGAGTTCAACGCCATATTTTGAACGGATTTCCTCTCGAATGGCATCAAGGGACTCGGACACTCCAAGATTGAAGCCCTGAGCGCGGTCATCATCTACTTTTCTATTCTTAATCACCGCAATATCTGTTGATAATCCACCGATATCCTGGATAATGATTCTTTTATCAATCAGTTCCTTGTTGATAATTTTCAAATCATTATCCATGACCAGATTGATGAAAGCCGCAAAACCTTCCGGATAAACTTTCACTTCTTCAAATTTAATATTCACCTTGATTCCTTGATATTTTGGAGTTACCAAAAACTCAACCTGATGCACAGAACCTAACAATTTTGAGCGGTAACCTACATCTTTTCCTTCTTTTACTTCTCTTAAAGGCAGTCCTGTCCCCAAAGTATAAGTTGCTTCGACAACGTTATTGCTCTGCTTGAAAACCTTCTTGTTCTCGTCACGAACAGCATCAAGAGCCAGCGCTGTGAACATCATGACCAGCGTTTGGTCTTCTTCCGATTTGCTGCTTCCCGGATCCAATTCTGTCGCATTTCCGCTCCTGGTCGCCAAATGGCCTACACGGTAAACAGCACCGTTTTCCTGCAAAGAAGGGGAATGTAAACGTATATGTAACCCGTCTAACGGCTCTTGGTTGTCCAGTTCTTCCAATCCGATGACTGGACGATCCTCCACATCTATCGCTACGATATTAGGAATATTAATCTCATAATCCATCTCACCGAAAATCCCTTTTAAGGAATCATTTCCAACATCAATTGCAGCAAGTCTTGTTTTTTCCATATATGACTATCATCCTTTCTTTTGCGAAACTGCCACTTGGAAATTTCTATAAGTATGATTAAAGATTACCTGAATTTCTTATTCAGGTCAATGACACTTTCACCCCAGACATTTTGTAAACATTATTCGTTTACTTGTACACATGTTTACCTTATATGTACACATGTTGATATAACGCTATGTGTACTACTTTGTAAACATGTATACGTTTATCGTGTACAAATCATCTTATTTTGTTTACATGTATACATTTTTGTTTACATACAGATTTAACTATTTTACCAGGTAATCTCAGTGATTCGAAAACTATAAAAACACCTCTAATGGGGGAGCGTGATAGAATGGATTTAAACTAAGAGAGCTGTTCCCTTGGTGAAATATTTGTTCCAATTTGTAGGGCTAGGTTTAAATTTGTTGATACATGTCATTATTGAGGCCTATTAAGGCAAAATAAGTTCAATTAACCAGTAATGATCGACATATATGATCCACCCTACGAGGGATTCGAAAGTTATGGCGATTCCTATGTTTCTGAAGCACTATGTACTGTAAAAAGAGGGAGAAATACCCGACAAAAATGGTGGAATTTGTCGGATTTTCTTGAAAAAGCAAATGTGAGCGGAACTTCAGTAATGACTGCGGAAGTATGGAATAACATTTAAAACATAGTTATCACAAAATAAATTACTTCTATCCCCTACCGAGGAAACAAAAACGAATGATTTCGCAAACATTTTTAAAGATAAAGTAATCATTCTACAGAGAATAATATAAACTTCCCAAATGATTCAGTTTCGGAGCGTTTTCTGGATTCGGCAGTTATCAATGAAGAGTCTTATAAAATCATGCATCCGGCGGTCAAACTTTCTCAACTCTTCTGGATGAAATTGTGTTCCCATGATATTTCCATCTTCACTTTCAAAAGCTTCCTTGACTCCATCAAAAGCATGAGCTGTACATTTCAGACCGCTGCCAAGTTTGTCAATAGCCTGGTGATGGAAGCTGTTTACTTCTACTTCCTCTTCTTCGCAAATCGTATACAAGATACTATCCCTTTCTATTTTTATTTTATGACTCAGCAAAGAATTGCGGTTTCCTTTATCCAAATGATTTTCTGGATTCTCAAGTTGGGAATCGATGTCTGATAACAATGTACCGCCGAGAGCCACGTTGATCAGATGGGACCCTCGGCATATCCCGAGCATTGGAATCCGGTTTTCGTAAGCTTTTTTAACAATCATCATATCTGACTTATCCAACTTCGGTGTGAGAAGGCCAAGTTCAGGATGAAAGTTCCCATCATAATGCATCGGATGAATATCATTTCCCCCGGTTAGTAAAACCCCGTCAATCATCCTCACCCATTCGTTGGTTATTTCCTCATTGCCAAGTGTTAAGACGATCGGAGTGCCCCCCGCTTTTATTACAGCCTCAAGATAGCTGTAATACAATGTATAACTAATATTGTCCCTGACAAATTCAAGGTTTGATGTAACACCAATAATCGGATTTTCTTTATTCATAGCCGTCACTCCCTGCATAGATGCTCATACCCGTTTAAATAGCCTAAAAAACAAACATACATGGCTGTAGGCTCCACGTTTCCATGGTATAATAAAGATACATTTAGAATGTATTTTTTATTATTGGCGGGAGGACTTCCATGAGTGACAATTATCCAAACGATTTGAAGGAACTCCTATCGATTGAAAACAAAGAAAAGGAATATAAAAAAGGCAGCTATCTGTTCCGTGAAGGAGAGCTTGCCGATGGCATATTCTATATCCGTTCAGGGAAAATCAAGATAGGAAAAATAACGCCCGACGGTCGGGAAATCACTTTCCGGATTTGTAGCGAGGGAGATTTTATAAGCGAAATCCGTCTGTTTTGTGCTCTTTCCACCTATAGGGTCCAAGCGAAAGTGATTGAAGACTGCAAGTGTATAAAAATCGGGAAGCAAAAGCTGGAAGAGAAACTTTTTCTTACCCCAAGCCTTGCCATCGGTTTTTTACAAATGATGGGTACCGAACAACAGAAGACCCAATCCAAATTCCGGGACCTTATATTACATGGAAAAAAAGGCGCTCTTTATTCGACACTCATCCGCATGACAAATAGTTACGGCATTCAAAAAAATGGTGGGATTCTGATTGATCTCCCACTTAAAAACCAGGAACTTGCCAATTTTTGCGGTATGAGCCGCGAAGTCGTCAACCGCCTGTTAAACGGTTTAAAAAACGACGGAATCATTAAAATGGAAGACGGAAAAATTTTTGTCTGCGACCTGCAATACCTAAAAGACGAAATCCATTGTGAAAATTGTCCTGTGGAGATTTGCAGGATAGACTAAAGTAATGGGGCGGAATCATAGATTAGCACGATTATTCTGAATTACATATGATTCAGGAGGAAAAAACGGAAATAAAACAAATTGAGGCCCATTATGGGCCCTTAACTAAGGCCACGACATATTTGTCGCGGTCTTTCTTATGTTTGAGGAAGAATACCTAAGTTGTAATCATTGTTAATGACGTGGCCAACTCCGTATCAGGATATTCTAGTTCAAGCGAACCCACAGGACCTCTATCTGGAGGCAGCCGGTAAATCGCTGCTGAAGAAAATTACATCTTCTTCAGTACTCGTCTTATGCGTATCACCGCTCAGCAGGCACTTTCGCACTTCCTTACCACGTCAGAGTCACTTCCTTTGGTCGAACCACGATAGACAAACAGCCGCCGCTTGCACTTTTATCTAAACAATATGCTTAGTTCTTTGTTAAGGGGGAATAGAGAAATCAAACGAATAACTTAAAATAAAGTGAGCGGGACGAAACCATGGACGTTTTTATCCTCTGCTTGGCTGCAGTGGCTCTGTTGTTTACAAGCTATTCAATAATCCCGACGATTGCCATAAGGGTAAGCGGAAAAGAAATTACAAAGAGGATAAAGGGTCAAAAAGGCATTGCTTTGACCTTTGATGACGGTCCTCATCCGGAATTTACAATCATGCTGCTGGACCTTCTGAAGAGATATCGTGTAAAAGCTGCTTTTTTTGTTGTCGGCCATAAAGCGGAAAAATATCCGGAGATCATCAGGCGAATGCATCAGGAAGGTCATGTGATCGGCATTCATCATTATCAACATGTATCTAATTGGTCTATAACACCCTTTCAGTTAAAGAAGCAAATGAATAGGACCCAAAAGGTCATCCGGAGATTGACCGGAAAAAGGACGTGCTTCTACCGCCCTCCATGGGGGCATTTTAATCTATTTACGAATCAAATCGCCAAAGACTATGAGATTGTCATATGGTCACATATTTTCGGGGACTGGAAGGCAGAAAGAAGTGAGCACACCCTCCTTCGTGATTTGAGACAGGTGCCGGATGACGGGTCCATCATTCTCCTGCACGATTGTGGAGAAACGATTGGGGCTGATGAGAATGCACCAAAATATATGATTGAAAACCTGGAAGTTTTCCTCAAGGAAAGTGTAAAGGAAGGCAGACAGTTTATTACACTAGAAACTTCAAATATGGACAGAAGAGGCCATTATGAGCATTGACATACTGCTTGATTATATCTACCTATACGGATACTTGATCATATTCTTATTTCTGTTTCTTGGGATCGTCGGTGTGCCTGCCCCTGAAGAATCCTTACTTTTTCTAGTGGGTGTATTGGTCGGCGAGAATAAGCTATCACTCGAATTGGCCGCCTTCAGTGCTTTTCTGGGTGCCTTTTTGGGAATGCTTGCAGCATTTGGATTGGGAAAGTATATCGGCAGTCCGTTCATAAATAGATACGGAAAATATGTTGGAATCACTATGGAACGCTGGAAAAAGGTGAGATCGAAATATAGGAGAAACACCCATAAGACCATTTTATTCGGTTTTTACATGCCGGGTATCCGCCAGGTAAGCCCCTATTTTGCGGGTATAGCCAAAATACCATTTCGGTCATTTTGCCTCTTGTCCCTTCTGGGAACTGTATTTTGGACATTTCCCTTGATTTTAGCGGGACTCCTTGCTGGCAATACCTTTCATCTCAACCCTAAATACGCTCCATACTTTGGGGTCTTTTTCTTTATTGCCTTTTTCGGCTACACAGGAATCAAGTTATATAGGAAAAAGAAACAACAGCCAACTGATTCATGAGAACCCTCCTTTTGTTAAATCTCTTTCACAACGGGTATGTATTCAAACAGGACGGGAGATGAAGCAGATGAAAAAAATTCTATTTTTGCCACTTCTGCAACTGCGTTCCGGGCATCATCAAGTGGCTGACGCTTTAATGGATTCAATACAAAAATATTCCAACAGCACAATATGCAAAAAGGTCGACCTGGTAAGCTATACGAATAAAACATTGGAAAAGCTAGTGACCAATTGTTATTTGAAATGGATCCGCTACGCACCCGAAACATACCATCATGCTTATAAAAATGTTTTTTCCACCCCAGCCAAAACCGATTATTTTTTCAGGTGGCATCAATCTTTCTTCATGAATAAAATGAGACAGCTGTTAACAGAAGAAGCCCCTGATATGGTCGTTTGTACACAAAGCTTCCCCTCCTATCTTTTAAGCAAAATAAAAAGAATTGAGAGGTGCAATGTTCCGGTTATTAACGTCTATACAGATTTCTTTGTAAACGGCATCTGGGGAAAGGAAGGGATTGATGCCCATTTTCTTCCTTGCCGGGAAGTGAAAGAAACACTATCATCCAGTATACCTGCGCATAAGATGATTGTTACAGGCATTCCGGTTCACGAGGAAATTTTAAAAAGCGAGAAACAAGAGAATGCTATAAAGCGCCCCCGAATATTAATTGCGGGAGGAAACAGCGGTCTGGGAAAAATATTGACCCTTGTACAGGAACTAAGCGAATCCTCTCATTATGATTACTTAGTGCTTTGTGGGAAGAACAAGCCACTTTACGAGGAAATCCATTCTTGGAACAACGAACGTATCCAGCCCCTATCCTATATTTCTTCTAGGAAGGCGATGAACAAACTTTATGAACAGGCGGATGCCATCATTACAAAGCCTGGCGGCGTCACAATCAGCGAAGCGCTGCAAAAGGAAGTTCCCATATTCATTCATTCCATGCTTCCGGGCCAAGAAAAAATCAACATGAACTATTTAAAGAAGCATCACCTTGTCTTTGAACTTGAAGAACATACCCCACTTGAACAGCAATTGAAAAATACTTTAGCGGATGAAATTAAAATGGGACGATGGAAGCAGTCGATCACCACTTATCATGAGGAAATCGAATTAAAAAGCCCCAAAGGTGTGGTGGAAATCTTCGACCGCATGCTCGAAAAAAGAATCCAAAAGAAGAGAATCGATTTTCAGTTAAAATGTGCTTTTTTTAACTGAAACAATACTTTTTTGCTACATGCTACTAAGCTCGCCATCCGCGGGCTTTTCTTTTTGTCTAAATTTTGAAGTACTTATGAAGGTCTTGTGAATTCAGTATGAAGTGTGACTTTTATCACAGTGGCGAAATATTTTCGGTAGTACTATTTGAGTAAATGATGAGCATATAGGAGGGTGTCAAATGGCTAAAAACAGACATGGTGCGGAGCCAAATCTTAAAGGAACGCTTGTCAGTGTTTTTGGGGTTGGAATCATTATTATCATAATGTGGTTTGCAACATATTTCCTTTATGTTGCCAGATAAAAACTGAAGAAGGTGAGTGTTTATGCATTTTCACAAATACGAAAAGATATGGTTGATTTTTGGCATTTTATCGCTTGCCGTGTTTTTAAGCATTGTCGGTTTCACCGCCTTTGCACACGGACATGAACCTGCAGGCGGAATGGACACGATTGACCCCGAAAAAGTCAACGAAACGGCTCCCTTTGACAAGCCGGGGGTCAGACAGATCGATGAAAACAGATACGAAGTGGTGATAGTTGCCCAGGCTTTCGGATACAATCCTCCAGATGTAAAAGTTCCAGCAGGAAAAGAAATCATTTTTACCTTAACGAGTACAGATGTAGTGCACAGCTTTACAATCGATAACACGAAAGTGAACATGATGGCTGTCCCTGGAAGGATCACCCATAAAAGCTATATTTTCGATAAACCAGGAAAATATTTAGTTCTCTGCAACGAATATTGTGGAGCAGGCCACCATTTTATGTCTACAGAGATTGAGGTGTATGAACCATGATGGCAATGAAAGACAGAAAGCTTGCGTTATGGAATATCGGGATTGCCTATATCGCATTTATCATCGGGACCTTTTGCGGTTTGCTGCAGGTTTTCATCAGAAATGATGCTTTGCAACTGCCCAACTTTTTGGACTATTACCAGATCTTGACGGCACACGGCGTATTATTGGCTCTTATTTTTACAACATTCTTTATCTTTGCCTTCCTGATTGCCGGCATGAGTAAAACACTGGGGGCCTTCGGGCCAAAAGTGAGTCTGTTCGCTTGGCTTGGTCTGTGGGTCACAGCCATTGGGACCACAATGGCAACTGTGATGATCATTTCAGGGAAAGCATCAGTACTATATACGTTCTATGCTCCATTGAAAGCAAGCGGTTGGTATTACCTCGGATTGGCTTTATTCATTATTGGAACATGGTTATCCAGCTTTGCTCTTCTCGGACATTTTATCGCTTGGAAGAAAAAGAACAAAGGAAATTTCAGCCCGTTGTTTGCTTATATGACGACGGCCACTCTCCTCTTATGGCTGATTGCCTGCCTGGGTGTAGTGGCAACTGTTGTCTTCCAGTACCTTCCATGGGCATTTGGGTGGACAGATACGATCAATGTTGAATTGAGCCGTTCTTTATTCTGGTATTTCGGCCACCCGCTTGTTTATTTCTGGCTGCTGCCTGCTTATATGGCCTGGTATGTCGTCATGCCAAAGATTATCGGTACCAAAGTGTTCAGTGACTCACTTGCTAGATTTTCATTTATTCTGTTCATTCTATTCTCATTCCCTGTCGGATTTCACCATCAGTTGACAGAGCCGGGGATCGATAGCTTCTGGAAATTTTTACAGGTCGTACTGACGTTCATGGTAATTATCCCGACATTGATGACTGCCTTTTCCATGTTCGCTACATTTGAAATCTCTGGAAGAAGTAAAGGCGGGACAGGGGTGTTCGGATGGTTCAGAAAGCTCCCTTGGAAAGATGTACGATTTTCTTCCCTCTTCATCGCGATGCTGTTCTTCATTCCGGGCGGTGCAGGCGGAATCATAAATGCAAGTTTTCAATTGAACGAGCTTGTACACAATACACTTTGGGTAGTGGGACACTTCCATATTACAGTGGGAACACCGGTTGCCATGACATTTATGAGCATTACATTCTGGCTGATTCCCTATTTGACAGGCAGGGAATTTCCAAAGCACTTGCAAAAGCTTGCCCACATTCAAATTGGGTCTTGGGCTATAGGGATGCTTCTCATGTCAACTGCGCAGCATTTACTGGGTCTCCTTGGAGCTCCGCGGAGAACAGCCTATTCTGGATATAATGGCAACGAATCTGCAGCAGACTGGTTCCATGGAATATTATCAAACCATGTCACAATGGCCATCGGCGGAACAATCTTATTCTTCTCAGCCATGCTCTTGGTCTATATCGTAGCAAACCTAATGTTTGTCACCCCTAAAGTACAGGAAGAAAAAGATTTTATTGAATTTCCAATCGCGGAAAGTGATACATCACACACAGCCAAATTCTTGGAAAACTGGGGAGTATGGGTCGGTATTGCATTAGTACTCATTGTCATGGCCTATGCACTGCCGCTAGCCGACATGATCCAGCATGCACCTCCAGGTTCCAGAGGATTCATCACTTGGTAAGGAGTTGATCCATATGTTCATGGTCGTATCTTCCATGCTTATCGTCACAATGGTCACCATGGTGATAGCAGTTGAAATTAAAAGCGCAACCGATTGAGTAGGATATTGAGGTGAGTACCCCGAAAATAAACAGACGGAGCACAAAGCTTCCGTCTGTTTTTTCCGTTTATATTAATGATCGATTCCCAGCCGTTTTGAGAATTCTTCTGCTGCGCTGTATCCCTCACGTTGGAGATACCAGTTGTTGGCAGCTGCTTCAATGAGGCCCGCTACATCGCGGCCTGGCTGGAGCTGGATTTCAATATGGGGAATTTTGACCCCCATGTAGTCGGTGAACTGGGGCTCTAGCTCCAATTCATTGTTCAGGGAGTCCTCCTCCCATTTTGTCAGCTCAATATCCAGGACGATCCTTGTCTGGTCCTGAAACGCCTCCCTGCCATACAGGCGCACTACATTGACAAGACCGATACTTCTTAAGGCGAGCAACTCTCTCGTATGATTGTCGTGCGTGCCTAGGAGTGTCTGTGGTCCTAGTTTTTTCAATGCGACAATATCATCTGCTACAAGCCGATGCCCCCTGCGTATTAATGTATGGGCAGTCTCGCTTTTTCCAATGCCCGATTTACCCCGAAGCAGAACCCCGATGCCCGAAACATTGACACAAACACCGTGGATAGCCATTTCCGGAGCCAACGCCTTTAACAAGTAGGCATCCAGCTTCCTGATGAATTCCGATGTCGGATCATCATCCGTACGAAGCAAGGGAATCCCTTCCTGAACACAGTATTCCGTCAAATAGCCCAGGCTTTCCTGCTGTGCGGTGATGATGAAGCATGGAGGGTGATAATTCACGATGTTCCCTATCCGCAACTTCTGCTCCTCATCGCTTAGCCTTTTTAAAAAAGTGAGCTCTTTTACTCCGAGCACTTGCACAAGTTCAGTAGGGAAAAAGTCGAAATAGCCCACAAACTCCAAGCCTGGACGGTGTGCTCTATTTGTTGTAATTTTTCGGTCCAGGTGATCCTCCCCTGCCAAAACCTCCAAAGAAAATCTATTGATCAAGTCTTTAACTGTTATCGTTTTCACATTGATGCACTCTCCATATCTGAATACCCTATGATTCAGGATTATACTTGAAAAAAGAGGAAACGTCATCCTCATAATTCCCTATTTGAAGCGCTTACATGCTTTTGTCGAAAAATCTCTAAATAATTGTCATAACAAATTTACATTCAATAAGAAACGGAGTCTTTTCAACACAGCCAGTAGGGAACATCTGTGTCTCTTGCTGAAGGGCAACGAAATTCCAGAATTGAGGGAAACCCTTTTTTCCTTGGACATGTGATGATTTTTTGTCCTTTTCATCCATGTAAGTCTTATATACGAGATGCTTCACCAAAGGTTTCAGGTTTTGCCAGTTTATTGCACAGAACCATCCCAACTTTCCGCCCCATGTTCCGAGTGGCATATAAGAGATATACAAAGATTCAATAAGTCAAATGATTGGAAGTCCCTGTACCACTAGAATATAATGTTGTAAAACAAGGATAAAGGGTGTTGGATAGAAATGGAGACATTAAATATGTTCGAATATTCTCGCGCCGCTTTATTGATTGCGTTGGGAAATACGAAGGAAGGCACTTGGGACGAACGGATTGAAGGCTTTCCAAATACAATCCGGTGGAATGCCGGCCATATGTACATTACGGCTGAGGATTACTTGAACAAGGCCGATAAAACTTACGAAATCATCTACCCTGAATGGTATGAATTTTTTATAGATGGGACAAGCCCTTTTAAATGGGACAAAGAACCACCTACTGTAGAGGAAATAATGGATGCTTTAAAAAATCAGGGTGAGCGAATAATGGAGTTTTTTAATGGAAAGTTGGATAATGCGGCAACCGAAACTGTAGACATTCGCTATTTGAAGCTTGATACAGTTGACGCAGCTCTGCAGTTCGTGACCTGGCATGACGGCATTCATCTGGGAATTGTTAAATCCATGCAGTATGTGATGAAATGAAGCACCACCTGTTTTATTTTACGAAAAGGCGTTTTTTAAACAAACGCCTTTTCGTACAACTTGCAGTTTTTTTCTAGGATCGTGATCACGGCAGCTCATAATAACCTTCATAAATGCTGTTAGCCTCTTCTTTGCTTACGCGGTTCATCCTGCCACCTTCCCCTTGCAAAACATCTTTATCCGCCAAAATAAGGCGGGTCTTGTAGCCACTATTCAATGTTAATTCTATTTCAGTGCTGCTAATGTGATGAATATTAATAATGTTCTCTTCAAAGCCAACATCTGACTGCTTTACAGCACACGCAAAATAAGTAGATGTGAGGTGGCACGCTTCTGTACGATCTTCTGTCAGCCAGTATCCCCCAGCCGCACCGATATCTTTGGGTGCTGCTTCTATTTTTGATTTTTTTTCTGCGACCTTCTCTTGTTGGGCTTTTTCAGCCGCTTTCTTTTCCGCTTCTGCCTTAGCTTTTGCTTCCGCTTCGGCTTTGGCCTTCTCTTCTGCTTCTGCCTTGGCTTCGGCTCCAGCAAGTGCTTTTTCTCTGGCATTCTTTACATCGCTCTTTAACATATCAATGTTTTCTGTAAGATGGCCAAAAAACGGATGGCTAAGATCCTCTTCCGAAAACTCATCAACAATACGTAGAGATTCATCAAACTCCCCTTGCTCATAGTGCTGCTTCGCCTCTTCATAGCTTGCGGTATATTCTTCTTTTTTCTTTTCCAATTCTTCCATCTGTCCCAGTAGGCTCTCTGCTTTTTCCTGGAGCGTTTCTGAACCTCCCTTGAGCTTTTTAACTTTTTCCGCAGAAATCTTTGCAGCTTCAAAATCACCCTCATCGTATTCCTTTAGGGCTTTTAACATTTTTTGAGTTTGTTTAATTAATATAGTGGCTTTTTCATCTTTGGGATTTCCCTCCAGCGCTTTTTTAAAAAAGTTCTCCGCACGTTCGTATTCTTCTTTTTCAATCTGGTGTACCCCCTGCTCCATGAGCTTTTCATAGATCTCATTGTTTTTGGAACACCCATAAACAGATAAAATCATAAGGAATACAAGTAAGTAATTGGATAATTTCTTCAATGAACTTCCTCCCCCGATCCTATTTTATAGCATATACGTTTGTTTGCGAGCATTATGTTACCATTGATTGTAATGGGAGGCGATATTCCATGAATCAAATCATTCGGCAGTCTTTATACAAAGCAGATGATCGTTCTTCAATCAAAAATGTAAAGCGGGTTGCAGGCGGCTCCATCAATGAAAGTTTTTTTGTGGAAACGGAGAGAAGCAAATATTTTATAAAGTATCATGCGAATTCACCTAGCGGCTTTTTTGAGTTGGAGGCAGATGGCTTGCGGCTGATCAAATCGACCAAATCCATCTCTGTCCCTGACGTGCTCGCCTTTTCTGATAAGAAGGGGGAAGCTTTTCTGGTCATGGAATGGCTGGAGGGGTGCGAAACTTCGAAAACACAAATACAACTGGGAGAACAGTTGGCAGCGATGCACCAAAATTACGGAATAAAACATGGTTTCAGGAAAGACACGTTTATCGGAACGCTTCCTCAACCGAACGGACTTTCTTCCAGTTGGTTGGATTATTATCGCGACAAGAGGCTTAAGGCACAACTTGAACAAGGGATTCAGCAGCAGACAATAAAAGGAAAGCGACGGGATCGTCTGGAAAAGCTACTTGAGCAGCTGGAAGATTGGATTCCCGATGAGGCCCCTCCGTCTTATTTACATGGCGATCTTTGGGGGGGAAACTGGCTGCCGGGTCCCGATGGTAATCCTTATTTAATTGATCCGTCCTTCCTATACGGAGATAGGCATTTTGAACTCGCCTTTACAGAGCTGTTCGGAGGGTTCACGTCGGCATTTTACGAGGCATATGCAAGTAGATTTCCAATTGCTGACTATTATGAGGAGATCAAGCCCTTATATCAACTCTATTACCTAATCGTTCACCTGAACATTTTTAGTGAAATGTACGGCGGGAAAGTCGATTCCGTGTTGAAGCGTTATGTGTAAACGCGCGCTAAGGGGCCCTGCCATATTCATATATCTCTGAGAATGATTGCCCTCAATGCCTTCTTACTTTTATAGCGGATCCTTTTTCCGAAAGCAAACCGATTTACAAGTAAACATTGGCGATGCTCATAGTGACCGAAGTTTTGTAACATACCATAAAACGGGCACTTTTAACGCTTTTTAGTGACCGGACTTTCAAGATTCACCACATTACGGGCTCTTTTAGCGCTTTTTAGTGACCGGATCTTCAAGATTCACCACATTACGGGCACTTTTAGCGCTTTTTAGTGACCGGATTTTCGTGATTCACCACTTTACGGGCACTTTTAACACTTTTTAGTGACCGGATTTTCGTGATTCACCATAAAACGGGCACTTTTAACACTTTTTAGTGACCGGATTTTCGTGATTCACCATAAAACGGGCACTTTTAGCACTTTTTAGTGACCGGATTTTCGTGATTCACCACTTTACGGGCACTTTTAGCACTTTTTAGTGACCGGACTTTCAAGATTCACCATAAAACGGGCACTTTTAGCGCTTTTTAGTGACCGAATCTTTGAGATACACCCTCAAAACGGGCACTTTTAACGCTTTATCGTGACTGGACATTCGGAATTTACTAAAAGACGGTCACCACGAGCAATTCATTGCCATGGTGACCGAAATTGAGATCTATTTTTCTATTGTCTTAACCTCAGATTACAGTAAACCAGCGTCTATGCTATTCTCCTGCCCTGCTTTAACGCCTAACTCCTCGAAATTTCCCACCACCTTCTTATAATGGCAGGAATACGAAGAACCTCTTGTTTACCTCTAATCTTTTGTTCCTACAACGGAAAGAAGAATGGGATGGCAAACAGCATGACGACAAAGACCACTGCCATCAATGGCACACCGATTTTGACGAAATCAGAGACTTTGTAACCTCCCGCCGTCATGACCATTGCGTTTGTAGGAGAGGCAACCGGAGTCGCAAAGGCCATGTTTGATGCGACGGCCACTCCAATTAAAAATGTATACGGATTGGCATCAATCGTTAATGCTGCATTCATGGCGATAGGTGCAAACAGGACTGCTGTTGCCGTATTGCTGATGAATTGGCCGAATGTCATAGCAAGTAAATAAATGCCGGCAAATACCCCCAAACTGCCCAAACCGCCAAGCGTCTTAATGATCCCTTCCGACAGGATCATAATTCCGCCCGTTTTTTCCAGGGCTGTCGCTATCGGAAGCATGGCGGCAACTAGTACGATGGTCTCAAAGTTTACTTGACTGTAGGCGTCATCCATATTCCGGAGACAGCCAGTCAAAATCATTAACACCGCACCAATTAAAACAGAAATGACTGTAGGAAAAATCTCAAAAACCATAAGGAATACCATCAATAAAATAATCCCCGCAGCGATGGGCGCTTTTCCGCTTGCAGACGCCGCACTGGCATGTTCCTGCGGCTGTCCGACAACGACTACATCGTTTGTTTCCCTTGCAAGCAGCTCTATCGAAGCCCAAGAACCCTGAACTAGCAGTGCATCTCCAAAACGAAGGCGCTGTTTTGACGGTTCTTTTAAAACATATTGCCCCTGGCGGTTAATACCCAAGATATTCAAATTATACTTCTCACGGAATCCGATACTTTTGGCCGTCTCATTAATTAATTTCGAATGAGGCGTCAACAGGACTTCCGCGATACCGAGTTGTTTTGACACCAATTCGTCGGCCTCGGACTCCTCCTCTTCAAACATTAAACCGAAATCTGTTACCATTTTTTCAATGTTTTCCAATGTTCCCTGCACGTAAAGAATATCCTTCGGTTGGATAACACTTTTCGGTCCGGCCATTTCATGGTAGGTCATCGGCAATAAATTCAGACCCTCCGCGGACCTCCGGACAATTTTCAAAATATATAATTGGTAATTTTCCGGAGTCTTCAATTCAGTCAGTTTTTTATTGACCATTTCCGATTCATCCGGTACTCTTACACGGAACAGCCTGCCCCCCAATTGATAGTCATCGGCAAGCTTTTCAGGCGACAGCTGATGCTCGTCCTCAGCACTTCCCCGGTTTTTCCCTTTAGGGAGAAATTTATTACGAACAAAATATAAATAAATAATTCCCGTAATGACTCCAACTAGACCGACTGGTGTAATATCAAAAAAGCCTAACTTTTTATAGCCATGTTCAGCAAGTGTCTCACTTACAATCAGGTTTGCAGGAGACGCAATGAGCGTCAATAATCCGGAAAAGCTTGCCACATACGATAGTGGAATTAAAAATTTCGATGGTGTACTTTTTATACTGATTGCAATACTCACTACAATCGGCAGCATAATGGCAACCGTTCCCGTATTGCTCATAAATGTTCCGATAAGTGCTACGATAACAAGAAGAATGACAAAAAGCCTGTTCTCGTTATCTCCAGCAGAACGGAGTACAAAGTTGCTGGCCATCTGTGCAAGACCAGTACGTAAAATTCCGGCACCGATAATGAACAATCCCGCAATCATAATAACAACCGAGTTGGAAAAGCCAACAAGGGCTTCCGTCGGACTTAAGATCCCCGTAAGAACAAATGCCAGCAATGCCATAACCGCCACCAAGTCCGCCCGTATCCTGTTGGACATGAATAAAATGATAGTGACAGCCAAAATGATGAATGTCAAAATAAGGTCCAAGGTCATCTGAATCCTTTCTTAGAAGCTCATAGTTAATTGTAACGCAAAATTCAGGTGGTATCCCTTCAAGAAAAAGCTTTTTTGTGAATCATCCATTCGGCCCAATCACTCTTTTCCGAACATCCGGGCTTTCTCCTTTTTCCACCCGGTTCTTCAAAGTAGTTCTCCAATTTATCGACAGAAGTTCGCATTGGGAAAGCAATTTTGCCTCTTCCAAATGATCTCTGTCCATGTGCATGATTGTATTACATTTTTCAATTGTCCAATATGGAAATGGCCGATCAATCAATGTCAATGTCTGCCCCGCCTCTACGTAACCCTCTTGCAATACGCGGCAATACCAGCCAGTACGGCCTGACTTTTGTAATAGCAGAGCCAAATTTTTTATTTTAAATCGCCGTGCGGGCTTCCAGCATGGCTGCCGCGGCTGAGATACCTGAATAATCGCCTCACCAATTTTAAAAATATCTCCGATTGAAACGGAGTCCTCCAGTTGATTTTTTAACGAAAAGTTTTCCCCCATTCCACCAGGAAAAATGTCTGTATCAGGCAGCTCTTTTTGCCAATATGAATAGTGTTCGGAAGGATAGGCAAACACTGCCTTCTCAGGACCGCCATGGTGTTTCAGATCTGCCTGACCGTCTCCGGACAAGTTTGTTTTCCCCAGCCATATGGGCACTTCAACAGGCTCTTTGAAAATCCCACTTCTCCACTCGCGGTCCATTGGATGGACGGCATCCTTTACTCCAACGGTCCTCGGTTTGCCTCTAAAGACCTTCTCCAATAAAATATCCATTTTCAGCTCTCCATCCCCCTGCTCCCTTGATGGTTATATTTTAACTTTCATTCAAAAAGAATGCCAAAAAAGAGCAAGATGATTTTCCCTACCCTGCTCTTTCATGTGGTATCTGATTTTGTTTTTGAAATAAATTATTGAAGTCAGCGACCGGCGGATTGCCATATAACCTTGGTGATGATTCGTACAGCAGCTTCTCTTACGCCTTCTATATTAAAATCTGCAATGACCACTTTTGCCAAAAGGAATGTGGAGAGCAGCTCGGGTTAATAGAGAAATTTTTCCTTGTACTAATAGTTTTTCTGTTAAAATATAACACACGAAAAACCTGTAGGAGGATCTAATGGAAGTGTTTCCATTATCTGTTCTTTTTCAACACCAATTGAATGACATGTGCTTTTCCTGTATGTAGTTTTCCTTCTTTTCTAAGCTGTTCCCCATAGAAAAAGTGCGAAATGTGATGGCCACTGCTCCATTTAAGGATATCTCGCGGGTCATACAGCATATCCACATCGCGAGGGCCGCCTGTTCCATATTCAATTTGCTCCTTTGAATACACCTCAAGTATGATCACTCCGCCAGGCTTGACCGTTTTCAACATTTTATCAAAAACTTTTTTTTGATCTTGGCTATAAAAATGCCCGAATACCATGACTGCGGCGTCAAATTGATCAACCTCTGCTTCGTACTCCAGGAGGTCCACTTTCTTTGTCTCCACTTCCACATCATTTTTTTCTGCCAACCTTTGTGTTTTCTGAATACCGCTCTCCGCATAGTCCAAAGCTGTCACCTTATGGCCTTCCTTGGCTAAAAAGACTGCATTTCTCCCTTCCCCTTCGGCAAAACAAACAACAGACAGGCAGCCCTCCAGCCGGTCGGCTTTACTCTTGATAAAAGCATTCGCTTCCTCGCCATAAACATATTCTTCCGTATCAAAACGTTCATGCCACTTGTTCTTCAATTTAATTTCCCTCTCTTTCCATCCGAAAAATCAAGATCCGTTCATGATCATTCCGTTCATGATAATAATCAAGCTGGACTTCTTCTATAAGCTTGAATTGGGTGTGATTAGATAAATAGTATACATATTCATTGGAGGGGTAATACAAAATTAAATCTATGGTACGGGGATACATTTCACCAGACTTCAAAATGTGCTGTAGAACCGTCATAAAAATCTGTATAGAAAAAGGGTTGAAAAAGAAGAACACATTATCCCAAGATTGAATTTGATATTCCTGTGCAAGCACACATTGAAATTCGACACTTCCCCTCCTCCGCCTTGCTTTTTTGCTGTAGCTTACTTTGTTCTTGAGTGCATCCTCGTACAATGCGGGATTCATCTCGATTCCAATAGAGGTAGTATGGAAAAAGTAATTTACGTAAAAAGGGACCCTTCCCTTTCCGCATCCCATATCTACAAGGCAATCGCCTGCAGTCAGTTTGTACCGTGAAAACAATTGTTCCAATGCGGCGTAAGGGGTTGGCTCATATGGATTGTAGTGCGGATCAGCGGGAAATATCCGCTGTTCCTCTGTTGTTTTAATAGATAAAAGTTTATCGAGTTTAAAGTCAATCATCAAACAGCTCCCAAAAATTTTTTTATTCCATAGCCGGCAAATAACGAGTGAAACTGTAATCTTCCCTGCTTATATCAATATTTCTTTGAAATTTGCCATTATCGACATATATATTCACCGCAACACTGACCGGAAAATGTACTGGAAAGGCTTTGCAGTTCAGCAGCCGCCATGATACTTCTTTCTTCATCGATTGTCACGCTGATGGAATGGACCACATTTCTTTTGGTACTTTCAATGGAAATTGCATATTGGAAACCAAACCCTTCACTTTCGCCAGCATTTCTGTTTCATCCCCGGCCTCATATTGGTTTTTTTGTCCAATTGTTTTCTGATTATGGGTGCAGCCCCCCACAAAAAAGAAAAGTGCAGCGATTCCCGCAACAATCCTATTCTTCATCAAGATAGCCCCCAAAGTTTGCCCGTTTTCCTTATCTTACTATATTCTGTGTAGTTAAAACTCAATCATTTTGATTAAAATGTTTAAAGGGCAGACATCATTTATAATTGCCAAAAAATTAGCAGATTGGCCGGAGTATTCAAACAGGGAATTTTTTCCAGACTTTAGGCCTAATTTTACCTGACAAAATTTCATTTTCCTCAGAAATCGTTCGACATTATTTGTAAAGTTATGAATAAAATAGACTAAATTGATATAATAATTAAATACTAATCTTGATTTATTCACTGTACTCTATATGAGGATTACGGATTTGCATCCTTCCCCGAACCTCTTTAAGCCTTTTGCACAGAGGGGAGTCCTCTTCGTCCCTTAAAATAGGAATGCGAAGGGAGGGTTGGTATGAATACAATTAAAATATTAATTGTTGAAGATGAGCATCCACACATAGATATTCTCAAAATCCACCTGGAAAAAGAAGGATTTACTGTCACTTCATCCACAAGAGCTTCCGAAGGGCTTCGTTTAATTGATGAAATGGTACCTGACATTCTCCTTCTCGATATTCAACTCCCGGATCAAAACGGATTTGAGGTTGCCCGGAAATTCAGGGAAAAATCGGACGGGGTGCTCATTTTTATTACCGGCAAAAAATCGAAAAGTACCGAACTTGAAGGATTTGAAATCGGCTGCGATGACTTTATCATCAAACCTTTCGACACCTTCGAATTGATTGCCAGAATCAAGGCAAATATTAGGAGAAGCAGCCTGACTGCATCTAATGTATTGAAGCTGGGAGATTTGGCAATCGATCTCGCCAATAAAACAGTGTATAAAAAGAACAAGAAAATTAATCTGTTTATTAAAGAAAAAATGCTCCTCTTCTATTTGGCCCAGAATCCAAACCGAGTATTCAGTGCCGAACAACTATATGACCAAATATGGGGAATGGATTCAAAGGCAGACCTAAAGACAGTCAAAGTGAATTTAAGTACACTAAGGAAAAAGATCGAGGATAACCCCAGAAATCCAAAATACATACAGACAGAGAGAGGATTTGGTTATAAACTTTCCATAGACAATAAGAAATGAAGATTTCCCCTCTAAAATTTTCCCAACAAAAAACGTCATTTTCTTTAAAATTTCTTTAAAAAACGCTGCCAAATCTCATTATAAGGATATAGGCAGTTTTTCTATTTCAAAAAAATAAAGAAATTTTCCCAATATTATAGTTTTTTAACTTACTTTTAACCTTTGTAAGATAAAGTGAGTTTAGGAGCTACAGATACATAAGGAGGGGGCCCCTTTGAAAGTGGCATTGGATCAAGAATGGGTGGAACTGATCATGCTCGCGAAGCAAATGGGATTAACAATGGAAGAGGTCAGAGAGTTTTTATTTAAAGCACAGGTGAGGACAGAAAAAATTACGGGTTAATTCATTAGGTGCTCCTAATTAATTACCCGCTTTTTTTATAAGAGTTTTTTTAGCGATGATTGATACACATCAAAGTCTCTTTCCGAATAAAGCATCATGATGACTTTTCCCAAATGATTTTGATCCAGAAATTCAAGGATTGAACGAAGGGCAATTTCAGATGCCAGCTTCACAGGAAAACGATATACCCCTGTAGAGATGGAAGGAAAAGAAATACTATTGATATTATTGTCTAAGGATAGTTGGAGTGAATTTCGGTAACAGTCGGAGAGAAGCCTTTCCTCATCATTCGCCCCTCCCTGCCAGACAGGCCCTACCGTATGGATCACAAACTTGGCAGGAAGGCTATATCCTCCTGTCATAACAGCCTTTCCAGTTGAAAGAAGCTCGCCTTTCAGCAAACCCTTTCGAATCCTTTTACATTCAACCAATAGCTCAGGACCGGCCGCTTTATGGATCGCCCCGTCAACCCCGCCTCCGCCCAGCAGTGTTCCATTCGCAGCATTTACAATAGCCTCAGTCGCTTGCTTCGTAATGTCTCCAAGCATTAATTCCAAAGTGTTCTCTTTAATATTTATTTTCATACGAAATCCGACCTCCTGATGGGACCTCATTGCTAAGTCCTTCTTAAACGAACAAAACCACAGAGAGCGGTTTCCCTGTGTTTAATGAAAGCTTTATTTTTTGAAAAACCATCTGCTGTCAGGCCTCTCTCGAGGCGTGATATTCATAATGAAATAACCAATGATCAATATGAGAATAACAATAGAATAAAATAACGTGTTGACAGGATGATCATGATCAACAATGATCAAGCGAATCATTGCCGTAATCCCTATATAAAGAAAATATCTCAGAGGGAAATGGTAGTCTTCCTTAAAATATTTGACAATCATTGTGATAAACTCAAAATATAGAAAGAACAAAAGTATATTTGCCAGAAAGAGTTTATAATCACTATTCTGTTCTTTGAACAGGATTTGACCGAAAATGATTAACTCCTGAACTAATAAAATGGATAAGATCATAGCTAGAAATACTAGAGAAATGTTTAATACTGCTTGAAGTACTTTTGGTATTAACTGGACAAATGAAATATCTTTTTTTATTTTGATCATTCGAGTCCTCCCTTTAGATTGATTTTCCCCTCTATTTTATATTTTGCCCTATCCCCATACTGCTGTGCAACAATTGCTGCCTATTCCGGCACGAAAGTCCATTTTCACAGAAAATAGCCCACATCACTGCCCTATAAATGAACCCGTAAATTAAAAGTCAAACTATTTACCTATTTTATTAAAGGGAATTGATTTTTCAATATTCCTGCAGGAATTTTGCATCTGGGAAACTTTTAGAGAAATGGAAGGAGATTGTATGAATGTCCTCATTTGTTTTACCAGCGTTAATCTATGATTATGACGAACCTGGAGCCATACATAGATACCCAGACATTGGAAACTCATCATGATAAACACCATGGAACATATATCCGACATTTAAATACCTTGTTGGAAGATTACGAGGACCTTGAAAGCAGACCTATAGAATATCTGCTCAGCAACCTGCCGTCTTTGCATAGAAGTACAAACAGATGTAAGAAATAACAGCGGGGGGATTATTGCCACAGCCTGTTTTGGGAAGTCATGAGCCCTAAAGGAGGTGATATAGCCAAAGCCATTGACTATTATTTTAAAACCTTTGATAACTTTAAAAATAAGCTCTCCAAAGCCTCAATTTCCCGGTTCTGCAGGGATACGGGTGGCTTGTCCTCGATGGCAATGAATTACAAGTCATAAACACTGCAAATCAAGACACCCCTTTAATAGCCGGGAAAAAGCCGTTGCTTATCATTGATGTCTGGAAGCATGCTTATTATTTAAAGTATCAAAACAGACGACCGGAATTGGAACACTTTTAATTGGGATAAGGTGAATGAATTGTATTTAGACGCTTTGAGGTATTAGTGATTGTGGGAATTCGTATGCCATTTGGCTCCCGGACTGGTAACCCGGGAGCCGTTTTTCTTTGGCCTAATTGATCAAGGATTGCAATGGTGCGGGTATGCGCCCGCCGCGGCGGATGAATTTTTCCGAACTGAAGGCATTCACTCCCAACACAGGAGCCCTCCCTAGCAGTCCGCCGAATTCGACCATATCCCCCTCTTTTTTGCCTGGCACAGGGATGACACGGACGGCTGTTGTCTTTTTGTTGATCATGCCAATGGCCGCTTCGTCGGCTATGATAGCCGCAAGAGTTTCCGGAGATGCATCACCGGACAATGCGATCATATCCAATCCAACAGAGCAGACGCACGTCATGGCTTCAAGTTTGGATAGGGTCAGAGCGTCATCCATGATTCCGCGGATCATCCCTTCATCCTCACTGACAGGAATGAACGCCCCGCTCAGCCCACCGACATAGGAGCTCGCCATGGCACCCCCTTTCTTCACTGCATCATTCATCAAAGCCAGTGCGGCAATTGTTCCGTGGGTTCCCACTCTTTCCAAACCTATTTCTTCCAAGATTTCCGCTACGCTGTCATTCATTGCATTAGTCGGCGCCAATGAGAGATCCATGATGCCGAACGGAACATCCAAGCGGTCCGCTACCACCCGGCCGATCAATTCGCCGGCGCGTGTAATTTTAAAGACGGTTTTCTTGATGACGTCAGCCACCTGACCAAGATCCGCATCGGGATGACGCCTTAAAGCATTCAGAACAACTCCTGGACCACTAACGCCGACATTAAGGACAACCTCCCCCTCGCCAGTTCCATGGAAAGCCCCTGCCATAAAAGGATTATCCTCAACAGGATTGCTGAATACAACAAGCTTTGCACAGGCAAGTCCGTTTTGGTCTTTCGTCCTTTCCGCCGCCTCTTTGATGATTTTTCCCATCACGCCTACTGCATCCATATTAATACCCGTCCTTGTTGTCGCTACGGAAACAGATGCACAGACTCGCTCTGTCACGCTAAGCGCCTCGGGAAGTGCATCAAGAAGTGTTTGGTCTCCTTTCGTGACACCTTTATGTACAAGAGCCGAATACCCTCCGATAAAATCTACGCCAAGCACCTTAGCTGCTCTATCAAGCGTTTTAGCCAGTTCGACTGCCTGATCTTTTGATGCATTTCCCAATATTTCAGCAATGGGTGTTACGGAAATTCGTTTATTGACAATTGGAATCCCGTACTCTTTTTCCACCTCTTCAGCAACGCTTTTTAAGCGGCCGGCATAACCTGTGATCTTTTCGTAGACCCGTTTATTCATCTTTGCAAAATCGGAGTCTGCACAGTCTGACAAGCTAATTCCCATTGTCACCGTCCGAATGTCCAAATTTTCCATCTGGACCATTCTGATCGTTTCCATCATTTCTGTCAATGCTATATTCATGATTAAATCCCCTTCTTATATCCGATGCATGGATTGAAATATTTCTTCCCGTTGAATGTTGATTTTTTGTCCTACCTTTTCTCCAAGTTCGTTAAATTGCTTTTGCAAAGAATCCAAATTTTCTATTCCGGATACATCAACCACCATCATCATGGTAAAAAAATCCTGCAAAATCGTCTGGCTTATATCAAGGACATTCACCTGATTATCGGCGAGTATTTTCGTTACGCCGGCAATAATGCCGACCTGATCTTTTCCCACTACACTTACTACTGCACGTCTCTTATCCATTCGCAAGTCACCCCAAATATATTTTATGAAAACAAAAAAAGATTGGATTTGCTCCAATCTCAAAGATAGTAGAATAACATACAAAAACTTCCGTAAGTTACTCTTCTGTCCTTTTGCCTGAGATTGTGAATCCTTCGGCGCCGCGTTTTCCGCGGTCTCTCCAGAAGCTGCTCTTGTTATAGTGTTACCCATAACCCTCATCGCTTATTTTTTTAGATACTACGTTATTTTATCAATCAATATAAATGAAGGTCAATAGCTGTTATCAGCTTAAAAAGCAAAAATTTATTTGGTATGCAATGAAGTGATGTAGCTTTCGACCATTGAGCAGGATTTATATAATAATTTAGAAAAATTTAAATGATTTGCTTTTTCATAAATACTTGTATTGGAGTGAAAATATGGGTATATAAAAAAGTAATGATGCTGAAGGGGCTTACAACATGGAATTATTAATGATTGTATTATTATTGCTCGTTTGTTTATTAATTTCAAATATAATCAGCCACTACATACCCTTTATTCCAACTGCATTGACGCAAATTGCCTTTGGAATCATTTTGGCTGTTTTTCTAAAAGATCTTACCTTTACTCTAGAAACAGAATGGTTTTTACTGTTGTTTGTTGCACCCCTATTATATAACGACGGTAGACATTATCCACGTGAGGAATTGTGGAAAATGAGAGCCCCTATCTTTGGAAATGCTATTGTTCTTGTTGTGTTAACGACTATTGGAGGCGGCTTGTTTATACATTGGTTGATTCCAACTATTCCGCTTGCTGCGGCATTTGCTTTAGCAGCCATTTTATCCCCTACCGACCCTGTAGCCGTAAACGGGATTGCAAAGCGGATTCATATTCCCGAAAGGGTATTGAATCTGGTAAGAGGTGAATCACTAATCAATGATGCATCTGGTTTGGTTGCTTTTAATTATGCGGTGGCAGCCGTCGTGACCGGATTTTTTTCATTGCCAAAAGCTCTGATTGATTTTACCTATATGTTTTTAGCTGGAGCTATATCTGGTTTTATTCTTATTCTTGTGATTATGTGGATTCGTTTTACACTGCGAAAACAAGGAATTCTTGACGTAACTTTCCATTCATTACTGCAAATTGTAACTCCTTTCCTTATTTATATGATCGCAGAAAAACTATTTCACGCCTCAGGTGTAATTGCTGTTGTGGTGGCTGGCATTGCCCACACCATTATAAGAGAACGTACAGAAGTATTAAACGCCCAAGAGCAAGTCCTGACGGAAAATATTTGGACCATTGTGCTTTTTATATTAAATGGTGTTGTCTTTCTTTTATTGGGCTTGAATATACCTTCATCTATGATAGCCACAGTGGAGGATCCGAATATAGGAAACGTTTTGGCTATTCTATACGTTATTTTAATTGGGCTTGTTATATTAGGAATACGTTTTATGTGGTCTTATCTTTTTTCATATTCCACTTACCGGAAAAATCAATCAATCGACTCTATAAAACCCAGCTTAAAAACAAGCTTATTTATCAGTTTAACAGGTGTTCGGGGTGCAGTTACAATGGCAGGAGTCCTTTCCATTCCATACATCGTTTTGGAGGGAAGTGCCTTTCCCGAGCGCTCCCTAATTCTTTTTTTGGCTGCCGGTGTAATACTATTTACCTTAATTGCCGCTACAGCATTTTTGCCGCTTTTAAGTCAAGACGTTCAGCCTAAAGAAACTGAAAGAGATTTAACCGTAGCAAAAAGAAAAATTCTGCTTGCGGCCATCGAAGCACTACGGTCGGAAATGGCGGAAGAAAATAAAACAGCAGCTTACGAATTAATGAATGAATATAAAGTGAAAATGCAACATATCCACCCGAAATGGAAAAGGACAGAAGAAAATACTAATGAACAACAAAAGATGTCAGATATCAGATTAATCGGGTTAAAAGCCGAGAGAAAATATTTACAGGAACTTATGAATAAAAATGGGATGGATGAAGAGGCCTATGAAGCATTTGAAAAATCTCTAAACCTTCGGGAAGAAGCTCTTTCCAACAATGTCAGATCCAGATTCTTGTATCTCTTCGGACTAGCTATGAGAGGTTTGAAACGCTATAGCCTGCATAGAAGAAAAGATGAAAAAACCAAATTACATGTAAGGAAGCAAATACAGATCAGAGCATTACAATCCGCTCTAGAAGTATTAAAGGAAAATGCACAAAAGATTGAAGAGAAAGATATGGTCTACGCGGTTATTCTTGAATACGAAAGATTGACTGAACAATTAAAAAAGCCTTCTGTGCAATATGAGGAAATAATGGAAGAGCAAAAAGAAGAGCTCCGCATTAAGGTAATGGACGTAGAGCGTTCAAAGATCCATGAACTTTATCAGTCTGGGGAGATTAGCAGGGAACAAGCAAGGGAATTAAGGAGATTTATTAATTACATTGAAAGCGTGACTTTATATGAGCATATTGAATAAGGGGATTATTTTTCACTGAAATCCCCTAATATCTTGGGCACTATGGAATTGTTTTGTCTGGCATTTTTTCAATTCCTTTCTCAGTCGCCCAAGTAATTTTCCTCCATTCAGGAAGTCCTATACTGTTCATAAAATCTCCGATTCCCAGCAAAAGGCTTTTATAAACGTTTTGACAATATAAACCCGCTATCCTTCTCTCTCATCCCCCACTAACACGTTAGATTCGCAGCATTGAAGTGTCTCCTCCTTGTTTAAGACGCTGGAAATTAAACCATTATTCTCCATTTGTAACACAAATACTATACACTTGAAACATTATTGTTACATTCGCTTGTTATACTAGCCCTACAAAGAACAAAGGGGTACATTATTTTGAAGAAAATTGTAATATCAGCCATCACAGCTTTATTTCTAGTATTTAGTTTCTCAGGAGCTTCTTCAGCCGCTGGATCTACATATAAAGTAAAAAAAGGCGATTCACTTTGGAAGATCGCAAATAAGAACAAAGTAACCGTCAACCAGATTAAAAGCTGGAACGGCCTTAAGAGCGATACAATCAGAATAAATCAAGTTTTAAAGATTACTAAACCTGCAGCAAAATCCAAAGCCAAAAAGGCTCCTGCTAAAAAGGCACCAGCTAAAAAAGTTGCAGCTAAGAAAGCACCGGCCAAGAAAGCAAAGGCTAAAAAAGCTGCTTATAAAACTATGACAGTAAAAGCAACCGCATATACAGCAGGCTGCAAAGGGTGCAGTGGCATTACCGCAACTGGCATCAACTTAAAGAAAAACCCGAATGCAAAGGTCATTTCCGTTGATCCAAAACAAATCCCGCTTGGTTCCAAAGTATATGTGGAAGGATACGGAATGGCAATCGCAGGAGATACCGGCGGTGCCATTAAGAAAAACAAAATTGACTTGCATATGCCAACAAAAAAGAAAGCTCTTAATTGGGGAGTAAGAACTGTTAAAATCAAAGTCTATTATTAATATAAGTGAGCCCGAATGCCAAGAAGGCATTCGGGTTTTTCGTTATAGCAAATGGCCGGTTTGTTCCTAGAATCATATACTTCATTTGCCTCCCAACTTTGCTTTACATTTCCTGGGAAATGACAAAATCCTACTTATTTTTTAATCCAACTTTGAAGCAAGAGATTTTGTGATTGGAATCCCGGAGAAAATTGGCGAAAACCCATTGTTTATCTTCGTAGGGAGTCATGGTTCCATCACTTTCCTTACATACTAATAGGCTCCTGCCCGGAGCCTATCTTAATTTTTATATCGATTGACAACATGGATACCGCCTGATGCGGAAATAATACTGCCTGTGATCAAATCAGAATCTTTATCGCAAATAAAACCAATCAAACGAGCAATATCCTCTCCTGTACCCGATCTGCCGATTGGTGTCCGTTCATCTTTTATTTGTCTTGCTGTTTCAATGTCGGCTTCTTTCATTTCCCCGACAATGTCCCCGGGACAGACCATATTGGCTGTAATCCCATACTCCGCTTCTTCTAGGGCAATCGTTCTCGTTAGTGACACGAGTCCCACTTTGGCTGCACTGAAAGCAGAGCGGTATTTCCATCCAGGCGAATGCTCCGCATCCTGAAATCCATATGTGATAATCCTGCCGAACCTTTGCTTCCTCATGACAGGAATGGTTAATTTCAAGAAGTGGTACACGGCATTTAAGTTCCCGTCAATCATTTCATACCATTCGTTGTCTTCGTAATCCATTAACTTTTTCCGCTCAAAAATATATGGCCCGGCATTATTGATCAAATAATCGATTCTTCCGAATCTACTCATGGTCATTTCAACAATATTGGCGATATCATCCTTACGAGTGACGTCCCCTTGAACAAATTGCAATCTTTCTTTATAAGGCTCCCACTCTTTTATAAGCTCGTTAATTTTATCTTTATCTCGATTATAATTTACGGTTACACTGCAGCCTTTTCTAAGGAACTCCTCGGTAACCTTACGGCCGATCCCTTTTGAGCCCGCCGTGATCACTGCATGTCTCATTACCCTCACCCTTTCACAGACTTGAGTCAATTACCGATTAATAAGGGACAAAAATTCCATGCGTGCATCCGATCTGTCTTCAAATAATCCCCTGACAGCAGTTGTTGTTGTTGATGAGTTTGATTTTTTAATTCCTCTTCCACACATGCACATATGTTTCGCTTCAATCACTACCATTGCCCCTTGGGGCTCCAGAACTTGCTCGATTGCGTCCGCTATCTCGTTTGTCAGTCTTTCCTGTACTTGGAAACGTTTCGCATATCCCTCAACCATCCGGCCGATTTTAGATAAACCAGTAATTTTGAAGTCAGGCATATAACCGACGTGGGCAACACCGAAAAATGGCGCAAAGTGATGTTCACACATTGAATAAAATTCGATATTCTTAACTAGAACCAACTCTTTATGTTTCACATCAAAAGTCTTTTCCAAATGAATAGCAGGGTTTTCCTTGTACCCTTCCGTATATTCCAAGAATGCTTTCAAAACCCTGTAAGGCGTTTCCTCCAGGCCTTCCCGATTTGGGTCATCTCCGCAGAGTTCGATCAGATTCCTTACACCTTCCATGAAATCTTGAGATTTGTCTATTTTATTCGCTATGTCAACCGTATTCCCCGCAAAAAGGTCCGGGAGCTTTTCGGCAATGAATTTTGTATTCATTCGTAATGGCCTCCTCTTTTAGGTACACTTCTATTATACATTAACAAACTGTTTAGTCCTTTTTCGAAAAAACTGTTTATGAACTGGAATGCTGACCAACTGTCGCACCTTTATGAACATTTTAAGTGCCGCTGCATTTATCCGTCCAGCGTTGGACAGAGTATAGTCTGAAATCTAAATTATCTACAATATTGACAATCTTTGCTTTTCAGAAATCATAAAAAAAGCCACTCTAAAAGGAGTGACTTGCAAATGGAATTCCTTATTTCACCCTCTCTTGATTCAATTGAATGGCTGCCAGGCTTCCAAAGTTGTGAACAATGGTCGCCGCCAAAAGTGCCGTTATTTGAGTTGGATCAAATGACGGAAGTACTTCAACAAGGTCAAACCCTATAAAGTTCATGTCTGTAAGCGCACGGACCATTTTTAGTGTTTCGTGGCTGCTGAAGCCTCCAACCTCAGGCGTACCGGTACCGGGAGCATAAGCAGGATCAACAAAGTCAATATCAAAGGTTAAAAAACAAGGAGTGTCGCCAATTATTTGTTTTACTTGTTGAACAACATCGTCAATTCCCCGGTTGAATAACTCACTTTGCGTAATAACGTTATATCCCAATTCTAAACTGGAATCAATGTCCCAGCCGCGCATTCCGATTTGAACAACCTTATCGGGCTGTACAAGTCCTTCTTCGTATGCCCGAATAAAAGGCGAGCCGTGCCAGTACTTTTCATCCATATACGTATCCCATGTATCTGTATGAGAGTCAAACTGTAGCAGGGCAACAGGCCCATATACCTTGGCTGCTGCACGAAGGCTTGCCAATGTAATGGAATGGTCCCCTCCCAGCCCAATGGGGATGATATTTTTCTTCATAAGCTCCAGCATCGCATTTTCCATAATTTCATAGCTTTTATGAATATTTTGGGTAATGACAGGTAAATCCCCTATGTCGATTGCTTGTGTATCTTCAAAAGGGGCAACATTCAGCAATTCATTTTGTGGGGATAAAGTTAAAGATGCCTGCCTGATCGCCTGTGGACCAAATCTTGCACCTGCCCGATAGGAAGCAGCTGTATCAAAAGGCATTCCTAAAATGGCCGCTTTTGGATTATCCCGTTTGGAAGGGAGCCTCATAAATGTACCTGACGTACAAAAATCTGGGGTAAAGTTTTCAAATGGATTTGACAAAATGAATACCTCCTGAAATGTTTTATATATGAAGAGAGGGCGGCCCCGTCTTCTGGGGCTGCCCCATATTTATACCATAACTTTACAAATATTATTTGTAAATTCTATCGGATCTTCAATCTGCAGCCCTTCTATGAGCAGCGCCTGGTTATACAGAAGATTTGTGTAAAGAGCTGCCTTTTCCTTATCCTGTTCGAAAGCGGCTTTTAACGACCTGAATACATCATGGTCTGCATTGACTTCCAGGATTTTTTCCGCTTTTACTTCCTGGTTATTCGGCATGGCTCTAAGAATTTTTTCCATTTCAATGGAAACTTCTCCGTCTGCCGTCAAGCAAACCGGATGATTTTTAAGGCGGGTGGAAATCTTTACATCCTTTACTTTACCGGATAAAGTTTCCTTCATATAGTCCAGAAGATCCTTGTTCTCTTTTTCTTCAGCTTCCTTTTTCTCCTGGCTTTCCTCGTCAATGCCCAGATCTCCGCTGGCTACAGATTTAAATTCTTTCTCTTTATAGGACATTAACATTTTAATCGCAAATTCATCCACATCTTCTGTGAAGTATAATATCTCATACCCCTTGTCCGCCACAAGCTCGGTCTGCGGCATCCTGGCAATTCTTTCATTCGTTTCTCCGGTCGCATAGTAAATATATTTCTGGTCTTCCGGCATTCTGGATACATATTCATCGAGTGTAACCAGCTTCTCTTCTTTGGAAGAATAGAACAATAACAGATCCTTCAATACATCCTTATCCTGCCCGAAATTATTGTACACTCCGAACTTCAGCTGGCGGCCAAATGAATGATAGAACAGCTCGTACTTCTCTCTATCGTTCTTTAAAAAACTCTCCAATTCACGTTTGATTTTGTTTTGGATATTTTTCGCGATAAACTTCAACTGCCGGTCCTGCTGTAAAATTTCCCTTGAAATGTTCAATGACAAATCTTCAGAGTCAACCATCCCTTTAACAAAGCTGAAATAATCAGGGAGCAAATCTGCACATTTTTCCATGATAAGAACTCCGCTGGAGTACAGTTCAAGCCCTTTTTCAAATTCTTTCGAGTAATAATCAAAAGGAATATTTTCAGGGATGAAGAGGATTGCATTATATCTGACGGTTCCATCGACTTTGATATGGATATGTTTTAGCGGTTTGTCAAAGCCGTAATGTTTTTCCTGATAAAAGTTCACGTAATCTTCGTCAGTCAATTCGCTTTTGTTTTTTCGCCAAATGGGAACCATACTGTTGATCGTCTGTTCCTCTTTGTATTCCTCAAATTCATTCTCGCTTCCTTCTTTCAGCCTGCTTTCGGTGACTTCCATCTTGATTGGATAGCGGATGAAATCAGAGTATTTTTTAATAATGGACCTTAAGCGGTATTCCTCTAAATAATCATCATAACTTTCATCGTCGGTGTTTTCCTTAATCGTTAAAATAATTTCAGTTCCCACATTCTCTTTTTCACAAGGCTCAATTGAGTAGCCCTCCGCGCCGGTTGATTCCCATTTGTACGCCTGTCCGCTTCCAAACGCCTTTGTCAAAACCGTCACCTTGTCCGCCACCATAAAAGCTGAATAAAAACCGACGCCGAACTGACCGATAATGTCATGCCCATCTTTTAACTCATTCTCATTTTTAAAGGCTAGCGAGCCACTCTTGGCAATGACACCGAGATTGTTTTCTAGCTCTTCCTCTGTCATTCCGATCCCGGTATCCATAATTTTCAAGGTCCGACTCTCTTTGTCGACATCAATTTTTATGTAATAGTCCTCACGGTTAAACGTCAAAGATTCATCTGTAAGTGCCTTATAATACATTTTGTCGATCGCATCACTTGCGTTGGAAATCAATTCCCGCAAAAAGATTTCTCGATTGGAGTAAATGGAGTTAATCATCATATCAAGCAGTCTTTTGGACTCCGCTTTAAAAGCCTGTTTTGCCATCTGAAAATCCCCTTTCCATTATTCGTTGGCACTCTAACCGAATGAGTGCTAGTAACTAATTTAATAACATACAGGATAAAAGCATGTCAATACAAATACAAAGGAGCAGCCTACGCCGCTCCTTTTAAATCTATTATTTCAAGCTTCCAAAATGCGGTCCTGTCCCCTGCTCTTCTTTCCAGTTGAGAAGTTGTGATACCGTGACAAATTGGTAGCCTTCCTGCTCCAACTGAGTCAAAAGATTCGGCAATGAATCTCCTGTTGAAGGATGGATGTCGTGCATAAGAACAATGCCCCCCGGAGCCACGCTGCTTTCGACTTTCTTCTTCACTGAAAAAGCATTTCGTATCTTCCAATCCAAAGAATCCACAGACCATAGAATGATAGAATCGCCGTTTTCTTTTGAGTATTCCACAAAATGATCATTATAGGCGCCATAGGGAGGACGCAGCAGATGAGGTGTTATTCCTGTTGCCTCCGCAATCTTATCCTTTGTATAGTCCATTTCTTCCTTTATTTTCTTGGGACCCAATTTTGATAGATTTGGGTGGCTTTTTGAGTGATTCCCAATTTCATGCCCTTCTTCCGCCACCTTCCGGGCCAGCTCCGGATAATAATCCACTTGGTTTCCAAGCATAAAGAAAGTCGCTTTTGCATTGTGTTCCTTCAATGCTTTCAGTATTCTAGGTGTTACATCTGGACTTGGACCATCATCGAATGTCAGCGCTACATATTTTCCATTCGGGTCCAATTTCAATTGTTCCTGCTGAATGATTTTCTCTTTTTCTAGCTTTTGCTCTTTCGGCATTTTTAAAAATGAATCAACGTCTTTTTGGAGATAAATATACATCTTTTTAACGGGGACATCGATTTCAATAGCACCAGCCGCTCCTGCGGCAATTTTGTATTCATCTATGTATAAGGAAAAGTTCTTCCGATCGATAGACCATTCCCAGTCCTCCGGATGCTTCACCCACTGATTAAATTCTTCAACCAGCAAATATGACTGGATGTCCTTATTATTATGTAATTCTTCCCATACAATCTTTTGAATACCTTCCATGTTATCTTTATTCAAATCCAAAATATCGCCGATTTCAAGAAAGCGGTCATTTACTATATCGATATTGAAGACTTTCACCTTATTCTGCCCGTTTGCCCCACCATTTATCATATATGTACGAAAAACAAGACTGTAATAATCTTCCGTGATTCTGTGGGTCTCCATCTGGATGTTGAGATCGGCGCGCATCCCGTCTGTCTGCACTTCTTTGTTATCCTCGGCTTCTTTTACAAATTTCTCTTTCTGGTCCTTGATCCATTTATTAATAGATTTATTTACTTTCTCACTATCTATATCTGGTTCATTGATGGAATATGTATATTCATCCGTCTGCTTTGTCACAGTTTTCAGGTTGATTTTTGGATATTTGCTGATCACTTTCTCTTCTTGAATTTCTTCCTGACTTTTCGCCTTGATTGAGACATTTATCAGCCTATCTATTCCGCCGATTATTAGGAAAATCACCAAAAACAAAAGAATCCACCCAGGTAATTTAATCCGTCCAGACAATTGAAAAACTTCCTTTTTTATAAAGTTTGCCAGATAAAAACTTCGAATCTGCCACTCTCTCAATTTTACACCGGGGTTTCAAATATTACAATTGGATTACAATGATTTCCAGCAAAAAAAACAACCCCTTATAGAAAGTGGGTTGTTATACGTATTTCATCATTCGAGGAGAAAAAACACATAATCCGTGGGAACACCTCGTTCACCTTGTTGATGAAGCATCGCAGACACATTTCCGCGATGATACGTCCCATGATTAACTACATGCTGAATAAGATCTGCAAGTACGAACTCACATCGTCCATATTTTGGATGCTCGGCTACAATAACCCGCTCCAGGTCTTTTTGTTCACTAAAAAAATCGTAAAACTCTTTTGAGAGTTCCTCATAGAACACTTCAAGTTCTTCTATTGCGGCACCTGATAATTCCGGCTTTCGCCGTTCTACTTCCTTCATAGTTTCTTGAGAGCTTTTTCCTTTCATCGTCCCTAGCCAAATAATGTCTACTATATAAAGATGGACAAGGACGTCATGGATTGATGGGAAGACACTTTTAAGTGTTTCTTTATAAATCTTTTCGGGCATTTGTTCCAAGTGCTCAATCACTTGTTGATTAGCCCAGACATGATAATCGTACAATGTTTTCGTCCGATGATTTTCCATGAATTACTCCTTATTAATATATTATATTTCAACCGCTTGATTCATATACCTGTATATCAAAATTCAGATTTCTATTTTAACGCATTATAAGCATTTAAGTGTCCGGATCCAAAGTTCTTTTTATCCGTACCTTTTACGGGGTCAACGGCTGTTTTATACAGCAGGTCTTCCAATTTTTTCGGAGGCATTTTTCCATGTTTGTCGATTAGCAGAGCGGCGACGGCAGATACTTTCGGAGTAGCCATGGATGTGCCTATGGACCAATAGTATGAGCCATCATTACTTGTACTTAAGTTGAACTCTTGTTCAAATAAACGATTGTTTATATATTCTTCAAATCTGCCTTCTTCCGTATATTGATCATACATTCTGGCATCACCGCCTACTGCGGCAATGTCTATAAAACCAGGCCCGTAGTTTGAATAGTTTGCCAGAACATCTTTCGGCCCGGTGGCTGAAACCGTCACGACCCCCGGAATGGTTCCCGGCACTTCAAACCCTGCACCAACCGCATAAAGTCCGGATTCAGCAAGTTCAAGATTGATATAATCCATGACTTCTTTTTTATTCGTTGCATTCAAATTCTCATTCCCTGCTGCCACAACAACAAGAGATCCTTTATTGGTTGCATAATCGATGGCACGCTTGTATGCTTTGAAATCAGCAACGCCATTTCCGAGATTTTCTTTTTTTCCTGTTTCCGGATCAACATAAAAAACCTGTCCCTTGACATCAAATCCTCCTAAACTCATGGAAATGACGTCCACTCCATCATTGGCCGCAGCAACCATTGCGGAAACGATCCAAGAGGTCTCAGCCGCACTTGTTCCAAATACACGATAAGCCCGGATGCCTGTATCCGGAGCAACACCGAGCATTCCCCCATTCGCGGCGATGGATCCAGCCACATGGCTTCCATGCCCGTGGAGGTCATCGAATGCGTTTGGATCCCCGTTTTCATACGGCTCCTCACCCTGGTATCCTCCAGGCGGAACAAAGTTTTTAGACCCGGGCATCAGGTTTTTCACCAAATCCGGATGATCCCGGTCGATTCCTGTATCTACAATTCCGACAATAACATCATGGGAGCCTGTACCAAGCTTATAGCTTTCACCATTATTAGTGATGCGCCGGATATCCCATTGCATATCCCAAAGCGGTGTTTTTTCGGGATTTATACCGCTCTCTTTAATATTATGAGACTTTGGCAAATTCCAGGAGACCGAAGGATTGGCTGAACTGACACCTGACATGCCTTTTAATTTTCCATACGCCTTCGATGGAACCTTCACTTGAGCAAACCCGATTTCCGGGACTGTAAAAGTCACTTCTCCACCCATGTTTTTTACCTGTTGTTCAAGTGTCGAAGGAATGGCATTTTTGTCAAACAGGATTGAATAGTGCTGCTCTTTCGGGCTGCTCGCTTCTGCGTGGCTCAAGATCGGCAGGAAACCCAGTAAAAGAATGAATCCGGCAATAATGGCAAAGAATTTTTTCATTGTGGCCCTCCTTGACGAATTTTTCGAAAATTTCTTCTTAAAATAACTTTTCGCCAAGAGATTGAGATTTTCCTTTGATTCTTTTGACCCAAGTTGTTATTCTCGCAGAATATTTCTATTTGGATTCCTCTTCTTTCTCAATCAAACTGAAAGCTGTTAGCTTTATATGCTCGTCATGGCCATCATCACACAAGCTTTCTAAACCTTGAATGATATCAAAGCAAATCAGATCCGCAAACTATTTGCTAAGGGTGACACCTTCAATGTTGTTCTGCACTTTCTTATTGCGAGGAAAACCAATCCATTCTTCCTCAAATCTCTATGCTAAACAACATTTATTAATTCAAAAATAAATCAAAATTTAAATTTGCATCAAATTTTCTTGAATTAATTCAATTTCGAATCAAAAAGTACTGTATACAGTACTTTTTCAAATGAATATTTGGCATTATTCTTGCAACTTAGTATTACTATATGAAAATTTAAAAATTGTCAAAAAGGAGGTTTACATAAAATTTTCTGGAAATCCGCCCCGTGTGTGGTGACTACATGTTTATGAGATGAGAAAAGATAATGTTGATATTGTTGGAGTAGCCGTTCCATTTAACACCGCGCTTCAAATCAAGCAGGTTAACGGAATAGTCGTAATTTAGTAGATGTATCGATGTCCTTTTATCAAAGAGCACTCAAAACAACACACGTTTCTTTATTGTTTAGAATGATTGCGCTTTCTAAATTGGAGGAACAGGGAGGATTTCTCATTAAACACATGCTAGCTAAAATCACTCTATCATTTTTAATATTCAAATATGATTTGTTGATTAAAGGGAGGATTCTATTTTGAAAAAGGCAAATATCGCGTTGGCTCAACTCATTTGTGAAGACGGGAATGTTGGGAACAATCTTGCTCGTTTGGATCAAGTCGTTGATAAATATGGTCATTCTCACGATCTTATCATGTTTCCAGAGACATTTATTGCGGGATTTCCTCCGCCGGAGGTTTGCCGTGAATTGGCCGAGCCATTAGATGGACCTATTATGAACCATTTGGAACGTAAGGCGAGGGAAGCCAATACCTCAATTGTAGTTGGTTTATATGAAAAAGAGAGAGAAAACATTTATAACACAACGGTTTTGGTAGGACCGACAGGATTGTTGCTTTCTTATCGCAAGACTCATTTGTGGGCAGGGGAAGAGAAAGCAGTTAAAGCCGGGGAGTATTTTCGGAGCCGCAACTGGCAAGGCACAAAAGTCGGGATACTCATTTGCTACGATATAGAATATCCGGAAACCGCCCGTGCAGTTGCCAGTATGGGAACAGAGTTATTGCTGGTAACAGATGGAAATTGGGACGGCCCGGTGCACCGCGTCGCTGTTCAAGCCAGAGCACAAGAGAATCAAATGTTTGTCGCTTTGACGAATCGACTTGGACAGCTCGAGGATGAGGATATTACGTTTTGTGGGGAAAGCGTTATTGTCGATCCATATGGACGGATCATTGCTGAAGCGGGACGTGAAGAAGAGGTGTTATCAGCATCACTGGACTTGTCTCTTATTCAGAAAAGTAAACAACAATACGACTATCTGAAAGAGCGCAGGGTGCTATTAAATACACCTTCAAAGGAAATTGAAAAGGGAGTTTGGGAAATTAGAATCTAATCATGTGGATTGTTTGTCTAAAGGCATGAGCAGCAATGGAATCAAATGCGTAATAACATGAATGTAAATCTTGAATATGTCAAACATTACGAGATAGATATCGATTGGTAAGCTTTATGTGTCAGGACCGAAACAATTCAGAGATGGAGTCATTACCGCTCGTACAGCATACCAGATTAACTGGATACGGGCGGGTGACCCACCCTTCTCTCCTGGACCATAAGAAAAAACGACATATGCCTGAAGATAAACGAAACGATAGTTTAAAAAGAAGATAGAAAATTCCTGAAAGGGGGAATGAATCGTGAATCATACAAACTCACCAACTCTTAAACGTTCTCTTTCGTTAAAATATGTTGTGTTTTTTGGTTTAGCTTTTATGGCCCCAACAACTTTATTTGCAACATATGGAGTAGCTGTTCAGAGCACAAATGGGATGATTTCAACAGCTTATATGATTGCCTTGCTTGTTATGTTATTTACAGCCTATAGCTATGCTCAAATGGTGAAAGCCTTTCCGACTGCAGGCGGTGCTTATACGTTTACGCAAAAATCCTTTAGTCCGCATGTTGGGTTTATGGTAGGTTGGACAATATTATTGGATTATGTATTTAGTCCAATGATAACTTCTTTATTCCTGGGAATAGCTATGAGGGCGTATTTTCCTTCTATTCCTATGTACATTTGGATTATTCTCTTTATCATTATCATAACGACCGTAAATATTCTTGGGATCACCTTAGCGGCAAAATTTAATACAGGTGTTCTGTTATTGCAGTTTGGATCATTCATCCTTTTCATCCTATTTTCAATTAAGGGTCTTCTAAATGGCCAAGGAGCTGGCACAATCCTTTCTGTACTTCCGTTTATTGATTCAAATTCTGATATGCCGGAAATCATGTCTATCATACCTGTTTTATGTTTTTCTTTTTTAGGGTTTGATGCTGTGACCACTCTGGCGGAGGAAACGAAAAATCCAGAAAAATCTATACCCAAAGCCATTTATCTTATTACAATCATTGGTGGGGTGCTGTATATTCTTGGCTCTTATTTTTTACAGCTTGCCTGGCCGGAATACCAAACTTTTAATGACCCTGAAGCTTCTTATATAGAAATTGGTATGTACATCGGAGGTAATTTCTTGGTAAGTTATATGCTTGCAGAAGGAACCATTACATGCTTCGGATCGGCTATTGCATCAGGGGCAAGTGCATCCCGTATTTTATATGCAATGGGACGTGACGGTGTACTCCCTGCCAAAATATTTGGGTATCTTTCGCCAAAGTATCGTACACCTGTATTTAACCTATTAATTATAGGATCCATTGCTTTTTGTTCACTTTTCTTAAGTCTTACACTAGCCGTATCTCTCATCAATTTTGGTGCACTGCTTACTTTTACCCTTGTTAATCTTTCTGTAATCGCGCACTATTATTTCCGAAAAAATCAGAGATCCATTATGGGGACGATTCGGTATCTTATTATTCCGTTAATTGGCGCTTCGCTTACAGGCTTATTCTTTTTAAAATTGGATAGTCATTCACTTATTGTAGGTGGAATTTGGTTTGCGTTAGGATTTATATACCTTTTAAACCTTACAAAAATGTTTAGGCAGCCCCCGCCCGAGCTTAATTTTGAGGAGGCCCAATAAATAGAGCAGTCAGATTTTTATCCATGGACATTTTCTATGAATTCAAATTGTGAGGTTTTTGCTTAAATGATAGATTAAAATAAAAAGCGGGTTTTTCCTTACTGGAAAAATCAGCTTTTTTATTCAAAAAGTGCTCAATAGATGACCTGAAAATACAAGCGAGTGTTTTATATAATGAATAACAAAAGAACTAAAGCAACGAATAATAACTTTTCAGTTAACCTTTTTCATAAATGGGAGTGATGCATCTTAAATAGGAAGTGTGGGTATCATAAAAAGCTCTCTTCATCCAGCACTTGACATTCTTTACTGGAGTATGGCTTGATTTCCATAGGGGGGCCTCACTCCCCTAAAAGTAATCCTTTTTTATATGGACCCTGAAAGCTTTTATAAAAGATTCCGGTGATGAAGGGACGTTGTACGAAAATATTCCCCTGCTCGTATGTACATATAACCACCCACCTTCATCCCCTATTCTCCGGTATGATAAATCGGATATATCCTTGTTACAGAAGACTCGGTGCTTTGTAATGAGACGGTCATGATAAAGATATATTCTCCGCTCTTCCTCCCTGCAGATAATTTCAGCGTCAACAATTTGTCTATGAACTTTTATGTATGGCTGAACGGCCAGCAAGCGCATGAAAAACCTCCAATATATCAAGATTATCTTTCATTTTGATACTATCTTTATTTATTGTCAAAAAAACCTCAAAGAGAAGTGCTCTTTGAGGTTAAGTTCTTAGGGCCTTACAAAATTAACTTTTTCTTCCGACTCCAGATTTACAGTCGTTTCACTTGGTTTTGTTTCTGAGATGATATGGCCATTTCGAATAGAGTACCTTACAACTGCCTGTCTGCGAATGGCTTCGTATTCATTCTCAGCGGAAAGGACAATCAAATTGGCAGGCTTGCCTTTTTCGATTCCGTAACTGTCAACAATATTCAACGTCTTGGCACTGTTGACTGTAATTAAATCAATAGAATTGACAATTTGTTCATAGCCCATTAACTGCGAAGCATGGATGCCCATGTGAAGTACTTGAAGCATATTTCCCGTACCAAGCGGATACCATGGATCGAAAATATCATCATGCCCAAAGCAGACGTTCATCCCTGCTTCCAACAACTCTTTTACGCGTGTTAACCCTCTTCTTTTCGGATACGTATCGAACCTTCCCTGAAGATGGATATTAACAAGCGGATTGGACACAAAGTTGATGTCCGATAATTTTAAAAGCCTAAACAGTTTGTACGTATAGGCATCGTTATAGGACCCCATCGCTGTCGTATGGCTTGCGGTTACCCGGCTGCCGAGTCCCCTTTCATAACCTTCAGAAGCGACCACTTCGACAAAACGGGACTGCTCATCATCGATCTCATCGCAATGAATATCAACAAGGCGGTCATATTTTTCCGCAAGATCAAATGCTGCCTTTAATGAATTGACTCCGTATTCCCTTGTGAATTCAAAATGGGGGATCCCACCGACCACATCAGCACCCATTTTCAGAGATTCTTCAAGAAGCTCTACTCCATTAGGATAAGAAAGAATCCCTTCTTGAGGAAAAGCGACAAGCTGCACGTCCACATAAGGAGACATTTCCTCTTTCACTTCAATCATGGCCTTCATTGCAGTTAAATCAGGGTCTGTCACGTCCACATGTGTCCGGACATGTTGAATCCCCTGGGCAATCTGCCATTTCAGCGCAGTTTTTGCCCTTGTTTTCACGTCTTCCAGTGTCAAGCTTTCTTTTCTTTGCGACCATCTTTGGATGCCTTCAAATAACGTACCACTTTGATTCCATTCCGGCTCCCCTGCTGTCAACGTTGTGTCCAGGTGAATATGGGGCTCGATAAAAGGGGGAAGGACAAGAGAGCCCTTCACATTTATTACCTCTTGATCTGTTTGTTCAATAGCACCTTGTGAAATATCGAGAATTTTACCGTCGTGAATGACAATGTTCCAGAGACCGTCTTTGCCCCGTAAGTTTGCATCTTGAATAATCATCGATCAGCTCACCTTTTCTTTAACGATTATTTCTGTTTCTTTTTTTTTGCCAAATAGCTTAGATAGAACAACAAATACAATGACTGAACTTAGCAGAGAGTTAACCGGCGGGATGCCAGGAGCAAGTTCCGCAACAGCTACACCAGCCCCCCAAGCAACAATGGCTATCCAATTAACTGTTTTAAAAGTCATTTCTTCAAACCTTTTGTACCTGTTTCGGTTCACGATGAAAAAGTCTGCCAGTATGATCGCACCGATTGAAGGCAATGTTGAGCCCAAAATCGTCAACCAGTCAACAAAGTTATTGTACAGCCACATTGCCAGTACCGTCCCGATAATACCATTGAAGATGACGACTTTGCTTCTTGGAATTTTTGTGATGTTGGAAAACCCCAGCCCTGATGCATACAATGCATTGTCGTTCGTTGTCCATATATTCAATCCTAGCACAATTATCGCTGGAACTATTAAATTTTGAAGGAACATAACCTCTGAGATATCTGATTGCCCTGTTGCTATCGCACCAACGGCACCGAAAAGGAACATGAGGGAATTCCCGATAAAGAAAGCAATGACGGTTGAAACCACTGCGGAACGCTTTGTTCTTGCAAACCTAGTAAAATCAGGCGTCAAGGTTCCGGCACTAATGAATGAACCTACACAAATAGTCAGAGCGGCTGCGAAGCCTATTGCTTCCGTTGGCTGGTACTCGAACAATCCCTGCATGCCGCCTACCGACTCTGTCGCTTTAAAAACAGAGAAGCTTCCAAGAATCGTAATGAGTGGAACAGCCACAAAACCGAGAATCGTCAAGGCCTTCATGCCAAAAAACGCTGTGATTGTCATCAATATACCTGCAATTCCGATCAACAGATACGTATCCAGGCCAGTCACCTTCTGAACAGGGACTGCAAACATCGCTACCCCGACACCAAACCAGCCAACCTGCGTTGCACCTAGTAAAAATGATGGTAAATATGACCCTTTTTCTCCAAATGCGTAACGTGCCAGCAAGTGAGTAGATAAACCAGTTTTTGCCGCAATATACGAAAGCGCTCCTGTGTAGGCCCCAAGGATCAAGTTCCCGGCTAGAGTAATCCCTATAAACTGCATGAACGTCAAGCCTTTTCCAAGAGTTCCTCCTGACCACATGCTGGCGGAGAAAAAGGTGAGCCCTAACATGACGACCAAAATCTGCCAAAAATTATTACGGTGTGATTGAGGGACTGCCTCCAATGAAAAATCCTTATCTATTTTTCCCATCCAAATTCCTCCAATATTAATGATTTGGACTGGTACCAAGAAATGCAGAAGCTCCTTGAGTAGTGCGGGCAAGCAAGACAGTTCCCAACAAGGCCGAGAAAACACAGGTAGCGGCTTGTGTTCTAGAAAGATTAAGAACTGAACCCTGCACGTAACGAAAGACTCCTCAGGGATGGAAAAAGAAAAAGGCTTCCTGCCGTTTTTCCGACAAGAAGCCTGTCTCCATACAGAACCATGAACGAAAAATCACATTCTTCGCGCACTGCTCCGTATATCCGATGTCCTTGTCAGCCTCACGGGACTGAATTAAAGGTACCAGTATGAAACTGGTTATATTATTTCAAAAAGACATAAAGGAGTCAACACCAAAAATCAGGAAATTTTCCCATGGGACTTCAATTCAGCTACAATATTTATATAAAATCAAAAAGAACGGTGATTCCCATGTTTAAAATCTTTCTCATAGAAGATGACGCAACTTTATTCAATGAAATCAAAGAACGGCTTTCGCAGTGGTCCTATGATGTATACGGCGTAAAAGACTTTGGCCAGGTACTTCAGGAATTCACAACCGTTAAGCCTGATTTAGTTGTTATCGATATTCAACTTCCAAAATTTGACGGTTTCCATTGGTGCCGGATGATCCGCTCCCATTCCAACGTGCCGATCATATTTTTATCTTCCCGCGACCATCCGACTGACATGGTGATGTCGATGCAGCTGGGTGCCGATGACTTTATCCAAAAGCCTTTCCACTTTGACGTGTTGATCGCAAAGATACAGGCCATTCTCCGAAGAGTCTATAACTATAATACCGAGTCTTTAGATATGAAAAGCTGGTGCGGAGCTACAGTCGATTATACAAAAAATACTGTTACTAATGATAAAGGTGCAGTTGAATTGACAAAGAACGAAATGTTTATCCTGAAGGCTCTCATTGAAAGGAAAAATAACATTGTCAGCCGCTCTGATCTGATCAAAAGCTTATGGGATGACGAAAGGTTTGTCAGCGATAACACGCTGACGGTCAATGTGAACCGTTTAAGAAAAAGCCTTGAGAAAATTGGTCTAGGAAAATTTATTGAAACAAAAGTAGGCCAAGGCTATATTGCAAGAGAAGAGGATCTGTAAATGCTTAAAATATTTATGATTGAACGGCGCAGCTGGATTTTGCTCTTTTTATTTATGCAGGTCCTACTTCTTTTTATCGCGTATATTGATTCAGCCATCCCAGTCAAGTCTATCGCGTATATCGCTTTTCTATCTTTTATGATCTTCATTATCTTTTTGGCAGTCCGCTACAATAAAGAAACGGCTTTTTACAGAAGTCTGGAATATTGGGAAAGCAGCCTTGATTTATCAGGTATCACAGATGCCCAATCCCCTTTTGAAAAAATAGTGGCTGCTAGCATAACCGACCAAACAAATAAACTGAAACGGATGGCAACTGAAAACCGGATGGCTCTGGAGCAGGAAAGGGATGATTTATTATCCTGGATTCATGAAGTGAAGACTCCATTGACAGCCATGAATTTGATGATTGAAAGGATAGAAGACGAAAAGATCAAGGCACAGTTGACTTATGAATGGCTGCGAATTCATCTTTTGCTCGATCAGCAGCTTCATCAAAAGAGGATTTCGTTCATTGAAAATGATCTTCATGTTGAAAAGGTTGCCTTGGAGCCATTGATTTTTAAAGAAATTAAAAACCTTCAGTCGTGGTGCATGCAAAAAGGCATCGGTTTTGAAGTGGATCTCGAAGCGTCAGAGGTCCTTAGCGACGAAAAATGGCTCGGATTCATCATAAGGCAGCTGCTGACGAATGCAGTAAAATACAGCGAAGCTGACGAAATTATCATTGGGAGCACGGAGCAAAGCGGTCAAACTGTCCTGCAAGTTCGCGATTTCGGCCGAGGTATCGATCCAAAGGACCTGCCCCGCATCTTTGACAAAGGTTTTACATCAACGGTGAATCCGGACCAAGCAGCGACAGGTATGGGGCTATATTTGGCCAAAAAAGCGGCCGATTCCCTGCTGATCAAAACCCATGTAAAATCGATACCCGGTGCAGGAACGACGTTTACCCTCATTTTTCCAAAACCAAATGAATTTGTGAATCTCACACGCATGTGACATGATTGTCACATGCTTTTCTCATTTGTTCGTCCAATCGAAGGAAAAATTCAAAAAATCCTTTTATGATGAGATTATCAAAGAAAAGCGATAGCGTCTGTAATCGACGTACAGACTGAAAAGACTTCGAAGAGAAAAGTAAGCGCGATGGGGCAAAGGCGAACGGATGTAGGAAAGCCACTACTTGAATAATCTCATGTGTAGCTTTCTGTGAAGCTGTGATGAGTCCTCACGTGAAGTCTACTAGTCGATAGGCGCCAAAGCTGGACATAGATAATAAAGGAGTGAACAAAAAATGAGCATTCTAGAAGCACAAAAAATTTATAAAAGCTATGGGAATAAATTCAATAGACAAGAAGTTTTAAAAGGAATAGACATCCAAGTGGAAGAGGGCGATTTTGTCAGCATCATGGGTGCTTCCGGATCTGGAAAAACCACATTGCTGAATGTCCTTTCCTCAATCGACAAAGTGAGCCAGGGCATGATTAAAATTAACGGGAAAGATATTGTCGGTATGAAGGAAAAACAGCTTGCTGAATTCCGGAAAAATCATCTCGGATTTATTTTTCAGGATTATAATCTCCTTGACACATTGACCGTGAAAGAAAACATTCTTCTCCCATTATCAATTACAAAGACGCCCAAAAAGGAAGCCGAGAAAAAGTTTCATCAGTTGGCAACTGAACTTGGCATCGCAGAAATAAAAGACAAATACCCGAATGAAATCTCCGGAGGGCAAAAGCAGCGGACTTCAGCAGCACGGGCTTTCATTCATAATCCGAGCATCATTTTTGCCGACGAACCGACGGGTGCACTTGATTCCAAATCTGCTTCGGACCTTTTAAACAAATTGAGCGGCTTAAACGAAAAGCTAGGAGCGACAATTATAATGGTCACGCATGATCCGGTGGCAGCAAGCTTCTCGCGCAGAGTGATTTTTATCAAAGACGGACAAATGTATACACAGTTGAACAAAGGTGAAGAAACGAGGCAGACGTTCCTGAAGGATATCATGAAAACTCAAGGCGTACTGGGCGGTGTCCACGATGAACGTTAATCAGATCATTTTCCGCAACTTGAAAAAGAACATAAAGAATTACTATCTCTATGTTTTTGCTTTGATTTTCAGTGTCGCCCTTTATTTCGCTTTTGTCACTTTGCAATATGACCCTTCGATGGATGAAGTAAAAGGCTCCATTAAGGGCGGAGCCGGTATCAGAGCTGCTGCCGTCATGCTCGTCGCCATTGTTTCCGTCTTTCTTTTATATGCCAATCAGCTTTTTATTAAAAGAAGAAGCAAAGAAATAGGCCTTTTTCAACTGATTGGAATGACAAAAAACGGGATTTTCCGGCTTCTTAGTGCGGAAAACTCTATTCTTTACTTCTGTTCCCTTTTTGTTGGTATATTTATCGGATTCTCCGCTTCGAAGTTGATCACTATGATTTTTTATAAAGTGACCGGCGTAGACGAGGTTGCCACTTTGACATTTTCATCAAAGGCACTGATCCAGACAGTGATTGTCTTTTCTGTCATCTATCTTTTCATCCTGTTAATGAATTTCTTTTTTATCAAGAGGCAGACAATCCTTTCATTATTCCGCGTGCTTTCTTCCACCGAATCAAAAGTGAAGAAGCTGTCCAAACTTCAAGTGGTCATCGGGATCCTAGGAATCATTTTCATTATCACAGGCTACTATGTATCTTCAAAACTGTTTAGCGGTGATTTTACAACTATGCCGCAATTATTCGGGGCCATGCTGTTTATTCTTGGTTCCGTCATAATTGGAACATACCTTTTTTACAAAGGCTCGGTCAGTTTCCTCTTCCATCTCATCCGGAAAAGGAAAAACGGCTATTTGAATATTAACGAAGTCCTTTCGCTTTCTTCCATCATGTTCCGGATGAAATCAAATGCGTTGCTGCTCACCGTCATTACGACAGTTTCAGCTTTGGCAGTAGGACTCTTGTCTCTCAGCTACATTTCGTACTATTCGGTGGAGAAATCGGCCCGGGGCAATGTACCTGCGCATTTCACCTTGACGGATGTAAAAGATGCGGATGAACTGAAAGACTCTTTTAAAAGAAATCAAATTGCCTACAGTGAAACAAAAATCAACGTTATCCAAGTGGAAGCCAATATAAAAGAGATTCTGGACAGTGATCCGGAAGGAATGAATTTTGATCCCAATATCATGCAAATAGCTGTTGTCAGTGACAAGGACATTGATGGTGTCGATGTTTCTCCTGACGATACGATATTTACTGGATATTCCGATGTAATGCAGAAGTTTATTTCATTTAAAGATCGAGGGACAGTCAAATGGAAAACACAAAACGGAACAATTATGCAAAATTATAAAGGCATGCGGAAGGAACAGGTCATTTCCTGGACTTTTACCAGCGGCGGACTTCCAGTTGCCATTGTAGACGATACTGTGTTTAACCGTCTAAAGAAAGATTTAAATCCTAAGATTCAGAAGGAGCCTATTTACATCGGAATTGACATTAAGGATGAAAAAGAACTTGGAAAAGCAAACGACATCTTTAACACTCTTAATTTTAACGAGGTCTGGACATACAATTCCCTTTATGAAATGATCAACTCCCAAAAGCAATTATACGGCCTTACCATGTTTATCGTCGGCTTCTTGGGACTTACCTTCTTGATTACATCAGGATGTATCCTTTATTTTAAACAGATGGATGAGAGTGAGGATGAAAAACCGAACTACACCATTTTACGGAAGCTCGGATACACACAGGGTGACCTGTTGCGGGGCATCCAGGCGAAACAATTGTTCAACTTCGGCATCCCGCTTGGAATCGGATTGCTCCATGGCTATTTCGCAGTTAAATCCGGGTGGTTCTTTTTCGGGACGGAGCTGTGGACGCCAATGTTTATCGTCATGCTGCTTTACACAGCGTTGTACTCTATTTTTGGACTGCTGTCCGTCCTTTATTATAAAAAAGTGATTAAAGACGCACTGTAAACAAACCCCCGCCAGATTGGCGGGGTTTTACTGATTTTCTTTACATACTTGAATGGTGATGGTTATATCATTTCCAAACCCCATTTTTAATAGGGCCACCTTACCTCATATTCTCCAGAAACAGCCGAATAACATCCGCTCCGCCGATGAACGTACCGACAGAACTTCCCAAATTGGCCAGCACGACGACAAGCAATATGCGTGTCACCTTGTTATGCCAAAAACCTTTGAGGCTGAAAACATCTTCCGAAAGTTTTTCAAAGTCTCTCACGTGCGGCTTACGCATATAAGCTTGAGCGGCGCCGGCGAACCATCCCGCTGCAAGAAGAGGATTCAATGAAGTGATCGGCGCAGCAACGAATGCCGTAAGGATGGCCAGTGGATGGCCAAAAGCAAGAGCTGCTCCTAGAGCTGACAATGAACCATTCCATAAGATCCAGCTGATGGTCTGCTGCCAGCCTGCAGATGGATTGGCGTAAAAAGTATAGGCAATCAAAGCAAAAATCAAAATAGGAATGGACCAGCCGATGATTTTTGGAACCTTTGATTTCGGCGGACGTTCAGATAAACGCCTAAGATCATGTTCCTTCTTGATTTCCTCCTTAATTCCAGGAACATGGGCAGCTCCCAAAACCGCTACAACCTTCTTTCCAGGAGCATCTTTGATCTTTTGCGCCAGGAATTGATCGCGCTCATCGATTAATGGTGTTTTCAGCTTTGGGAAACTTGCGGTGAATTCCTTTAAAATGGCGTTGATTGTATCTTGGTTTTTCATCTTTTCCAACTCTTCTTCCGAAATTTCCTCATTGCTGAAAATACTGAAAAACACTTGGGAAAGCAACTGTGCCTTGCCCCAAAAGCCGACATTGTTCCATATCCGGGCAAACGTGATCTGAATATTCCTGTCTGCCAAGACAAGATCAGCGCCTATTTCCTTGGCAGATTCAATACCTTGAATCATTTCCTGGCCAGCCTGAATGCCAAACTGTTTGGCCATCCGTTTTTGAAAAGACGAGATCGCCAAGTTCATCAAAAGCAGCGTAGCTTTCTTTTCCTTGATGACCTTAAATATATCCATGTCCTTCCATTGATTTTTATTTTGTATCGAATCATACCTCTGTTCATCCAGTTCGACACATACGGAATCCGGCCGTTCGGATTCGATAACCTCTTTTACCTGCTCCGCACTCTGTTTGGAAACATGGGCTGTCCCAACCAGTATGAATTCCTTGCCATTTAATTCAATTCTTGTGATATTATCTTCTGACATAAGTACCTTCCTCTAAAAAACAGTATTTTCAACTATTATAGGCTTTTTAGCCACAAATCCAGCTCAAGTTTTACTAATTCAATAAAACCACACATTTCATTTGCACGTGCTTTGTCCAAATCTATTAATAGGTAGACCAATCTGATTTTTCCTTGTTTACCTTCCAGGTGTCAGTATATTGCTTCTTAGCAGTGGAATTGTATGTCCATCCAAGTAGTAATTTTTCTATTATGAAACTGCGGCAATTGCCGTTTACTGTCCAACGCTTTAGATCGAACACTTTTCTCCTCTCCCGCATCAAACTCCTGCCAATTCTTCTTTGTTAGGTCTATTATACACTCCCCGTTGAAATCGTTTTAGCCTTAAATCATTTTCATATAGAAAAAAGTAAAATTACGTTATAATGAGAGTAGTTGCACTTAAAATCAACGGAGGGTTGAAATGAAAAAAATAATTACAGCATTGCTTACTGCAACACTTCTATTGTCTCCAGTCGGAAGCTTTGTTTTTCAGGATCATTCAACAACAGTAGAAGCCAAAGGCTATAAATCTGGGAAAAAAAGCTTCAATATGAAAAATAACCAGTCCAATTTCCAACAGAAACAAAAGCAGGAAACACCAAAAACAAACTCCACCAAACAACAGACGAATCCCAAAGGCGGGTTCTTTTCAGGGGGCCTGATGAAGGGCTTGATGTTCGGTGGATTGGCCGGGTTGCTTTTTGGAAGTCTCTTTGCAAATATGGGTGCATTGGGATCCCTATTGGGATTGATGATCAACCTAGCAGCTATCTATGTTCTTTTTGTAGTGATCCGTAAGGTGTTCCATGCCTTGACTCAGCAGAAAAGAAGAGAGGATACTGGACCGTGGGGCAGATGATTATTTCTGAACAGGACATCGTCAATGCCATCTGCATTGATCAAGCCAGGAAAAAATATGCCCAGCCTGAAGATGTGGAAGTGGAATTAATGTATGACGAAGACAGTGGTTTTTCGGCGGAAGCTTATATCAATGGGCTGAGGCAAGGCCTTCAAGAGATGGATATCATCGGAGCCCTTCGTCTATGGCTTGGTGAATTTTTAAATGAAGACCCTTATGCAGGAATCCAACTTGTTCTTGACGATACCGAAGGGATTACTGCGGTAATAAATGGATCATAACTACAGTTAGAGATAGGCTGCCTATTTCACCATAATGAGTGATGAGCGGCAGCCTTCTTTCATAATCGCTCAGACGATCAAAAATCGTTCCCCTACAACTGAACCATTTTTCTGACCAACTTCTTATTGCGCTCCTTAAACTTCTCATTATGGGAAGACACCATCCCTGCTTTCTCAGCATCCGGATCAATAAATTTCTTTGCTTTGTTTACGGCATTTGCCGCATCTTGAAAAGCTCCAGCTATTAAATGCACTTTTCCTTCATGCATGAGAATATCTCCGGCAGCGTACAGCCCTTCTATAGATGATTCACTTGACGGATTCCCCGCTACATAATAATTGTCTGCCCTTTCAACTTTCACTTCGCTCTTATCCAGTAAAGACATGTCTCTTTCATACCCATGATTCACAATCACTTCATCAACAGGCAAATAAGAAATCTCTCCTGTCTTGCTATTTTTTAACTCAACCCGTTCAATCACTTCGTGGTCGCGGTTTGCTATCAGTTTAGTAATGGATGTGTTATACAAGCAAACAACTGAGCTGTTTAAGAGATTTGTAACTTGAGCTTCATGACCGGTTAATTTACTTCTCCTATAGGTTAGATATACTTTTTTGGCAATGGGCTCCAATTCCATTGCCCAGTCAATGGCTGAATTTCCTCCACCTGAAATGATCACAGTCTTATCTTTGAATTGTTTTAATGACTTTACAGTATAATGCAGATTTGTCACTTCGAATCTTTCTGCACCTTCTATATCCAGCTTTTGCGGTTGCAATATACCACTTCCAACTGCCACAATGACTGTTTTAGAGAAGTGCCTCTGTCCCGAGGCTGTATGCAAAATAAAAATTCCTTCCTCATTTCTTGAAATGGATTCAACTTTTTCATTCAACACAATTTCCGGATTAAAGGTTAATCCTTGCTCCACAAGCTGTTCAATTAATTTTGCTCCTGTAATCGGCGTCAATCCTCCAACATCCCAAATCATCTTTTCCGGGTAAACATGTATTTTCCCGCCTAATTGCGGTTGATATTCAATAAGCTTTGTTTTCATTTCTCTAAGTCCACTGTAGAAAGAGGAATAAAGACCTGCCGGCCCTCCCCCAATTATCGTCACATCAAACAATTCCTGCTGATCCATCTGTATCCGCTCCTCAGAAACTAAATATTATTGATTATCATTCTCAATTAAAAGGTTGACTTCAGAAAAATAAGTCATTATAGTTAGTATTATAGTGAAATTGATAATCATTCTCAACTATGTTTTTTTATGGAGGTGTAAAATGATTCGCTTGTATACGGATGACTTGAATGTAAACTATGACGACCGTCTCATCATAAAAAACCTGAATGTGGAAATCCCTGATAAAAAGATTACGACCATCATTGGCCCGAACGGTTGCGGAAAGTCGACTTTATTAAAAGCGATCACACGGATCATTCCTCATCAATCAGGGTCAATCCTTTTAGACGGGAAAAATATTACGAGGAAAAATACGAAAGCACTCGCAAAAAAAATAGCGATTCTTCCTCAGACTCCTGAGGGGGTGAATGGGCTAACAGTAGGAGAGCTGGTATCGTATGGCCGCTTCCCCTACCAAAATGGATTTGGCCGCTTATCCAATAAGGATATTGAAGTCATTGATTGGGCTCTTAAAGTGACGGGAACAAGTGAATTTAAGTACCGTTCTGTAGATGCATTGTCAGGGGGGCAAAGGCAGCGGGTTTGGATCGCTATGGCCTTGGCTCAGGAAACAGAAATTATATTTCTCGATGAACCTACAACCTATTTGGACTTGGCCCACCAATTGGAAGTATTGGAGTTATTGCAAAGGCTTAATATGGAGCAGGATCGCACCATTATTATGGTTCTACATGATTTAAACCAAGCTGCCCGCTTCGCAGATTATATTATCGCTTTAAAAGACGGTGAAATCGTGAAAGCCGGGAAAGGCGAAGACGTCATCAACCGTCATGTATTAAAAAAGGTATTTAATATCGATGCTGAAATCGGGCAGGATCCTCGTACAAACAAACCGGTGTGCATCACCTATAACTTAATAAAAGGAGAACAAAAGAATGAAGAGATTATGGATACCATCCCTGCTATTCCTCATGCTGTTCATTAGTGGGTGCGGCAGTGAAACGCCAGAAAAGAAAAACGCCTCATCTTCAACTGATAAAAAAACAGAAACCATTACATATGAGTCCGAAAACGGGCCCATCGAAGTTCCTGCCGATCCCCAGCGCGTCGTAGTACTCTCTTCGTTTGCTGGAAACGTTATGGCGTTGGATGTTAATTTGGTGGGTGTCGATTCCTGGTCTAAAAAGAATCCCCGTTTTGATCAAAAGCTAAAAGATGTCGAAGAAGTTTCAGATGAAAGCCTGGAAAAAATTATTGAGTTGGATCCAGACTTAATCATTGGTTTATCTAATATTAAAAACGTTGATAAGTTAAATGAGATTGCTCCGACCGTAACATATACGTATGGGAAAGTGGATTATCTTACGCAGCACCTGGAAATTGGCAAACTCCTGAATAAAGAAAAAGAGGCAAAAGCCTGGGTTGATGACTTTAAAAAACGCGCCCAAGCAGCCGGTAAGGAAATTAAAGCAAAAATTGGTGAAGATGCAACAGTATCCGTCATTGAAAATTGGGATAAACAGCTTTATGTATATGGTGATAACTGGGGCCGCGGAACAGAAATCCTGTACCAGGAGATGAAGTTAGCCATGCCTGAAAAAGTTAAAGAAATGGCATTAAAAGACGGGTATTATGCTCTATCAGTAGAAGTGCTTCCTGATTATGCAGGCGACTATGTCATCCTGAGCAAAAATCCGGATACGGACAACTCATTCCAAGAAACAGACACATATAAAAACATACCAGCTGTAAAAAATGACAGAGTCTTTGAAGTAAATGCGAATGAATTCTACTTTAATGATCCGATCACATTAGAGCTTCAACTTGATTTCTTTATGAAAAGCTTTCTTCGTTAAAGAAAAGCGCGGGTAAACAAGACGATTTCCGAGGAGGCAGTTCTTCAGCCACCACAGGGAAGCGGCTCGACCTCAAGGGGCTAGGGCTGGAACTGGACATTACGTAACCTTTGTTTGAAGAGAAAATTCAGTAAAATTTTATACTTTCTTTAACCGAAAAAATGATCGGGAATTCTTCAGTATGGAATTCCCCTTTTTTTAAGAAAGCAGAAAAGATGAGTGACTGATAATGAATGAGAATAAATATGTTATACCCTACTCATATAAGCTGATTGTCGCAACAATTGTATTAATAGCCACATTCTTGGGTGCCCTGGTGTTTGGAGCGGCTGATATTACAATTAAAGATGTCTGGCTGGCGCTTACTTCAGAAACGGCCAGTGAAAAAATTTCCATTATCCGAGAAATACGCTTACCACGTGAAGTTGGAGCTGCTTTTGTAGGTGCGGCATTATCTGTTTCAGGTGCTATTATGCAAGGAATGACAAGGAACCCGCTTGCAGATCCAGGGCTGCTCGGATTAACGGCAGGTTCAAATGCGGCGCTGGCCATTACTATTGTGCTGGCTCCTTCTGTGAATTACTTCGGTCTCATGGTTGCTTGCTTCATTGGAGCGGCCGCTGGAGCGCTTATGGTTTTTGGAATCGGAGCTATAAAAAAGGGTGGATTCTCTCCCCTTCGTCTCGTATTGGCCGGTGCAGCGGTTACTGCATTCTTAAATGCCATTGCAGAGGGAGTTGGAATCTATTTTAAGGTTTCAAAGGATGTATCCATGTGGACATCCGGAGGATTGATTGGAACTACGTGGACCCAACTTCAAGTGATCACTCCCTTTATCATCACAGGGCTGCTTATTTCCATATATCTTTCCAGGCAGCTTACGGTTCTTAGTTTAAGCGACGAGGTTGCTGTAGGATTGGGCCAAAAAACAACCCAAATTAAGACAGCCCTTTTTATTGTCATTACACTATTGGCCGGAGCTTCTGTAGCCCTTGTCGGGAAAATGGCATTCATCGGTTTAATGGTCCCTCATGTTGTACGGGCAATAGTTGGAACCGACTATCGATTCATCATTCCGACATCAGCTATTTTAGGGGCTGCCTTTATGCTCTTAGCCGATACGCTAAGCCGGACAATCAACTCTCCATACGAAACACCAATAGTAGCGGTTACTGCCATTATGGGCTTGCCTTTCTTCTTGATGATTGTCCGTAAAGGAGGTAGGGCATTTTCATGATCCAACCCGCTTTAATCAAAAAACAGCGATTGATCCTTCTTATACTGCTGATACTTATCCTGAGCACTATTATTATTGGGTTGGGAACGGGGTACTCCCCACTTTCTTACGACAGAATCATTCCAACTATTCTGGGTCAGGGTTCGTTCAAAGAGGATTTTGTTTTATTTTCCATTCGTCTCCCAAGAATCATCATCACCCTTTTAGCCGGTATGGGATTGGCATTGTCCGGCTCTATTCTACAAGGCATTACGCGCAATGACTTGGCTGATCCGGGTATTATAGGAATCAATTCGGGAGCAGGCGTCGCCATTGCCATTTTCTTTTTGTTTTTTCCCATTAAAGCAGGTTCCTTTATTTATTTACTGCCCTTGATTGCTTTTATGGGAGCTTTAGTAACAGTTTGTTTCATTTATATTTTTTCATATAAGAGAAATCTCGGCGTTCAGCCCATGAAACTGGTTCTAGTAGGAATTGGATTTTCTATGGCTTTATCCGGGGCTATGATCGTTCTTATATCATCTGCCGAACGTGCAAAAGTGGATTTCATTGCAAGGTGGCTGGCTGGAGGTATTTGGGGCACCGACTGGCCATTTATTTGGGCCATTCTTCCGTGGCTGATCATTCTCATTCCATTTACACTATACAAAGCCAGCCGATTAAACCTCCTTGGACTTAGTGAACCCGTTGCAATCGGAGTTGGTGTAGCCGTTGAAAAAGAAAGGATCACTCTGCTATTGACTGCTGTTGCACTTGCAGCTTCCGCTGTCTCCGTCACAGGCGGAATCACCTTTATCGGGCTCATGGCACCGCATATCGCCAAAGCCTTGGTAGGACCGAGAAATCAATTATTCATTCCATTAGCGGTTCCTATTGGCGGATGGCTGTTATTAGTTGCAGATACGGTAGGAAGGAATATAGGCGATACCGACGGACTCCCGGCAGGTATTATAGTTGCCTTGATCGGGGCACCCTATTTTGTATATTTGCTGCTAAAAAAGAATTAAAGTGAAAATCCGGGCAAAGTGTCCCGGTTTTTTTATTCTCCAAAAGCGGATTTTATTCCCATTTATTCACAGTAATAGTGAATTTGTTCGGATTTTTAACTTTTGATAAAGGGAATTATAGCATTCGATCCTTGGACTCTTTTTCCGGATGGAGATAGTTTTTTCTTATTGAAAAAGCTATAATGAAGTCATTGAAAACGAAGTGAGTGATAAAATGAAACAACGAGAGCAATGGACATCAAAGATCGGTTTTGTATTGGCGGCCGCTGGAAGCGCCATCGGGCTTGGAGCCATTTGGAAGTTTCCATACATGGCGGGCACGAACGGCGGCAGTGTTTTTCTGTTTTTATTTATTTTATCTACTATAGCCATCGGCCTGCCTATTCTACTGGCGGAGTTTGTCATCGGTCGAAGAGGCCAACATGATGCGGTCACTTCCCTGAAGATACTGGCGCCCGGAAAGAAGTGGCATTGGATTGGCTGGATGGGTCTTGTCACGTCTTTCATTCTTTTATCTTTTTACAGTGTCGTGGGTGGATGGATCCTCTCCTATTTAGCAAGAGCACTGACCTTCAGCCTGAAAAGTACCGATTACGGAGAACTGTTCGGGACAGTCATCACAAATCCGATAGAGGTTCTATCGGCGCAGGCATTATTCATGTTTTTGACGATTTGGATTGTCCAAGGTGGTGTTAAGGCGGGAATTGAGCGGGCAAGCAGATGGATGATGCCTTTGCTGTTCATCTTTTTCATCGTTCTTGCCATCCGCTCTTTGACATTGGACGGTGCAATGGCGGGAGTTCGGTTCCTATTTGTTCCGGATTGGTCTTTTTTAACAGGAAAAACTTTTTTGCTTGCGCTTGGACAGGCTTTTTTCTCGCTGAGTGTGGGTGTCACTGCCATGGTGACATATGCGTCTTACCTGCCGAAAGAGGAACGTCTCGGCCAATCGGCTTTGAATGTATCGATATTGAATATATTTATTTCTCTATTAGCAGGGCTCGTCATCTTTCCGGCCGTGTTTGCACTCGGCCACTCTCCGGAAGAGGGCCCGGGATTGATTTTTGTCATCTTGCCTGCCATCTTCAATGAAATTCCACTTGGCAGCATATTTATGATTATTTTCTTTATTTTGTTGTTATTCGCCACACTGACTTCCTCCATTGCCATGCTGGAGATTGTTGTGTCGACAGGGATTCAAAAAAGATATGACCGAAGAAGACGGATGGCTTGGATATTGGGATTACTCATTTTCATTGTGGGGATTCCGAGTGCCTTGTCTTTCGGAGTGCTGTCAGGAGTGCATCTGCCGGGAGGTTCGATCTTTGACTTCGCAGACATTTTGACGAGCAGAATCGGAATGCCAATCAATGCATTGCTCGTATCACTGTTCGCGGGGCACATACTTACCTCAGCAGACACTACCGATGAACTGCGGATGAATCCGGCGGTACATTCATTATGGAAAGTGATTGTCCGGTATATCGCACCGGTTGCCATCATCCTGATTTTTGTAGCCTCATTTATCAATGGGTAACCCAATGGCTGCGGAGTGATTTCGTACCCATAGAAAACACAAGTACCATATACAAAGACCGCATCTGTAAAGAAATAGAGGAACTTAAAAAAATTTCAAATCTTTATGGAAATAGAAAAACCCGAAAGCGACCATCCAACAGATGGCGATTTCGGGTTTTGATATGCTTTTTGTTAGAGTGACTGGCTATCCATTTACAATTTACAGAGTATCAAGGCATAGATTCCACTCTTAACCTATAAGAAGGGCCGGCTATCCCCTTTATTCGGACACTGGCATGATCAACAGTGACGGATTTCAGGCATCACGTATCCTCGGCTCATTTCCCTGTCAGACTGTTCTTACTTTTATACAGGTTCCGATTTACCAGACCCATTCCTACTCACCAGCCGCGCTCCGCCATTCTCTCTTCAAGGCTTAGCTGATTTACGTCGATTCCTTTCATAGCTGCACCCAATTCTTTTGACAGTCTTCCAATTAAGTCGTAGTCAGTGTAATTAGCCGTCGCTTGTACAATCGCACCCGCAAATTTTTCAGGGTTCTCAGATTTGAAGATACCAGAGCCGACAAAAACACCGTCTGCCCCAAGTTCCATCATTAACGCTGCGTCTGCGGGTGTCGCCACTCCACCAGCCGCAAAATTGACAACCGGAAGTCTGCCCCTATCTTTGATTTGCTTAAGGACTTCATACGGTGCACCGAGATTTTTCGCTTCTGTCATCAACTCATCATCATTCATTCTTGTGATTTGACGCACTTGCGCATTTACTTTACGAAGATGGCGAACAGCTTCCACAATATTTCCTGTTCCAGGCTCGCCTTTTGTCCGAAGCATAGCAGTACCTTCTCCAATCCGACGAGCGGCCTCACCTAAGTCACGGCATCCACAAACAAATGGAACTGTAAAATCACTCTTCAAGAGATGGAACTCTTCGTCTGCTGGAGTGAGCACTTCACTCTCGTCGATAAAATCGACTCCCATTGCCTCAAGTACTCTGGCCTCAACGATATGTCCAATACGTACTTTCGCCATTACTGGGATAGATACTGCATTCATAACTTCCTCAACTATTCTCGGGTCCGCCATTCTGGCGACTCCGCCTGCAGCACGAATGTCCGATGGAACCCTTTCCAAAGCCATGACTGCTACAGCTCCAGAAGCCTCCGCAACTCTTGCCTGCTCCGCGTTGACAACATCCATGATAACGCCGCCATTAATCTTTTCCAAAGTGTTTTTTGTTGTTTCGCTTACTGGTTGTGTCATGATTGCCCCTCCATTGTATATTGTTTTTTCTTTCATTTGCCATTATTATAGAAATAAAGTGACTCTGTTGAAAGAACCAGTTTCAAAGTAAACGAAGGGGTCAGATGTGCAGGAGGCTAATTAAATGGAAATGTTATCATGCAATTTAAACCGTTCCATTGATGTTCCGCTTTATGAACAGCTTTATTTATATATAAAAAAAGAGATTACAGAAGGCCGCCTTGAATATGGTACGAAGCTTCCATCCAAGCGGAAGCTTTCTGAATTTCTAAAGGTCAGTCAAAATACGGTGGAAACTGCCTATGATCAGCTATTGGCTGAAGGGTATATTGAAAGCCTGCCCCGAAAGGGATATTTTGTACTCGCCTACGAAGACTTGGAATATGTGCAAAGCGAAGCTGCTGTAACAGATGAATTGATCGAAGAGAAGGAATTGGTGAAATATCATTTTCATCCAGGTTGGATTGATACAGAGAATTTCCCGTTTCACAAATGGCGGAAATATGCAAAAGACACAATTGACCGTCAGCATCATTCATTACTTTTGCTTGGGGATAAACAAGGAGAATTGGAGCTTCGAAGGGAAATAGCCCATTATTTATATCATGCCAGAGGCGTCCAATGTACCCCTGAACAAATCGTCATTGGGGCGGGAAGTGACAATCTGCTGCAACAGCTCATTCTCCTGTTTGCCAAAGAAACTATATATGGCGTAGAGGATCCCGGTTATCACGTCATATCGCATATATTGAAAAGCACTCAGCATCAAATACAACCGTTGGAAGTAGATGAGGAAGGTGTAAAGACTGAATCCATCGAGAATACAGACATCAACGTCGTTTACGTCACACCGTCCCACCACTTCCCTTACGGGTCTGTACTATCGGTCAATCGTCGGGTCAAACTGTTGAATTGGGCAGCGGGCGGCGATCATCGTTATATCATTGAGGATGATTACGACAGTGAATTCCGTTACAGCGGCAAGTCCATTCCTTCATTGCAAAGTATGGATCATAGCGAGAAAGTAATTTATCTGGGTAGTTTCTCAAAGTCCCTCATTCCCTCATTACGAATCAGTTATATGGTTTTACCAAAGCCTTTACTAATAAGGTATAAAGAAGTGGCACTATCTTTCTATCATTGTTCAGTCTCAAGAATTGACCAGCATATATTAACTCAGTTTATGAAAGAAAGAGATTTTGAGAGACACTTAAACAGGATGAGGAAAATTTACCGCAGAAAACTGGAAAAGACCCTGGATCTATTAAAGCCTTATCGAGAAAAGGTTGAAATAATCGGTGAACATTCCGGTCTTCATATTCTACTTGCAGTTAAAAACGGAATGAATGAACAGGAACTGGTAAAAAGAGCCTTGGAGGCAAAAATAAAAATTCTCCCCCTGTCCTCCTATTCTTTGATGAAAAAGACGGAATTCCCTCCGAAAATGATTCTTGGGTTTGCCGGAATTCCTGAGGAAGAGTTGGAACAAGCGATCACAATGTTATTGAAATGCTGGAAAATTATTTGATTTTCATATAAACGGGCCTGTCTTCAAAATGAAAACAGGCCCGTTGCCTATCTATAGAGTTGAGGGAATTTCCCCGCAGCTAATCAACGTTCAAATGCATAACGCCGTCATAGAATTTTAAACTAACTATGCCTTTGGTTCTGCTTACGAGACTTCCTGTTTTATATCTTTCACTTTTTCCCCAGTGTATAGCTTCCCAATGCCAAAACCAGTATAGATATAGATCAAGGCGAATACAATACCCAAATAAACCATTGGTGCGTATAATATGAACTGCCCTGTTGGGACTTGCAATGTAGTAGCGATAAAAGCTCCGGTTACACTCCACGGAATCATAGGTGCAAGTGCAGTCCCAGTATCCTCCATTGTCCTGGATAGATTTTTTCTGTGCACCCCATAGTCGGTATATAATGTTTTCAACATAGGCCCCAAAACAGAATACGTCACGTAGTAACTTCCAATGATCGTAAAGAGGGCCCCATGCATCGCAAGACAAGAGGTCATCATCGAACGGCTTGTTTTGGAAAACTGTTTAATTTTATCCAGCAGTACGTCAACGACCCCAGCCGTCTGCAATGGTGCCCCGAATATTGCTGCAGCAATCAAGATTGCCACTGTACTCAGCATGCTGGATAAGCCTCCTTGCTGAACGATTTGATTGACAATATCCACTCCTGTATCGAACGTATACCCGCTATTCAATACTCCGGCAATATCCAATAAACTTTGCTTCTGGAAAATCCCGCTTATCAAACAGCCAAGGAAAATGCCGATCCCGTAGACAGGGAGCGCTGGAACACCCCGCGAAATCAAAATTAAAACCGCCAATGGAGGTATGATGACCAAAGGATTTAAATTGAATTGATCCATGATTGTATTTTGTATAATGGAAATTGTTTCACTGTTAGCGGTTCCACTTTTAAACTGAAAACCTATAATCAAGTATAAAACTAATGATATTACGAGCCCAGGAACCGTAGTATAAAGTAAATGTTTCACATGCTCCATTAAGTTTACATCCACAATTGAAGAAGCCAGAATGGTGGAATCAGACAACGGAGACACTTTATCACCAAAGATCGCTCCTACAACAACGGCAGCAGCAGTATAATGTAAAGGCACCTCAAGCCCCATTGAAATCCCCATAAATGCTACACCTATTGTTCCGATCGTGGCCCAGGAACTGCCGCACATCAATGTCATAATGGCACATATTAAACAAGTTGCAAATAAAAATACCGATGGCTTCAGTAAAACCAAACCATAATATACGAAAAAGGGAATCGTGCCTGATAAAATCCAAGAACCGATCAACATGCCAACAGCTAATAATATCAAAATAGGAACAAGCATGTGACCTATATTTTTCAGGATGTCCCGTTCTATATCTTCCCATTTAATTCCCCAAATCAAAGACAGTAGAATAATCGAGGCACCACCAGTGATCAATACAACCGATGTTGGTGCTTTAATTATTGCAATTCCGCCGATTACAACTGTAATTGCTACAAGAGCAAGGATAATCGTTTTGAATACAGACAAAGATGATTTCATATTGTTAGCCCCTTTCCAAGTTCAGAAGACGTGGAGTTTTTTTATTTATACTTCGTTAAAACGCTTTCAATAGCGGCGGAATTACGCTCGATTTTTTCGAAATTCAGCCTGGATATAATACCATTAATATGGTTCCTCATCCGTTTACGGGCCAAATCCTCATCACTGACTCTGATTGCTTCCAGGATATCCAAATGTTCTTTAGGAGAAATGGGGTCATAAAGCCTTTCACTATAAAATGTCAAATATATGTTTGTTAATGATATTAACTCTCGGAGTTGTTTAATTAAAATTTCATTTTTTGAAAGCTTAGCGATTTCAATATGGATATCATATACATTTTTCAGTACTCCCCCTATGCTCTTTACCTCATAAGCTTCTTTCTCCTTTTGAATCAAATCCTCTATTTTCTCAAAAACAGGTTGAAACTTTGCGTAATTTCTACAGGCTTTTGTTACTGCACAATCTTCCAGTAATATTCTCATTTCAAAAACATCTTCTACTTCCCTTGGAGTGGGTTCATTTACAAATGCACCTCTTCGCGGAAGAATTTTTACATACATCTCGTAAGACAGTCTCCGCAATGCGGAACGTATAGGCGTCCGGCTCACATTGAGCGCCTGTGCCAATGCCTCCTCTGAAAGCTTCGTTCCTGGTGTCAATTCCCGATTAACAATCGCATTTTTAAGCATTGTATATATCTTATTTTCTAAATTACTATCCATATGAACCCCCCCTTATTTATTAATCTGGATTTCTGATTGTATACAATTTAAAATACAACATATTAAGACGCTTTTCAATAGTCTAATAATTTCTATTTAGAAATCTTTTATAAATCCCAGTAATATTCCGACTGCTAATAGTCTAGCAACTTAATTTGTTACTCCTTCCTCTTTTCCTTCCAAGCTGCTACGTCTTTTGGCGAAAAACTACATACTTATTGGTGCAGAAACGTTTTAATCTCAAGTTTTGATAAGGTTATAAATATTCTTCCAGGCTGTCCGTGCTGCATATTGAATGTCCATTCACTAAAAAAAAAATGATTCAAAAAAAATAAGGCAACCCAAGAAATGCATCATTTTCCTTTGGTTGCTTTTTGTTTACCCTATTCATAAAAAAAGTGGCATTACTCATTTTATCCATTGCAAGGTTGCAGCGTGTTGTGCTGTCTGTGATATATTGACATTCTTTTATATCATACCGTTCTAAGGATTCTGTGTGAACCTTTTGATTGCTGTCAAAGATAATTCTAACTGGTTTCCCAAATTCCTCTGACTTATTTACGTATCCACAAATCCATTTTCATCTTAATTGATGAGTTGGTCCTTACCTATCCTCTTCAAAAATTTATAGAATGTCTCCCGTTTCTTACCCATTTGTGAATATTTAGCAATAACCTTTTCAACTGTATCGTACAATTCATCTGGTGTTAGGTTCTCCCTCAACAAGAAACCCACCTCAGCGTCTTTCCCTTTCGCTTTTCCGCCAACATACAAATTGTAATGATCCCTAATCTTCATAATGCCTAAGTCGCTTAACATTGGCTCACCGCAACCGATAGCGCAACCTGTATAAGCAACCTTTAGAGTAGATGGTACGGGTTTTCCTGCTATACGGCGATTTATCTCTTTTGCCACCGGCATTCCTTCCCTCTCTTCCCCTTTGCAAAAGTTACAGGTTCTTAAGCTTTTTACAAAGTTGCCAACTGGATAACATGCTAATCCAACACTTTGGAATTCTTCTATGATCTTTTTTTTTTTATCCTCTGGAATTTCTATATAGAGTTGCTGGAAGGTTGTCAATTCAAGTTCTTCATCTTCATTCATGTATTTTGAGATCGTTACAAGTTGTTTTGAATTTAGTTTTGCCCCAAACCCTATTCCTCCATTTATGGCGATTTTAATTTTTCCTACATCGCTCTTCAACATTATTTCTCCCCTCTTTATTTACTGTACCAAGGTATAGTAAATAAGTGATTGAAATATACCTGCTTAATTAACTACACAGGATACATTAGTTATCTATTTTTAATATCTCCCTTATTTCATCTATATTTTGTTCAAACCCTATCAGGAATTTTGGTTTACTCATCCACCTTAAAAGGGATTGCCCTTTAAACACAAACGTTGGAACAATTCTTGTACCTGATATCCGGATTAAATCCCTTTCCTTTTCTGGTTGTTTTGATAAATCATACTCTATATAGGAGATATTTTTCTCTGCAAGAAACTTTTTCGCTGCCTGGCAATCCGAACATGTAGGCCGGGTATAAAGTTCAAACTTCTTCATACTCATATTCTCCTCACCTTTAAAAAATAGAAAAGGGGATCCGATCTATGGCTTTCAGGAAAGTATTTGCAATTTTTGGCCCCCTTCCCTTATTCCGTACATATTAATGAACCTCGATCACAAATGGATATACATTGACTCGTTCTCCAAATTTGAATTCAGCCCAAAGTTTATAAATGCCTCGTTTGTTAAATTGGGTTTGAAAAACTGTTTGATTATCTGAAACCGGGTGAACATGGATAAACTGTTCTCCATCTTCATCCAATATGACAACATGACCCAAAGCACCCAAATAAGGCTCTGGTTTGGCATCTTTTATGTCGAAATCAAAGGTAACCTCTTTATTGACTACTAAGGATGTAGCCTTCAATTCAACCGGTTGGCCATTGACTGTTTTTATAAATTCCGTATCTACAACAAGGTTATTGTCTTGATGCTGTTTATGCGTTTCACCTACATGTAATTCGATCGGTTTTGGGAAATATTCAAGATTCTTTGGTTTGATATCTACGAACACTTTATAAGAATGATCGGCTAACCTGATGGGTACTTGGTAGAATCCTTCACTCTTCTTTTCAGGATGTAAATGATGGTACTCTTTCAGGTCTGAACTGACTATAATGAGATGCATATATTTTTCATGTGAAACTTCGAGTTCAGGAACATGACCATTTTTATCTTTTAACTCAATTGTAATTTCTCCGTCGTTATAAGATATTTTTGGTGTCATTTCAGTAGAAACGTTTGCACCATGGTTCATATGTTGGTGGTGATTATGGTGATTATGCTGATTCTCCATGTTTGCTTCCTCCTGTTCTACATCTGTATGATTAGTCAGTCCATCCGTTGCAGGATTCACACTTGCGTAAATACTATAAGCTGAAATGACGATCACAAGGTATACAACGGCCGAAACCGTCCAAATCCATATGTTTCGTTTCATAGGAGATCCTCCCTTTATCCCTTCAACTTTACTCTTTGGAGTCTTAGGGCATTTAATACAACCGATACGGAACTAAATGCCATCGCGGCTCCAGCTAACCATGGTGCCAAGAAGCCTACTGCTGCAACAGGTATGCCCAAGCTGTTGTATGCAAGTGCCCAGAAAAGATTTTGCTTAATATTGGTGATAGTCTTCTTACTCATGAAAATCGAATCGGCGATCGCATTTAAATCCCCGCGAATAAGAGTGATATCCGCTGCTTCCATTGCGACATCGGTGCCTGTTCCAATTGCCATCCCTATATCTGCTGTTGCCAATGCCGGGGCATCATTGATTCCATCGCCCACCATAGCAACTTTCTTTCCAGCCTGTTGCAACTTTTTCACTTCTGCCGCCTTGCCCTCTGGCAAAACTTCAGCAATAACATGCTTGATTCCGACGTGTTCAGCAATCGCATGAGCAGTTTGCGTATTATCCCCTGTGATCATCACGACATCCAGGCCCATTTCCTGTAAACGCTCTATGGCTTCTTTTGATGTTTCCTTAATCGTGTCGGCTACGGCTATGATTCCAGCAAAGCGACGGTCTATGGCAGCTAACATGGCAGTTTTCCCCTGTTTCTCCAACTCCTCCATTTTTGCCAGCATTTCTTGGACATTGACTTGATGTTTTGCCATGAGCCTTCGTGTACCAATCAATAACTCTTTACCATTAACTGTCGCTTGTACTCCAAAACCGGGGAGAGCCTCAAATGTTTCCGATCCGGCCAGTTCAATTCCTTTATCTTGGATTCCTTCAACTATTGCTTGAGCGAGTGGATGTTCTGAGTTTTTCTCTGCGGATCCGACCAGTGTTAGAAATTCAGTTTCATTTAGGCCTTCTGCCAAAATGACATCCGTTAACGAAGGTTTCCCATTGGTGACCGTACCTGTTTTATCCAAAATTATCGTATCTAAATGATGAGTGGTTTCAAGGTGTTCTCCACCTTTAAATAGAATTCCAAATTCTGCGGCGCGACCTGAACCGGCCATAATTGAAGTCGGTGTTGCCAAGCCAAGTGCACATGGGCAGGCAATAACCAAAACGGCGATGAATTTCTCAAGAGCTACCGCAAACTCTCCAGGGCTGACGACAAAATACCATACAAGGAAGGTCACAATCGCCAAACCTACTACAATCGGTACAAAAATGCCCGAAATTACGTCGGCCAGACGTTGGATAGGCGCTTTGGAACCTTGTGCTTCCTCCACCACCTTTATGATTTGCGCCAAGGCCGTATCTTTCCCGACTTTGGTAGCTTTAATCTTTAGGAATCCGTTCTTATTAATGGTTGATCCAATCACGCTATCTCCAATTGTTTTATCAACCGGAATACTTTCCCCGGTCAACATGGATTCGTCAAGCGCTGATTGGCCTTCCACAATTTCTCCATCAACCGGTACCTTTTCGCCTGGCTTTATATAAACAATATCGCCTTGTAAAACTTCTTCAATCGGAATGATCATCTCTTGGCCATTGCGAACAACCGCAGCATTTTTCGCTTGTAATCCCATAAGTTTTTTAATGGCCTCAGATGAGCGGCCTTTAGCCTTCGCTTCAAAAAGCTTCCCCAATATGATCAAGGTTATGAGAACCGCACTCGTTTCATAGTAGAGCTCAACCATATGGGCATTTGAACCAATTGACCTGATACTTAAATATAGACTATAGAAATAGGCGGCTGACGTACCTAATGCAACAAGTACATCCATGTTCGCGCTTTTGTTTCGCAACGCTTTAAAAGCTCCAACGTAGAATTGACCACCTACAATAAACTGAACGGGTGTGGCAAGGGCAAATTGAACCCACGGGTTCATAAACATGTCAGGCAGCCAAATGAAGGACGTAAACTTAAAGTGGCTGACCATAGCCCACAACAACGGAAATGAAAGGATAGCTGAAAAAATAAACTTTCCTTGCTGTTTTTCAATCTCCTTTTGCCTATGGTCAACCTGGTCTCCTGTATTTTCCTGTTTTTGCTCTAAGGTGTAACCAAGCTTTTTAATGGCGTCTTTCATGTCGGAAACGGATACCTGGTCAGGGCTATATTCTACAAGAACGGTTTCCAACGCAAAGTTAACAGTAGCCTTATCAACGCCTTCCATCCTGTTGAGCCTTTTTTCAATTTTGTTGGCACAAGCTGCGCAAGTCATTCCAGAAATATCAAATTCTACATTTTCACTTACAACGTTATACCCCAACGCTTGGACTTTCTCTTTAAACTGCGATACGTTCGTTTTGTCCGGGTCATACTTAATAGTTGTTTTCTCAATCGCAAAATTTACATTTGCTTCTTCTACGCCTTCCATCTTTTGCAGCCCTTTTTCGATTCTCGTTGCACAAGCTGCACAAGTCATCCCTGATATTTGAAGAGTTGCTTCCCTATTGCTCACGATTTATCACATCCTGTCCCTATACTATATAGGGGTATATTTTTATTTATAAATGAATCGTGCCAACATGCTGCACGATTCATTTTCTCTATGATTGGATTAAGCTACATCATATCCCTGATCTTCAATCGCACTTTTGATTTCTTCCAAACTCAATTTGTTTGAATCGAATGTCACATCAACCTTACCCTGATCAAGATGCACTTTAACAAACTGAACACCGTCCATTCTTCCGACTTCCCCTTCAATAGAATTTACACAATGTCCGCAAGACATTCCTTGTACATTTAAAGTTACTTGTTCCATAATAAAATCCTCCTATTATTCAGCTTCCATATTTTACACTACCCCTGTAAGGTAATGAATTAAACATATTAAATCTTTACAATTCACCATAAGCTTTTCTCGTTATTAAGGCTTTTATTCATCATACTCAATACGCCGGACACAACTATGTTTTCTTTTTCAACATTGTCTTCGAAGCATATAACTAATCCTCCCTTACTTTTCTTTTTACATTTTAAAATTACCATACCCCCGATGGGTATGTCAAGCGGAAAAATAAAATGCCAGTATGGCAGGACTGGCCTTATTTATAAAATCATTTGGAAAAACGTTTAAACACATCCATCAGTTCTTGAATCATTTCTTCTCCATTTCCCTCTTTTATCGCATTAGATACACAATGCTGTGTATGCTTCTCCAATAATTGAAGGCCCACTTTGTTTATAGCAGCGTTAATAGCAGAAATCTGGGTAAGAATGTCTACACAATATCGATCACTGGCAATCATGCCCTGTATACCACGCACTTGCCCTTCAATTCTCTTCAATCGATTGATTAAAAGCTCTTTTTCTCTTGATGGTCTGTGTGATACTTTATTTTCATCAGAGTTGTTCACGTCTATGTCACCTTCAGTACCATGTTTTTAATAATATTCTATTTCGGTATTATGTGAGATTTTACCACAAATTTCAATTTAGGGTTGAGAAAAAAAAGCGAAGAGGAGCCCCAATACTGAGTTGGAATGCAAAAAGGGCAGACCCTTACAGGAACTGCCCTTTTGTATATCACTGTCCCGCTTCCCACTTTGCGACTTCCTTACGAACAAGCGGCGCCACTTCTGCTCCAAGCAGCTCAATGGCTCTCATGACCTGGTCATGGGGCATAGTGCCCAGCGGAACATGCATCATGAAGCGGGTAATACCGACTTTTTTACGAAGATGGATGATTTTTTCTGCAACAGTTTCCGGATCACCCACATACAGTGCTCCTTCTAAGCTTCTTGCTGCATCGAAGCTGGACCGGTCGTAATGGCCCCATCCCCTTTCGCGGCCGAGAACATTCATTACCTGCTGAGTGGATGGAAAGAACTTGTCCGCCGCTTCTTCAGTGGTATCCGCTACAAACCCATGTGAATGCGAGGCCACCGGAAGCTTTGATACATCGTGGCCCGCTTGGGCAGCAGCTTTCTTATAAATTTCCACAAGCGGTGCAAATTGTACCGGACGGCCTCCAATGATTGCGAGAACAAGCGGTAAACCTAAAAGGCCCGCCCTGATCACAGATTGAGTATTTCCTCCGCTCCCGATCCATACAGGAAGCGGATCCTGTACCGGTCGGGGGTATACCCCAAGATTGTTAATGGCAGGACGATGCCCACCTCTCCATGTCACCTTTTCAGATTCGCGTATTTTCAACAACAATTCCAGCTTCTCTTCAAATAACTCGTCATAATCATTTAAATCATAGCCAAACAACGGAAAGGATTCGATGAACGATCCCCGCCCCGCCATAATTTCCGCTCGACCATTCGAAATCCCATCAAGCATGGAAAAATCTTGGAATACACGGACAGGATCGTCCGAAGAAAGCACTGTAACCGCGCTTGTCAATCGGATTCTTTTTGTTTGGGGCGCAGCAGCCGCCAGCAATATGGCTGGAGATGAAGCCGCAAAATCATGCCGATGATGCTCACCTACGCCAAATACATCCAGACCTACTTGATCCGCAAGTACAATTTCTTCGACCACTTCCCGCAATCGCTGAGCATGACTGATCACTTTCCCGGTTTCAGGGTCCGGAGTTGTTTCTACAAACGTCGTTATACCTATTTCCATTGGTCACTCCTCCAAACTAAGGTTACAAAAAGTAATATACTTATTTTGAGTTTTTTACTTGAATTATACAAGTTATTTGACTGTAGGAGGAATTTGGAAAACAAGACAACATTACGCCTTCTTAACAAACTCCGATTTGAGCTGCATGGCTCCAAAACCGTCAATTTTACAGTCGATATCATGATCCCCTTCAACTAAACGAATGTTCTTCACTTTTGTTCCTATTTTTACAACAGATGAACTTCCTTTCACTTTTAAATCCTTGATGACTGTCACGGTATCCCCGTCTTGAAGGATATTTCCATGTGCATCCTTGACTACTTTTTGCCCGACGGCTCTCTCAACGTCCGCTCCCTGCTTCCATTCATTCCCGCACTCCGGGCATACTAAGAAATCCCTATCCTCATATGAATATTCCGAATTACATTTTGGACAGTTTGGCAAATTAGACACTATATTCTCCCCCGTTTTCATCATATATAGGCAAATTCCCCATCAACACATATCCTGTCATAGTTTCCTTGTATTGACAACAATTCATATGATGCTATTAAAGCCTAGTATGCATTCCTCCGGCAAAAAAAGTTCGGAAGGCTGGCATGATAAAAACGCCTCCGTAAACTTTTATCAACAAGGAGGCGCATTTTCTACCCTATTTTATCTGAATGAACACATATAATTCGGCATTATACTTGGAATCATAATAATGAATATTATTGGCGACAATACTTATTCTGGCCCTATCATTTTCTTTGGTCACAGTGGCCTGATCCACAGATAAAGTGCCATTTTCCCCTTTTAATTCCTTTTGGTTATCAAGAATCCGATTAAAAGCTTTTTTTGCATCAAATCGAATCAGTTCCCGATTGTTTTCGTCAACCAGAACTAAATAGATCTCTTTCTCATCGAACACATTTTTTAATACATAGTTATGTTGATCTATTTCTACCGGAATAACCGTCCCAGTGCCCTTCTTTTGATCATCGTCGATATATACAGAGACCATCCGGTCATAATTTTCGATGTTCAAAGCCGGACTCCGATCCCAGTCAAGAATGGCCATTTGGCTACCATCCGCGCCTTGACCCGTATCATCGTAGGTTTCATCAAATCCGAAGGTGTTTTTAAAATTTCCATAATGAAAAATCTTATCCGGCAGCCAGCCAATATCATCAATATAATCCATGCTGTCTAAATAACTGACCGTCCTTGTGATGGTTTTCTTATCTTTGATGGAGATGTCCGTATTTGGAACAATTTCTCCTTTTTCAAGCATCCCGTTCTCCATCAATGTACTTCTAAGCAAGTTGATCTGACTTTCACGGCTAATTGTAAAAGCATCTATAGGCGGAATAATGGAAATGGCAGAAAAAACAATTAAGACTGCCGCTATTAATCCGTTTTTCCTAACAGGAAAAAAGCTGAATATCACCCCTGCAATAATGGCAAAAATTCCAAACAAAATAACATAATAGCGTCCATGTGTAATGCCCATTTCCCCAATCCTCAAAATCGAAGCAACCGTTTGGAACAACACGATCGGAATTAACACTTTGGGGAAAACTTTTCTGAACAAAACTGCAAATTGATTTTCTATGCTGCTCGCCAGAATATACACCAAAATGACGGTAATGGCATACGAAACAAGCATCGGTTCCAGCAGATTGTTCGTCCAGAAATCCCCGCGTATATTCAACAGGACATATGCAAGAAGTATCACGGTGTATATAGCCGTCAACGGGATGATGATATATGAAATCAATATCCCCAACAATTTCGGGGTATCAACGGCTTTTGCTACCTTCTCCTTTTGTATGTTCACTCTGCCAGCATCCTTTTTACCCGAATAAAAAGGGGTGAAGGACAGGAAAAATATCGGTGCAAACAAAGAGTAAACAACATTCATAACATGACCGTACGCTTTTTGGTCCAGTGAAAATAAAAGCTGGTCAACAGCCAATAAAACAGCGTAAAGCCCGATTGAAATGACAATTGTAAAAAGAACTGTGGTAAAAAATGCTTTGAACACGGACATGAAGCTCTGATTAAATGTTATCTCGCTTTTTATAGAAGGAATCCATATAAATGCCATGATAAGCGCAAATATGGCCACATCCGTTTTTGTTCCAATCTCCATGTTAAAGGTAGATGCGGATCGAATGGCGAATAAGTATCCGGCTGTTAAGACCACTGCTCCCCCCATAAGCAGAAACCGTTCGCTTACCTTCGTGAAAAATCGTTCGAACGTTTGCTGAGCCACTGCGCTCAAAAGGGCACCAATCACGAAGGTGAAAAGATACTTTGAATAGCTTTCCATTTCATTGTTGATCATATTTACATTCACCGTAGCAGCAGCCACCAGGAATAGCATCGTCAATGGATAACGGTTAACAGCATCTATCAGGCCCAGCAGCTTATTCCTTAAGCTTTTGACCATATTCATCAGCATCACCTTTTTCCTGTTTATTCGGGACGGAGTTTCTTTCATGTTATTCATATACCTGTTTGGATGAGAACAATGTAATGTGCTTTCCTTGATGTTACTAATAAATGAGTAGACTGTACATAGCTTCATTTGATAAGAAAAAACGATTCAGGACAAAATACAAAGAAAGCCAGACTTATACAGGAGGACAACATGAATCTTTCAGACATCTTAATCATTATCGCCTTTACAATTGGGGCCCTTATGTTGGCGGCACTCATTGTTTTTTTCATATATTTGATCTTGTTCGACCGGAACCAGAAAATGCACTCCATTTTAAGAAATTATCCTTTACTTGGAAGGATCCGCTATTTTTTCGAGAAAATCGGACCTGAGATGCGCCAGTATTGGTTTAACAGCGATACGGAAGGAAGGCCTTTTTCCAGAGCAGATTATGAGCATATCGTAAGAAGTGCAAAATACAAGCGGGACGTGATCGGCTTTGGGTCCAGAAGAGACTTTGAAGAAGAAGGCTACTACATTCGCAATGACATGTTTCCGAAGTTGACTGAAGAATTGAAAGTGGATGAGGAAACAATGGCTTTGACAAAAAAATATCTTCTCATCAAAGATCCACTGTTTACCCAGAGAATTGAGAAGATTGAAGATGACGGATCTTCCGCCTATCTGCTTCATGATAATGATACAGTTGTTATCGGCCCACATCTGGAATACCCTTTTGTCCTTAAAGGGCTGATCGGGATGTCCGCCATGAGCTATGGAGCTTTGGGAAAAAATGCGATAACCGCCTTATCCAAGGGACTTGCGATTGCCAAAGGGACATGGATGAACACCGGAGAAGGTGGTTTGTCACCCTATCATCTGGAAGGCGGCGTCGATATCATCATGCAAATCGGGCCAGGCCTTTTCGGCATTCGTGATAAAGACGGTGAGGTCGATTGGGATGAGCTTAAAAGGAAAAGTGAATTTCCCCAAGTCAAGGCATTTGAAATCAAGCTCGCTCAAGGGGCGAAAGTCCGCGGTGGCCACATTGATGCGGAAAAAGTGAACCCGGAAGTGGCTGAAATCCGGAAAGTCGAGCCTTACAAAGCAGTGGATAGCCCCAACCGATTCAAGCAGTTTCATGACGTGCCAACAATGTTTGATTTTATCGACAAAATACGGGAAACCACCGGGAAGCCTGTTGGTATAAAAATTGTGATTGGCGGAAATGACAGTGTACATGAATTGGCAAAATATATGAGTGAATCAGGCAGAGGGCCTGATTTTATCACAGTGGATGGCGGTGAAGGGGGAACCGGAGCCTCTTATCAGGAATTGGCAGACAGCGTCGGTCTCCCTATCAAATCCGGGCTGCTCATTTTAAATGCCACCCTCAAAAAATATGGTGTCCGCGATCGTGTCAAAATCATTGCTTCCGGAAAGTTATTTTCTCCTGACAGGATTGCTGTCGCATTAGCGATGGGCGCAGACCTTGTCCAAATCGGACGAGGTTTCATGATATCAGTCGGGTGCATCCAGACATTAAAATGCCAATCCAATATATGCCCGGTCGGAGTGGCAACAACGGACCCTCATTTACAAAAGGCTCTTGTCGTTGATGAGAAAAAACACCGTGTTGCGAACTATGTCATTACATTAAGGAAAGCATTATATAGAATAGCCGCTGCAGCTGGATTGGATTCACCTGTCCATTTTTCCTCCAAAAACGTGATGTTCAAGGATGATAAAGGCGTCGTACATTCACTTGAAAGCATCATACACGAAATAGAACAGCAACTTGATGAAACACCGGCTTTATCGACAGAGCCAATAAAATATTGATCTGCTCGCCATAAAAAACACCGCGGCTTACCTTGACTAACTGACATATCTTTGTTCACGACTGCTGCATATTCAGCAATCCCTTCGACACTCTATAATAACTTTCGTTTGGCAACCGCCATTGATAAAGGCAATGCCTATGATCTTTAATCAAACATCACAATCTCAGCCCGAAAATGCTCATCAATATGTAAAATTCCATATGAATAATAAGGCAGCTTCCGCTTATCTGTCGGCGATCCGGGGTTCATTAGCATAACTTTTTTAACATAACGAAGCATAGGAATATGAGAATGACCGAAAATGATGATGTCCGTCCCTTCCTCTTCAAAAGCTTCCAGGACACGTTTTTCGGTAGTCCTTTTTTCACCATCCCCATGGACAACTCCAATTTTAAAACCGTTCACCTCGAAGAGTTCCTTCGCGTTAAAATGTTCCCGAACCCCGTCACCATCCACATTTCCATGTACACCGACAACCTTGGCATATTCGGACAAAATCTTATGGACCTCCATAGATACCCAATCACCCGTATGAATAATCAAGTCTGCCGATTCACATTCCTTTAACAAGCATTCCGGCAGTTGTTTGTTCTTATTCCGAATATGCGTGTCCCCTGTTACAACTATCTTCAACTCAGACAGCTCCTTTTATCGTAATATTCAATATTATGTATGATAATGCCAAAAGATTTTCACTCCATAACAGGCATTCATCTCTTATCACGAGTTGATACGCAGGCCTCTTCATTCCGAGGTATCCTGGTCCTTTATTTGAACCCGTATTTTTCCATAATGGATCCATTGTTAAATTTTATTTAGATCGGAGCTATTCTCAATAGCAGCGCCTATACACACATTTACCAAACGATCGGCTTGAAAAAACACTCTTATTCCAATATACCTTCTTTTGAGCTGGTGGTCCTGCTTGGCCACCCGTGCACCTTCTTCCTTTCCAATCTCAATATAACCAAGCACTTTTTCTATATGGTCAGGCTGACAAGCGGCCTCATTTCCATCTCAGGATCAGCACGCGGGCTGACCTTAATCTTTTTCCCTGCTCCAAAGTTCCTCAACATAACTGCTGTCTTCCACGAATTATCTTGGCCCTGCCGAACAAAAACCGCCATAAAAAAAAGAGCATTCCTCTAATCGCCCTCTATAGGAAATGCTTTAGAATATCGCTTAATTATTCACTTTTTTTCCATGACTGCAAAATAGTTTCCTTCACTATCTGCAAAATTAAATACTTTTCCGGAAGGCATATCAACCATTTCACCAACTGCTATATTTTTATCCAGAAAGTCTTGATACAATTCTTCAACGTTTTCCGAGAAAAACATCAACGAAGGGGTGCCCAAATTTAACTCTGGCTCCATTTTTGCAATTAACTCCTTATTATGCAGAATAAGACTTGTTTCTGCATCTTTAGTGGGGGCAATTTCAATCCACCTCATCCCCTGGCCATTATTTTCTTCGGAAACTACAATGAAACCGGCTTTCTCCGTCCAGAACCGTAATACCTCATCTTGGTCATTTACATACAACATAATTTGGCCTACTTTGTTAATCACTTTTCCCCTTCCTTTCCGATTCCGCAGTTTTGTACATCTTACTCCATTCTGGTTCCGCTTTCATCAACCCTTTGTCCTATGTCCTATATTGAATTTAATGAAAAAAGTTGTGCCTTCATTCCCTGTTTCAATCTCGATCTTTGCATTGTGACGTGCAGCAATGGCATAGCACACACCGAGTCCCAAACCTGTTCCATTGTCTTTTGTCGTAAAGAATGGAGTGCCTAGTTTTTCCATGACTTCCTGACTGATTCCTATCCCTTGATCCCGGACAGCAAGCACCACAGAATCGTTTTCTTTGTATGTTCTGATCAATAGAGTCTTCCCTTCTTCCATCGCTTCCAGGCCATTTCGATAAATGTTCATGATTAATTGCCGTATCTCATTATGATTTAATAGCAAATATGGGACATCTTCCGTTTCTACTTCGATCATTTTATTTTGAGTGACGGCGTCAACCTCCATCAATGGACACATATCAAAAATGATTGTGTTTAAATCCAGCATTTTCATATCAGAGGTCTTAGTATTGCCTATTGAGAGGAACTCCGTAATGATTGAGTTGGCGCGGTCCAACTCTTCGATCATGATTTCAAAGTAATGTTCCTGCTTTCCAAAGTCATTGTCCATCTTTAATAGTTGCAAGAATCCCCGCACCGTCGCCATCGGATTTCTGATCTCATGACTAATCCCTGCAGCCATTTGTCCAATTAGGTCAAGGCTCGATAATCGTTTAAATTCGTTCTCAAACTTCTTTTTTTCCGTTATGTTTTTAAAAAGACAACAAATGCCATCCTCATAAGGATAAGCGACAATTTCGTACCAAATCTCTTCATAGGACGAGAATACTTCGAATTGTACAGCAACCCGCTCGGACATCGCTCGATGTAGCTCCTTATACATGACCGTATCGATAGTTTCAGGAGCAATCTCCCATAGGTTTTTTCCAATTACATCCTCTGCTTTTTTATTATGAGGTAAAAATTGATGCTGATTGACATAGGTAATTTTCCAATCCCTGTCCAATGCAAAGAATCCGCCTGTAATCCCTTCGATGACACTGATCACTTTTTCATTGGCCACAGCCAGCTCCCTCGTTCGCTCTTCGACCATTTTTTCAAGTCGGCCTACATATTGCAGGTTTGAAAAGACCGGAGCAGTCCAGTCAACAATTGATTGTGCAGTTTGAATAAGGCAGTCATAGTACTTGAAATGTTCCTCTTGAATGGCAACAACAATAACTCCCAGTACTTCCCCCAATGAAACGAAAGGAAAGACCAACAGTGATTTAATGTTAAAATGCTTGAATTCTTCACAGTTTATTCTTTCATCTTTGAGAATATCCGGAATATGTATCGCTTTATTGTCACTGATGACATCTTGAATGATACCTTCGAGGCTTTGTTTGATCGAGATAAGACCAGTTTCAGTACAACTATTGCTTAACACCATATCTGGGTGTTCAAGAAGATACGCAACCATCTGATGGCTGCCTAAAATCCTTTCCATGTATGAAAAGCAAATATCGAGACTTTCTTCCATTGAGGAACACTTGGTCAGGTCACGTGACATACCAAGCATCAGCTGTTTTTCAGCCAACAGAACTTCCTTTTGTTTTAAATGGTTTACATTTTGAATGGCAATCGCAGCAATGTTCACATACGCTTCGACACTTTTTATCTCCATCCCTGTTAAACCCATAGGGACTCCGCTATCAAATAAAAAAATAAGACCGAATAACTCCTTCTCAAAAGATATAGGAAGTGCCAGCAAAGATTTGATTTCCAAGGCTTCGACAATTTTGGGATCGGGCCTGTTATCCTTGGATGTATCCGGAATATAAATCGCTTTTCTCGATTCAATCAGTTCCTTTACCAACAAATCCTTCTCGGGATCAATGACCAGAGTGCCGATCCCTATTCCATTGATTTCTTGTGGTTTCCCTACAAATCCACCGAATGTCCCATCTTCCTGCGGTAAATAAATCCCAGCACCGCTGCATTGAACGATTTCTTCGGAAATAACTTTGGTTACATGCTCCAGTACTTCATGCAGATTCGATTTGGTATTGATTATTTTTGTTATATGCTCAAGCAAAGAATATCTAGTCGGTCCCTTTACCATTTTTCTGTCTCCAATCATACAATTCTCCCAAACATACAAAAGTCTAGTAATGTACCTATATTTTACATGGATTGCATGATGATGATAAGCACCTTGGAAAAATAAAAATGCCAACAACCATTGGACTTTTCTCTATACAACTGCTGTCTACTCACATATATTTAAATTAGGTGATGATATGAAAACCAAATTATATGTCAAAAATCGGAATTTCCTGCTTGGAATGACCATGAAAGAGGAAGCACAACCTGAAATGAATAATATGGCCCTTCATGTCTGTGAAAGCACAGATAATGTGGTGGAGAATCGAAAAAAACTGGCCAAATTTCTGGAGTGCGAACTGAGTGATTTCGTCTGTGCCAACCAAACCCATTCTTCAAATTTCCATAAGGTAACGCTTTCGGATAAAGGACGTGGGTCTGATGGATTAGACACAGCTATCCCTGATACAGATGCCCTGTACACATATGAACCCAATCTACTATTGTGCAGCTTTACTGCGGATTGTGTACCGGTCATTTTTTTCAATGAAGTAAAGGGGCTAACTGGAGTAATCCATTCCGGGTGGCAGGGCACTGTCAAAGAAATCACCTTGAGGCTGTTTGAACATTTAAAGCAAGTTGAGCATTGTAATCCGGAGGATTTTTATGTTCAACTCGGAACAGCACTGAGCCAGGAGAAATTTGAAGTCGATGAAGACGTGTATGTAAAATTCAAGGATCTGGGCTACACGGAGGAATTTATTTATTTTAATGACAAAACCCGAAAATATCATATCGATAATCAATTAACGGTAAAAAAGCAATGTGAGTTAGCGGGGGTTCCCGCGGAGCGGATTATGATTGACCGTGCCTGCACCTATTTGAGCCCGGATGGTTTTTCCTACCGCCAGGACAAGAAATGCGGCAGGCATATGAGTTTTGTTATGAGGAAGCCTACAGCATAAATAAAAAGGAAAGGCGCATTTTTCCATGCGCCTGAATACATTTTCAATCGCTATTACATTCTCTTTGTTTTATCACGGCTAAAGCGCCTTTAAACTTGATTTTTCTTCTGCTTTTTCTTCTTGAGCCTGATAATTTTCCAATGTCTCAAATAGGCCATCTACATGTCTTTGCTTTTTCGTCAGTAAAGAAACAACAATATAAAGTATTAGATTATACAATAGGCCAACACTACCTGCTGACCAACTCCCGGCCCAATCCGTCAGCCACGGGAATATTCCAGCAGTCAGTACAACCAACATGCCTGCCGATGTTCCTATAAAAGCTCCGTATACATTGCCTCGTCTCCAAAAAAGGCCAAGTACCATCGGCACTGCAACCTGAACTATACAATCATAGACATAAAGAATGATAGAAACCAATCTTCCTATTTCCAATGTAGCAATCCCTATGGCAATTAATCCTACAAATAATGTAGCGATTTTTGAAACTTTTAATGTTTGATCTCTAGAAAGGTTTAAAGGCGCAAGAATATTTTTTCCTATCATGACTGCAGCCGTAAGGGTTGCCGCACTAATCGTCGACATACTGGCAGCCAACGCAAAAACTCCCATTAATCCCAAAGCTGCAGGCCCCCCAAACTGATCTGCAATCCAGAAAGCGCCGCTTTGCGCATCATCCGGAAAACCGTCAAGCAACCCTGAACCAAGACCAAGCCATAATAATAAGATTGTAAATATCGCTCCGATGAAAGGAACAATTAAAACGGCCTTTTTAGATTCTGTTACGTTCTTGGTCATATACATTCGGATAAATACCCCCGGCATCATCATCCCACCCAGTGCTCCGATGATGATGGCAGAACTCCATCCCCCGTATCCAACAGTGTCGGAAATCACCAATAATTCAGGTGCAGTTTCGGCTATTTGTTTAAACATTGGCGAGATACCACCGTAAGCTTGAAACATCAAGTATAAAACAAGAGCCGTTCCTACAATTGTAAAGAATACTCCTTGAACAAGCGCTCCCACGGCACTTGCTCGTGCTCCTCCAAGCCAGCAGTACACGACAACAAACAAGCTTACCAATACAAGTCCCAGATTAAATGGAACTGTTCCATATGTTGCAGCAGATATAAGATAACCGATGGTTTTGATTTCTACAATTAACCATGGGCTCCAAAATAGAAACGTTGTAATAGCAATAAAAGTACCGAATTTTTTACTTCCATATCTAAGTTCTGCAAGATCGGCATTAGTTTCAAGTTGGTATTCCTTTCCCCAAACCCAAACTGGACGGACAATAGTATACATCATAACCATTGAACCCAAGGAATAGAGTGCCAAATATTGTGCAAACAAACCTAGATTAGCTGAATCAGCAAACCAGCCTGTATACATTGCTCCAACATACCAGGCACCGATAAACCCAAACATACTTAAATACCATGGAAACGATCTGCCTCCAACAGCGAATTCTTCAAGTGAATCTTGCTTTCTATGAGCAAGTTTGATGATGACCGCATTTATAATAAAGAACCCAATAATGACACCAATTGCTATTAATGCATTCATTCGAGTTCTCCTCTCTTCTCTTCAACTTTGTACCAAATAGCGAGCAGGACACAAACTGCCAGAACAACGAACAAAATCCAAAACTGAACGAACGGAAGACCTAACACCCATGGATCGACTCTGTTAAAGAATTGAAAGAACGGAGGAAAAACAACGGTACTTAAGATCATCCACATAGCACAGAAAAATATAAGTGTCACAGTTCCTCTCTTCACTAAACCTTCAACTCCTTAAATATGGCGGGGAACGCCTTTTTAACTTCGGCTAAAATAGGGTCGATAACCGGCTTAAAACCGGAATATGGGAGCAGTTTTTCTATGTCCGCCTGCCATGGATAGTTTTCATCTAATAAACCCTCGATGACACCCAATGTTGCAATGGGGAAATAAGGCAAGCTATATCCCCCTTCTTGTATAATAACCAACCTGTCGGCACAGTGAACTGCTGCCAGCTCCCTTACTTTTGTCACCATCGTTCTAAATCCTTCTCTGGTAACCATCATTCTGGATAACGGGTCATATAGATTAGCATCCTGTCCGGCTGATATTATAATCAGTTGTGGTTTGAATGCATTAACTGCAGGTGTGATAATTTGATCAATAACCTTTATATATTCTTGATCTCCACAACCAGGAATAAGGGGGATATTAATATTGAATCCCTTACCATCATTCTCGCCGGTTTCGGCTATTTCTCCTCCCTCTAACGGGTAATTTTTATATTGGTGGATAGAGATGAACAGAACACTCGGATCATGATAAAAAATATCCTGTGTTCCATTGCCGTGATGCACATCCCAATCAAGAACCAATACTCTTTCCATACCAAATTTTTCCTTTGCATACTCCACAGCTACAGCAACATTATTAAATAGACAAAATCCCATTGGGCTAGTTCTTGTCGCATGGTGTCCAGGTGGCCTGATCAAAGCATATGACTGTTTAACATCTTGCTCCTCAAATACAACATCGATGGCTTTTTTTGCCCCTCCCGCTGATAATAAAGCAATTTCATAGGCTCCGGGCGAGGAGACTGCCGCTTCTCCAACCTCTATATTTACCTTGTTTTTACTGGCTTCTTTGACTTTCTCAACCATTTCGGTTGTGTGTACCTTTAATAAATCTTCTTCCCTGGCGAATTCAGGCTTGTAAGCTACCATTTTGTTTATTAGTTGTGTTTTTTCCAATAGTTCATGTACAAGATTCAATCTGTAAGGGTTTTCAAAAGCTAGCCCTGAATTCATCTCAAGTTCTTTGCTTAGAACATATTTCTGCTTTCCAATATCGTGTTCACTATACTTCTCGTCCCAAATTAATGCTGTTTTCATTGCTTTAATTCCTCCTCTATTTGATTTTCCTTTTATATCGCAAATTGTGTGCCAATTTAAAAAGTATTGATTTATCGGTATTTTGGAATTACAATAATGAAAATATGCATTTTTATGAGGGTATTTCTGTTTAATTCAAGGGTTTTTGAATGCAAATAAACATTATAATGTATTTTTGCATTCTTGAAAGGAGGAAAATCGTGGTTCTCCAAGAAAATACATCATGGTTTATATTAAATTTTCAAGAAGAAAACAAGGAAAAGATTAATCAATATATCCCGAAAAAACTAAGAAAGGGTAAACCTTATAATGAAATTGATCAGCATCTTTCACATTTAAAGGAAGGGACGGCTCGAGTGATATGGATAGAGGAAATACCTTTTCTTCTTATAAAAAAAGATCATGTTAAATGGTTGGGTGTCTCAACAATAAATTCCTCTAATGGAACGACCGAGGGCCTAAAACACCATAACGGAAAACAGCTTTCTTTCCAGTCCGCCAAAATGAAAGGCGTAATGGAGCTTGTCAGAAAGGTATCATTCGTGGATTCTACAGTCCTTATCCTTGGAAAAACAGGAGTTGGAAAAAGCCATATAGCCAAACTTATCCATCAATACAGCCATCGGTCGAATAAGCAATTTGCTACAGTCAATTGCAGTGCCATCCCCGAATCGCTCATTGAGGCTGAACTATTTGGATATACAGCAGGAAGTTTTACTGGAGGCCACAAAGATGGAAAGCCGGGGATCTTTCAATCAGTTTCAGGAGGCACTATTTTTCTGGACGAAATAGGAGAAGTACCTTTCCATCTTCAGTCTAAGCTACTTGAAGTGATTCAGGAAAATCATATAAGACCTATTGGTTCGGTTGAGTCGATTCCCGTAGATGTTCGAATTATAGCAGCAACTAACCAAGATCTTGAGGACATGGTTGAAAGGAAGTTATTTCGAGAGGATCTATACTATCGTTTAAATGTTGTACCCATTCAAATCCCGCCATTATCAGAAAGAAAAGAAGATTTACAGGTCTTAATCACCCAGTTTTTAAATACATTCGGTCAAAAGTATGGGGTGGAAAAGGTATTCACTCCAGAAGTGATGAATGCCTTTTATCAATATGATTGGCCCGGCAATGTAAGAGAGTTGGAAAACATTATTGAACGCCTTTTTATTACTTCTGAAGAAGAAGTGATTACATTAAATGATTTGCCCGAAGGCATATCCAATTTTTCTACTAGCAAAACCAACTATGAATCTTACTCCCAGCCATTCTTGCCTTTGAAAGAAGCAAAACAAAGAGTAGAAAATGAATTAATATCAAACGCTTATAAAATTTACCAAAACACTTATAAAGTCGCGGAAGTACTCCAAGTAAACCAATCTACAATCGCCAGAAAGGTAAAGGAGTTACGAGAGAAAGGAGAGCTTTAATTGCTAACAATCGCTTTGGCACAATTGAAAAGTACCTTCATGAACAAGCAGGAAAACATTAAGGCGGCTGTAACTACCATGAGGGAATGCAAGCAAAAAGCCGTCGATTTGATCGTATTCCCTGAAATGTTTTTAACGGGATATGCTCTAAAAGAAAAAGCCCGTGAGTTGGCTGAACCGCTGGATGGGCCAAGTTTGAAACAATTGTGTCAAGCAGCACAGGAAAACGAAATAGGAGTAGTGATTGGTTTTCCGGAAAAAAAGGAGAACCAATATTTTAATTCGGCGGTCTTTATTCAAAAAGATGGAAAGATACAAGGGGTTTACCGAAAAGTTCATTTATTTGAGTGGGAAAAGGATATTTTCACTGCTGGCAATGATGGACCCTTGTTCACTATTGGTAACGGAAAAATGTCTTTAATGATGACATTCGATGCTGGATTTCCCGAGATGTCGAGAATATATGCCCTAAATGGCGCTGAAATGATTGTCGTCCTATCGGCACATGTGGTACCCTACCAAATCTATCATAAAATTATGATGAGGGCACGAGCATTAGAAAATCAAGTCTTTTTAGCTGTGGTTAATAAAGTTGGATTGGAAGAACAATCCGTTTATTTTGGAGAAAGTGCCATTATATCTCCGTATGGTGACTACTTAAATAAAACAGAACATCAAGAAAAAGTGATCATTGAAAGTATCGACCTGTCGCTGGTATCAAAAACACGAGAAAGTTTGCCCATGAAGTATCTTGAAAATAGGAATTTAAGCTATTTTAAAAAAAGCAATATATGCGAACCTTTTATTCCTAATTAATATTTTATTTCATATACAATGCCTTGCTTGATTTGAAAGGAGCCATCGACTTATAGCCGATGGCTCCTTTCGTGATATTAAAGCAGATGTTATCAAGTTCCACAAAAAGTCTGGTAAGGAATGTCCGTTGCCGGGACCTTTGTGTATTCAGGCTTTTCCGGTGCATATCCATAAGGATTCGATAGCACTTCCAAAAGCCGATCCATTACACTTAGATCCCCTTCTTCGACTGCCGCTTCCAAGGCCTCCTCCACCCGATGGTTACGAGGGATCACCGCAGGATTGCTATTCTCCATCAATTTATGCGAATCTGCTTTGGATTCTTCCTGATTGTCCACTCTTGTCTCCCAACGCATTTTCCATTGAGCGAATTCTTCCGTTTTATAAAGGCTTGACTCATCAAATTCATCGCGGGTTAAAGCAAGAAAAGTGTTCGTAAAATCTGCACGGTGCTTCTCCATCAGGCTAAGAAGATCTTTGATCAACTCTTCATCCTTTTCCTCGACATTAAACAGGCCGAGCTTTGCTCTCATTCCTGCAAGCCAGTGTGAGTGAAAAATATCATTAAAACCGGAAACCTTTTCCTGGGCCAGTTTAACAGCCTCTTCCTTATCTTCATGAAGCAGCGGCAAGAGCGTTTCAGCAAAACGGGCAAGGTTCCATCCTCCGATCAGCGGCTGATTCTCATAAGCATAGCGGCCTTGATGGTCGATTGAACTAAATACCGTCTTTGGATCGTACGTATCCATAAACGCACATGGGCCATAATCGATCGTTTCTCCGCTGATAGCCATATTATCTGTATTCATCACCCCATGGATAAAGCCGACAAGCTGCCATTTCGCGATAAGCGCGGCCTGCCGTTTAATGACTTCCTGAAGAAAAGACAAATACTTATTTTCATCATCATCGATCTTTGAGAAATGACGATGAATTGCATAATCAGCTAGGATTTGCAGGTTCTCAACACCGCCCCATCTCACGACATATTCAAAAGTACCAACACGTAAATGACTCGCCGCGACACGGGTTAAAATGGCACCTTCCAGCCTTGTTTCCCGCATTACCGGTTCACCCGTTGTCACAACCGCCAGGCTCCTGGTAGTGGGGATTCCCAGTGCATGCATGGCTTCACTGATAATACATTCGCGGAGCATCGGACCCAGCGCTGCGCGGCCATCACCTCCGCGAGAATAAGGCGTCCTCCCTGAACCTTTCAACTGAATATCAAATCTTTCTCCTTGAGGTGACACTTGCTCTCCTAACAGTACCGCACGGCCGTCACCCAACATCGTAAAATGGCCGAATTGGTGTCCGGCATAAGCTTGAGCCAACGGCTCCGCCCCTTCCGGAATTTCATTTCCGGCAAACACCGCTGCACCGCCATCACCTTTTAATGCTGCGGCGTTCAACCCAAGGGATGCTGCCAATTCTCCATTGAGTATCACCAATTCAGGGGACCTTACGGGAGTCGGTTTGATGTTAGAATAAAACATCTTCGGCAAGCGGGCATAACTATTGTCAAAGTTCCATCCTGTTTCCTTTTTCATGATTTCTCCTTTCCTTTTAGGTTAATAACACAAATCTTTCAAATGAATCCTTGTGTCTGTTTAAAAACCAAATCTGCGACTTAGGCAATTCGATATTCCGAAATTATGAAGTTGTTCTAAACACCATTGTTCCGATAAGTCAGGGACCTGTTCATGTGGATAGACCCCTTCCTATTTGGATGACCAGGCCTTTGTTCTGCTCAGAAATTTTACAGACGGCCGTTCCAGCCAGGCCTTTGTTCAGGAGTATAGATGACATCAGGAAGGACCTTACGATTATATGGACATTACTGCGTCTGTTCTTGTATTATACCCTTTATATGACAAGATACATGTGATTATCCTAAAAAAAAGAAAGACCCTTTTACAGGGAAATGCTCCTTCGTCTTAACCCCTATCAAAACGAATTCTCGACATTCCAACGATTAAAAAGATAGCAGTAAAAACAAGCAGAACTGCGCTTGGCAAAAGGACATCTACCACCGTACCGCCTCTTCCGGATAATTCAGCAAAGCCCTCCAGCCCCCAATATTGCGGAACAAACATGGCCATTTTCTGCATAAAATCCGGCATGACCTCAACCGGCCAATAGACGCCGGCAAGCATACAAGTGGAAACAATAATCAAATTGCCAAATGCAGTTTGTTGCTCCGACGTTTGTACGAATCCTGCGATAAAAAGGCCCAAACCTATGATGCACAGAAGCAAGCTTGAAACAAGAACGAAGTTTCCCAATACATTTCCCCAATAAACGTCAAAAACAAATGTAGATATGAGCATCAAAACGCCAAATTGAATCCATCCAATCAAGAAAAAGGCTCCCAAATACCCAAGTAAGATCTCTTTTCTTGATACAGGTGCAGACATCATTCGGTACCACACTCCCGTCTGCCTGGCCTCAAGGAACACTCCTGTGCTGATAAGCATTGCAATCATGACGAACATAATTGTAAACCCTGCAGAAAAAGCCGTCATATTGTTCATGGAAGCGAGCTCTTTACTCTTTGTGACCGTTACGTTTTTTATTCCTTCGGAGGCTTCCGAAAGTCCTTTCGCGATTTCTTTCTGAACCCCTTTCCAGTCCCCGCCTGTCATATCCTGATAAACGCTGGCAGCTTCCGCTCCTATTCTCAGTTTCACCATGCTATCGTTTATGACTTGCTCTATCATTGTCGCCCCATTAAACGACGGGGAATGAACAAACACAACCTTTGGAACTTCTTTCCTCAGCATCTGTTCCTCAAAGCCTTCATCAATTCGGATATATCCTGTTATTTTTTGGTCTTCGAACTCTGACCGTGCCTTTTCGGCGCTCTCAATCCTCATGTTCATGATTTTTTTATTTTCCAACTCTTTTACCAACGATTGTGATAAAGTCGATTGATCACGATCGATCACAGCAATGTTTGGTTTATCGTCCGTTCCACCGGAAAAAATCCCTCCGAAGATGAACGTAAACAAAAGAGGCATCCCGAACATCAGAATGTATGACCGCGGCTTTTTAAAAATTCTTTTTATTTCAAAAACCGCAATGGCTTTTGCTTTCTTCATAACTTTCCTCTCCTATCTGGCCCTTAATTTCAGCGAGCCAACCATCAATGCCAGCAGCCCGCTTAAAACGAGTACGGAAACAGGTAAAATAAGTGTACTCCAGGCAGTGCCGTTCATTATCTCTAATAAAGTTCCCAATGCCCATTTGTTAGGCGCAATATTCGCAAGTTGCTGCAGACTGTTTGGAAATGTCGCGACCGGAATCATCGAACCGCCCAACAATGCCAGTATTTGAACCCCAATTCCGCCAACGGTGTCTGCTGTTTTCTCTTCCGTAATAATCCCTGCAATGATCATGGCGAAACCCGCAACAGTAACGGAGTACGCCAGTCCGATCACGAGGACCTGTAAAATATTACTTCCCCAACTCACTCCAAACAGATAATGGGTTGCTGTGACAAACACCAAAAATTGGAGGAAGGAGAAATACAAGGTTCCCAAAAACTTACCAGTAATAATAGAGGAACGGTGGATCGGACTGCTCAACAGTCGTGCCAATGTCTCCGTTTTACGTTCTTGGACAATCGATTTGGCACCAAAGGTTACATTGAATAAAACGAACATGGCACACATCGCGGCTGCATAATACTGCATTCCGGAAATTGGCTCCTTGCCACCCTCTTTAGTCGTTACCGCGTTTAATTGGGCTCCGGCAATTTCGGAAAGGTCATTTGCAAGCCCCGATACTGCGTTTACAACATCGACTTTCTGATCCGAAACAGGTACAGCTGACGATAATTCTTTCGACACAACTTCAGAGGCAATCGATACAGAAGTCACCCTGTCAATAAAAGATGTCATGATCGACTTCATAATCGTGGATTGAATTTCTTTTTCAGGATCGCTCAAAATAGTTGCTTCCTTCACTTCACCCATCATCAGACCCTCGCCCCAGCCAGAGGGAATAATGACCCCGACATCAACCTGTTGCTGACCTACAGCCTTTTTTAAGGCTGCTTTAGAATTAAATTCCTTAAGCGCAATACTTTCTTTTAATTCATCGCCCTGTAAAATTTTGTTTACAAACTGATCAGTCAAATCATCATCTGCAGATACGACTATTCCAACTGATGTATCAGGTATTGAGCCGCTTTCACTAAATAGGCCGCTGAGTGCCGAACCAAGGATGGCTGTTAAAACTAACGGCATCAGTAACAACGTAATGAATCCCTTCCGATCCCGCAGACGAATTTTCATATCTTTGTTTGCTATCGTAAAAGCTTTCACCCATAATCCCCCTAATCCCGTAATGACCGCCCGGTTAATTGTAAGAAAAGCGCCTCAAGATTCGGCTCTTTTATTTCAACTGATCCTATCTTTACTCCATGATTCACTGCGGTTGCTACAATGGAACCCAGCATCTTATGCGGCCGCTGCGTTAAAACTTCAATTACATTCGACCCTTCTTTTTTGACAACCCCACTCACATTCTCCAAATTCTTTATCGCATCCATCGCTTCAGAAGAATCTTGTTCCACAGTCAATTGAACGACAGATCCACCGACCAGCCGGCCGCAAAGTTCAGCTTGCGTCCCCACCGCAATGACTTCTCCATGATCGATGATTCCGACCCGATTGCATAAATACTCTACTTCCTCCATGTAATGACTCGTGTAAATAATGGTCATCCCTTTTTCATTCAACTTCTTGACTGTCTCTAAAATATGGTTTCTCGATTGTGGATCAATCCCTACCGTCGGCTCATCCATAATCAGTAACTCTGGCTCATGCATCAAAGCTGCACCAATATTGATTCTTCGTTTCATTCCGCCGGAGAAAGTTTCAATCCGATCTTTTGCCCGGTCTTTCAAGCCAACAAATTCCAGCACTTCCTCCACACGTTTCTTTGCTTCTGTATCTGTCAGGCCGTACATGGCTCCCCAAAACAGCAAATTATCCCTTGCTGACATCGTCGGATAAAGGGCAATTTCTTGTGGTACTACACCAATTTTTCTCTTTATTTCCATCGGAGACTTTTTCACCGACTGATCATCGACCAATACTTCTCCGCCATCGTAAGGAATCAGTCCGCAAATCATTGATATCGTGGTCGATTTCCCCGCACCGTTAGGACCCAGCAGTCCGAATGATTCACCCTTTTTGATTGTAAAAGAAACATCTTTTACCACTTCTTTTTTTCCATAGCTTTTCTTAAGATCCGTCACCTGTAACATGGTACCACTCCCTTTTTTGAAAAATTTCGCCGCCTTTTTTAAAAAAAGAATCTATATATTTTCAAGACTAAATGACTGTCCAGCTTCGACGGACAGGATGTCCTAGTGCCGACGGCGCCACAGGACGTGGCGTCCTAAGTCGGCCAGCGCCTAGCCCTGCAAGGATCAAGCCTGTAAGGAAGAATGGGCTTAAGCTCCAAAGGATATCCCAGGAAGTCTTGTTCAGCTCGTCGCAAAGCTGCATGAAGGATACTCAGAGAAGTTTCACATAATGTGATGGAAGTCAGCCGCTTGGCTGAAGTACTGCCTACTCGGGAATCGTCTTGTTTGCCCGCGCTGAGCAAGGCGTTTACGCTTTTCTTATTAACCCCATTATATCGGGGATCCTTTTACACGAAATCTCCCTGGAGATAGATTTTTCCATAAAAAAATACAGCTATATTAGCTGTATGTCATGGGGCACTATGCTAAAAGTCATCTATCAGAAGGTAGTGATATGATGCCTGACGGCAAAAATCGCTGCCTGCGTCCGATCTCTCAGCTCAAGCTTACTTATTAAGTTAGACACATGGTTTTTGACAGTGCCTTCGGAAATAAATAATTCTGCGGCAATTTCTTTATTGTTCAAGCCTAGGCCGAGTTTATTCAATACTTCCAGTTCGCGCTCTGTCAATTCATTGATGATCGAAGGAACAGCTTCGACAGCATGACCTGCTGTTTGATTATTTCTCATTTCTTTTACGATCTCAGCAGTCAATTCTTTGGGCAGAACCATCCCTCCAGATTGGACAGTCATGATAGCCTGAACAATCGCATCCGTGGGCATGTCTTTTAACAGGTAGCCGCTTGCCCCTTCTTCCAAAGCTTCAAAAATGATGTCGCTGTCATTGAACGTAGTTAGCATCAATACTTTTGTTTCCGGCAATGAAGCATTAATTAGCTTTGTACCTTCCACCCCGGTGGCAATTGGCATCCGAATATCCATTAATACGATATCCGGGCGAAGCCGCTCCGCTTTTTCAAATGCCTCTTTTCCGTTGGAAGCGACCCCCACCACATCGATTTCGGGCTTTAAGTTCAAAATCGTAGCAAGGCCATCCCTCATTAATTCCTGATCGTCTACTATTAAAACCTTGATCACTACGCTCCCCCCATCTCCCAGCGCATTTCCCTCAATGGAAAACTTGCTTTTACAATAAACCCTTCTTCCGGATTGCTTTCAAAAACAATTTGGCCGCCGTGATGAAGAACCCTTTCCCTCATATTCTTCATTCCAAATCCGGGATTTACTCCCGGTGACCCTGTTCCATTGTCCTTAATGGATGTTTCAATCGCCGACTCGGATATTTCAATCGATATATGGCACTCTGTTGCCTGGCCATGACGGACGGCGTTTGTTATGGATTCCTGTATCATCCGGGTCAAATCGAACTGAATGGAAGGGGGGATTTGCAAGACATCTCCCTTCACATAGATATTGGACTTCAGTCCCGTCATTTCCTGGTAATCTTCTAAAATCTTTTTCACTGTAGCAATAAATGACTGGCTTTGATTATCTTCCTTTAACGTACGGACAGATAGACGCAATTCCTGAAGGGCATTTCTTGCCAGTTCCTCACAAAGAATAATTGTTTCCTTACTTTGTTCAGGCTGGATATTAAGGAGTTCCTTGGCAACCTGCAACTGAACGAGCAATGCTGTCATTTTATGTCCAACGGTATCGTGTATCTCGCCTGAGATGCGATTGCGCTCTTTGACAAGTGTCAGTTTTTCCACTTGCATGGAATAACCATGCAGCTGTTCATGTGCTTTTGTTAACGCATGATGCGTTTCTTGGAGTTCATCATACTGAGCTTTGATTTTTTCCTGTGCATTCTGCAGTTTATGAATGAGCCGGCCAACAATAGTTGCGAATACAATAAAAGTAAAATTGATTATATTTGATGGTATATCAAATGTTCCGGTCTTTTGATAGATATAGAGGATACTCCCTCCCCATATGATGAAAAACCCAAGGGAAAATGCATAAAGCAACTTTTTATTGTCAACTTTTAAAAAAAGAGTAACAGCATTGACTCCAAACAGGATCAAATAAAGCGTCTGTTCCGGGAAGAATATAACAAAGCAGAGAATTAGAATTGTATCAAGCCCTAGAACCAAAGAAAAATACTTGTTTGCGAATGACGAAATCATCAAAAAGTGATTGATACAGAAACCTAGAACAGCTATAATGACAAACGCTGTTTGAGCTGTTGTATGATCTTCGATGCTCATATAGTAAAAATAACTGAGCAGAATCATCATAACCAAACGGATACTGCTTAAAAGCGTTAAATTCAAAGAGGCACCTCCAAAAACTAACATTTCCGAATGCTTCACTTTCGACTCCTAATAAAATCGATTTAAAAATATAATACACGAATTGAGAAGATTGGACTTCATTAAATTTGCAGCTTTTTCGTTCTCATGTATGCTAATGAGGATTAAAGTGCGGAATCAGATCTCAAGATAGGTGTAGCAGTGTACTACAATGACCAGAAAGGAATCTCTACCGCGAATCTGGGTATCGGGTTGATGTTTAGAATAAGATTAAAAAGAGTTTTACTTCAATGAATCTAGGAACCCCCATAAAGTTCTCCAATTCGTCGAAGTATTTATATATATATATCCACTTACAAATTATAATTCTATGCACAGGGTATAGCTCTCGTCTCGTACTGTTTTTGTATAACGGCTTTTAAAGGATGTTCACTCGCCTTGGAGAGCTTACGTTCCATCTCCTCCGCATCCGTCACACCATATACAGCCCGGTTAGAAATTATCAAAACCACCTTGTAAACACTTTGTGCAAAACCCTAAATCATATAGAGAATATAGTTTTGGACAATGCCCTGCTCCGTATCCATAAAATCTATGCTTTTTAAAAGTAGTGCAATTACACAAACAACTTTTTTAATATCGTTGATTTTCCTTAACCCCGCCCTGTTTTTTTAGCGAGACATATTCACAGTATACCATTTTTCCTCCAGCGTTAAGATAATAAGGAAAGTACAGGCGGGAAGCCTTAGGAGAATAGCATAATACGGGCGTTAACTTTCAAAAATAAGAGGCTTATGACCTCGAGGTGATGGTGGACAAAACAAACTTCTACCCGAATCGAAGTCTTAGTCTATTTTCTCTACTTTAGAAAAAAGCCCTACTAATCCGCAGGACTATTACGCATTGCTGCCACAAACCGCAAATCTTCAAGAAACTGAGGGTATAAATTGGGTCGGCGCCTGACAGCCAGCGGATGGTAAGCCACAGTGGTTTGATATCCGTTCACCTTATACAGGCTTCCCCGCAAACCTTTAACATCAAGCTCCGGGTTGCGAAAAAATGACTGTACCGCCACGTTTCCCAGACAGACAATGATTCCAGGCCGATGCCCATGCAGTTGTTCTTCCAAATGGCGCATGCAGATTGTCCGGACCTGCTCCTTGTCATATGTGCGGACAGGCCTTCTTTTTAAAATATAGGTAACATAAAGCTCGCTTTTATCCAAACCGGCCTCATAGGATGCTTTTTGCAATGTCTGCCGCGTCCCGCAGACCATTGGATTCCCTTGTCGGTCCTCACGGGCTCCAGGATTGTCAAGGATGAGCATGATGGGAGCATTTGGATTGCCCTCTCCCCATATCATCCGGGACCCTTGTTGATACAATCCACATTTCCTACAGTCCAATTGAGACTCAGGTGTTGGGTCCTCCGGCCAGATTTCCGGGCAAAATGAAGTCATGTTTTCACGCTCCTTTTTACATAGGATACCCCAATGCATAAAAAAGAATGAGCCCTGCAAGAACTTTCACTTGCTGGGCTCCATTCATTAATTTTCTTCTATTTTTCTACGATTTTTCTTGAATAGCTTGGACAATACTTCATATACAATCGGTACAACAATCAAAGTGAGTAATGTCGAACTTGCCAAACCACCGATAACGGTAATTGCAAGACCTTTGGAGATTAAACCTCCTCCGCCATTACCAAGTGCCAATGGAACTAATGCACCAATTGTAGCGATCGCAGTCATAAGAATTGGACGGAGACGTGTCGCTCCAGCTTCCAATATCGCTTGGCGCATCGTCAGTCCAGTTCGTTCCATACGGACAATCCGGTCGACCAGAACAATTGCGTTCGTCACGACGATACCAATTAACATTAATAACCCCATCATGACAGAGACTGAAATAGTTTCATTGGCAAGGAATAAGCCGACGAAAGATCCAATAACGGTAAATGGCAGTGAGAACAAAATAGCAAATGGCGCTACACCTTCATGGAAGGTGACAACAAGGATGAAGTACACGATGGCAATTGCCGCCAACATAGCCATGCCAAGCTGTGTAAATGTTTCATCCATATCAGCCTGCACGCCGGAAATATCGACAGTCACACCTTTTGGCAGATCCAACTGATCTACTTTTTTACCAATCTGGGAAGTTACTTTGGATATATCGTCTCCTTTAACTGTCCCTGAAACCGTTGCATAGTATTCACCTTTACTGCGGTCAAGCGTGTTGTACGTAGATCCTTTCTTTACCTTGACAAGATCTGAAAGCGGAACTGATTTCCCAAGCGCTGTCGGGATTTTCTTATCCAGAAGTTCATCTATCGTTTTCGGTTGGGAAGCCTGTTCTTGCTGGACTATGACATCTAAAGAGTTCCCGTCTTTTTCTACCGTCGTTAACACATCTTTTGTTTTTTGAGGGTTTAACATCATCACGAGTTGACCCGTTGTCAATCCATGTTTCAGCAAATCAGCCTGTTCAACCCTGAAGGTATGTTTAACGAAAGCATCCTCACCACTGGAAGATACATCTTTAAGTCCGTCATTTTTCTTCATGACATCTTCCACTTTTTTAACCGATTCATTCAGCTTATCTAAATTCTCGCTGTAGAGGGTGTAACTCACTTCATTGGTAGAGCCAGACATTGAAGAGAAGTCTTGGCTTTTCCAAGTTCCCGATTGTTCAAGGGTAGTTACATATTTTTCTATTTTCTCCCTTACTTCCGGGAAGTTTTCCATATCCGGATCAAAGATCAAATACATCAAAGCGCCGCCTGATCCGCCGCCCATCATTGCAGCTGAGGGATCGCCAGCTTCTGTTACAGATACTTGGACAATATCAATATCATCACGTTTCAGCATTTTATCTTCGACGACTTGAACATTTTTCAAGGTATCGTCACGCAGTTCCCCAGTTTTTGGCGTGTATGTCAGATACATCACTTTTTCTTCATCACTGCCTAAAAAGCTGAAACCAATGAGTGGCGTTAACGCCAAACTTCCGACTAATAAAGCAATTGCGAGTACTGAGGCAATGATTTTATGGTTAAGCACCCTGTTAAGAAAGCTTTTATATCCATTTGCCAATTTGCCAGGACCTTTGTGGCTTTTTTCCGTTTTCTCACCATAAAGTTTCTTTTTAAACAAGAAATGAGATAAGGCTGGTACAATCGTGATCGCCACAAGCAACGATGCACCAAGCGCGAACGCCATCGTCAAAGCAAACGGCATAAATAACTCACCAACCATGCCACCAACAAAAATCATCGGGGCAAATACGGCAATTGTCACTAATGTTGAAGACATAATCGGCTTGAACATTTCAATGGTCGCTTCACGTATAAGGGCTCGACCATTTAATTTTTCTTCTTTTAAATGTAAGCGCCGGTAAATATTCTCAACAACTACAATCGAATCATCGATGACCCGTCCAATTGCGACTGTCACCGCACCAAGCGTCATAATATTCAACGTAATATCCATCCAATTCAACAGCATTAATGCCATGAAAATAGACACTGGAATTGAAATGATGGAGATGAGCGTTGATTTGAAATCCCTAAGGAAAAGCAGAATAATTAATACAGCTATCAATCCGCCAAATAACGCTTTTTCAATCATCGTAGCCACGGAGTCCTCGATCGGTTCTCCTTGGTCAAGCGTTACGTCAATGGAAAGGCCATTATACTTCGCCTTTTCATCTTTTATCAGGTTCTTCACATTGTTGACTACATCAACTGTGTTTGCCTGCTGATCTTTGACAATTTGGATTGCAATGGCATCTTTTCCGTTTGTACGGGAAACTGATTCAACCTTTCCGACTAACTTAGTTTTTGCGATATCGCTAAGTTTCACAAATGGGGATGGATTGGCAGCCGATGGTGTGACAGGAATTAACATATTCTTTAATTCATTAACAGTCATGAACTTCCCATCAACTGATACAGCCTGCTCGCCTTCTTTGAACTCATAAAGCCCTAATGAAACATCCATGTTGCTGGCTTGGATTATTTCTTTGACTTTATCTTCAGTCAAGTCCAATTCATCCATTTTCGCTTTGTCATACGTGAGATCTACTTCTTCGATATGCTGACCGGTAATGGTGGCTGAAGCTACACCATCTAGTTTTTCGATTTTCGGCAGCAAACTTTCCTCTACTGTTGACGTAAGTTCGACAATGTCTTCTTTTGAACTGCTGACACTCAAGGCAATAACCGGCATCATGTTCATGCTGATAGCAGATGTTGTCGGCTCCTCTGCCCCTTCCGGCAGCTCTATGTTATCCAACGCAGATTTTAATTCTCTTTTGGCTTCGTCCATATCGATGCCATATTCGTACTCCACCTGAATACTCCCCATATTGGAATAGGAATTGGAATAAACAGCTTTTACATGGTCTAGCCCCTCTGCCGCTTTTTCTATCGGCATCGATACTTCTTCCATTACCTGTTCAGGGGTCGCTCCAGGATATACGCCCGTTACCATTAAGAAAGGAATGGAAATATCCGGGATCGTCTCTGTTTTCATTCGTGTCCCTGAATAAATACCCGATACCGTAATGATGATTGTAAGCAGCCATACAGCAAGTTTATTCTTTAAGACAAAATTGACTAACCCTTTCACATTCACACCTGCCCCAAAATTGACTTTATCGTTCCAATTACCTATAATAATGACCGATTGGTCATCTGTCAAATGAATACCTTGGGAGCGATCGATTATCATAGTGAAAAAACAATTAATTATGGAAAAGGCGTTAGAACTTTTTGCAAAACAAGGGTTTGAAGCCACATCCATTCAGCAAATAACAGAACATTGCGGTATTTCCAAAGGTGCTTTTTATTTGTCCTTCAAATCAAAAGAAGAATTGATACTAGCATTGATTGATCGTTTTGCGAAACTGACTTTATCCGGAACTGACTACCTGGTCAAAAACACTGAAAAAGAGACTCTAATATTTGAATTTTATCAAACAATGTTTGACCTCTTTCAAAAACACACGGACTTTGCCAAAGTTCTACTCAAGGAACAAATGCAGCCATTTAACGAAAAATTCATGGAAAAAATGTATTCCTATGAAAAATCATTCGAGCAAATCATTTTAACCATGGTGGAACGGGTATATGGCGAGGAAGTCAAGGAGTCGAAGTATGATTTAATCTATTGCATCAAGGGACTTTTAAACACTTACACAAATTATCTTCTATTCTGTAATGCACCGGTTGATTTGAAGCTACTGGCCCAATCACTTGTGGAAAAAACAAATATACTGGCGAAATATACGACTATCCCCTTCCTTTCAAGGGAAATTACCCGGACGTTTCCGGCAAATGAAAAAACATCGAAGGAACAAATCCTTTCAGTGATTGAAGAAAAAATTGAAGAAATGGAAGAATTAATTGAAAAAGAATCATTAGTTCTGTTAAAGCAACACCTGTTGGAACCGACTTTTAGCCCAGCGATCGTGAAGGGTCTGCTGGAAAATATACGGAACCATCCTCATTGTGAATGGATCTCCTATTTACTCCGGAAATATTATGGATTTTAATAAAATCAGGCAATCACACCATAAGAAAGACCGGTATGATTGCCTCTTTTGGATTGTCTTCTATCTCTGGTTGTCTCATGCGCTGCGTCCTCCGCCCCCGCCCACATTTCAGGTATTTTGCTCCCAATGGGACCGTATATCCCAGACCATTTGCCTTTCACTTGCCAACCTTTTTGCTTATGTCAGCTTTGGTTCTGGCTCCTCTTTTTCCTTTTTCCTCTTTGTTTTCTTACTGTGTACTTTTGGAGGAATTTCTTTTTTAAAGTCTTTTAAAACAGAAAATGCCATGGCAACAAGTACGAAAGTAAGGGGAAAGGCGCTGACAATAATGGCTGTCTGCATGGCATTAAGCCCACCAGACAGCATTAATACGATAGCCGAAGCAGATAGAAAGATACCCCAAATAATTTTCACGAAATTTGGTGGGTTCAAAGCTCCATACGCTGTCTGCATCCCTAATACAAAAGTGGCAGAGTCAGCTGAGGTTACAAAGAATGTGGTGATCAGTAAAAGTGTGACAATGACAAATGCCCCAGTGAATGGCAACACATCATATACATGGAACAGAGCTGTTTCAAGGGGTTGCCCCGCAATATCAGCTCCTTTGTAATAATCATAAAAAATGGCCGCTCCTCCAAAAACGCAGAACCAGAATGCGCAGACAAGCGTCGGAATGATAAGAACAGCCACCATAAATTCCCGTACTGTCCTTCCTTTAGAAACACGGGCGATGAATGTTCCGACAAACGGAGCCCAGGCAATCCACCACGCCCAGTAAAAAATTGTCCAGTCTTTAATCCAGGCTGCCTGTTCCTTATTAAAGGGAGCAAGTCTTAAACCCATACTTGGCAAATTCTGTATATAGCTTCCCAAAGTGGTTGTGAACATATTAAGGATAAATTTCGTTGGACCTAAAAATAAAATGCTTACAAGCAAGATTACTGCCAATATCATATTGGCATTGCTTAAATATTTAATCCCTTTTTGCAGACCCGTACTTGCCGACAAAATGAATAAGACGGTTACGATAGCAATGATTATCAACTGGACTGTAAAGTTATTCGGTACCCCTGCCACGTAGTGCAGGCCCCCGTTAATTTGGGCAGCCCCCAATCCCAGCGAAGCCGCCACACCAAAGATAGTAGCAAATACAGCGACCACATCAATGACCGTCCCTATGGCACCCTTCTCCCTTCCGCCCAAGAGAGGGGAAAGCGTCGTGCTCATTAGACCTGGCCGTTCCTTTCTGAATTTATAATAAGCTAATATAAGTGCAATAACTGAGTAGATGGCCCATGCGTGAAATCCCCAATGCAAGTAGGTATATACTAAAGCAGCCTGGGCGGATTGCGCCGTACTTCCTTCACCAACAGGAGGGCTTGCATAATGTGAAATTGGCTCTGAAACGCCAAAAAACAGCAGACCAATCCCCATTCCGGCACTGAACAACATGGCAAACCAAGTAGGACGGCTAAAGCTTGGCTTATCCTCATCTCTCCCTAACTTAATCCTTCCATATCTGCTGAATATTAAAAATAAGGCAAAGACGAGGAAAAAGGTTGCTGACAATTGATAAAACCAGCCGAATGAATCCAGGAAAAATGCCTTCGTCTGATCCATCATCTTTCCCAATTGAACTGGCGCAATGACTCCCCAGGCGACAAAGACAATTGCAATAACGAGGGAAATCCAAAAGACTATTGATATTTTGCACACACAAGCCATCTCCCTTGCAAAAATCGAATACTGATATCTTTCCCGAAGGGAAATAATGAATTCATCGAAAAGATTTTTTTGAGATGCATCATGTCTGGGGTTTCAATCCCTCTGCTATCAGAGTGATCACACCACGCAAAAAGAGCCTGCCATAATTGACAGGCACTTGCATTTTAAATGAAATACAATCAGATCAAGAGCTTATGTATTTAAAAGGACTACGGATGGCATATTGGAAGTTCCTCACACAATCAACATAGTTCTGCTATGCTATGCTTTGTTAATTAATTTATAACAACTTGAACAAAACGTTACTAATGATTTCCCCCGCTGTCTTGGGAGCCGTTTTTCCTGGCAAACCGAGGGCATGGATCGTCTTTATACCTTTTTCCTCCGCAAACGAGAAGTCCGTACCTCCTGGTTTTGAGGCAATATCAATAATCAGGGCAGACACCGGCATTTTTGAAAGAATTGCTTCTTTCAACAGCATATGAGGAACTGTGTTAATGCAAATATCAATGTCAGAAATATAATCGACTAAATGGTCCAAATGAACCGGGTGCAGCCCCATTTCAGTTATCCGTGCAAAATCGGAATCTTTTCTGGCGGCTACAAATACATTGGCACCTACAGCTGAGAACAGCCTTGCTAAAGTTACACCCGTTCTGCCAAACCCCAGCACAATCACGTTGGAACCGTGGATTGTATAATCCGTTTCTTCTATAGCAATCTTTAATACTGCTTCCGCCGTAGGGATCGAGTTTAAAATCGCAACATCATCCCGGGCGATTAAACGCACAAGCTTTCTGCCGGCCTGATCGACAGCTTTATCCAAATACTCATTTGAAATTCCCGTGTACACTATGCAATGGTCCGGTGTTCGCTTTAACATATCGGGCGACAAAGCCACTGCTTCATCCGTATACACAGCCTCGACTACTCCACCGGCACCTGTTCCATTCAATGGAAGTAAAATGGCATCAATTTGTCCAAAATCCACCTGATCTACTTTTTGATTACTTATGTTGGGATGGGAAAAAGCCATTTGATCAAATCCGGCTAAAACAATATGCAGCCCTTTTGAAGCCAATTGATTAATGACTTCCAAATACCTCTGATCACCGCCCAAAATCAATAAATCAGAATTTTTTTCCACTGACAATACCGCCTTTCATATAACACTATTATTCCAGTTGGTAATCTCTTATTTTATTATAGAGCGTTGAAATGGATATTCCCAAAGAATGGGCGGCCTTCTTTTTCCCTTCCAACGACCTGCCAAAATGTTCTAAAGTTCTTTGAATATATTCTTTTTCAATATCCTTCAATGACAATAGCGAAGCGGAAGACGCAGAAACGAGGGGAGTATCTGTCTCTTTCTTCGTTGATGATCTCAACATTTTTTGAGCATGCTTTTTTACCAGATCATCCGGTATCACAGATGATGGGCTCTCATTCATTAATCTTTCTAAAACATTCTCCAATTCACGAATGTTCCCCGGCCAACCATGTTCAGATAAAATCGACATGCCTTTGCTTGTTACCTGCATTGGATGAAATCCAATTCTTTGGGCAATCTTATCCATAAGCTTTTGTACCAATAAAGGGATATCTTGCTTTCTTTGTCTTAAAGGCGGCACTTCAAGTCTGATGACGTTTATCCGATAATATAAGTCTTCACGAAACTTACCCTCTGACACCAATTTTTCCAAGTTCGCATTTGTTGCTGCGATAATCCGGAACTCCACATTAATTTTCCTTAATCCACCAATCCTTTCAAATTCCTTATACTGTAAAACTCTTAACAATTTCACCTGTAAAGAGGGGCTCATCTCACCAATCTCATCTAAAAATAAAGTGCCTCCGTCCGCCAGTTCGATTTTGCCCAATTTTTGTTTGACCGCGTGTGTAAACGCCCCTTTTTCATAGCCGAATAATTCGCTCTCCAATAAATCTTCTGGAATGGCTGCACAATTAACCGTGACAAAAGGTTTATCATTAAATTTACTTTCAGCATGAATAGCATGGGCAAATAATTCTTTCCCTGTACCGCTTTCCCCCGTAATTAATACTGTAGAACGGGTTCGCGCCGCCTTCTTTGCCATGTGCAAAGCTTCTTTTATTCCTTCACTTTCTCCAATAATATGGCCAAAAGAATATTTTGCTTGATATCCATTTCCGGATTGTTGATTGATCCGACTCTGATCCTGTTCATGCTCCATCAATTTTTCCGTCAGGTACTTTATTTCAGTGACATCTTGGAAAGTGGCAACTGCCCCGATGAACTTACCTTCAACAAAAATGGGGGCCGCATTGGCAACCGTTTCGACATTTGACCCTACACTGGAAGATTTATATCCAAAAACAGGGGCTCTCGTTTTGAAAGCTTTATTTAATGACCCATTTGGCGATACCTCTTCAATGTGCTTTCCAAGCCTTTCCTCAGGAGTTACGTTTGTAATTCTGGAAAACGAGGGATTTATATAGCGGATAATACCGTCAGAATCAACAAACTGCACACCTTCATGCGAATGCATTAAAATGGTTTGAAAAAACTTTTGCTCTTCGGTCAGAGATTGAATTTCATCTATTTGCCGGGCCATCTTTTCCAGAATCCAAAAGGTTTCAGGCCCGATTGTCAATCTGTTTTTTCTTTTCAATTTTTCAGTTTCTTTGCGATATGCTTCTTCCTTTACTGCCATCAAAATGATATCAATTTCCTGTTCAATGAATGGTTCTGCCGAATGAAAGAACGGGATTTCTTTTTGGGCTTGATCAAAAAGCGGATCTAGTACACCAACCATGGAAAAGAACCCTTTTTCATCCCATTTCTTCACTTTATTCACCATATCTTCTTGATGGCCAATGACTAAAAGGGTCATCGGAGTATATACTGCCATCCTATTTCCTCCCGAACTGTATAAATTATAATTTTTATAATTTATATCATCTTAACACGGGGGAAAAATAGTGGACAGAGTATTTTATATGGTGGACTTTTCACCAAAAGGGACATCAAGTCTGACCAGATCCTCATAGGTCTCACGTTTAATAACAAGATTGCTTTTTCCATTTTCAACAAAAACAACCGGCGGTCTTGGAATCCGATTATAATTGTTTGCCATCGCATAACCATACGCCCCTGTGCAGAAAACAGCTAAAATATCCTGTGTTCCTGGCTCTGGGAGCGGAAGGTCCCAAATAAGCATGTCGCCGGATTCACAGCACTTCCCGGCAATCGATACAACTTCGTCATGCTTGTCAAGCGCCCGGTTTGCCAGTATAGCTTCGTATTTGGCGTCGTATAGAGCAGGTCTGATATTATCGCTCATCCCGCCATCAACAGCCACATATTTCCTTACATTCGGGACATCTTTTCTGGAACCGATCGAATATAGGGTTGTGCCTGCATCCCCAACAAGCGACCTCCCAGGTTCGATCCAAATTTCCGGCATCGGAAGCGACAACCGTTCTGTCTCATTTCTCACGACTACAATCATTTCTTCGACATACTGTTCAGGAGAAAGAGGTGTGTCCCCTTCCGTGTAGCGAATCCCAAATCCGCCTCCAAGGTTTAGAACCTGAGGGACAAAGCCATATTCACCATTCCATAGACTTAATTTTTCCAAAACTTTTTTGGCGGCCATCACAAAGCCGGCTGTTTCAAAAATTTGTGACCCAATATGGCAATGGAGCCCGAGCAGATTCAAATACTCGCTTTCCAAAGACATAGCCAGCGCTGTTTCCGCCTGCCCATTCTCCAGATCAAATCCGAATTTCGAATCCTCCTGTCCGGTAAGGATATAGTCATGGGTATGAGCCTCAATTCCAGGTGTCACACGGAGCAATATATTAATGATTTGTTTTCTTTCCTGGCATAGGTGATGGAGCATATGAAGCTCGTGGAAATTGTCGACAACGATACAGCCGATTTTATGATCCAAAGCCATTTCCAGCTCTTCTTCGCTCTTATTATTTCCATGAAAATGAATTTTTTCAACCGGATATTTCGCAGCAATGGCCGTATACAACTCCCCGCCTGAT
>NZ_KB894695.1:115036-138554 GCF_000374565.1 Siminovitchia fordii DSM 16014 = CIP 108821 | reverse complement strand
GAATTATATAAATATTGTCATGTTAATTTGTTATAATGTAGATAACAAAAATGGCGGTGATGAAATTGCTTCATACAAGATCGAGTATTCAAAATGAGATGGAATTTGTTTGTCTTGAAGACTTAGTTCCCGAAGACCATCTGCTGAGAAAAATTGATAAGCATATTGATTTCTCTTTTATTCTTGAGAAGGTTAGACCTTACTACTGTGAAGATAACGGCCGTCCCTCGTTAGATCCATTGATCCTGTTTAAAATGATGTTCATCGGCTATTTTTTTGGTATTCGTTCGGAACGCCAGCTGGAAAGGGAAATTCAAACGAATGTTGCTTACCGTTGGTTTTTGGGATTGAGGTTATCCGACCCTGTTCCTCATCACTCTACTATCAGTTGGAACCGGTGTAATCGTTTCAAAGATACAGACATCTTCCAAGAGGTCTTTGATGAAATCGTTCTTCAAGCGATCAACCACCGTATGGTTGGCGGGAGAGCGCTATTTACTGATTCTACCCACTTAAAGGCCAGTGCGAACAAACATAAATATACAAAAGAAGTCGTTAAAGTGGAGACACGTGATTACATAGAAGATTTAAATCAAGCTATAGAAGAAGATCGGAAAAAGCATGGAAAAAAGCCTTTAAAGGCTCGAAGGGAAGTGAAGGAAACAAAAGAGATCCGAAAAAGTAATACAGACCCTGACAGTGGATTCATGTCCCGGGACAATAAACAAGAGATGTTCTGCTATTTGGACCACCGTACGACAGACATGAAATTTAATATTATCACGGATGCCTTTGTCACTCCTGGAAATGTTCATGACTCTGTTCCCTATCTTGAACGTTTGGACCGCCAAATAAAAAGGTTTGGATTTGAAGTGGAAGCCGTAGCACTAGACTCTGGATACCTGACAAACCCTATTTGTAAAGGCTTGTTTGACCGGAGTATTTTCGGGGTCATTGCCCATCGCAGGTATCATCCAACACAAGGGTTATTTCCAAAATGGAAGTTTAAGTATGACGCAGAACATAATGTCTATATCTGCCCCAATGGAGAAACATTAAGCTATTCCACCACAAGCCGTGATGGCTACAGGGAATATAAATCGAATCGGAAAAAGTGTGCGGCCTGTCCTCTCTTGGAAAAATGTACCCGGTCTAAAAATCATCAAAAGGTGGTCACCCGCCATGTTTGGGAGGAACATAAAGATCAAATCCGTCTGAACCGCTTATCATCGGAAGGAAAATTACTATACAAATTTAGAAAAGAGAAAGTTGAACGAAGCTTCGCAGATTCAAAAGAACTGCATGGGCTTCGTTATTGCCGGTTGAGGGGAATACAAAAGGCAGCCGAGCAGGTGCTACTCACGACGGCCTGCCAGAACATGAAGAAGATTGCCTTACACCTGGACAGACAGGACTAGGTGTAAGGGAGTCTTTTTCCCATTTATTTAGGATGAAAAAATAATTGAATATCTCGAAAATACAAGAACAAAAAAAGCTTGTAGAGAAAAAACACCCACTTTCTCTACAAGCTGGAAGCATCTTAGGATGCTTTTTTTATTCTTGAGAGAAAGTTGCAGAGTTATTTTTCCGTTCATTCCTTCATTGATAATATGAGGCCATCCCTCACTTTTTTAAATGGACAAAGTTTTTCTTATTAAACAGAAAATTTACAGTACCTTAACACACTATTAACAAGCCAATGTTATATTAAATGTAACATAATTGATGGAGGTGAGCAGGTGCTAAAAATACTCTTGGGTTTTTTCAAAGGAAGAATCGGGTTCGACGCAAACCGTCATGAGGATTTATTTTATGAATTAACCGAGGAAGAGTATGACTATGAATATATGTATTATATGCATTAAGGAAAACAAAATTGAAAAGGTGAAAAAATGGTCCTCAGATCAGGATTAATCTTTTTGCTTTTGATGACACATTTGTATATATTGTGAGTGAAGTTGGATAGCGATGTAAACATCTCATTGGAGGTGTTTTTTTATTTTGGGAAGGTGAAAATTATCTCTACAAATCGTTATGAATGGCGTCCTCGGAAACATCTTGTTTGGCTGAGTGGGTACTTCTTTATAAAAAAAGCCCGGCATTAACCGGGTTGAAAAATGAGAAAACCCTTCGTCAGAAAGGCTTTCTTCTGTATTATAAAAGGGGGTATCAGGTCGAAATTTGACCTTAAGTTTATTTTAAAGCAAGAGTTTGTTTAATACAATGCGTCCTAAGGTCCATTTTTTGGAATTTCCCATCAGAATCACGGTGCTTAAAAGCAGATGGTCCTGCTTTTAAGCTCCCGATTTACCAGTAGTGTTTCGGTTTGCAGCCACAGTGCTGTTTAGGCGGGCATACACAATAATGTTCTTCTGAAACTGAGTTCACGACTGATTTTGTGTGCGGGTAGGAATGCATATATTTGTATGTTGTGTGATTTACTTGCGTTGTATGGGAAGGATGCACTACCGGAATATAGACATCCTGGCCCACATATTCATTCAGTTGTTTTGTTGGGCTGACTTGGGCAGGCATTGTTTTTGCAGGCAATTGCTGAGCAGGTTGAGCCTGCGGGTATCCGCATGTACATTTCTTATAGCAGCCACAAGGTTTATAGTGTCTCATGACAAAAACCTCCTTTTTGAAACGTATATTAAATAGTATGTAGGACAACCGTCCAACGAATGGACAACTACCCAGAAAGTGACAAAATAGGCGCTTTGTTTTCCCCATCAATGGATTTTTTGGTTATTTTCATCAGTAAAAGAAGAAAAAGGCTCAAAATTGGTGGTTGCTAGGCGCAAAATATTAAAATTTGTATCAGGTTTTATGGTAATATAGTAGAATAGCAGGAGGGGGGAGAGGATCAATGAAACTGGAACCGGCTTTGTTGCAAAAACAAACCTTGAATCTGACGATGACGCAGGAGCTGCAGCAGGCGATTACGATATTGCAGTACACCGCCCATGAATTGACAGCTTTTCTTGAAATGAAAGAAATGGAGAATCCGCTCATCCAGCTTGAATCACCAATCGTTCGATCTGTAGATCCCCGCTACGACAGAGTAAGGAAAAGAAAAGTCACCAATCCTGAAAATGATCAAAAAAAATGGCTTGAGCAAATGGCTGAGCCAAATGAGGGGCTTGCTGATCATTTGTTTTCTCAGCTGGTGATGAAAGCGCTGTCCGATTTTCAAGAAAAACTGGTGGAACAATTTATATACAATTTAGATCCGAATGGATATCTGACGATAACTGTTGAAGAAGCTGCTGCTATATGCGGGACATCGATCGAGGAAGCAGAAGAGATCCTGCAGCTTGTTCAAAGCCTTGAACCTGCAGGGGTAGCTGCAAGATCGCTGCAGGAATGCCTTATATTGCAGGTAGAAAGAAGAAGCGATGCTCCGCCGCTGGCTGTCAAGTTATTAACAGAATATTTCAATGAATTTGCAGAGAAAAAGTGGAAGGTATTATCGGAAAACCTTGATGTCAGTTTGAAGGAGATCCAGCAGGCGGCTGATTTCATTACAACGCTCGATCCGCGCCCCGGAACTCACTTTGATTATGAGAGACCTCAATACGTTATTCCGGATCTCATTTTGGAGATTGTTGACGGGAAATTGGAGTTGCAATTGTTTGAAAAACATCTTCCGGCCATTCGCTATCAATCTGATTATTATAACGAAATGGCAAGCATACCAGATGATAATGTGAAGCAGTATTTAAACGATAAGCGCCAGGATTTTCGTTGGATCATGCGCAGCATTGAGCAAAGAAAGCAGACGTTGATGAAAGTGGGAATGGCGATTATTGAAGAGCAGCAAGATTTTTTCCTTAAAGGTCCCCGCTTTCTTAAACCACTGACATTAAAAGATGTCGCTGAAAAAATCGATGTACATGAATCGACTGTGAGCCGGGCCATCAGGGGAAAATATATCCAAACGCCAAGCGGCATGCATGAACTTAAAAAGTTCTTCTCACAAGCACTGCAATCAAATGCTGCAAGCGACGGAGAACAGGCATCAGCCGGCCAGGCGAAAACCCTGATCAAAGGACTCATCGATAAGGAGGACAAGAGCAAACCTTTGTCCGACCAGGCTATTGCGAACATGCTGAAAGATAAAGGGCTTACTTTATCAAGGCGGACTGTTGCCAAATACCGGGAACAGTTGCGCATCCCTTCATCAACAAAACGGAAACGGTATGAGTAGGAAATGGAGCAGATAATGGAAGTTCACTATTACACGAGAAAAAAGTGCGAGCTTTGTGAAGAAGGCAAGCTACTTTTGAGGTTGCTTCAAAAAGAATATGCTTTTGAAATGATAGAAAAGGACATAGACTCGAGCGATGAGCTGACAGAAAAATTCGGGCTCATGATCCCTGTCGTAGAAATAAGTGGGGAAATTATCCAATATGGCCGGATTGATTTGCCAGCTCTGGAAGAAAAATTGAAAGAAAATTTGAAATGACCATGTTGAACCTGCTATTATATCCGTAATGGCTGGTTCTTTTTTTGATAAAACGGGACAAAAAATGACCCAGAGGGACTTTACCGGAGAGGGGATTGATATGAAGGAGTTGTTTAAGCTGCAACAGCTATTGGTGCCAGACCTTCTGAATGTGATGGAAAGGAGGTACTTTGTTCTAAGGTCAATCCGGTTGACGGAGCCGGTGGGACGAAGGCCCTTGGCCCAAATGCTGGAAATGACAGAACGGGTACTCAGAGGTGAGGTGGAGTTTTTAAAAGGTCAACACCTGATTGATTTTCAACCTGCCGGAATGAGCCTTACACCCGAAGGAAGAGAGCATTTAACCAAGTTAGATGTCTTGATGAGGGAGATTATTGGAATTCATAAGGTGGAACAACAGCTAAGCGAGTGTCTCGGTATCGCAGAAACAATCATTGTTCCGGGAGACAGCGACAAGATGCCGTTAATTAAAGATGAGATTGGGAAAGCATGTGCCCGAAGACTTGAGGCTTTGCTGGTTGAAAAAAACACGATTACGGTCACTGGCGGTACAACGATGGGATCCGTGGCTAATGCGCTTATGGAAATAAATGTTGAAGGGAAGGAGATGATATTTGTACCGGCAAGAGGCGGAGTAGGCGGAAAAGTAAGCGACCAGGCTAATTCTATTTGTGCGGTAATGGCAGATAATACAGGGGGGACCCACCGAGTAATGTATGTTCCGGATGAAGTGAGTGATGAGCTTCGCACGATACTGTTGAAAGAACCATCAATAAATAACACGCTAACTTTAATTCGGTCAGCTGATATCGTGCTCCATGGGATTGGAGAAGCAATGAAAATGGCTGAGCGGCGGAATACTGATGAAGAAAGCATGAATAAAATAATAAAGAGACACGCTGTTGGGGAAGCATTCGGCTATTATTTTGATAGTGATGGAAATATTGTGCATAAGGTTTCTACAATCGGTTTACAGTTGGAGGATCTACCTCACTTCAAATATATCATTGCAGCAGCCGGAGGAAAATCGAAGGCAACAGCTATAAAGTCATATATGAAAAATGCGCCGGGATCGACCGTCTTGGTTACTGATGAAGGTGCGGCAAAAGAAATACTAAAGGGGGAATGAAAGTATGTCAGTGAAAGTTGGAATAAATGGTTTTGGAAGAATAGGCAGAAACGTTTTCCGAGCTGCGCTAAAACATCCGGAAGTTGAAATCGTGGCTGTAAATGACTTGACGAATGCCAAGATGCTTGCACATTTGCTTGAATATGATTCAGTACATGGAACGCTTGGTGAAGAAGTCATGGTAGAAAACGAGAAGATCATTGTAGGAGGCCGCAAACTGGAGGTGACTGCTGAAAGGGACCCTTCCCGGATTGCATGGAAAGACCTCGGCGTCGATATCGTGATTGAATCCACCGGACGTTTTACAAAAAGGAATGACGCTGCCATGCATTTGGAGGCGGGTGCAAAGAAAGTCATCATCTCAGCACCGGCAACGGATGAGGACATCACCATTGTGATGGGGGTAAATGAAGAAAAGTATGAACCCGAAAAACACCATATCATTTCGAATGCATCCTGTACAACGAATTGCCTTGCACCGTTTGCCAAGGTCCTTAATGAGCATTTCGGTATCCGGCGCGGCATGATGACCACTGTCCACTCTTACACAAATGACCAGCAAATCCTTGATTTGCCGCACAAAGATTATCGCCGAGCACGGGCTGCCGCCGAATCAATTATCCCGACGACGACGGGCGCGGCGAAGGCAGTATCACTTGTGCTTCCAGAGTTAAAAGGAAAACTGAACGGAATGGCGATGCGTGTACCGACACCGAATGTATCTGTTGTTGACCTCGTTGCCGAACTGGAAAAGGAAGTAGCGGCGGAAGAGGTGAACGCGGCGTTGAAAGCAGCATCCCAAGGAAAGATGAAAGGGATACTGGGATATTGTGACAAGCCGCTCGTATCTCGCGACTATAACGGGGATTCTCATTCTTCTGTGATTGATGCCTTGTCAACTATGGTGCTGGAAGGCAATATGGTAAAAGTCCTGTCTTGGTATGATAATGAAACAGGTTATTCAAACCGGCTAGTGGATTTGGCCGTTTATATCAAAAAAAGAGGTTTATAGTCAAAAATTTGGATTTGGTATTGGATAATTCGCGGCTTGGCATCTATAATATAGAGGGGTGTAGAAGAGGGAGCGGGAGAATGAACCCACTCTCTTATTTTCTGCGTTTAGGAGGAGGCTTACCCAGTGAAGAAAAAATCAATCAGGGATTTGGATGTCAAAGGAAAAAAAATTTTTTGTCGAGTGGATTTCAATGTTCCGATGAATGACGGAACGATTGCTGATGATACAAGGATTCGGGCGGCATTGCCGACCATCCGCCATTTGTCTGAACATGGGGCGATGATTATTTTGGCCAGCCATATGGGAAGACCCAAAGGAAAAGTGGTGGAAGAGCTCAGACTTGCACCGGTTGCGAAAAAGCTTGAAGATTTGCTGGGCAAGGAAGTCCGTTACTCTGAAGAAGTGATTGGAGAAGATGTGAAAGAAAAGATTGCCGAGCTCAAGGAGGGCGACATTCTCCTTCTTGAGAATGTGAGATTCCATCCAGGCGAGGAAAAGAACGATGAAGAGTTGGCCAAAGCATTTGCGGGGCTTGCTGACCTTTATGTGAATGATGCATTCGGTACAGCGCACCGTGCTCACGTCTCTACAGAAGGGGTGGCGAAGTACCTGCCTTCTGCAGCCGGATTTTTAATCGAAAAAGAACTGGAAGTCCTTGGAAATGCATTGTCGGACCCGGCAAGACCGTTTACGGCAATTATCGGAGGCGCAAAAGTAAAAGATAAGATAGGTGTCATTGATAACTTGCTTGATAAAGTGGATAACTTGATCATCGGAGGAGGACTTGCATTCACTTTCGTAAAAGCTCAAGGTTATGAGATCGGGGATTCCTTATTGGAGGAAGATAAGATAGAATTGGCAAAAAGTTTTATGGAAAAAGCGGAAAGAAACGGTGTAAAATTTTACTTGCCGATTGATGCAGTTGTTGCCGATTCTTTTTCGGAAAAAGCGAATTCACAAGTTGTGGACATCAACAACATTTCGGATGGATGGCTTGCGCTTGATATTGGCCCTAAAACGGCAGATTTATACAGCAATGTCATCAAAGAATCCAATCTTGTTATCTGGAATGGGCCGATGGGTGTGTTCGAAATGGAACCTTTTGCCCAAGGAACAAATGCTGTAGCCGAGGCGCTTGCTAAAGCTGGCGATACATATTCGATCATTGGTGGCGGAGATTCCGCCAGGGCAGTAGAGCATTTTGGATTATCCGATCAAATGGACCACATATCAACAGGAGGCGGAGCTTCCCTCGAATTCATGGAAGGTAAAGATTTGCCGGGAATAGCGGCACTTGATGAAAAATAATAGTCACCTGTACAGATTGAAAGGATGAAACACATGCGAAAACCGATCATTGCAGGTAATTGGAAAATGCACAAAACAATGGAAGAGGCGGTTGACTTTGCCGAAAAAGTAAAAGGGCTCGTTCCATCTAATGCCCAAGTGGATACGGTGATTTGCGCCCCTTTCCTGTTTCTCGACCGTCTCGTAAAGGAAGTTAGCGGATATAATGTCAAAATAGGCGCACAAACGATGCACTATGAAGAAAAAGGCGCGTATACCGGTGAAGTCAGTCCTGCCGCTTTAAAAGGGATCGCCGTTTCTTATGTTATTATAGGGCATTCCGAGAGACGTGAATTTTATAACGAGACAGATGAATCCGTGAATAAAAAAGTACTTTCTGCTTTTCGCAACGGTCTGCTTCCGATTGTCTGCGTGGGGGAATCACTTGAACAATGGGAAAACGGAGAAACAAATGAACATGTTGGAAGCCAGGTAAAGAAGGCACTTCAAGGGCTTACGAAGGAGCAGGTAAAAGACCTGATTATTGCCTATGAGCCTATCTGGGCGATCGGGACAGGAAAATCATCAACGGCTGAAGATGCTGATAAAGTGTGTGAACACATCCGTCAAGTGATTGAGAACAGCTTTTCAAAAGAGGCTGCTGATTCCGTACGTATACAATACGGCGGAAGCGTGAAACCGGAGAATATCCGGACTTTTCTAAGCCAGCCAAATATTGATGGAGCGCTTGTCGGAGGAGCAAGTCTGGATCCGGATTCGTTCCTGAAATTATTGGAGGCGTCCATCAATGACTAAATCACCAACAGCCTTAATCATCCTTGATGGCTTTGGCCTGCGGAAAGAGGCGAAGGGAAATGCTGTGGCGCAGGCAAAAAAACCGAATTTTGACCGATACTGGAATTTATATCCACATACACAGCTTACGGCCTGCGGTGAAGCTGTCGGACTACCGGAAGGCCAGATGGGAAATTCCGAAGTCGGGCATTTGAATATCGGTGCCGGAAGAATCGTTTATCAAAGCCTGACAAGGGTGAATATAGCGATTAGGAATGGAGAGTTCGAAAAGAACGAAACATTTCTAGATGCCGTGAAAAATGTTAAAAAGAGTGGAAAAAAACTCCATTTGATGGGATTGCTTTCGGACGGAGGAGTACATAGCCATATTGAACATATGTTTGCTCTTCTGAAGCTTGCTGCAGATCAGGACGTGAAGGAAGTATATGTGCACGCTATTTTGGATGGCAGGGATGTTGGTCCGAAAACAGCTGAAAAATATGTTAAGGCAGCCCAGGAAAAAATGGATAAATATGGAGTCGGCAAGTTTGCTACTGTATCTGGAAGGTTCTATTCCATGGACCGCGACAAACGCTGGGATCGTGTGGAAAAAGCTTACCGGGCAATGGCATTCGGCGAAGGGCCCGCATATTCCGATCCGCATAAAATGATTGAAGACTCATATGCCCATGGCATCTTTGATGAATTTATGATCCCTTCCATCATCACGGACGATACTGGAAAGCCGAATGCAACTGTTGAAAATGGGGACTCAGTAATCTTTTACAATTTCCGCCCTGACCGTGCCATTCAGATATCCAATGTATTTACAAACGAAGAATTCCACGGTTTTGACCGCGGAGAAAATCGTCCGAAGGATTTGCATTTCGTTTGTATGACACACTTTTCCGAAACGGTTGACGGTTATGTTGCTTTCAAAACCGTCAATTTGGATCAAACGGTTGGTGAAGTGATTTCAAGGGCTGGCTTGAAACAGCTGAGGATTGCGGAAACGGAAAAGTACCCTCACGTTACTTTTTTCATGAGTGGCGGAAAAGAGGATGAATTCCCGGGGGAAAAGCGAATTTTAATTGACTCACCAAAAGTGGCGACATACGATTTGAAGCCTGAAATGAGCGCTTATGAAGTCACGGACGCACTTTGTACTGAAATTGAGGGTGACCGCTTTGATGCCATCATATTGAACTTTGCCAATCCCGACATGGTTGGGCATTCAGGCATGCTTCAACCAACCATTGACGCGATCGAGACAGTGGATGAATGTCTCGGACGGGTGGTTGATCTAATTCTGGAAAAAGGCGGTACAGCTATCATTACAGCAGACCATGGAAATTCGGATGAAGTGGTGACGTTGGAGGGAGCACCGATGACTGCCCATACAACCAATCCCGTACCAGTGATCATTACCAAACATGGAATTCATCTTCGCGACGGGGGAATTCTTGCTGATCTGGCGCCGACGATGCTTGAATTGCTCAATATAGAAAAACCGAAAGAAATGACAGGCGACAGCTTGATAAAAAAATAATTTTTTATACTTAAAGTGTCACAATAGGCTTTTTACGCTGAATATAGTAAAGCTAGCACTTTTCTTATCTTACAAAACAAGGAGAGATTTTGATGCCATTCATAGCTAATGTATATGCACGTGAAGTGTTGGACTCCCGTGGTAATCCGACAGTGGAAGTGGAAGTTATCACAGAATCAGGAGGATTCGGGCGCGCGCTTGTTCCAAGTGGTGCTTCTACTGGTGAATATGAAGCAGTGGAATTGAGGGACGGTGATCAAGGCCGCTACCTTGGCAAAGGTGTGGAAAAGGCCGTTGAACATGTAAATGAAGTGATTGCCGAAGAAATCATTGGTATGGATGTTACTGACCAAGTTGGAATCGACCAGGCGATGATCGAACTTGACGGTACACACAATAAAGGAAAACTTGGAGCAAATGCCATTTTAGGTGTATCCATGGCAGTTGCCCATGCGGCTTCTGATTTACTTGGCCTTGAGCTTTATCAATATTTGGGCGGATTCAATTCCAAACAGCTTCCTGTTCCGATGATGAACATTTTAAACGGCGGAGAGCATGCCGATAACAATGTGGATATTCAGGAATTCATGGTGATGCCTGTAGGAGCATCAAACTTCAAAGAAGCACTCCGCGTTGGAGCAGAAATTTTCCATAGCTTGAAAACGGTATTGAAAGAAAAAGGCTTAAATACGGCTGTAGGTGATGAGGGCGGATTCGCTCCAAACTTGGAATCCAATGAAGAAGCATTGGAAACACTGATGGCAGCCATTGAAAAGACAGGTTACAAACCTGGGGAAGAAATTCAACTTGCCATGGATGTAGCTTCTTCCGAGCTGTATAACAAAGAAGAGGGCAAATACCATTTTAGTGGTGAAGGGGTCGTTCGAACTTCTGAAGAGATGGTTGACTGGTACGAGGAGCTTGTCAATAAATATCCGATTATCTCCATTGAAGACGGCTTGGATGAAAACGACTGGGAAGGCCACAAATTGCTCACTGAACGGATTGGCTCCAAAGTGCAGCTTGTGGGTGACGACTTATTCGTTACAAATACTGAAAAGCTTGCCAAAGGAATCGAGCAAGGCGTAGGCAATTCGATTTTGATTAAAGTAAACCAAATCGGTACATTGACAGAAACATTTGATGCGATTGAAATGGCCAAACGTGCAGGTTATACAGCAGTTATTTCACACCGCTCCGGAGAAACGGAAGACAGCACAATCGCCGATATTGCTGTTGCAACAAATGCCGGACAGATCAAAACGGGAGCTCCGTCAAGAACGGATCGTGTGGCTAAATACAATCAGCTTCTCCGCATTGAAGATACTCTTGGAGACACAGCGATCTACCCAGGTCTGAAAGCTTTCTATAATATTAAATAAAAAAAGTGCAAGAGCTTTGCTAGCGCAGGAAAACAAGCCATTCCTTGGGAAGACAGTTCGTAAACGGGAAGTGGCACCTGCACTTGTCTGTTGGCAAGTTCAGTCAGCGCCGTCCTGTCGCATCACTTGCACTAGGACATCCTGTCCGTCGAATTCGGACAAATTATTCCAGCCCCTCTTGTACAGAGGGGCTGATTATGCTACATTTAAATTATTGTTAAGGGCCCGGAGGTGTTTTTAGTGCATACGTTAGCTATTACGTTATTGATCATTGTTTCGATCGCATTAATCATTGTTGTTTTATTGCAATCCGGTAAAAGCGCCGGCCTTTCTGGAGCAATTTCCGGTGGAGCGGAGCAGCTTTTCGGAAAGCAGAAAGCCCGTGGAATGGACCTTGTCCTCAATCGGATCACGATCATTTTATCTGTACTGTTTTTCATCCTTACAATGGCTGTAGCCTTTTTTGAAGTTTAATATGGACATCAAACCTGGTTCGCAAAGGGCCGGGTTTTTTTATTTTATAAAAGTCTATAGTTTGCTTAAAATAGGGTAATAACACTAATGAAGGAATGTGCATAAAGGGGATCGATAAAATGAAAATCAAAGCTCCTGAACCTTTTACATTTGAATCAGGAAAAAGAGCAGTACTGCTGCTTCACGGTTTTACAGGGAATACAGCCGATGTCAGGATGTTGGGAAGATTCCTAGAGAAAAACGGATATACTTGCCATGCACCTCAATATAAAGGGCACGGGGTTCCTCCCGAAGAACTTGTTCAGACAGGTCCGGACGACTGGTGGAAAGACGTCATGGATGGATATGAATTTTTAAAAAGGCAGGGATATGAGGAAATCGCTGTAGCGGGATTGTCCCTGGGCGGTGTATTTTCGCTTAAATTGGGCTACACTGTACCTGTAAAAGGAATAGTTCCGATGTGCGCGCCTATGTACATAAAAAGTGAAGAAGTCATGTACGAGGGGGTCATTAAATATGCAAGAGATATTAAACAGTTGGAAGGAAAGTCAAAAGAACAGATTGAGAAGGAAATGAACGACTTTGAAAAAACACCCATGAATACGCTTAGGTCACTTCAGCAGCTGATTGCTGATGTACGTGATCAAGTTGACATGATTTATGCACCGCTTTTCGTTGTACAGGCAAGGCATGACGAGATGATTAATCCCGACAGTGCTAACATTATATATGATAACGCCGAGTCAATTGAAAAGGATCTGAAGTGGTATGAGCATTCAGGCCATGTCATCACATTGGGAGAAGAAAAGGAACAGCTCCATGAAGATATTCTTCGCTTCCTGGAGGGGCTTGATTGGGCAGTTTAAACGAGAGGAGGAGTAAAATGGACGAAAATAAACAGCATTATGCTGAGCGGATTCTAACTTATATGAAAGATGAAGCGTATAAGCCATTGACTGTTAAAGAGCTGGAAGAAGTATTTCAAATTGAGGGATCGGAAAACTTCAAGGAATTTGTAAAAGCGTTAGTAGTTATGGAAGAAAAGGGACTTATAGTCCGTACAAGAAGCAATCGGTACGGTGTTCCGGAAAAAATGAACCTTGTACGAGGAACCTTATCCGGAAATGCTAAGGGTTTTGGTTTTCTGCTGCCGGATGAACCAGGGATGGATGACGTTTTTATCCCTCCGCATGAAATCAACGGGGCTATGCATGGGGATAAGGTCCTCGTAAGGGTTTCACCGTCAACCAGTGGAACTAGGAGAGAAGGAGCGGTCGTACGGATTCTGGAGCGGGGTACAGTACAGGTCGTCGGTACATATAGCGAAAGCAAATATTTCGGTTTTGTTATCCCGGATGATAAAAAGATTGCCGATGATATTTTTATCCCGAAGAATGCAAGTATGGGAGCAGTTGAGGGGCACAAAGTCATTACCCGCATCACAACATATCCGGAGAATCGAAAAAATGCAGAAGGTGAAATCATTCAAATACTGGGTCACAAAAACGACCCGGGAGTGGATATTTTATCCATCATCCATAAGCATGATTTACCGTTAGCTTTTCCTGATGAAGTGATGGAACAAGCGAATAATGTACCGGAAACGATTGATGAAAATGATATTGGGAACCGCCGAGATCTTCGGGGGGAGACAATTGTAACGATCGATGGTGCGGATGCGAAGGACCTCGATGACGCGGTTACAGTGGCGAAATTGGATAATGGCAATTACAAACTGGGTGTCCATATCGCGGATGTGAGTCATTATGTAAAAGAAGGATCGCCAATCGACCGCGAAGCATTTGAACGCGGTACGAGCGTATATTTGGTGGACCGTGTTATACCAATGATTCCTCACAGGCTTTCGAACGGAATATGTTCCCTTAATCCAAAGGTGGACCGATTTACATTATCGTGTGAGATGGAATTGAACCCACAGGGTGAAGTTGTCAGCCATGAAATTTTTCAGTCTGTGATTAAAACGACCGAGCGGATGACATACTCTGATGTAAATAAAATTCTGATAGATAAAGATCCGGCTCTACGCGAAAAATATGAGCCGCTCGTCCCGATGTTTGAGCTGATGGAAGAACTCCAGGCCATTCTTCAGAATAAACGGATGAAACGCGGTGCAATCGACTTTGACTTCAAAGAAGCGAAAGTGATAGTTGATGAAGACGGAAAGCCGGTTGATGTTGTCATCAGGGAAAGATCGATTGGTGAGCGGATCATTGAAGAATTCATGTTGGCAGCGAATGAAACGGTTGCAGAACATTTTCATTGGATGGAAGTGCCGTTTTTATACCGCATTCATGAAGATCCGAAAGAGGAGAAACTTCAGCGGTTCTTTGAATTCATTACGAATTTCAATCTCATTGTGAGGGGGACGGCCAACACAGTTCACCCGCGTGCCCTTCAGGAAATTTTAGAAGCCGTTCACGGAAGGCCGGAAGAAATGGTCGTTTCCACGGTTATGTTGCGATCGATGCAGCAAGCAAAATATTATCCGGAAAGCATCGGACATTTTGGATTATCGACAAATTTTTATACACATTTCACGTCCCCGATCAGACGTTATCCAGATTTGATCGTCCATCGGTTGATCAGGACGTATTTGATTGAAGGGAAAGTAGATTCGGCCACACGGGAAAAGTGGAATGCGAAGCTGGATGAAATTGCCCAGCATACATCTCAAAGGGAGCGCCGCGCCGTTGATGCAGAGCGGGATACGGATGAATTGAAAAAAGCGGAATTCATGGAGGACAAGATCGGCGAGGAATTCGATGGAATCATCAGCTCTGCGACCAATTTCGGCCTTTTTGTTGAACTTCCCAATACAATTGAAGGGCTTGTCCACGTCAGCTATATGACGGATGATTATTATCATTATGATGAGCGGCAGTTTGCTTTGATTGGTGAACGGACAGGGAATGTTTATCGGATCGGTGACGAAGTTACGGTCCGCGTGATCAATGTGAACAAAGACGAGCATTCCATTGATTTTGAAATTGCTGGCATGAAAGGCAAAACGGGCGGCGGAACAAAAGAGTTAAAGAAAATCGTCAAATTGAAAGATAACGGAGGGAAAAGAAGCAAAGGCCCTCAGGGTAACAGTGGTGACGACGAATGGACGACAAGAAAACCGCGGAAGAAGAAAAAGTCTTTCGATAATAAGCCTACTAATGTGAGAAAAGCCAAGCGGAGAAAGAGATAAAAATGCCTCTCATAAGGGAATCCATGTTGTCGAACGTTCAGACAAGTATGGACGAGCTCTCGAACAAGGGTGAATCAGGAAAAAAATCGATTCTAGGATTTTATGCAGTAAGAATACAATGCTTTAAAATGAGGGGATGTCGAATTTCCTAAGGGAACAATGCAGTGGGAGAGACAGGCTGACTGGTTTTATCAGTCAGCCGCAATATCGGGACATCTGTAACCTGGTGATGCCCTCAGGAATAAATTAACCTGTCAAACGTCCTGTGAATCTACGTCAATCATGAATAGAGCACCCTGGCAGGTCCGGGACATCCGTATCATAAGGCTCCGATTACACTGGGTAAGGGAATATACTTTTTGCGCCTGTGTTTTTAGGGGCATTTTATATGAATCGCATGTTATAATGATTAATCATAAAGAATGCAAGGGGGGACACATATGGCGAAGGAAGAAGGAAAGCTGGTAGCCCAAAACAGGAAAGCCGGGCATGACTATTTCATCGAGGATACGTATGAAGCCGGCATCGTTTTACAGGGGACGGAAATCAAATCCATCCGTGCAGGAAGGGTCAACTTGAAGGACTCGTTTGCCCGCATACAAAATGGTGAAGTTTTTATCCATAATATGCATATCAGCCCGTATGAACATGGTAACCGCTATAATCATGATCCGATCCGGACAAGAAAATTACTTTTGCACCGGAAGCAGATCAATAAACTGATTGGGGAAACGAAAGAAGCAGGGTATACACTTGTACCATTAAAGTTGTATATGAAAAATGGATTTGCCAAAATGCTCATTGGTCTTGGAAAAGGTAAAAAACAATATGATAAACGTGAAGATCTGAAGAGAAAAGAAGCAAAACGCGATATTGAACGAGTGTTCCGAGAACGCCAAAAAATGTAAATTCTTGTTGCCAGTCTTGAATTTTTCTCTCTATCTGTTATAATATAAGCTGTACTTGATAGACTGATCATCCCGAAACGCTCCTTTTTATAGAAAAGGTGTTTCTCTTATTATGGGGACGTTTTGGATTCGACAGGGATAGGTCGAGCTCGAGTTGCGAGTCGAGGGGATCGTCCTCGTAAAAACGTCAAAGCCAATAATAACTGGCAAATCTAACGATAACCTCGCTTTAGCTGCCTAATAAGGCCTAATGCGGATCCTCCCTCCATCGCCCATGTGGTAGGGTAAGGGTCTCACATTCAGTGGGCTACGCCGGACGTCCTCCGCCTGAGGACCATGGAAGAGACTAATCAGGCTAGCACTTCGGAAGCCTGTCGATAGGCCGAAGAAGATGCGAAACGCCAATATATCGACTACACTCGTAGATGCTTGAGTGCCGATATTCTTGGACGTGGGTTCGATTCCCACCGTCTCCACCAAATACATAATTTGGTGGTTTTTATTTTTTTATGTGACATAAAGCATAAATTTTCCGTTTGGAAAGCTTATGCTTTATTTTATTTTAGGAACCTTTAGGCTTTATAATGTCTTCACGAATACCTGTGATTTGAACCATGATTTTGCCGCTCCCGCAACACAAATGGCAAAGCCTCCAAAATTATTCCTAAGAATATGTTGTTCACATTTAACAAATTCTAGGGATGGCATCTTATCTTTGAGTGAAATTAGGAAATACAAACAAAAAAAAGCAATATCCCCGCTAACAGCAGTCTAGTCCTTTTTTGTACCAACCATTCCTTGACTGCGCATATACCTTATTCCAATCTATATGCTTTGCCGGATGTGGAAGATAATTATCCTTGTCTGGTCATTTCACTAATCTATGTACGAAACTAATGAATTATCACTAACCTGCTAAATTACAGGATTCAATTGAAGAACTATGTACATCTTAAAAAATTCATCTTGCTATTTTTGCAATATTATTATAAGATACAAATCGTAATGATTACGATTTGGAAAAGGGAGGAATTTTATGGATAAGATACCGGTGACGGTTTTGAGCGGTTATTTAGGAGCAGGCAAAACAACTGTATTGAATCATATCTTACATAATAGAGAGGGGCTGCGCATCGCAGTTATTGTTAACGATATGAGTGAGGTGAATATTGATGCCGATCTCATTCATTCCGGAGGATTCCGCAGAACCGAGGAAAAACTTGTAGAACTGCAAAATGGCTGTATTTGCTGCACATTGCGTGAAGATTTGATGCTTGAAGTCGAAAAGTTGGTTGAATCAGGAAACATTGATTATATTGTTATTGAATCAACCGGGATAAGTGAGCCTATTCCAGTCGCCCAGACCTTTACGTATATTGATGAGGAAGTGAACATTGATTTAACAAGCAAATGCCGTTTGGACACAATGGTTACCGTAGTAAATGCACATCAATTTTGGTCGGATTTTTCTTCAGGTGAAAATCTGCTGGATCGAAATCATGGAACGGATGAATCTGATGAAAGAGAAATTGTAGATTTATTGATGGATCAAATTGAATTTGCCAATATCATTGTTTTAAATAAAACAGATCTTATTGAGAATAAAGATGCTGAACAACTGGCTCATATTCTTAAAACATTAAATCCGGACGCAAAAATCATTCAAACATCATTTGGTGCTCTCCCAATAAACGAATTGCTGAATACAGGAATGTTTGATTTTGAAACAGCGAGTCAATCTGCAGGGTGGATAAAGGAATTGAATGAGGAACACGTGCCCGAAACAGAAGAATATGGGATTTCTTCATTCGTCTATCGCAGAAGGCATCCATTCCATCCGGAGCGTTTTTACAAGTGGCTTGAGGATTGGCCTGTAGAGGTAATCCGGTCCAAAGGTTTTTTCTGGCTTGCCACAAGAAACGACATTGCAGGCCTTCTTTCACAGGCAGGTACCTCCATTTCCATACAAGTGGCGGGATATTGGGTAGCTACCCTGCCTGAAGAAGAGCGAATGGCCATGCTGGAGGAAGACAGTGAACTATTGGGACGCTGGGATGAGAATACCGGAGATCGGATGACAGAAATAGTTTTTATAGGAATTGAAATGGATCAAAAGGAAATAGAAAATCAACTCGATGAATGCTTAATAACCCCAGAAGAAATGAAGGTAAGCCAGGATCTATTGAACGACCCATTCCCATCCTTTACGTAAATGCATTAATATAACCTGAAAATCGTAATGATTACGATTTAACGCTAATTTGGAAAGGAATCTGAAAAATGAACGTGAAATCTATTTTTATGACAATCGTATTGGTCATTGCAGTGTTTATGAGTGGCTGTAATAAAAGTTCATCATCTCAAACAGATAAAAAAGATAATGAGGATCGGAGTGAGACTCTTAAAGTTTATACCACAATCTTTCCCATCGAGGATTTTACCCAGAAAATCGGTGGAAAGTATGTTGAGGTAAAAAGTGTATACCCTGCAGGCTCAGATGTCCATTCATTTGAACCTACGCTCAAAACCATGATGGACATAGCCGATGCAGATTTATTCATTTACAATGGAGCAGGGCTCGAGTCTTTTGTCGACAAAGCCGAAAAATCTTTGGCTAAAGAAAAAGTAACTGTAGTGGAAGCATCCAATGGCATTGAATTATTAAGTGGAGATAACCATGACGACCATGGCCATGAAAAGGACCATGAAGAAGAGAATGCCCAGAAAGAGTCTGATGAAGAACATGAACATGAGCCTGAACATGAGCATGAAACCCACGTTGAAGAGGGAAATGGGCATCACCATGATCAAGACCCACATATTTGGCTGGATCCTATCTATGCGATTAAAATGGCCGAAAATATTAAAGACTCTTTATTTAAAGCAATGCCTTCTGCTAAAGGAGAATTCGAGAAAAATTTTCAAGATCTGAAAGCAAAGCTTGAGCAGCTTGATGTTGATTTGAGAGAGACAATTTCATCAGCCGCCCATAAGGAGATTCTGGTTTCGCATGCTTCATATGGATATTGGGAAAACCGATACGGCATTCACCAAATCAGCATTGCCGGATTAAGTCCAGATAGTGAACCATCACAAAAACGTTTGCAGTCTATTATTGAAACAGCAAAGGAATATGACATACACTACGTTGTTTATGATCAAATTCCATTAACAAAAGTAGCAGATGTAGTCCAAAAAGAAACAGGAACAAAGCCAGTTACGCTTCATAATCTTGAATATATTACGGAAAAGGATAAGGAAAATAATGAAGATTACTTTAGCATCATGAACAAAAATGTAGATACACTTAAAACTATTCTAAGTATGGATGAAAGTAAACACAATCATGATAACGACCATGTGCATAGTCATGCACAAGATGAAGAGGAAGAAAAAATATATGCCGGCTATTTTGAAGACAGTCAAGTGAAGGATCGTTCACTTTCTGATTGGGCAGGGGACTGGCAATCTGTTTATCCATACCTACAAGATGGTACGCTTGACGAGGTATTTGCTCATAAAGCAGAACATAAAGGTGACATGACATCTGAAGAATACAAAGAATATTATAATAAAGGGTATCAAACAGATGTTGACCGTATCGTGATTACGGAGGAGACTGTAAAGTTTTTCAAAAATGGAGAAGAATTTACTGGCAAGTATCTATATGACGGATACGAAATTCTAACTTATGATGCGGGAAATAGAGGAGTAAGATACATTTTTAAACTAGCTGAAGAAACTGATGGACTTCCTAAGTATATTCAATTTAGTGATCATAGTATCTATCCGAATGAAGCAGATCATTACCACCTGTATTGGGGTGATGACCGTAAAGCTTTATTAGATGAAGTCACACACTGGCCTACCTACTATCCATCAGAAATGGATGGACACGATATTGCCCATGAGATGATGGCGCATTAAATTAGGAGTAATAGGGTTATCCTTTATTTTCTTATTTGAATCAATTTTTTAAGTTAAAGATGTAGAGGAGCCCTTTAATGTGTTCCTTTTTTCTCACTGTTTTTAAAATATTCCTATTAGAAGTGGTCGTTGTTCCATAATGCGCAATTGTTGATGAATCTGGAGAATTAAAAAACTTTATCATATGTCACGAAATGGCACGAAAATTTAAGCCCGCGCTGATCAGGCTTGTCGGTTAATATCAAACGAATAAAAATTGTAATTAATATTTAATACATTATCCTGAACACAACTCTTTTCAATTGTTTTTATGCATCAACTAAAAAGCCCTTGGGGTCCCTCATGACCAAAATTCCAAGGGCTTTTGTTATTGATCTCAGAAGTGTTTAATTACAGATATAGTCGTTTAAAACAGTAAGCATGTTATTCCAATAAAAGGCCAGATTGTGGAATAAAGTTGAAGGGAATTTGTACAGAGTTAAAATATTTATTGATAAAATTCAAACTAGTATAATAAATAACAGGTGAAATGGTTGGTAAAAGTGTTTGAAGAGAAGTGAGTTTTATATGAAACATCATCAAAGGGATTTTAATTATGAACTAAGGGACAAAAACTTTTTATATTGAAACCTTATAGCACGGGCATGCTAGCCAGGCTGGCAGGACAGGTAGGGAATAGCTAATAGTAAGCTTCTATTGATGACCTTGAAATTTGAGAATCGCCTTTTTATGAGAGCATGGAACGGGGGCACTTATTGAATGAGCCAGTGCCTTTTCTTTAATAGGGCCAGTTTGTTGAATAAAAAACAATATGAAAAACTTAGGAGGATACAGAATGAAGGTTAAAAGAATTGTTGCCAATGTTGAGACACAGAACATTTCTAAAGCAAGGTACTTTTATGGAGAAGTACTCGGACTTGATCAGTTGATGGATATGGGATTTATTGCAACTTATGGCTCAAACGAGAAAATGGACACTCAAATTAGCTTTCTTTCAGAGGGCGGATCTGGGACACCAGTGCCCGATTTGTCAATTGAAGTTGATGATCTTGACAGTGCATTAACTCGCGTAAAAGAAGCAGAAATTCCAATTGAGTATGGTCCAGTTGAGGAGCCGTGGGGAGTTCGTCGCTTTTTTGTAAGGGATCCATTCGGGAAGCTCGTCAATATTCTTACTCATCTTTAGATAAATGAGGTTACAATTGTGTTGAATACTTCTCCAATCGGGCGCTTTTCCGGAATGGGATCGCGCTCTTATTATGAAATGGTGCAGACTGTTGAGGAAAGCTGTCACATACTTATATAGAATAATAATTGGGATCGTGAAGGAAGTTACATGAACTAAATGGGATGTAACACTATGGTAGAATGGAGCTTATTATTTATGAGCCGGGTTAGATTCTTTATTTATCAATTCACATTATTTGTCTCGCTTATTCTTCTTAGTGTTTATTCTGATTCATACATCAGCCAACCATTTTCTCGTGTTGATTTTATAGCAATATGCATCAGTGCTCCAATATTTGTGCTAATTGTCAGTCAAATAGGTAAGTTATATATACGTTTCAACACTAAGTTAAGGAAAAAGGTCCTACTTTCTATTACAGCTTTTATTTTAGCGTTCGTATTTATTGCGTTGATAGAAAATGTTTGGTTTGAAATAAAAGGAGAGATGTTATTCAACTAACGGACGCTATTCCCTAATAAGGAATGGCACCAATATCCCATCTAAGGGCCAGATTGTCTTTATAATTTACCAGGAAACCATTTTCTGGAACGCTCTATTAGCAGCTGATAGCCATAAATGATAAAAGCAAATACATAATAATATAAAAAAAGGTGTATCCGTTTAAAATTAACTAATTTATAAACGTTTAATTTTTCAAAAACATAAGTAAGTGGGTAGGAAAAACTTAAATTTGAAATTAAATTCAAAAGAATATAACGTTTAAATTTTCCAAACGATAAATGGAAAATCCATATTGTACCAACAAAAAATGGGCCAAAAATAAAACTTAAATCATGAAAAATGAGCTCTTTGATACCTCCTTTCACTCTCCACCATTTATACCTATAGGATAAAAAGCATCCGCATATAACAAGCAACGAACAAAAAATGGAAACAGGCAAATATTTACGAAATGCACTTTTTGGTAAAAATATAGCAGAAATCCATGAAATGATTAGTGATACTATTCGAGTTATATTAGGAATCATTCTTGCTCCCCCTTTTTTAGATATTCTGTATTATTTATTGTGAAACTATTCATTTAAAGGGGCTTTGATATTGAGAAAGTTTCCACTTAACTATAGGGCGCTAACTCGGAATAAGAATTAACATCAATGTTGAACAAAAGGGCAAGATTGTGGAGTAAATCATTAAAGACCAGGTGATTAAATATTCTTAACAAGTTAAAATGTAATAAAATAATGTAATGAAATGTGGTGATTAAATGAATCAGAGATTAAACAAATACAACCAGCCAATTGGTGAGGAGTTGTCCAATTGGCAGAAAAGAAAATTCCCCTCTGATATGTATTATGTCGGAAAGTATACTATTGTCACTAGATTATCGCGTACACATATCAAAGAGCTCTATAACGCCTATAAAAATTCTCACCCAAGTAATTGGACCTACTTACCCGAAGAACCACCTCACAACTATGAAGAATTTGAACAGACATTATTAGAAAAAATAGAAAGCAGCACACACATCTATTATGCCGTGTTAAATAAAGAGACAAACAAACCGCTTGGAATCTTTAGTTTAATGAGGATAGATCAGGCAAATGGGGTGATTGAAGTAGGAAATATTAATTTCTCAGATGCATTAAGAAGAACAAGAATATCTACTGAAGCCCACTATTTATTAGCTATGTATGTATTCGAAGAACTCCAATATCGGCGCTATGAATGGAAGTGTGATTCCCTTAATGCTCCCTCTATCAAAACAGCAAAACGTTTAGGCTTTAAGTATGAAGGCACCTTCAGAAATGCGGTTATCTATAAAAACCGCTCACGAAATACCAGTTGGTTTTCAATGCTAATAGAAGAATGGCCTCTACACAAACAAGCATTAACTCAATGGCTAGCAGAGGAGAACTTTGATGACAAAGGAGTTCAAGTTCAAAGATTAGAAACATTTAAGCAATAAGAACAAAATGGCTTGCTTATAATTAAAACAATCGCGAGCTTTAAAAAGTCCGATTTCTCAATTTTGAGAAATTTGGTTTGAAATGTATGACTTTACACTATCCAATGTAAAGTTATACATTTTTTTCTTTAAAAAACCATTTAACCACATTAATAACTTTGTCAGGATACTCTTCAGATTTTAGAAATACTCTTAACTTTGTCAGGATACTCTTC
>NZ_KB894695.1:0-114816 GCF_000374565.1 Siminovitchia fordii DSM 16014 = CIP 108821 | reverse complement strand
TTTAGAAATACTCTTAACTTTGTCAGGATACTCTTCGGAATTTAGAAATACTCTTAACTTTGTCGGGATACCTTCGGAATTCAGAAATACTCTAAACTTTGTCAGAAGTAAATGGTCCAGATAAATCGATCGTTGCATCGATTGAAAATGTCTTAACAGGTTAGTATATACTTTAGTTTCCAAAAAGAAGTTTCTTTGAAATCCGAGGATTTTTTTAATTTCTGTCCATAACTCCACCCCCTAATGTGTCGATGATGAATGACACTGGGTCCTCCAATTCAATTTCCATCAAATAATGGTTAATTCTGCTCATAGTCTCCTGCTTTTTGTAACGCAGGACAGTTAAAATTTCTTCTTCAATATTTTCTTGTTTTGTCCACTCACTCAAATGATGGACCAAGCCCTTATTTTTTAAAAAGTTCAAGTTCTGTTCTTCTTGACCAGGCAAAACATCATATACAAAAATAGGAAGTTTTTTGTTTAGACTTTCGCTAATTGTCACTCCACCTGGCTTAGTAATAATCATATCAGTAGCATCATACAATCGATTCATTTCTTCTTTTGATGATATATAAGGAATCGGTTGTATGAGCGGATTATTCAGGCTCTTGATATGATGATGAAGTTTGTCATTTTTTCCGCATAATACGTTGTAAAGTATCTGTCCTGCCGGCTTTAACCGGTTAAGCAGTTGCAACATTGATCCAGCTCCCATGTTTCCACCACTGATTAACGCTGTATATATCTGGTCATTTTTTATCTCATGTTTTTCCATATTGAAGACGGGATGGACTGGGATACCGGTTATAATGATACGCTTTGCGCTTATTCCTTGTTCCACAAGTTGGTCTTTAATTTTCTTACTTGGTACAAAGTGATAATCAATTTCTTCAATTCCCCATAGGTTATTAATGAAATAATCAGTATAGACATTAATCATTTTTCCTGTCCATAGCTGTAATTTTTTTAGGCGTGCAATCATGTAAGAAGGAAGGGCATGGGTGCAAATAACCAAATCTGGTTTTTTTTCTTGTAATAAATTCCTAAACAATTTTATGAACAGAACTTCATACATTCTAAAGCGTTTATTCAGCTTCGAACGTTCTACTGCAGAAAGCCGATAAATAGCGCTATATACTTTTGGAAGTTTATGAATCCAGTGTAAGTAAATAGTGGAGATCAAACCCTCAAGGTTCCCGTAGCCATATGATAAAATATCGATTTTCTCACAATGAAAAATGTCTGCTGTCTGTTCCAATTGAACCTTAATACTATCAGCAACATGATGATGACCTGAAGGGATTTGCAGGAATGGAAAAAATAAAATTTTGTGCATGAACTCCCCCTCCTTTTAGGATAGTTTGCGAAATAAAAGTTATATCATCCACACCTTGAATTTCCATTAATATTTGCTTTCTTTTTAACCAAAATAAAAAATGACCTCCATACAATATCATCATCTTAAGGGGAATATTTTGAATGAAAAGAATGAAACAGTTTTGCATTGCAGGATGGAAAGTGATAGATCCGATATACTTCCAATTCACACGATTACACCATATTAAAAAGCGATGTGGCAAAAAGACGATTATGCGCGTTCGATTAACTAGATATAAGGGAAGAGATATTACTTTATCGGATGGAACGGTGATTTGTAAGAATGACGTTCTTGTGAAAGTACATTTACACAATGTCAAATTATTGAGTGAAATTATGCAGTACAAAAGTGATTTAAGAAGAGGGAAGGTCATTTATTCAAAAGTAAAGGATGCACTCCCGGGTGTTGTGGATTTTATTCATTTGTGTAACGAAATTAAAGAAATAAAGGGATTAATTGGAATCACGACACTTTATAGAGGTTGTGAAAAATTAGGATTTGAACCGCACCCCATTAAAAGCCTTTTATATAAAAAATTTAAGCAAACAGCTCTTATGCCCATTTATTTCCTTTCTTCAAATAACCGAAGGAATAAGAAACTTCCTGAACCCATGTATTTGATTATGTCAAAAGCTATTCTTTTACAAAAATATGGAGGCTCCAAAATATAACCAGCCTGTATATGGCCATTTGGCATTCCATCCATATATTACAGGTTAAAATCCCTCCTCCTTCCATTTATAATTGACAGGAGGAGGGGAAATAAATGACTGCTGCTATCATTATATTGATCGCATTATGTACTTTCATATATATAGGCAATAAGAATACCCGATCCGTTGTCATTAATCACATTGATATAGATTGTAAAAATGATTTAAAGAAAAACCCTGAACCTCTACGGATTTTGCATATATCGGACTTGCACCTCGAAAATATCTCAATATCTCCGGAACAACTTTATGAGAGTATCAGATCGCAGCCGATTGATTTGATTGCTCTAACTGGTGATTTTATGGACAGGAAAAAAAGTATACCCAAACTCCTTCCATACTTGCATGTCTTAAAAAAACTAGAGCCTGGATATGGTATTTATGCCGTGCTTGGCAATCATGATTATGTTTTACGGAAAGATGATTTGGGTCAATTAAAAAACCTGTTGATCCTTAACGGTGTAAAATTATTGCAAAACGAAAATCACAATATTGACATAGACGGAGTCCCTTTAAATATAATTGGTATTGATGATTTCAGTACTAAACGAAGTAATCTGATGGAATCTTATGATGGTTTACAAGAAGGTTATAATCTGGTCATTACACATGATCCAAATATAGTTTTGTCCATGCATAACTATCATTTTGATTATCTGCTTTCGGGCCATTTTCATGGCGGCCAAATTCACTGGCCAAAGCCATATCATCTTGTGAAAATGGGAAAACTGGTTAAGATGAATATGATAAAAGGTCTACAGAAATATAAAGAAAAGCAATTCTATATAAGTGAAGGTCTTGGACAAACAGGTGTAAATATCAGGATAGGCAGCCGTCCTGAAATTACCATCCACAACATCCGTTTGCCTCATACGTTAGATGGTGTTAAAGTCGGATAATTTATCCGGCTTTTTTTAGTCTGTATGATTATCTACTTCTTAGATCACTTGGTATAATCGCAGTAGTGCTTTTAACTATTAGGATCAGGATAATTCTAAAAGGAAACAAAAGTTGACAGTATAGGCTTTTTTAGCAAGCGTGGGATGGAGATGCAAAAATTAATGATAAACAGGATGGTTTCATTTCTTAAGATTGTTTTCCCGCTAGCTTTGTTAGTACTGGCAGGGTTTGAGATTGAAAAATTTGCTAGGGATCTAAATTACGGGCTGCTTCAAAGAGAGTTGGCCCAAATTCAAACCATAGATATGGTTGTAACTTTATTGATTGTTGCCGCTGCATTCATACCCATGTTTTTTTATGACGGGATCATGGTCAAATTGTTGGGGATTAACATATCAAAAGGAAAGCTTGTGAAACAGTCCCTGATAGCCAATACTTTTTCAAATGTGTTCGGCTTCGGCGGATTGATCGGATTAGTGATCCGTACATACTTTTATCGTTCCCGGAAGTTGCGAAAGAAAACTGTGTTAACGACGATTGCTTCCGTTTCGTTATTTTATTTAACAGGGATTTCTTTGCTATCGTGGATCATTCTTGCAGGATATAGGAACATTCCACTGCTTGTGGATACAAAATGGCTTTATTTGGCAGTAATCGGGGTTTCACTTTATCTTCCGGTTCTATTATTTATCATTCATAAGAATCAAAACAGCACAGACATGAGTATAAAAGTACGCGCCCAATTGGTTTTGGTTTCTTTTTGGGAGTGGGGAGCCATATTCTTTGTCATTTGGTTTCTTGCCAGGATGCTGCATATACATATAAGTTTCCATGATTTATTCCCCGTTTTTATTGTTGCAAGCTGTGCAGGCATTATCAGTATGATTCCCGGAGGACTGGGCTCGTTTGACCTTGTCTTTATTTGGGGGACTGATATCCTGGGAATCCAGGATGAAAAAGTGATGGTCCTTTTAATGCTGTATCGAATCTGTTATTTATTCTTACCTTTCATCATTGCAGGTGTTTTATTTGCCAAAGTATATTGGGAAAGACGAGATAATCTAGGATAGATAATCAAGGTTTGGCTGAATGTGAAGTTTATTCTTTAACATATAGTGTTGCTGTTACAGGCAAATGATCGGAGGCTAGAGGTAATTCTGTTATCACCTTGGCGTCTACTATCTGAAAATCATGACTGGCAAATATATAATCCAACCTTAATCTAGGCCGAAGTGAAGGATAAGTGCAGCCTGCTCCCTTTCCCCCAATAGCCCAGGCATCTTGAAACTTACCGATTAATTTTCTCCACCCTTTAGATCCAGGTTTCATATTCCAATCTCCCAATAAAATAGTTGGATTAGATGTCTTTTGGTGATGACTTACGATAAAGTCCGTTTGCTTTTTATGTAGAAAAGGGTTAAGACTTAGGTGAGTGACATTGATTTGTATAGGTTGGTCGTTTATCCGTATGGTTGCATCCAACAAAGATCTTCCTTCGATCATTCCATATATATTATTAAATAAATGATCATTCTTTTTGACAATTGGAAATCGGGATAAGAGGGCATTCCCAAATTCACGTATTTCTGCTGAATGTTTAGATGAAATAGATATAGACGGACTGAAAGCAACATCCATTTTCAATTGATCTGAAAGCCAAGCCGCTTGATCTTCGTAAAAACTACGTTTGGAAAAGTGCCTGTCAACCTCATTAAGACCAATGATATCAGCATTACATTTATCAATTACTTCAGCAATTCTATAAAGATCTGTTTGTTTATCCACCCCCTTACCGTGATGGATATTAAAGGTCATGACTTTAATCACCGAAATTTACTCCTCTCATAAAGATTTAATGGTCTCTCCAGGCTGCTTATAAAAAAGCTAAACATCTCTTTGGATAGTTTGTGAAGATATTACCGCAATGCATTCATATCCTTAATTTTCCACTGATATTTATACATCTTGTATACAAAATAATATGAGTGAAATTTGAGCAAACTTTTCTCATGGGAATAAGCATACGGAATCAATAGTAGACAATATTTCCTCAGTCAAGTTGCGGTATCAACGGAATTACAGAAAGAAGAACCAGATATAAAGGACGGACCATGTTTTAAATGATCGGACAGCAACACGTCATGAATGATGTACTTGAGAAATTTCATATGTATAGTATTAAACTGCTCAAAGAAAGGTAAAGGTATGATGATAAAGTCAAATTGGCTTTACTAATTTATGAAAATGAACAGAGATCACTCCTGTTTATTGCAAATAATCTTGCCGTTGAAATCAAGGGATTGATCAGCATCACAATACTTTAAGAAGTTGTACCAAAAACCCTTACAGCCAATTGTATTGAATTTTTTTCTCAAAAAGGCTGCTCTCCTTCCAAGTTGTTTTCCTCTCCACCGATAACACTTTTTTCCTGTGATTATTATATCGAGGATAATAAACAATCAGGTAAATATGACATCTTAAGAAAAGGAAAGAGTAAAGGATGAAGAAAATGTTATATGTTTTAATCATCATCATTGTTGTGTTGGCGATTATCTTCTTGATAAGAGGCTTTAGACCTGCAAATCAATCATTGGAACAGAAACATGTCACCAAAACAGAAAATCCCGTCATTTTATTGATTATTGATTCTTTAATGGCCGAGCCTCTACAGAATGCAATCAAAGAAGGCCGAGCACCAGCGTTAAAATATTTAACCGACCAGGGCCACTATTATCCAAACATTATCAGCAGTTATCCAACGATGTCAGTAACGATTGACAGCTCCCTTTTAACCGGGACATATTCAGACAAGCACCGGATCCCAGGGCTTGTTTGGTATGATGAAAAGGAAAAGCGGCTCGTAAATTATGGAAGTGCTAAAGAAGAAGTTCTTAAACTGGGAATTAAACATGTGATTGAGGATAGTTTTTATCATTTAAATCACTCCCATTTAAGCCGTGATGTAAAGACAATACATGAAATATTAGCGATAAAAGGATTGGAAAGTGCGTCTATAAATGCACTTGTCTATCGGGGAAATGAAAAACAGCAATTAAAGCTGTCGAAATTGCTATCAAAGCTGGACATGATGCCTGAAAGTCTGCAAATTGAAACACCGGCATTATTTTCCTATGGAGCACTGGCGCAGTTTAGCCCGGTAAACAATCAGAACACCCAGCTTTGGGAAAGGTATGGATTTAATGACAAATTTACAGCCCAGGAATTAAAATATTTAATTCAAAATGGAAAGCTTCCCGCTTTTACTATTGCCTATTTCCCTGATCTTGATAAAAATGTTCACGAAAAAGGCCCCATGAATCATATAGACAGCATTGAAAAAACCGATAAGCAAATTCAGGAGGTATTGAATGCATATGAATCTTGGGAAGAAGCACTGCAGTCTGCCATTTGGATCGTGATGGGAGATAGTGGACAAGCCAATGTCGGGCAAGACAAAACTAATTCCTTCATCCATTTAAATGAGATGCTGGAATCTCATTATAAAATTTACAACATCGCAGAACCGGTAAAAGGCGATGATCAAATTGTCATTGGACATAATGAAAGAATGGCTTTCATATATAATTTGGACCCAAATATAAAACTGGAAGAAATCGCGAGCCATCTTCAGCAAGACGATCGAATGAATTGGATAGCCTGGAAAAGTGGTCCAAATGTGCATGTAGCAGCAAGTGGACATAAAGAAAAATTAACTTTTCGCCCAAATGGGGATTTTAAGGATCAATACGGTCAGTCATGGTTGGTGAATGGGGATTATTCAATTTTGGATCTTTCACTGACCAATCATCAAATTGAATACGGCACCTACCCGGACGCACTAGCGCGTTTACACAGTTCATTACATTCCCATTCCGGTAATTACCTCGTTGTTGACGCAAAGCCCGGGTTTGAGTTTGCTGGAGATGGAACACCTGTTCATCCTGGAGGAGCGGCGCACGGATCAATGCACAAACAGGATTCATTGATACCAATGATTGTAACGGGGACAGAAACGAAGCCAAAACATTTGCGGATTGTTGATCTATATCCATGGATTATGAAGCTCGCAAAAAAAGGGGAGTAAAACTAAAAAAACTACATTTTTTTCATAAAAAATATTGACTGTGATTAAAATAGATGTTAAAATAAAATATTTTACAAATTTATTAAAATGTGATATAATGAACATGTTAATAAATTTGGAGGTGGAACAATATGTTCCAAGTAGGCGATAAAGTTTTTTATCCAATGCACGGAGCAGGTATTGTGACAGCCATTGAAGAGAAAGATTTTCGTGGAGAAATGGAAAGCTATTGTTTAATCACTATTCCCAGCAGCCATATGGATGTGATGCTTCCTATGAAAAAAGCATCACAAGCTGGTCTGCGCTCAATTGTAGACCGACAGGCAGCAAAGAAGATGCTTCAGGGGTATTATTATGCTGAGCAGGGCTCCCAACTCCCATGGAAACAAAGATTTACTTCAAACATGGAGAAAATCAAGTCGGGCGAGTTTGAAGCAGGCCTTGAAGTAGTGAGTGATCTTCAGTATCGGAATGAGGAAAAACCTCTCAACACCAGTGAAAAACAGATGCTCAATAACGCAAAACGATTGATTGTAAGCGAATTGGCTTTGATTAAAGATATAAGTGAGAGCCAGGCAGAAGATTTATTGGAACTGCCGAGCTAAGGGATCTTTTTCCGCATAAATCGGGGAGGGATCCCTTTTTTAGAAGGTTGTTTGCTGTCTGTTTAAATAGGGTAAGTCTATATATGATCGTTTAACTCTATCTTTGAAAAATACACGTTATAATGGTAGACTCTGTTATAATCAGAACTTTCAAATGATTAGGAAGGGAGAGTTGGAATTGGCATCAGAATATATGGTAATGATTGATGGTGAACGGATAAAGGTCAAGGGAACAGGGACCGTTATGGAAACAATGAAAGCGCTTGATGTTTCTGTTCCTGATGTTTGTTTTCACCCAAGCTTGGGTGCAATTGAAACGTGTGATACATGTATTGTCAAGGTGAATGGGGAATTCGTCCGGTCTTGCTCCACGGAGATTAGCAGTGGGGATGTAATTGAGACGGGAACGAAGGAAGTCAAAGAAGCGCAAGTCATTGCAATGGATCGAATTTTGCATAATCATGAGCTGTATTGTACCGTCTGTGATTACAATAATGGCAATTGTGAGATACATAACACCGTTAAAGCGATGAAAATCAACCATCAAAGTATCCCCTTTGAGCCAAAACCTTACGAAGTGGACAACTCACATCCCTTTTACCGCTATGATCCTGATCAATGCATTTTATGTGGCCGCTGCGTGGAGGCGTGTCAAAACGTTCAGGTGACAGAAACACTTTCGATTGATTGGGAAAGGGAGCAGCCGCGAGTGATCTGGGACAATGATGTTCCCATCAATGAGTCATCCTGCGTTTCATGTGGGCATTGTTCAACTGTCTGTCCCTGCAATGCCATGATGGAAAAAGGGATGCTTGGTGAAGCAGGATATTTGACCGGACTCAAGCGTGAAACTCTGCGTCCAATGATTGACCTGACAAAGGATATAGAAACGGGATATGGTTCCATTCTTGCCATTTCCGATATGGAAGCAGCCATGAGAGAAGAACGGATCAAAAAAACGAAAACAGTCTGTACTTATTGCGGTGTAGGCTGCAGCTTCGACATTTGGACAAAAGGCAGGAAAATTTTAAAAGTGGAGCCAAATGTGGAAGCGCCGGCTAACGGGATTTCCACATGTGTCAAAGGAAAGTTCGGATGGGATTTTGTGAACAGTGAAGAGCGTCTGACGAAGCCGCTCATCCGTGAAGGAGAAGTATTCCGCGAAGCGGAGTGGGATGAGGCCTTGAGCTTGATTGCCGAAAAAATGACAGCCATCAAGGAGGAATCAGGCCCCCATGCGCTCGGTTTTATCAGTTCTTCCAAATGTACAAATGAAGAATCCTATTTAATGCAGAAACTGGCAAGGGGAGTGATTGGAACGAACAATATTGATAACTGCTCGCGGTACTGCCAGTCCCCTGCAACGATGGGATTGTTCCGGACAGTGGGCTATGGGGGAGACTCCGGCTCCATCATGGATATAGAGCAAGCCGAAATGGTGTTGATCATCGGATCAAACACAGCAGAATCACATCCTGTATTGGCCACAAGGGTCAAACGCTCCCATAAACTAAAAGGACAAAAGCTTGTAGTTTCAGATCTCAGAGAACATGAAATGGCCCAAAGGGCTGATCTGTTCATCCAACCGGCACCTTCCTCAGACCTCGTCTGGTTGTCAGCCGTGACAAAATATATTATTGATCAAGGCTGGGCAGATAAGAGCTTTATCGATGAAAAAGTGAATGGCTTTGATGAATACTATAAAAGTCTGAAAGATTATACATTGGAATATGCGGAAGAAGTGACTGGGATCTCCAAAGATCATCTAATACAGATTGCTGAAATGATTCATGATTCAGAAAGCCTCGCGGTGCTTTGGGCGATGGGCGTTACGCAGCAAATGGGAGGGAGTGATACAAGTACAGCGATCTCCAATCTTTTGCTTGTAACTGGAAATTATGGACGGCCTGGAACCGGCTCCTATCCGCTTCGCGGACATAACAATGTACAGGGGGCCAGTGACTTCGGCAGCATGCCTGACAGATTCCCGGGGTATGAAAAAGTGTCTGATCCGAAGGTGCGTGCGAAATATACAGAAGCCTGGGGTACGGAAGTCCCTGAGCATCCGGGATTAAACAACCATGACATGGTTGATGCCATGCATGATGGCACATTGAGAGCCCTCTATATCAAGGGAGAAGAAATGGCTCTTGTTGACTCCAATGTCAATTATGTGCGGGCAGGATTCGAAAAACTTGATTTCTTTGTTGTTCAGGATATTTTCTTTTCAAAAACAGCTGAATATGCCGATGTCATCTTGCCTGCTTCTCCAAGCCTTGAAAAAGAAGGGACTTTTACAAACACTGAACGGCGTTTTCAACGACTTTATCAGGTGTTTGAACCACTTGGAGATTCAAAGCCCGACTGGCAAATCATCATGGCTTGGTGCCGATTGGCGATATGAACATCCGAGTGAAATCATGGAGGAAGCGGCAAAACTTGCCCCATTGTTTAAGGGCGTAAGATATCACTTGCTCGAAGGGTACAATACGCTCCAGTGGCCTGTCAAAGAAGACGGTACGGATACACCGTTGCTATTCAAAGACGGTTTCCCGTTCCCTGATAAAAAGGCGAGATTGTTCCCGGTCAAATGGACAACACCGCTTGAATACGAGGAAAAATATGACATCCATCTTAATAACGGGCGCTTGCTGGAACATTTCCACGAAGGGAATCTCACCTACCGCTCCAAGGGGATTTCATCCAAAACACCAAGTGTTTTCCTGGAAATTTCCCCTGAACTCGCGAAAGAAAGAAGAGTGGTTAGCGGAGCACTCGTAAGGCTTATATCCCCGTATGGCCAGGCAGTCGTAAAATGTCATGTAACAAACCGCGTGAAAGGGAAGGAAGTGTATCTGCCGATGAATGATGCAGGGAATGCGGCCGTCAACTTGTTGACGAGCAGCTTCGCCGATAAGGATACGGATACCCCTGCATATAAAGATATCATGGTAAAAATGGAAATAGTCGAAGAGAAGGGGGACGATCCGCTTCCAAGAATCAATCATCGCTTTGGAAATCCAAATCCCCAAAAAGGAGTCGAGGTCGAGAGAAAATGGTCAAGAGGCGACTATGTCTTCCCTGGAGATCTCGTAAAAAGGAAGGGGCTGAAGACGAATGGCTGAACCGATCAAAAACATTCAATTCAAGCCGGTTAGTGAGGAAGTTCAAAAGAAGAGAGATTTAATGGAAATAGAAGATGCCCTTCTGGCCAATAAGGACTCCATGTTGGAAGTTTTGGAAATTATCAGCTACCTGAAAAACAGAGGGATTCTCGATATGGTCAAAGGGTTGCTGGGACAAGGGGATAAGGTATTGGACATTGCGGTCAACTTAGCGAACATGCCCGATAATAAAAATTCCATTAAAAACCTTCTCTTGCTTATGGGGACAATCGGCATGATTAACGTAACTCAATTAGAACCGATTTTATTAAAAATAAATGCGGGGATCGCAAGGGTTGCGGAGGTGGAAGATAAAGAAACTGAAAAAACAAGCTATCTTGGCATGGCGCGTGCATTAAAGGATCCTGAAGTCAACCGTTCAATCACCCTGATTCTGGAATTTTTAAGAGGCATGGGGACAGATATCAGTGACCTGGAAAAAAACGAACCTTCCTCTGTAGAGCCTTCCGTAAACTCCGGAGAGACGCAGGAGCCGGAGAAAGCAAAAAGCCGTGGGTAAAAACCCTCGGCTTTTTTCATTTAGATGATTCAGGTTATTTGTTTTTTATTAAACAAGTACCGAGTTTTTACGATAATAATAATACGGCTTTCATAAGATCCAAAAAAAATCCGAACGACGGGGGAATTGCATTTGTTCTGGCGATTTAAAGGCATAATCATTTATTTTATTATATTTGTGGTAATCTTTCAGCTTTTACCGCAATCAACCTTCGCCCAAGAAGCAAGTGGGCAGAGAGAAAAGGAAGAGGTTGTTTTATTTTCACAGGAACCTGATCTTGAGATAGAGATGTTTAAGGAAAGTTTATCTGACGAGGTGTTGGTGAATATTCCGGACGACACACTGGTAGAGCTTATCGAGACTGAAGAAAATGTATCATTGATTCGTTATTTCCAAGAATCATCAGAGGGACAGGTTGAATGGACGGGGTATGTGCAAAATTTGCATATTATCCCCAGTGATAACGCTCAGGAATTTCGGCAGTTGCGTCTGGAACCGGAATTTGACTTGGAAAATGATCAAAAATCCTTAATCAGGGAAAGTGTCAGTACAAAAGAGGAAGAAAAACAAGTAAGTACTCCAGGAATGATGAAGGAGGCACCAGAGACTTTTTCGGGTCCTTCTGCTACGGAAGACGTATTTAATGGTGTCGTTATTGCAAAAAAGACAAATGTATACATAAATCCAAATAAATCCCAAATACTAAAGTCGTATAATAAAGGTGATATTTTAACCTATCGTAAATTTGACAGTAACTGGCATATAACGGATGTTACGATCAATGGGAAGACCCAACCGGGCTTTATCCGTATAGATGATATTGAAACTGCTGTTGTCCCGCAGAAAAAACTAAAAGGCGTTGCGATAAAAAGTCCCGTGCATGTGTATTCAACAGCTTCAACAGGTTCAAAGGTTTTAAAAAGCTATGAATACGGAGCGATTCTGAGTTATAAGACTTTTACTGACGGTTGGAATGAAATGACTGTTCAGGTGGATGGAAAATCACAAACAGGATATGTGCAGACCGCCGATGTTGGGGATCTTAAAACAAAATTAAAGGGGTACGCATTGTTTGATCCTGTTTATGTGCATAGTCGTACCGATAAAAAATCTACTAAATTAAAAAAATATAAAAAAGGTTCCATCCTTCAATACCGTGCGTATAATACCGATTGGTTCCAAGTTGATGTGGTGATAAACGGGAAGAATCAAACAGGATTTATCCATAAAAATGATGTAAACAATAATCCGCCTCTTCTAAGTGGATACGCATTTAAAAGTCCGACTTATGTATTCGGAAGCAGAAACAAAAGCGGCTCCAAATTAAAAACATACAAAAAAGGAGATATCCTAAAATACCGTCCTTTTGACTCCAACTGGTATACTGCAACTGTTAAAATAGGCGGAAAAGACAAAACTGGATATATCCATAAAAATGATGTAACTGAAAAACCGCCTTTGTTGACGGGCTACGCACTTAAAGACTCCAGTTTTGTATACGGAAGTACGAGCAAAAACGGAAAAAAGTTAAAGACCTATAGAAAAGGGCAATCGTTAAAATACCGTTCTTATAATTCAAGCTGGTACACTGCTACAGTCAAAATTGGTGGAAAACCACGAACAGGATATATCCATAAAAATGATGTTGGGGAAAAACCACCAGTCCTTAAAGGCTTTGCAAAAAATGCCTCTACCTATATATACAGCAAGCCTGACAGGAAGTCTTCGAAATTAAAAAAATATAAAAAAGGCCATCAATTAAACTACTATTATCATAACTCAAGCTGGTATAAGGCAACTGTAGTGGTTAAAGGAAAGTCTCGTACAGGTTATATTCATGCCAAGGACGTGGGGAAGGCTACGGATATCTCTTTTGTAAATCCAAAGAAAGTATATTCATATAATCAAATGGCGGCTGATATTAAAAGCCTTCAAAAAGCCTATCCCGACTTAATCAAATACAAAGTTGTAGGAAAGTCGGAGTATGGCCGGAATATCTATGCCGTTTCACTTGGAAAGGGGAAGCCGACAACCTTCATTAACGGGTCCCATCACGCCAGGGAATGGCTGACAACAAATTTGAACATGTATATGCTTGAGGAATATTCAAAAGCCTACCATAAAAAAAAGAAGATTAAAGGTTATGATGTTAGGAAAATATTAAATGAAACTACAATCTGGTTCGTACCAATGGTCAACCCGGATGGGGTTACTTTACAGCAGCAAGGGCTAAAAGCATTTCCAAAAAGTACCCACGCCTCATTCATTGTCATGAATAACGGAAGTACGAACTTTAAACGTTGGAAGGCTAATGGCAAGGGAGTGGATTTGAATCGCCAATATGATGCCGGGTGGAAAACAATAAAAGGCAATCCTGGCCGCCCAAGCTATAAAAATTACAAAGGGAAGGCACCGGCAACTGCATCGGAAGTAAAAGCTGTATTGAAACTGGAGGCTGAAACCAGGCCTGAAATTGCGGTAGCCTACCATAGCAGCGGAAAAATTCTCTACTGGAATTATAAACAAAAGGGAGCAGGTTATAAACGGGACCACGCTTATGCAAAGACAATCGGAAAAATGACAGGCTATAGATTGATCTATCCCGGACCGAACCCTTCGGGCGGGGGCTTCACTGACTGGTTTATCCAGAAGCGAAAGCGTCCCGGTTTTACTCCGGAAATTTCTAGATATGTAATTGAAACAAATCCTCCTGTTTCCGAATTCTCGGGGGCATGGAAAGAAAATCAAGCTGTTGGTCTCTACGTTGCTCAAGAGAGTGCAAAACTTTATAAGGCAAGAACAAAAAAGAAAAAATAATGTAAAAAACTGTTCCGCTCATAAGCTTGAAAAGCATGAAAGGAACAGTTTTTTAGTGGATATTGGCAAGGGTGTACATCGATAAAAGGCACCTTCGCTCTTCTTATTCTCCCTTCGGATCCATGGCGTCCCTTAAACCGTCTCCTACAAAGTTAAAGCACAAAACCGTAATTAAGATTAACAGTCCGGGAAAAGCAGGGTACCAGGGTGCTTTCAACAGAACTGTAAAATTCTGTGCGTCTTCCAGCATATTCCCCCAGCTAGGTGTAGGCGGCTGAACGCCGAGACCCAAATAGCTTAATGCAGCTTCTGTCAAGATGACAGTACCGACAAGCAAGGTAGCTGTAACAATAATGGGGCCCATGGCATTCGGCAATATATGGCCAAAGATGATTTTAATTGGCTTTGTTCCAATCGTCCTTGAGGCGAGTACAAACTCCCTAGTTCTTAGTGTTAAAAATTCTCCCCGTACGATTCTAGCAGTCGTGGTCCATGATGTGATGGCAAATACAAGGATGAGTTTGTCTACGCTTGGCTGAAAGATCGTTACGATGGTGATCAGCAAGAATATCGTAGGAATAGAGATCATCACATCGACGAGTCTCATCAATATGGCATCAACCAGGCCGCCGTAATAGCCGGCGATAGCGCCAATAGTTGTTCCGATGATTAGTGCTCCTGCCACCGAACCAAAACCTACAAGAAGAGAAATTCTTCCTCCATATAAAATGCGGGAAAAAATGTCACGCCCAAATCGATCAGTACCGAGCCAATTATCTAAGTTGGGAGGCGCCAGCTTATTGGCAAGACTGGTCGCTCCAGGATCATATGGGGCAATCCAGGGAGCGAGCATCGCGGAAAATATAATTAAAAAAAGGACTATCGCGCCAAATACGGCCAATTTGTTTTTGATAAACTTACGAATGAAAATTTTGGTGAGTGTTTCCGGTTTATCTTTTATTACGGGGTTCATATTCAAATTGTTCTTTGTCGGTTCAAAGTTCGTCTGTAACATATAAATCCCCCCTAATACTCAATCCGTGGATCAAAAATGGCATATAAAATATCCGCCAATAAGTTTCCGATCACTACAAATACAGCTGTCAAGACTGTCACTGCCATGATAACAGGATAATCACGAGTAAAAGCGGATTCAATAAACAATCTCCCGATGCCCGGCCAGCTGAAAACCGTTTCGGTGATGGCCGCTCCTGCGATAAAATTCGGGAGCATCAGTCCGAACATAGTGATAATGGGAATCAGCCCGTTGCGTAGTCCGTGCTTTAACACGACTGTTTGCTCTTTAAATCCTTTCGATTTGGCCGTCCGGATATAATCTTGCTGCAAGACATCCATCATACTGGAACGTGTGTAGCGGGTCAAAGCAGCCATATCTGCTGCAGCCAGAACAAAGGCAGGCAAAATCAGATGGTGGAGCCTGTCCCATATGCTGAAAGGGGCGTTAAGCGTTGCGACCCCGCCTGTAGGAAACCACCCAAGTTGTACACCGAAAAAAATAATCAGCATGATTCCAAGCCAGAAATTTGGTGTGGCTACTCCAAGAAAAGAACCCACTGTGACTGTATAGTCCAGCTTCGTATAAGGTCTCATAGCGGAAAAAATACCGAGTGGCACGGCAATGAGGAATGCTAATATTGTGGAGGTTACCATAAGCAACAGGGTGTTTGGAAGCCTGTTTAAAATCATTTCACTAACTGGCATACCTCTACGAATCAGAGACGTACCGAAGTCCCCCTTAACCATATTTCCCAGCCATTTTCCATATTGAACATAGACAGGGTCATTCAAACCGTATTTTTCTTCAAGTTTTGCCTTGTCCTCCGGCTTACCGTTTGGATCCATCAACAAAGATGTCGGTCCTCCGGGAGCGGCTTTGATAATTGCAAATGATAGAATAGTGATCCCGAGCAATAAAGGTATGGCCATGAGGACCCGTCGAATAATATATGAAATCATTCGCTATGCTCCTTCCGCTGTCTAATCATACAAAGATAGGGAAATGGGCATCCATTTCCCATATCTTTGAGCAGGTTATTATTTGTTCAGCCACCATTGGTGAGGCTTGTAAATCCTATTTTTTGCGTGGAATTCGTAGCCTTCCAATTCAGCAGGCATAGCACGGAATTCAGTCGGATAATAAAGGTAAGTGTACGGCTGCTCTTCTGCAAGCTTAGCCTGAATGTCACCGAGTTGTTTTTTCCGTTTTTCCTGGTCTAATTCTTGAAGCTGTTCATCCATCAATTGATCAAGTTCTGGATTCGAATAGCCTGTAAAGTTGAGCCCCTTCTCAATTTCTTTCGTGTGGTAAATCGCGCTTGGATCTGGATCTGTAGCAAGTGACCAGCCAAGAACGATTGCGTCAAAATTCCAGACGCCCGGATCAATATCCGCAATCAGTGAGCTGAACTCCACAACCTTCGGCTTCGCTTCAATGCCCACTTCCTTCAACTGCTCCTGCAATAATACAACAATATCTTCTCTTTCTTTATTCCCTTGGTTTGTTTTCACTTCGAATGAGAATCTCTTGCCGTCTTTTTCAAGAATGCCATCACTTCCTGGCTTCCAACCAGCATCCGCAAGCATTTTCTTCGCTTTTTCCGGATCATAGTCAAAATGCGGCACATCCTCATTATATGCCCAGCTCAATGGGCTTTCTGGAACATGGGCCACTTCCCCGTGGCCTTCCACGATTTCATTTACGATTGTCTCTCGGTCAATCGCATGGGTGATCGCTTGCCGTACTTCCTTCTCTTTAAACAAATCATTTCTCAAGTTGGGAGCGAAGAAATTATATTGAAGGGCCAATCCTTCTTCCACTTTGATGCCGATATCATCCTGGAACGATTTGACCGTTTCAATGTCTGAAGGTGGAACTCCGTCCCAAAAGTCAATGTCGCGGTTTTGGAGCTGTGTTAGCATCGCATTGGCATCAGGGACAAATTTCAATGTAATGGAATCCAAATGCGGGCGGCCCTGGTAGTAGTCATCGAAAGCTTCGACTTTCAAATATTCTCCGTCTTTCCATTCTACAAATTTGAATGGCCCCGAACCGATCGGATTTTTTGTGTTGAATTCATGGTCACCAAGTTCAGCTACTGGGACGTCTTTCAAAATATGTTCCGGTAAAATTTTAAAGCTCAGGCCGACCGCATGGAATTGCGCGTCGACTTTTTTCATGTGGAATTTAACCGTTAAGTCGTCAACTTTTTCAACACTTTCCAATGCTTCGAAATTAGACTTTCGAGGTCCGTCATAATCTTCATGCAGTGGTATATTGTATGTGAAAACAACGTCATCGGCAGTCAAATCTTCCCCGTCGTGGAACTTGACGCCTTCTTTCAACTTGACCGTATACGTCAACCCATCCTCGGATTCTTCGACGCTTTCGGCCAGCTCATCTGTATTGGGAGTGAAGTCTTCTTTGTTTGAGCCGACAAGGCCCTCGAAAATCAAATCTTCGACATCTCCGCTCACATTATCATCCGAATACAGCGAGTTAAAGAGAGTGGGTGACCCGGAATATCCCATGACGAGGTCACCGCCGTCTACAGGTTCTTTATTCTCGGCCGTTTTATCATCTTCCGCTGATTTGTCTCCATCCGTAGATGTTTTACCACCGCCGCTGCATGCAGCTAGAAACAATGATAGAACAAGCATCATACACAATATTAGCCAAGCCGGTTTTCTCATTGTCATGCCCCCTTTTAAATATATTTTGGTATTCAAATGAACAGGAGATCACTCTATCATGAATCACCCCTTTCAAAGCGTTGGAGATTGCCGTCACTCATATAAATGGCAAGCAACAAAATGTTCCTTTTTCATCTCTTTGAATTCGGGTGTGATTTTCCGGCATACATCCATCACCGCCGGACAGCGGGTGTGGAATACACAGCCGGAAGGAGGATTGGCTGGGCTTGGCAAATCTCCCTTTAAAACGATCCTTTCCCGCTTCTCTACTCCACGTTTTCTAGGGATAGGAACAGCAGATAGCAGGGCCTGAGTATAAGGATGAAGCGGGTTCTCATATAAATCTTTTTTTCTTGCAAATTCCATGATTTTTCCAAGATACATAACCGCTACCCGATCACTTATGTGGCGGACAACACTCAGATCATGAGATATAAAAATATAAGTAAGACCGAACTCTTCCTGCAAATTTTCCATTAAATTGATGATCTGTGCCTGAATGGATACATCCAATGCAGATACAGCTTCGTCCGCAATGATCAGCTCCGGATTAAGGGCAAGGGCGCGGGCGATCCCGATCCGCTGGCGCTGTCCGCCGGAAAACTCATGCGGATACCGGTTAATAAAGGAAGGGTTGAATCCAACCTTTTGCAACAGATCAGATATTTTTTCCTCACGGCCTTTCCGGTCATATAATTTATGGGTGATCAGCGGCTCGCTTAAAATCGATTTTAGCGTTTTCCGCGGGTTTATTGAAGCGTATGGATCTTGAAAAATCATTTGAATATTTTTTCTGACCGTGCGGCCCAGGGTACTTTCCGGCAGATGGGAAATGTCCATACCTTTAAAGAGGATTTTTCCTGCTGTAGGTTCATATAACCGGATGAATGTCCGCCCTGCTGTCGACTTACCGCAGCCCGATTCACCGACAATCCCTAATGTTTCCCCTTTTTTTACAAAGAGGGAAATGCCATCGACTGCCTTGATTTGCCCAGTGGTCCTTTGAAAGACACCTGATTTGATTGGAAAGTGTTTGGCTAAGCCAATAGCTTCCAGCATGTATTCCGTTTCTTTTTTATTCAGCTGCTTCTGCTTTTTAAAGCTTGTCGTCATGATGTAGCCTCCTCTTCTTCGTATAAAAAGCAGCGCACGGACCGTAAGTTTCCGACTTTCATCAAGTCGGGGACTTCCTGGAGGCAACGGTCATACGCATGCGGGCAACGGGAGGCAAATCGGCACCCTTTTGGATAATGATCAGGGGAGGGGACGTTTCCTTGTATAGGCACAAGTTTTTCGTCATCGTCATCAATGGATGGGATTGACTTCATCAGGCCGACAGTATATGGATGCAAAGGTTCATTGAACAAGTCATCCACCAAAGCCTCCTCAACAACTTGTCCACAGTACATGACGAGCACCTTGTCGGCTATTTCCGAAACTATACCAAGGTCATGGGTGATTAAAAGAATGGAGGTATGAAACTGTTTGCTCAGATCTTTCATCAAGTCGAGAATTTGAGCTTGGATGGTCACATCCAATGCGGTTGTAGGTTCATCGGCAATAAGCAACTTCGGATTGCAGCTCATGGCAATGGCAATCATGACGCGCTGCCTCATTCCGCCCGAAAGCCTGTGTGGATATTCATCAAGCATTTCTTTTGCACGTGAAAAGCCCACCATTTTCAAAAGGTCAATGGCTTTTTTGTCGGCTTCCCTTTTGGAGAGTTTTTTGTGGTAAACCAACACTTCCGTAATTTGCTCCCCAATCGTCAGAACGGGGTTTAATGACGTCATCGGCTCCTGAAAAATCATAGATATATCATTTCCTCGAATACGGTACATTTCATTTTCTGGAAGCGCTACCAAGTCAGCTCCATTAAAAAATATTTGGCCGTCTACAATTTCACCTGGAGGGCTTGGAACTAATTTCATAATGGAAAGGGAAGTGATGCTTTTTCCTGATCCGGACTCTCCGACTAGCGCAACGGTTTCTCCTTTATTAATCTTGATGTCCACTCCGTCCACTGCCGGGATTACTTTTTTATTCGTAAAGAAATGAGTTTTTAGATTTCTTACATCAAGTAATGCTGTCATTTTAAAAATCACCGTCCTTGGGTACATGGTTGCAGTGGAAAAAATTTTCGGTATTCAGGTAATTATAACTATAAGAAGAAACTAATAATACTATATCAAGCTTTCTATTTGAGTACATGAGCCATATGGTCTATTCATAGGACTGTTGAAGGATGTCATCATGAATTTGAACTTGCGTTCATCCGTCATAGTAAAATATGCTTTTTAAAGCAAAATTATGATGGTTTCTAAATTCTACTGTATTTTCCCTAAGTATATATAGTACCCATAAAAAGAGCTAGATCCTTTTTCTGTTTAACACCATTCAAACAAAATATTGAAGAGCGGGAAAATGAATATCTATGATACTGATCCGTCATTAAACGCTCTTAATTGTCAACATCAAGAACTACACTATTGTCGCCCAAATACCGTTGTTAAACATTGCTGAGCAAAACAAAAATGAATCATGCTATAATCATCTCAAGAAAAATGACATTAAGAGGGATGCTTTAAATGGAGTGGAAATTAAAAACATTTAATGAATTGACAACCAATGAACTTTATAGCATATTGCGGGAGCGTGTGGATGTTTTTGTTGTGGAACAACAATGTGCATACAGGGAGCTTGATGATTTTGATCAGGTTTCATACCATTTATATGCCTGTAATGAAAATGAGATTCTGGCTTATGCGCGGATATTACCATCTGGAACAGCTCATGAGGAACTATCGATAGGAAGAGTATTGGTGAAGGAATCATATAGAGGACGTGGACTGGCCACTGAATTGATGACAAGGGCTCTTGAGTTTATTCGTGAAGAGTTGAAAGAAAAGTCCGTCAAGCTGCAAGCTCAGGAATATTTGCTTCCTTTTTATGGTTCTCTCGGATTTACAACGATTTCGGAAGTATATTTGGATGAGGGGATCCCGCATGCGGATATGCTGTTGAGAATGGAATAGGTATATAAAGACACCGCTCCTATATTTGGAGCGGTCTTTGATTCTCTTGACAAAAATGATTTGTTTATAAATTCGCCCAGTTTCGCAGGGGGAAGAGGTCCTAGCCATCGAACGCAAGGATTAAACCAAACGCTGCTTGAGGCAACTATGTCTTATTCAGTAGCGTCTATCTTTATATATTTTGCCGAAGCCACTCCATGACAGTCTATAACGCATCCTCTTAAAGCCAAAATTCCGTTGCTCTTCCCTGAAAAATCGCTTTATTCCAGGGCTCGTCAAGGGGTTTGGGCAGGACCTTGTAGCTTTTGATTACCCTGTTTTTTTTCTTCCGGTAACTAAATTGATGATAAAAATGATGACAGCTGCAACAAGTAGAATGTGAATGAGTGCGCCGCCGACTTTAACTATTAGGCCAAGAATCCATAAGACAAGCAAGATTCCAATGATTGTCCAAAGCATCGGTTTCACTTCCCTTCGTGGTAAAGCTCGCTTGTCTTATGTTTACCCGGTGACAGGGAATTAAAACCATTCGCATTTTGGTAAAAGAAGGATGTGGCTGGTAAGTTTTGCATAAGCGGGAAAGGAAAAATAAAGGGACCATACGTAATTCCTTTTTATATGGGAAAAACATAAATCCCTCATTACCGGAGGATTGGTCCATCATTCACCTCAAGATAACTACGATTTTGAAACAAATATATAGATAAATCCCTGTATATTCTCAGCTCGCAAAAGAGTTGGATCATTTATTTTAAAAGGCAATGGACCAAAGAGGATGGCAGTTTACTGCCGATTTTAAATAGATATAAGTCCGTTTGCCTTTTGCAAAAGATATTCAACTTCATATTTTTTTAAATGGGAATAAATCTGCCACATTAAACAAAAATAAGAGCAGACAAATGGAGGTGAAAAAAATGCAATTGGCAGCACATGAATTTCGTGATCTGACTGAATTGATTGCAAGCTGTTATAATACGGTCACTTGTATGGGGGCGTTTATTAATCAAGCGCAAGATCCGGAATTGAAATCAATGCTTGAAAGGCATTACCCTAAACACATCGCAGACTACAATTTAAAGGTAGAGTTTGTCCAAAGTGCCTCTACTCCCGATATTACAAAATTCCAGCCGGATGATTTGGCTAGAAAATTGGATAATTACACGGCACCTCCGCAAGTAGTCAGCGCATCAGCCCCAAGAACGGACGCAACAACTCATACAGACCGAGAAATAGCCTTGGCTTATTTGCTCAATCAGAAGGCCGCGGCCAAAAATTATGCAAGCGCCGTACTGGAATGTTCAACTCCCGAGTTGAGGACATTCCTGGAGAATGCTTTTCTGAACAGCAGCAGACATTCATACGATGTATGGCAATATATGACTCAAAAAGGCTATTATCCGCTATCCCCGGCACCGCAGGATGATATCCAAATGGTGAGCAGCATGTATCAAATTGTACCGCAGCCTCCCCTATTCGGAGGACAGCAGGAGCAACCACCAACCTTTTTACAGTAATGGAAGGAGGCAGTCCGAGCGACTGCCTTTTTATTTGGGCAAACACGTTAAATGGGAGCAGTTTTTTGTCTTTATAAGAATTAGACAAAATTTGATCCTTTTTAAATCATCCATCATTCAGTATAATGTTAAGATGGTTACAGTGTGATTTTTTGTAAAGAGGAGATAATGGAATGACCTCACAGAGAAGACAAATCCCAAAAATTGATTACGGGATCATTTTAACGATAATGCTAATGATGATAGCGAGTTTGGTCATTATATTCAGTGCTCAGACAACAGGGCAATACAAAACAAACTTCGTCCTGCAGCAGGTCATGTGGTATACGATTGGCGGGATAGTGGCCGCTGTTGTCATGCAGTTTGACTCGGAACAGCTTAGGAAGATTTCCTGGTATTTATATGGTATAGGCCTTGTCATGCTTATCATTTTATTCCTTGCGCCTGAAAATATTGATTTTACAAGAAAGGTAAACGGCGCACAAAGCTGGTTTTTCATACCCGGCGCCGGTGCCATTCAGCCGTCAGAGTTCATGAAAGTATTTACCATTTTGGTATTGGCAAGAATTGCGACGGATCACCATGTGAAATTCATCCATAAAACGACAAAAACGGACTTTTGGCTTTTATTAAAGTTAGGGTTGGCAACAGCAGTTCCGGTAGCATTCATTTTAAAACAGCCTGACCTTGGAACATCACTGGTCTTTTTGGCCATCTTCCTTGGGATGGTTCTCGTATCCGGAATCACTTGGAAACTGCTTGTCCCAATCTTTACAGGTGTTTCCCTGCTTGGTGGAACGGTCCTCTATATAGCGATCAAAATGCCGCAGTATTTAAAGTTCCTTGGCGTAAAGCAGTATCAGTTCAAACGGATTTATTCATGGCTTGACCCATACACGTATCAGTCGAATGAAGGGTTCCAGCTTGTAAAATCGCTTTTAGCGATCGGTTCGGGAATGACGAGCGGAAAAGGTTTTGGAAACAGGGAAGTATACATGCCGGAAAGCCATTCCGACTTTATTTTCAGTACACTCGGTGAAGAGTTCGGTTTTATCGGCGGAAGCATCATTATCAGTCTCTTTTTCCTTCTTATTTATCAGATTACAAGAGTTGGGCTGGATACTAAGAATCCATTCTATTCCTACATATGCGTGGGTGTGATCTCGATGATTGCCTTTCACGTTTTTCAGAACATTGGTATGACAATCGGACTTTTGCCGATTACAGGGATCCCGCTTCCATTCATCAGCTATGGTGGAAGCTCGCTGCTTTCGAATATGCTGGCAATCGGGATTATCATGTCAATACGCTACCATTTTAAAAAATATATGTTTTCATCGAATGATTAAAGAGGCGGTCCGCAATGCGGGCCGTCTTTATTTTTAAGACAATAATGCAAATGTGGATCGCGATGCAATTGTAAATCAGTATTTACAGCTCTTAATTCAAAAATAAATCAACTTTTTTCGACATATATCAACATAATGGTTGTTTAAGTGCTTTTCTAATTGGCATGTTATTTGCAACTATTGTTTTAAATTAAAAAAAGATTGACTGTGCAGTTAGGTGAGCGAACAGGTTTGTATCGTTTCATTTAAGGGGGAATCTATATGAATTGAACTCATTGATGTTGGATAATGGGATGGTGTGAGATTTCTACTAACCTTAAATAGGTTGTCGGATATCTTAATAAAATATCGCTCCTTTTAAAAAGGGTTACAAGAGAAATGACAGGCATTTTATGAAAGTGGATGAAAACGATGCCAAAATAAAACCAGAAAAATCATCCATCTTTGTTGAGAATAGGCGTTTACGAGAAGACGAAAAAACAGCAGTGTTACCATTGGCTTTTATTTATGAAATGATCACATTGATTACTAAAGAATGACCTTGAAAACGGTTAATAGGAATAATCTAAATATACATTTAAATGGGAATTTTAGATTCCGGAGGGGTAAAAATATGAAAACTTCTGAGTTCGATCAGGAATTTGTGGAAGAATTGGAAAAGAGAATTGAGATAATAAGACAAACCGACACACCTGATAAAAGGCTAAGACGGATTGACTATATTTTGGTATGGGTGTTTAGTATTTTATCCATTTTATTATTAATTTTCGGTAGGAGTTTATAAAGAATGACTAATCATGAAAGAGGTGTGTTATCTAATGGGAAAATCTAATGGACAAAGCGATCTATTGCCACTCCTTCCCAAAGAAAGGACCTGGGGAAGCTTTGATTTTTCAATGGTGAATATTGGACTGGCCATTGCGACATGGAGCTTTTTGATTGGGGGTACATTATCGCTATTCGTTGGTTTAAAAATGGGGTTCATTGCCACGTTAGCGGGAAACACCGTTTCCGTTCTTCTTGTGGCTTTATCAAACGCGATTCCATCAAGCAGGTTTGGGATTGACCAGTACGTATTTTTACGAAGTATATTTGGAAAAAAAGGCACCAAGATTCCTGTGATTTTAATGGTAATTGTAGAATTTGGATGGGTGGCAACATTGGCCGTAATGTTCGGGAAAGCAAGCAGTAATGTTTATGGAGCAGTAACGAATACGCCACCTGTCTCTAACAAAGTTGTTATCGTTTTCTCGCTATTGGCTATATTGATAAGCTGGTTAATTGTTTCAAAGGGTTCCAACTCCATCAATTGGTTAAACCGGATTGTAGCCCCTTTGTTGGTAACCATGTTAATCGTTATGTTTTACATGCTGTCTCAGAAATACAGCTTTGGTGAAATGTTAGCATTGGAACCAACATCACCTTTTCCAAACGATTTACACAACTATATCGTTGCATTTGAGCTTGGTCTCGGTTCAGGGTTTTCCTGGTGGCCCATCATGGGGGGGTTGGCACGTTTAACAAAATCAGAGCGGGCTTCCTTATGGCCAAATATGATTGGAATTAATATTTGCGCCGTTTTAGGCACAATGATTGGACTTTTGGCTGGGCTTGCTGTCGGGGATAGTGATCCAACTGCATGGATGATTCCGATAGGTGGACCGATACTAGGTTTGATTGCTTTGGTCTTTATTGCATTTGCAAATGTTACCTCCATGACATCTCTTGTCTACTCTACTTGTTTAGCTTTAAAACAGATAAAGTTTTTTAGAGTCATGGATTGGAAAAGACTAACATTTATATTTTTAGCCTGTACAGCTGTATTTGCCTTCTTCCCTGACGCGATATATGGGAACTTTAGCCTGTTTTTAGCAGCGTGTGGAACAGTGTTCGGGCCGCTATCGGCTATCATGTTTGTGGACTACTATATCTTACGCAAACAGAAAATAAATATGAGAGCCCTCTATTTAGATACATCTGGAAGGCCATATGACTTTGTTGGTGGATACAATATAACCCCAATCATATCGGTAGCTGTCTCGGTATTCGTATACTTTTTAATACTCGATCCAATCAGTTTTGAAGGTTCAATCTTCTTCGATTACGCTTCTGCTACATTGCCAGCAATGCTTTTGGCGGGCATCCTATATTACGTGATCACAAAGCTTTTTGTTATTCCGAAAGGAATGGGTGGTTATGATATACCTGAAAAAAGGGAGAAAGGCGAAAGAAGTGCATAAGGTTAAAAATCGAGGTTTAAAGAGATTTTACTGTTGAGCTTATATAACAATTATTAACGATATTAAAAGGAGTTACAAAATGGGGAAGGCAATATTTGGGGGAAAAGATAAAATTACTGTAGCAATAGCCCAGGTTTCACCTGTTTTTTTGGATAAAAAAAGGACAATTGAAAAGGCAATAGATTACATTCATAAGGCAGGCAAAGAAGGAGCAGACCTTATTGTTTTCCCGGAATCTTTTATTCCGGCATTTCCATACTGGCAACAGGGATATAACGATCCGTCTACTGATTGGTTTGATGTCCATGTGAAGTTTCAAGAGGAGTCAGTTGTTGTTGGGACGGAAGATACCGCTTTATTGGGAGAGGCAGCCCGTCAAGCAAATATTCATCTTAACATGGGGTGTACGGAGCTGGATGATGCTGTGGGTTCCCGTACACTTTACAATACGATGCTGTATTTTGATAAAAAAGGGAGTTTATATGGAAGGCATAGAAAAGTAGTTCCAACCAACCAAGAAAGATGTTTTCACGGCATGGGAGGAGGCGGAGACAATCTCAAAGTATACGATACGGATATTGGACGTATTGGCGGTTTAGTTTGCTGGGAAAACCATATGATATTGATTAGGGCACTAATGGCCTTGCAGGGAGAAGAAATTCACATTGCTAATTGGCCGGGTACATGGAGCGGACTCCCAACAGATGAAATGACTTATGTAGATCAAGAATCAAAAAATCCTCAGTCTTATAATACTAGCGATATTGAACCGGCGATCAGAGCCCACGCATTTGAAGCGCAAACTTTTGTCATTAGTGCGTGTGGTTACCAGCCGGCTGATGAAGTACCGGATGACTTCCCTTATAAAGAAAAAACCAACTGGGATTGGGCCAATGGCGGCAGTTCGATCGTTGATCCGTTTGGTTGCTACATCGTTGAACCGGTTTATGATAAAGAAGCCCTTATCGTTGCAGAATTAGATGGAACAATGATAAAAGCTGCAAAAAATGGCTTTGATCTTTTAGGGCATTATTCACGCCCTGATTTGGTACAACTTGCTTATAACAATACTGAATACAGACATTTGGTAGACACGATTAAGACAACGAGGGCAACGGACGATGAAGGAACATTGCAAGAAATAAAGGCCCACTTATTGGAAATTACAAGTAAATTACGCAATGAGAGGTAATTAACTTACCATCTTTTTCATGGCTGATATCCTTTATATTGGATTTGGGCAGGAACCACCTTGCCGCCATTATAAAGGATTCTTTTTTATGATTTAGTTTGAATTGGAATGCCTTTGATGTAAAAGTAGGTAACATACTTTGACAAAGACTCAGGTAAAAAATATGTCGAAGAGAGGGGGGGCATACCAATGAAAAACATGCCCAAGAATCATAAAACGTTAAATGATTCATATATTACCGTGTTTCCAGAAGGTGTCGATCGGTTTGTCTTTGGACAATTTTCGCTGCAAGGAAAGAACCTCGAATTAGAAGGTGTTGATCTTAAGAGTGTTCAAGAAGTATTTAAAGGAAAGTACGGACCTTCTCATATAGATATAGCCTGGCATACCCAATCAAATAATTACACAAACATTCTCTTCTTGGTGTATTGGTTACATGTGGAAGATTATATTCAATGGAAGGACTCCCTAATAGTGAAAAAATGGATAGAGGAAGATGGATATAAACAATGTAGCTCCCGCGTTACCGGCTTTTGGTATGAAATGCTAAAGATCCCTGTAGAATATTTTGAATCTAGTCATTCCGGAAATAGTGGGAAGGAAGGGGTATCTAACTTTTTAAAGATGCAACTATCTGAAGTACATGAGTATTGGGGCGCTATGCGCGACCGAATTCCAGCATCGGCGTATGATCAGCTTCTTTCCCAAGAAATAAACAAACAGAAAAAAATATACGGAGATGAAACAAGCTCTAAGAAATTGTCTATAACTGTTCCGGACTATATTTGTTTTATCAGAACCGTGCAAAACTTATCCAACGTTTCAGAAGAAGAGAGGCAAATTTATGCGGAAGTAATGGAGCCTGTATTAGATACCGGAATAAAGTTTCTCTCTGACATACTAGATTCGTGTATTGACATTAAAAAAGTAACTGAAATGAGCCCAAACAAAGATGAATTGCAAATCACCTCTGTTCTCGCGTATTTTAAATCCCTATCAGCTCTTGAAAAATGGGCTGCTTCCCATCCAACTCATCTTTCTATATACGGTACTTATTTTAAAATCTTAAAAATGCAAGAAGGGAAATCAGATATCAGCCTGTGGCATGAAGTGAGTGTTCTGAAAAGTGAAGATGTCGAAACTTATTATTGTTATTGTCAGCCTGACACAGGACTACTGTCTTCATTTACCCATAAAAAATTATAGAATGAGTTAATTTTATTACATCGGCTTATATTGAAGAGGAAGAGAGCACTTAGTTGATTGTAGTGGAAGGCGGCGACTCCCCGAAAATGCTTCGCATTTCCTTCGTGGGATGCTTATTCGAAGAAGCTTTTTCCGGGTCTTGCGGGAATAACGTGAACCTTGAGACCCCGCAAGGGAGAAGCGCCACACCCACGGAAAGCGTCCGCCTGTAACGGAAATCAACGGTTTGTAACAGTCATGTTGTATGTAGGTATATTTATCATCATCTATAGAGTTAAAAAGGGACTGTCCAGTGTGGAATCTTCTTTGGGCCGTTGTACGGGTTCCTCGTGGATTATTTATTCTGCATAGTAGGCGACTTGATATTCGCAGCCTTTATTTAACATATTCCGGAAAACCTTATTACTATTGGCTATGTTTTAATTAGCCGGTAATTGCAGCCCTTGTAATTGCAATGGCACTGGTTTTTCATTTTAAATCCAATTACATTTGAAGATTCCGCTGTTTTTCATTATTATCAGTATCCATTCCTGCGATAATTTTTGGTGGAGTCCTCCACTACGTAAAATAAAGTAAGGGATCAATATGGGGCCGGGTGGGTATGAAAACAAACGATTCAAATTCAAATTAAAATCCATTTATGCATTAAAAATTCCCTGTTCGATTCAATTGTGAATTAAAACGATGAAAACGCCTTCTATTCAAGTGGTTTTTTAGTTGGCATGTTTTTTGCATCAGTTATGAATATAGATAGAGAAAAAATACAGAAACAACCAAGAGGGGGAAATTAAGATGGCTCGATTACAAGCCACACTAGGCAATGATAATATACGCCCGCTGTCAATGCAGCAGCGCACAGTAGGGTTTTTTGGTGTTTTTTCAATTTGGGTAGCAGCTAACTTTGTTATTACAACGATATTAACTGGAATGTTGTTACTACCAGACATTTCCTTTATGGATGCATTAAAGGTTATTTTTCTAGGCTCGGCCATTGGTGCCATTCCAATTGCGCTCATGGGAAGGGTCGGAACCAATACAGGGCTGCCTACGATGGTTATCACCCGGGCTGCTTTTGGACAGAAAGGTTCAATACTGCCAGCTGCTGCAAATACGATCATTCTTGTTGGCTGGAGCTGGATTCAAGCTTATATGGCTGGGATGAGTTTTGATTATGCCGTAAATTATTTAACAGGGTATAGCAATATCAATTTATTTACAATTTTAACCCAGGCAATTGTTGTTCTGATTACGATTTACGGGATACGCGGAATTGATACTGCACAGCGTTTCATTTCTACAGCCATGCTCATATTGTCATTCATGGTATTTTATAAATTGTTCACGGCATATGATGTTCATGCTTTGATCCAACTTCAATTATCGGAAAACCCAGAAACGACGTTTATCATCGCTTTCGACATCGTCATTGCAACCGCTTTTTCCTGGATGTCTTCAGTATGTGACTATAACCGGAGCGCTAAGTCGGAAACAGGAGGAATGATCGCCACTTATCTAGGATATGTACTGGCTTCGATGGTTGCATTCGGCCTAGGGGCAGCCGTTGGCGGTTTCAGTCTGGCGCTTGGAATGGAGCAAACCTATGATCCAGTAGTATTGCTTGCGGCTCACGGATTCGGATTGATTGCTGCGATAGTTGTATTTCTGTCAGTCGTATCGACGAATGCGATGGCCCTATATAGTGCCAACATGTCATTTTTGAATGTGTTTCCGAAAACGTCCTTTTGGAAGACGGCAATTGTACTGGGGATCATTACAGTATCTGGTGCTTTGCTCAAGGAGAGGTTAATGACGCACTTCTTTGATTTTGTCCTTTTCATCGCAACACTATATATTCCTATTTTCGCCATTGTTTTGGCAGACTATTATATTGTGAAAAAGAGACGCTATGACGCAGAAGATATTGCTCTTGATAACAAAGGCTTATACCGCTATGTAAAAGGTGTTCATCCTGCTGCATATGTTGCCTATGTATTGAGCGCTGCTTTCGCCCTCTACTTCACATATGTAAGTCCGCTGGCGATTGGATCCACTGTTCTGACGTTCTTTGTATCAGGAATCCTTTATGTTGTACTCGCAAAAGTGATGCGTTCGAGTTCAATAGAAAAGCTGGAAGGTGAGAAAGCGGTATGACAAATTGGAAACTAACCGTTGTACAGGATGATTTTAATTGTGGAGGCAATTTACCTTTAATGGAATCCCATATCATTGACTGTATGCAAAAGCATCCGGAAACAAAGCTCATTTTGTTTCCGGAAGCTGCTGCTGCCGGCTATATATTTTCCGAAGATCATGTGAGGGCCAAAGCGGAGTCCGCAGACGGTCCTTCTTTCAGTTTCCTGTCCGGTTTGGCGAAAAAGTTCGAACTGTATATATGTTACGGTTTTATTGAAAAAAAAGATGGCAAACTATTTAATTCATTGAATTTGATTAATCCGGAAGGCGACCTTTTGGCAACTTATCAGAAAATGCATTTGACGCCTTTGGAAAAGCACCTTTTTTCACCGGGTAACAAGCTAGTTACAGTAAAAACCGAGCTTGGCACTTTCGGCTTTATGATCTGCTGGGATATGGCCTTTCCAGAACTGGCCCGTTTACTTGAAAAGCAGGGGGCGGATATCATTCTCGCACCAAGCGCTTGGGAGAGTCCTTATGAGGGGCCGTACGAGCGGATGGCGTCGGCACGGGCAATGGATAATACCGTTTATTTGGCGACATGCAATTTTACCAGCGGAGAAGGCGATATTCAATTTTTCGGTAGATCTGCCGTTTATGGGCCGGATGGAGATACGATAAGCGGCATCAAGACAGAAGCAAGCAGTTTCGCTACAGCGGAGATAAATCTTGGAAAAAGGCAGGAGCTTAAAGAAAACTTCTATTCTATGAGATCAGATGAACGGTCAGATTTGTATTCGGTTCAATGGAGGGGGGAACGCCATGAAAATTAAAAAGATAGTGGATCTATCCTTACCGTTGGATAACAATCTCCCTGTATTTCCCGGGGACCCCGAACCGAATATACGGCCGGCAACGACAATCGAGAAGCATGGCTACAATACTGCTTATCTAGATATAGGTTCCCATACAGGGACGCACGTGGATGCTCCTTTTCATATCAGGGGAGAGGGAAAAACAATTGAGCGGCTTCCGTTGGAAAACTTTATTGGAGAAGGCGTTTTGATTCCCGCCACCCATAAAGATCACGGGGAGGCCATCACGCTCGAAGATGCAGCCCCTTATCTCAATAAGCTTGGACCGGGAAAAGTGGCGTTAATCCACACTGGCTGGACAAGGTATTTAGGAGAAGATGAATATTTCAATCATCCTTACCTGGATATTGAAGTCGTAGTAAAGATGCTTGATCTTGGCGTCCGTACCTTTTTAATAGACGCTTTGAATGTTGATCCGCCGACTGGCGAAGAATTCCCGGCTCATGAGGCGATAACAGCAGTAAATGGAATTATCGGAGAGAACTTTACTAATTTTGATCAGATCACCTTTGACAACCCGCTGATTATTGCGCTTCCCCTAAAAGTTACAAACGGGGATGGGTCGCCTGTGAGGGCCATTGCAATAGATTGTTAACATTAAAAGGAGCTGTATATAAATGAACTTTCAATTTACGATGCAAACAAATGTATTATCTGAACCGGGTGTAGCTAAGAAGGCCGGATTTTATTTAAAAGAATATGGTGCAAAAAATGTACTGATTGTGACAGATCAGGCAATTGTTAAAGCCGGCCTGTTGGAGGGAATTTATAATAGTTTAAAACAGGAAGGCCTTAGTATCACCATTTATGATCATGTCAATCCGAATCCGAAAAATACAGAAGTTGAAACTGTTGCCACTCGTGCGTTGGAGGACTCCGTAGATGGTCTTATTGCTGTTGGTGGTGGAAGTGTAATGGATTTTGCTAAGGGTGTAGGTGTTTTACTGACTCATGAAGGCAGTATAAAGGATTGGGAAGGTGATTTTACACTTCAAAGGGAAATCACTCCTTTAATTTGTATTCCTACAACGGTAGGCACCGGCAGTGAAGTGACATGGATTGCGGTTATCACAGATACAGCAAGGAACTTTAAGATGGGGATAGTTGACCCTAAAGTAGCACCAAAAATGGCATTGCTAGATTCTGATTTAATAAGAACCCTTCCGCCTTCTGTTACCGCGAGTACTGGAATGGATGCCATGACCCATGCGATAGAAGCTTATACTTCCCGTTTTGCCTCACCAATGACAGATGCCTTAGCATATAAGGCTATCGTAATGATTAAGGAAAATATTGAGGATCTAGTTAGTGATTCAAAGAATCAGCAAGCGGGTCAAGCGATGTTGAATGCAAGCATGATGGCAGGAATCGCCTTTAACAATTCCAATGTAGGGAGTGTACACTGTCTCTCCGAAGCGATAGGCGGTTATTACGATTTGCCACATGGCGTTTTAAATAGCATCTTTTTACCTTTTGTTTTCAAGCGTAATATTAAAGCTGATCCGTCCAGGCATGCGGAAATAGCCTATTTATTAGGAGCTGAGAAGAATTTCTCATCCGAAGAAGAGGCGGCCCTAGAAGGATTCAATATCATCATGGAATTGAGGAAAAGTTTAAATCTGCCGAAGTTTAATGAATTGGAAAGAGTGACACCAGAAGACTTTAAACATTTAGCGAAAGTAGCGAAAGAAACTCCAATGGACGAAAGTAATGCTAAAGAAATGTCTGAAGAGGAATATTTGGAAATTATTGAAGAAGCATTTAGCGAATAAATTTGCTATAGGCTTGACATCTAAGATGCTAAGGGGGACTATTGATGCCAAAATATAAACCGAAAGATTCATCACAATCACCTCGCTTTGTAGGGAATAGAACTTTTATGAGACTGGAACAAGTGAAAACAACAGATGACATAGACTTTGCCGTTCTTGGCGTACCTTTTGATACGGCAGCATCCAACCGGACAGGACAGCGATTCGGTCCTCAACATATTCGTGATTTTTCCGTCCTTCTTCGTCCATACAATCCCGATATGGATATTGATATATTCGAATATTGTTCAGGTGTTGATTACGGAGATATCAACGTTATTCCGGGAAATGCGCTTCGTACGTACGACAATATGGTTGAGGAGCTGACACCTCTTCTTGATAAAAATGTCATTCCGGTCATCATGGGTGGGGACCATTCTATTTCATTAGGAAACTTGCGCGCTTTCCATAAAAAATATGGCAAAATAGCGCTCGTACATTTCGATTCCCATGGGGATACGTGGGAGCATTATTACGGTGAAAAATACATGCATGGCACCCCATTCAGACGTGCAGCTGAAGAGGGGCTGCTCGATATGGACCACTCCATCCAGGTCGGCATGAGGGGACCGCTTTACGGACCGGGCGATATTCAAGATGCAAGAGATCTCGGCTTTGAAGTCATCCCGATGAAGGAAGTACGTAAAATAGGATTCGAAAATGTTATGAAAAGAATCCATGAGCGTGTGAAAGACTGTCCAGTATTCGTTACCTATGACATCGACTTCGTTGATCCGGCCTATGCACCGGGTACAGGTACACCTGAAGTCGGGGGGCCAACGAGTTATGAGGCATTGGAATACGTACGCGGACTGGACGGCTTGGATGTTGTCGGTTTTGATCTGGTGGAAGTACTTCCTTCATATGATGCGAACGAAATCACTGCTGTTCTCGCATCGTCCGTCATTTACGAGATGATCACACTTATAGCATTGAAAAAAAGACGCCATCTGAAGAATAAATGAAAGAAGGGTCAAACTTGATGAAATTAAAGATGTACATTAATGGTGAATGGAGAGAATCAAGCAGCAAGGCTATCCGTGATATTATCAACCCAGCCAACGGGGAAGTGATTGCCCAGGCAGCAGAAGGAACATTGGAAGATGCGGAAGCAGCCATTCAAGCGGCAAGAGATGCTTTTGACAGCGGTATTTGGTCGGACCTCCCTGCAGCGGAACGGGCAAGTTATCTTTATAAAATAGCTGATAAATTGGAAGAACGTCATAAAGAACTCGTTGAATTGGAAGTGTTGGATAACGGAAAGACTCGGGGGGAAGCCGAATTTGATATAGAAGATGCGGCGGTTTGCTTCCGGTACTATGCGGGATTGATAACAAAGCCTGCGGGTGAAACATTTGATGTGCCTGATCCAAACATTCATTCAATGGTAGTACGTGAGCCTGTTGGTGTTGCAGGACTTGTTGTCCCTTGGAATTTTCCTATGCTCATGAGTGTCTGGAAAATTGCCCCTGCTCTGGCGGCTGGTAACACGATTGTGTTTAAACCTGCGGAAATCACTCCTGTAACAGCAGTCAAAGTGTTTGAAATCATGGAGGAGGTCGGAATTCCGGCCGGTGTCGCCAACATGGTTTTGGGAGAGGGAGGAGTAATCGGACAGACCATCGCAGAAAGCCATGATGTGGATGCCATTTCTTTCACAGGAAGTACTCAAACCGGAAGGAAAATCATGCAGGCAGCAACGGGGAATATAAAGAAAATCTCTCTTGAATTAGGCGGGAAATCTCCTAATATCATATTCGATGATGTAGATTTGGAAATTGCTGTGGACCAGGCTTTGTTCGGAATATTCTTTGGCGCTGGACAAGTATGTGTGGCAGGAAGCCGCATTCTTGTTCAAGAGGGATTATATGATCGTTTCGTCGATCGCTTTGTTGAACGTGCCAAAAAGATCAAAGTAGGACCAGGAAACGAAGAGGACGTTGAAATGGGCGCCATTGTCAGCGAAAGCCAGATGAATAATATATTGAACTATATTAAGATCGGCCAGGAAGAGGGCGCTGTCCTAGCTGCCGGCGGCAAACGAATAACGGAAAGAGGCTTGGATAAAGGATTCTTTATTGAGCCGACTGTATTTACAGATGTAACGCAGGACATGCGGATTGTACAGGAAGAAATCTTCGGACCTGTTGTGACGATCCAAAAATTCAAGGATGAAAAAGAAGCCATTGAACTGGCCAACGATGTAGATTTCGGCCTGGCAGGCGGTGTCTTTACGAATGACGGCGCTCGTGCTTTACGTGTCATCAAAAAGCTTCGCGCAGGCATTACGTGGATCAACACCTACCATCCGGCATTTGTGGAAGCGCCATGGGGCGGATATAAACAGAGCGGAATCGGGAGAGGCCTAGGAACATATGGGTTGGAGGATTTCCAGGAGGTCAAACAGATTAATATCAATTTGAATCCTGGCATGGCAGGCTGGTTCAAAGGTTAGTGAAGAAGGGGAATATCTAAAGTCCCTAAAATAAAACAGGTGAAGAGGATCATATCAACAATTCATGTTCCTTCACCTGATTTTTATTGTTCAAATGATCGTACGCTTCTCGTATTAAGAAGTAAAAACATTATTACCGAGCGAGTTTTCTGTCACAAGGCATCGAGTTCAGCATATTTTTATTGATTGAGGTGCGCTTACGCTTTCTTACTCATCAGCTTTTGACCATAATGATTCAATCACTTCACTGAATGATTTCAGAATTTCCTTTTCCTCTTTTTTCTTCAAATAAATAAGAGAGGTTTTAAAACTGATTTGTTGGTCGGTCAATGGAAGATGCATTACTTTTCCATCTGTAATTTCCCTCCTAATCAGATTGCTGGAAACCAGGCCGTAGCCAGTTCCGTTTAAAATAGCGCGCTTGATTGCTTCCTCACTTCCAATTTCAATCGTTTTTTTCGGAGAAAAATCAGCCTGATCAATGAATTGATCAATGAGTGCTTTATAATTACCGCCAATTCTATATTTTATAAAAGGAAATTGGCTTACTATGTCATCAAAAGAATAGTGATTGTATATTTCTTTTAAAACAACTAATAATAGTTCCTCTTCATCCAAAATGATATTTTCTATCCCGCTCTTCGATATTTCTCCAGCAATTACACCCAAATCAATAGTATTAGATTCAATTCCTTTAATTACTTCTTCGCTGTTGCAGGAAACCAAATTGATCTGTACATCCGGAAAGGTTTTTAAAAACTCTGAAACAATAAAGGGGAAAAAATGGGTGCAATAGTATTCAGAAGCCGCAATTTCAAGATAGCCTTGGGGCTTTCCAAGCTCTAAAAAAGTTGATTCCACTTCATCCACAATCAGAAAAAGCTGATCTGTGTATTTTTTTAACAGTTTGCCGGCAGGTGTTAAATGATTTTTCCGGCCCACGCGGAAGAACAGCAATTGATTTAGCTCTTTTTCAAGGGATTGAATCTGGGCTGTAACAGTAGGCTGGGTAAAATTCAGCATTTCTGCTGCCTTTGTAAAATTCAAACACTCCGCTACTACTTGAAATGTCTTCAAATTTCTCAATTCCATTCAGCCCACTCCCGTCTCACTTACATACATAGCAATATTTTATCATAGTTTTCTGTCTTTAAGAGGTTAAAGTATTGAAACTTGCTATGCTTTCGATAGGCTTTGTCGATTTCACAACGCCAATTTCCCATGCTACTTTTAAAATAAGGGGGGATACAGTGATTGTTTTCACGACATCTGATATTTCATGTGAATTACAGAGAGCAATAGCGAATCAGACGAAAAGCGAAGTGGTCCAAAATAAAATATCAAAACTTAATCAAAAAGACAAAAGCAAGGCCGAAATTCTTATCACTTACGGAAACTTTGATGATGCTATCACGGCAGAGGACATCAGTCAGCTTATTCATTTAAAGTGGATTCATGTACTCAGCAGCGGAACGGAACAACTGCCGCAGGAAGCGATTCGGAGCAGAAAGATCCATGTTACATCCTCCAAAGGGATTCATGCCATTCCGATAAGCGAATATGTTGTGTGTTCCATCCTCTATTTTGCTAAAAAAATAGAAGAATTCCGTAAGCTTCAAAAGCAGAGGGCCTGGTCATATTCCATGGGCATGTCAGAAATTTACGGAAAAACTTTAGGGATATTGGGAACCGGTTACATTGGCCGCGAGATTGCCAAAAAAGCGAAGGCTCTTGGAATGAGCGTGATTGGAGTGAATCGGAGCGGAAACCATTCGGATGAGTTTGATCAAATATATAAAGTCCACAAATTGAAAGAGATTCTTCCGGCATTTGATTATATATGCAGCGTTCTGCCTTCTACAGATGAAACAAAACACTTAATAGACAGGGGAACCATCAGCCATATGAAAGATGGTGTGATTTTTATCAATGCAGGCAGGGGAGATGTGGCAGTTGAAAAGGATTTGTTGGAGTCGTTAAGAACAGGGAAAATAAGCGGAGCTGCGCTCGATGTATTTGAAGAGGAGCCATTGGAATCATGCCATCCATTTTGGGCAATGGAAAATGTACTGGTCACACCACATGCTTCAGCAAGGACGGAAATGTATATGGAGCGCGCCCTTAACATTTTTTTAGATAATTTTAAATACTATCAGGATAATGATCTGAAAAATATGGTCAACAAGGTAAATTTTCAAGTGTAGGAGAGAGGAGAGCTGATTGATGACATATAGACAAGATCCCACATTTAAAGAACCACGTTTTAGCGGTATAAGTACATTTATGAGGCTGCCGCATGTAAAAACATTGGACCAGGTGGACGTGGCAGTCGTCGGTGTCCCTTTTGATACTGGGCAGACATTCCGAACGGGTGCAAGACTCGGGCCACAGGCGATTAGAAACTTTTCATCCCTTGTCCGCTGTTCGTCCAATTATCATAAGATAAACATTTTTGACTATGTTTCTGTTGTGGATTACGGAGATATTCCAGTTGTTCCCGGATTTATCCATGAAACATATGAGAATATGGTCGATGGATTGGCTCCTATGTATCAAAAAGGGATCGTACCTATCGTAATGGGAGGGGACCATTCGATTTCATTAGGAGAATTGCGTGCCGCCGCTCAAGCCTATGGACCAGTCTCCCTGCTTCATTTTGATGCTCATACAGATACGGTGGACAGTTACTTCGGACAAAAATATACGCATGGCACCCCCTTTAGAAGGGCGGTCGAAGAGGGGTTGATCGATCCCTTCAGTTCTATACAAATAGGGATGCGAGGATCGATGAACAGTGTTCACGAATATGATGAATCAAGAAAACTGGGGTTCGAAGTGGTCACGACTGATGAATTGATTGAAATGGGAATACCTGGGCTCATTTCAGTCATTAAAAACAGAGTGAAAGGGCGTAAAGTTTTCCTCTCTTTTGATGTAGATTTCATTGATCCGGCATTTGCTCCGGGTACTGGTACTCCGGAAGTTGGAGGCATATACCCAAGGGAAGTCTTTCAAATTTTACGGCAATTGACTGATATAACATTTATCGGATTTGACGTTGTTGAAGTCCTTCCGGCATATGATCATGCCGACATCACTTCTGCGCTGGCAGCAAACGTCATGTTTGAAATGTTGTGTTTGGCCGCTTTGAATAAGAAAGAGGCAGTCCTGGATGTTTAGTAGGAGACCCGGTTCGGTTACCGGGTTTCGCCTATCCATAGAAGCCGGCTATTGAAACGATTAGAGCGGGTTCGATACTATATTTTATAAAACGTCATGTTTGTAAACGTTTACAAATTTTAGAAAAGGGGATCGGTATGGGAAAGCTTGATATCATTATCATTATTCTGTATTTTACCTTAATAGCGGGTGTCGGAATCTATGGAGCCAGGCGGGCGACCAACTCGGAGGAGTACATGGTGGCTGGCCGCAATTTGAATTTCTTTATGTATCTTGGTTGCTTGGCTGCCGTCATACTCGGTGGAGCCTCGACAATGGGAACGGCCAAACTGGGGTACGAGTTCGGATTGTCGGGAATATGGATGGTTGTTGCAATAGGTACTGGAGTTGTTTGTCTGGGAATCTTTTTATCTAAGAAAATATCCCGTTTTAAAGTACTGACAATCAGTGAAATGCTTGAGAAACGCTACAATAAGGAAACGAGACTGGTCAGTGCGAATGTTGCAGCCATATATACATTGATGTTGACTGTTGTGCAGATGATCGGGATCGGCTCCCTGCTCAATGTATGGTTGGGGTGGAATTTGCCCCTCTGCATCATTATCGGCGGAGGAATCGTTTTTTTATATACCACTTTGGGAGGCATGTGGTCTGTTACAATGACGGATATTGTGCAGTTTATTGTGATGACTGTAGGGGTATTCTTCCTTATGCTGCCGCTCAGTCTCTCCAAGGCAGGCGGCTTGGGGACATTGAATACGGATTTGCCTCCAGCTTTTTTCAATCTGGCAAATATTGGCGGCGACCGTATTTTTCAATATTTTATCCTGTTTACACTCGGACTGATGGTTGGACAGGATATATGGCAGAGGCTATTTACGGCAAGAACTCCTAAAATATCAAAATATGGTACGGTGTCAGCTGGGATCTATGCCTGCATATATGCCATCGCTCTGGCAGTCATTGGTATGTGTGCTTTTATCCTGTTGCCGAACATCGGTGATACGCAAAATGTTTTTGCTGAGATGGCTATGGTTACTTTGCCCCCGGGTATCCTGGGAATTGTATTGGCGAGTGTGGCTTCAGCCGTCATGTCCACAGCCTCGGGGACAATCATAGCTTGCTCTACCTTGATTTCAAATGATGTAGTTAAAAGGTTCTTCAAACCCGATATAAATGATAAACAGTTCATGCTTATTTCCAGGCTGACCACAGTGGGGATTGGTATTTTTTCAATCATATGCGCCATTTGGATTCAGGACATACTTGTTGCATTAGATGTAGCCTATGCCGTATTATCAGGTGCTTTATTCTTCCCGGTCATATTTGGATTGTTTACAAAGAAAGTCAATGCCCGTGCAGCTTTTTACTCTATCATTCTAAGTGCCGCAGTGATCCTTGCCGGGTTAGGCATTCAGGGAATTACTGCAACAGACCCGATTATTTACGGGTTAGCAGTGAGCTTTGTCTCAATCGTACTGCTTTCCTTTATACCGTCAAAAAAAGCGAAGGGAGAAGCGAGTGTAAGGGTCGGATAACATTTAGCTGGAGGTGCGCAATCCCATAGGAAATAAATTCATACAATTAAAGATAAACCTCGTACATTGTCCATATCAATATTCGTGACATTGGGTCCGTGCAATCCACTTGGACTAAGACAGATAAAGCAGATCCTTCAGGATCTGCTTTATCTGTCTTACTGCGTTCCGCCATAAGGGAACTGGTTGGAATATCCGGCGTGCTGCTGGTAAGATTGCTGGATCTTCTTCTCGCTTTCTGCATCAAAGGAATACCAGCCGTTTTTGAACATGTGTTCAAACAAGCTGCGCTGGGCATGTTGCGTTTCATTGAATATTGTAAGCAGATCGTCATACAGATGTTGATGGCTTGCCTCGTGAAGAGCGACCGCATAGCTGTTAGTCATGTATTTTTCCGTTGCCAGCATGTCATTTATAAAATCCCGGTCGTTCATCTGTGGTGTCTTTGGAACTTGCATGGAAGGGTTTTGGATCTTCTGTCCCGATTGATTTTGGTTATTCATGTAATAACGATCTCCTTTCAAAGTTAAAGAAAGTATAAATTTTTCATGGTTATTCATATAAAAGTGTTGTTGCTTTGTCCAGCTCCAGCGCTCAGCGACTAGCAAACTTCGCACTCCTACACTACGATAAGTCAACATCAGCTCCTCCGTAGCCGTGTTTCCTTTATCTCATTGCGGAGTGCCCCAGTTTGTACGGCGCTAAACGGGCGCTCTGCGCTTTTCTTCATTCACATGATTTGGTTGTTCTGCTGTTTTTCCTGTAAATGGGCAAGCAGCATTTCGTAATGCCGCTGATGCATTTGTCCGCATTTTTGAATTTCCATTTTAATTGATTGGTCCTGGCACTGTTCTGCAAAAAAGTGTGCCTTTTTCATTGCCAGTAGGTTCCATGCCAACATATCATTAATATAAGACAGATCTTTTGTTGTAATGACGTGCGGCGGCTGCTGCATGATCGGCTGCTGCTGGTTTGGCATTTGTTGCGGGTTCATTTGCTGGTTGTTCATATTATTCCCTCCTTGAACTATACAAAAATAGCTTGTGTGCATAACGAATTTTTATTCATAAGACAAGTGATTGCTAAATAATAAAAACCAAATAATAACTAGATGTAAAAAACGATTACATTTAGTCAGGTTTTTAGGAGGCATATGTAATGGAAAATGTAATGCGCAATTTCTTTTTGTTTCTATCAAGGAATAAAATCCTTACAAGGTCGGCAAAAAAGTACGGTCTCCGCTTCGGGGCAGCCAGATTTGTCGCTGGTGAAACAATAGAACAGGCAGTTGCAGTTATCAAAGATCTGAATAGAAAGGGGTTGAAAGCCACAGTTGACTATTTGGGGGAATTTGTAGACAACGAAAGGGAAGCGGACAAGATGGTAAACAATTGCATTAAGGCAATTGAAGTTATCGGACGAGAAAAGCTCGATTCACAAGTATCTCTTAAGCTGACTTCCACGGGCATGGATCTTTCCAATGATATTGTCATGGCCAACATGAAAAGAATCATGGAAAAGGCAAAAGAGAATCATGTATTTGTCACTATTGACATGGAAGACTATGAACGGTGTGAAAAGACCCTTCGGATTTTCAAACAATTCAGGAGTGAGTACGACAATATTGGAACTGTCATTCAAGCGTATCTTTTCCGAGCGATTCAGGATATGAAGGACCTGGATGAGTACGCCCCCAGTCTACGTCTCGTCAAAGGCGCATATAAGGAGTCTCCCCAAGTGGCTTTTCCTAACAAACCGGATGTCGATGAGAATTATAAGAAAATCATTCGAATGCATCTTTTACATGGACATTATACGGCAGTGGCCACCCATGACGATGCGATCATCGAATTCACAAAGCAGTTCGTGAAAGAAAACGAGATACCCAATGACCAGTTTGAATTTCAAATGTTATATGGAATTCGGACTGAACGCCAGCTCGAGCTTGCAAAAGAAGGGTATACGATGCGGGTCTATGTTCCGTATGGAACCGATTGGTATGGCTATTTCATGCGACGGCTTGCAGAGCGTCCGGCAAATGTCTCCTTTGTTTTGAAAGGAATGCTTAAAAAATAATACAACTATATTTTTTGAATTTTTAATTAGAAATGATTGCGCAAATTTTATAATTCAGTTATATTATTAGTTAACGAGACTCATTTCATTCATGAGATTTTTTTTAAAAATAAAATGAATGAGTGTTCATTCAAAGTTGTGAAGGAGGAAATTGCATTGTCATTTCGAATTCGAAAGGCGGCAGTCCTTGGTTCAGGAGTCATGGGCTCCGGGATCGCTGCACACTTGGCCAACGTCGGGATTCCTACCCTTCTTTTGGATATCGTTCCAAAGGATCTCACTGAAAAGGAGAAGGCGATGGGCCTGACACTGAACGACAAAAAAGTGCGAAATCGAAACACGGAAGGGGCTTTGAAAAAACTTCTGAAGCAAAAACCGGCTCCGCTTACAAGTAAGAAAAACCTGAACTTGATCACAGCAGGAAACTTGGAAGATGACCTGGAAAAGCTCGTGGATGTTGATTGGATCATTGAAGTCGTCGTGGAAAATCTTGAAGTGAAAAAGAAAGTGTTCGAACAGGTTGATCAATATAGGAAAGAAGGTTCGATCATCAGTTCCAACACTTCAGGAATTTCTGTGGAAGCAATGTCCGAAGGACGGTCAGAAGATTTCCAGAAACATTTTCTGGGAACCCACTTTTTCAATCCGCCTCGCTATTTGAAGTTATTGGAAGTCATTCCTACAAAAAAGACGGACCCCAAAGTGCTCAGGTTTATGAAAACGTTCGGTGAAGATGTGTTGGGCAAAGGTGTTGTCATCGCCAAGGATACTCCTAACTTCATTGCAAACCGGATCGGGACGTACGGCCTTTTGGTTGCTGTAAGGGAAATGTTGAAAGGCAGATACAGCATCGGAGAGGTGGACTCTATCACAGGGACCCTGATCGGAAGACCAAAAAGCGCGACGTTCAGGACACTTGATGTTGTCGGTCTTGATACTTTCATTCATGTGGCCAATAACGTGTATGAATTAGTTGAGGGTGAAGAAAAGGAAGTATTCGAGGTTCCTGATTTTATGAACAGAATGCTTGAGAAAGGCTGGCTTGGAAGTAAAACCGGACAGGGTTTTTATATCAAAAAAGAGAAGGAGATCCTTCAGCTCAATCCGGAGACTTTCGAATATGAACCGCGGAAGAAATTTAAAACGCCAGGGCTCGAAATGGCAAAACAGGAAAAGGGAACAAAACGGAAAATGAAAGCGCTTATGTATTCGGATGACCCTGCAGGAAAGCTGCTCTGGAATATGACAGCTCCTGTGCTGGCGATATCCGCAGAACTCCTCGGAGAAATCGCGGATGATATCGTTGCGATTGATCGGGCAATGAAATGGGGATTCGGCTGGGAGCTCGGACCTTTTGAAACTTGGGATGCCATAGGAGTGGAGGATTCTGTAGCCAAGATGGAGCAGGAAGGAATCAAGGTTCCTGACTGGGTGGAGGAAATGATTGAAAACGGTTGTACTTCTTTTTATAAAGAAAAAGACGGAACTGAATATTTTTATTCGAACGGCGACTATAAAGAACTTCCCAAAAATCCTAAAGTGATAGATTTAAACCTTTTGAAGAAACAAGGAAAAGTACTAAAGAAAAATACTGGAGCCAGTTTTATAGATATCGGGGATGGTGTTGTACTTCTCGAATTTCATTCCAAAAACAATGCAATAGGCTTTGATATTATTCAGATGCTCAATTATGCGATTGAAGAAACAGAAAAGAATTACAAAGGTCTCGTCATCGGGAATCAGGGCAAAAACTTCTGTGTGGGAGCGAATATTGCCTTGATTTTAATGGCAGCCCAAGAAGAAGATATTTTCGAGGCCGATATGGTCGTCCGCCAATTTCAGCAGGCGATGATGAAAATTAAATACAGCGAAAAACCGATTGTGGCTGCACCATTTGGCATGACCCTTGGCGGGGGAGCGGAGGTTTGCCTGCCTTCGGCTTATATACAGGCTTCCACGGAGACCTATATGGGGCTTGTAGAAACGGGCGTCGGGCTCATTCCAGGAGGTGGAGGAAATAAAGAGCTATATATTAAAACGTTAAAGAATATGGCTGATGGAGTGGAGTTTGATTTGCAGCAAGTCGCAAATAAAGTGTTTGAAACGGTTGCCATGGCTAAGGTGTCCACTTCCGCAGAAGAAGCGGAGGAAAACAACTTTTTGAGTCATGCGGACGGCATATCCATTAATGGAGACCACCTCATTTATGATGCGAAACAAGCTGTTTTGGCCTTGTATGAACGAGGCTATAAACCACCTGTGAGAGAAAAAATTCCGGTTACAGGAGAAACAGGGTACGCGGCATTGCTCCTGGGAGCAGAAGCTATGAAATTGTCAGGATATATTTCTGAACATGATATGAAAATAGCAAAAAAATTGGCGTATGTGATTGCAGGCGGAAAAGTGCCATTTGGAACTGAGGTTGATGAGCAATATTTACTCGACCTTGAAAGGGAAGCTTTCCTGAGCCTTGCGACCGAGCCTAAATCACAGCAGCGTATGCAGCATATGCTTGTCAAAGGAAAGCCATTGAGAAACTGATCAAAGTTTACTAGGAAATGAGGGGATCATTATGCGTGAAGCGGTCATCGTGGCTGGTGCCAGGACGCCGGTCGGTAAAGCGAATAAAGGGACGCTCGCTCATATGCGTCCGGATGATCTTGGGGCGCTGGTTGTGAAAGAAACATTAAAGCGGGCAGGAGATTATGAAGGAAATATAGATGATATCATTATTGGCTGCGCTGTTCCGGAAGCTGAACAGGGATTGAATATGGCACGGAATATCGGAGGGCTTGCAGGTCTTCCGGATGATGTTCCAGGGATTACTATCAATCGGTTTTGTTCCTCAGGTCTCCAGTCCATTGCGTATGCTGCAGAAAGAATCATGGTCGGATCGGCGGATACGATCATTGCGGGGGGAGCTGAATCGATGAGCCTTGTACCGATGACAGGGCATGTCGTCAGGCCCAATTTACAGCTTGTGGAATCGGCTCCTGAATATTATATGAGTATGGGGCATACAGCTGAGGAAGTCGCAAGAAGATTCGGAGTATCCAGGGAAGACCAGGATGCTTTTGCGGTCAGGAGCCACCAAAAAGCGGCCAAGGCAATTGCGGAAGGAAAATTTAAAGATGAAATCGTTCCGGTCGATGTTGTTGTAAGAACAATTGGACCTGATCATAAAGTGAAAGAGAATCATATACAATTTTCCCAGGATGAGGGTGTCCGTCCAGATACGAATATTGAAGTACTGTCAAAACTTCGCCCTGTGTTCTCTGTCACGGGTTCTGTCACTGCAGGAAACTCCTCGCAAACGAGCGACGGATCGGCGGCGGTAATGGTGATGGAGCGAGAGAAAGCATACTCTATAGGGCTTGAGCCGATGCTGAAATTCCGATCATTTGCAGTTGCAGGAGTGGCTCCGGAAATCATGGGAGTGGGACCGGTTGGGGCTATTCCAAAAGCGTTGGAGATAGCCGGGTTGGAATTGTCGGATATCGGATTGTTTGAGCTTAATGAGGCGTTTGCTTCCCAATCGATCCAGGTCATACGGGAATTAGGGCTTGATGAAGAGATTGTCAATGTAAACGGAGGAGCCATAGCTCTTGGCCATCCACTCGGCTGTACTGGCGCGAAACTGACGTTGACACTCGCTCATGAAATGAGAAGGAGGCAAGTACAGTTTGGAATCGTGACCATGTGTATTGGCGGAGGAATGGGAGCAGCAGGTGTGTTTGAACTTATATGATCAAAATGAATGGGAGGCATGTGAAATGTCTAAAGAAACGGAAAAACTGATTAAAGGCGGGGCATTTTTAATCGAGGATATTTCTGCCGATCAAATGTTCACACCGGAAGATTACACTGATGAACAAAAAATGATTGCGAAAACAACGGATGAATTCGTAACGAACGAAGTGATGCCACAGGTGGAACATCTGGAAAATCATGAATTTGACCGCTCTGTAGAACTGTTAAAAGAAGCAGGAGAGCTTGGACTTTTGGGTGCCGATGTACCAGAGGAGTATGGAGGCCTCGCTTTGGATAAAGTCAGTTCTGCCTTAATTGCAGAAAAGATGGCAAAAGCTGGAGGCTTTTCAATTTCCCACGGAGCGCATGTTGGAATCGGATCCCTTCCTATTGTTTTATTCGGGACCCATGAGCAGAAGCAAAAATATTTACCTTCTTTGGCAACCGGAGAACTGCTTGCCGCTTATGCTTTGACAGAGCCGGGTTCGGGGTCGGATGCACTTGGGGCGAAAACGACAGCTAGGATGAATGAAGCCGGAACCCATTACGTTTTAAACGGTGAAAAGCAATGGATTACCAACTCGGCATTTGCGGATATATTCATCGTTTATGCAAAAGTGGAAGGGGAGCATTTCTCAGCTTTTATTGTCGAAAGGGAATTTCAAGGAGTATCAACCGGTCCTGAGGAAAAGAAAATGGGAATCAAGAGTTCGTCGACCCGTACCCTCATTTTAGAGGATGCCGAAGTACCGGTTGAAAATCTGCTCGGTGAAGTTGGGAAGGGACATCGGATCGCTTTTAATATTTTAAATATTGGCCGTTATAAATTGGGGGTCGGTGCTGTCGGTGCATCCAAACGGGCGCTTGAAATTACTTTGGAATATGCCAACCAGCGGAAACAATTCAAGACTCCGATTTCCCAATTTAATCTGACAAAAGAAAAATTCGGGACTTTGGGATCCCAAATTTATGCTGCCGAAAGTTCCGTCTACCGGACGGTCGGCCTGTTTGAAGAAAGGATGAGCCGGCTCAGTGAGGAAGAGATTAAGAATGGCACGGAAGTGTCCAAATCAATTGCTGAGTATGCTATCGAATGTTCGTTGAACAAATTCTTTGGATCAGAGGTCCTCGACCTTGTGGTGGATGAAGGTGTTCAAATCCACGGCGGATACGGTTATATGGAAGAATACGAGATAGAAAGAGCGTACCGCGATTCGAGAATCAACCGTATTTTCGAGGGAACGAATGAAATTAACCGGCTCCTTGTCCCAGGAACTTATTTGCGTAAAGCATTCAAGGGAGAATTGCCGCTCCTTGAAAAAGCTCAAAGCCTTCAGGAAGAACTGATGATGCTCATGCCGGAGGAGCCTGGCGACGAACCGCTCGCCCAGGAAAAACAATTGACAGGCGGGACTAAAAAAGCAGCACTCATGATTGCTGGGCTGGCAGCGCAGAAGTACGGTAAAGCATTGGAAAATGAACAGGAAATCTTGTCCAGGATTGCTGACATTGTATCGCTTGCATATGCAATGGAGTCTGTGGTCCTGAGAACAGAAAAAGCCATAAAGCGCAATGGTTTGGAAAAAAACAAACAGAAACTGCTTTATACAGAGATTTTCTGTCAGGATTCAATTGTGGAGGTGGAGAAACTTGCAAGGGAAAGCTTGGCGGCCATAGAAGAGGGAGATACTTTTCGCATGATGAACTCCGCTCTTCGCAGATTGACACGCCATACGCCAATCAATGTCATTGCGAAAAAAAGGGAGGCTGCCGAAAAACTGATTTCAGCCGAAAGATATGTCGTTTAATTGAAGATGAACGGGTGAGCCGGATTGGCTTGCTCGTTTTTTCTTGTTTTCGGTGAATTTACTTGGATTAAGGGGACGACTCTGAAAAGGATGCAACTCGAGTAATCCCCAAAAAATAGTGTCTACACCAACATTGGATTAAAGCTTGGTGCCTTCCGATAATTGAATAAGTATAATCTTTTTCCATCCGCTTTTCCTGCCATTTTCGCAGTGCTGTTCGCTTGTTAAAGATTTGTTCCAAAAACCGATATTAAGAATAGTGGCAGTCGGCCTATTACAGAAAGAAGGTGCATCATCTGTGTTCAGGAAGGATATAATGACACCCATTGGTATAATATTGGGTTTTGCGGTCATATTTTTGGCCATTTATCTTGCTGGGGGGCATGATAGCTTTTTAGTCTTTATCAGCCTTTCCTCTTTTATCATAGTTTTTGGAGGGCTTTTTGCCTCTTTGTTCGTTGGTTTTGGTGTAAAAGAAGTCGGCAGCATGTTTAAAGTTTTACATACGACATTCAGGCGCAAGGAAGTGCCAATTCAGGATTTCATCAACAAACTTGTACATCTGGCAAGAACTTCGAGAGTAGACGGGATGATCAGAGGGCTTGAAAAGGAAAGGGAAAGGACTGCTGATCCCTTTATTCAAAAAGGCCTCCGTCTTGTCATTGATGGATATGAGGAAGCTATGATACGGAAAATAATGGAAATGGATATCCGGGCTATGGAAAAAAGGCATGCCCGAGGTCAGCAGTTAATCACGAAAGCAGGGGAACTTTCGCCGGCCTGGGGGATGATTGGAACAATTGTGGGGCTTGTCTTGATGCTCCAGCAGCTTAACAATCCCGGTGAATTGGGTCCGGCTATTGCCGTAGCTTTGATCACCACATTTTACGGGGTTCTTACGGCAAATCTTGTATTCATTCCAATTGCCAACAAGTTGGTTCTTCTGACGGAAGAGGAAGTTTTTTTGAAGGAGGTCGTCATTGACGCGCTGATCAGCATACGCAACAATGAAGGCCCTACGATCCTAAAAGATAAGTTGCATATGTTCCTGACAGAAAGCACGCAGGATCCTATTATCATTGATGATTATAAGGGAGAAGGCACACATGAACAGAAACAAGTTTGAAGTGCCGAGGACCAGTCAGCCATGGTTGGTCACTTTTGCTGATTTATTGATGGTCGTACTCATCCTCTTCGTTCTATTGTATTCCTATTCAGATACTGATTTTGAATCAGTTACGAATTCCTTTCAAAATCACAATCGTAGTTCGGAACCTGAAGGATCCGGAGGTGGAGGAGCAGGTGGAGAGGAAGAAACATCTTCAGATGATGAAACAGACTCAACCAAAGATGAAAAGACTGTTCCAAAGGAATATGAAGAGCAGTTGGAAGAGATGATAAAACTGGAGAAACATATCAAGGAGATCCTGGATTATATAAAAAACTATGCAGGCAAACATAATCTGGAAGATAAAATGACAGTAACTCCGACAGAAAAAGGTATCGAAGTCGTACTGCCGGAAATCATGCTTTTTCCTTCGGGAAAGGCAGATCTAATAGATGAAGCCGTTCGTTTTTTAGATGATATGGCACCGTTATTGGCTGAGGTTTCAAACATCATTGAAATTGAAGGACACACAGATAACCGCCCCATATCGACGGAACGCTTCCCCTCCAACTGGGACCTGTCTACGGCAAGGGCCAATGTTGTCATTCGTTATTTGACTGAGGAGCATAACCTTGATCCCGACCGATTCAAAGCTGTAGGTTATGGTGAACACCAGCCAATTTCTTCAAACGATACGGATGAAGGAAGAAGCAAAAACCGGCGCGTCGTTCTAATCATATCCAAAGAGAATATTTCCAAATAGATTATTTTTTTAAAGGTTTTTTGCAAGAGCTGTCGAATATAGGGACTATAGTGTAGCACGATTTTGCAGAAAGGAAGGTGATTAAATGCCGCTTGACGTATATTTGTACCCGCGATGCGGAACTTGCCGAAAAGCAAAGAAATGGCTGGATGACCATGGTGTGGATTATAATGAGATACATATCATAGAGGAACGGCCATCAAAAGATAAGTTGAATGATTTATATGAAAAAAGTGGATTGGAATTGAAGAAGTTCTTCAATACAAGTGGCAAAAAGTATCGGGAACTCGGATTAAAAGACAAAATCAAAGAGGCCCCAGAAGAAGAACTGCTTGAAATACTCTCATCAGACGGCATGTTGATCAAGCGTCCGATTGTCACGGATGGAGAGAAAGTAACCGTGGGTTTTAAAGAAGAAACGTTTGATGAAGTATGGAATAAAGAGAAGTAAGAGCGTTTTCTTGCTTTCAAAATTCTCTTTATGTACATTTAAATGAGAAAAAGAAGATGGAGGGATCTGTATGAACACACCGGCAGAATTACGTTATTCAGAAGAACATGAATGGGTAAAAGAAGAAGGGGAAAAAGTGCGGATCGGAATTACCGATTTTGCTCAATCTGAGCTTGGAGATATCGTATTCGTTGAACTTCCTGAAGTTGGAGATGAAATTACAGCGGACGAGCCTTTTGGAAGCGTTGAATCAGTGAAAACTGTTTCCGAATTGTATGCACCGGTCAGCGGTAAGGTCGTTGAAGTAAACGAGGATCTGGAAGACAGCCCTGAATTTGTCAACGAATCCCCATATGAAAAAGCATGGATGATTGTTGTCGAACCTTCCGATCGTGCTGAGTTTGATAGCTTGATGTCTGCGGAAGACTACGTTAATATGACCAGCGAGGAATAAAAAGAAAAGTGAAGTGCGCGAACAGCGACATATAGGACTGGACGGCTCCTGAAGGGATAAAGGAAGCACGGCGCAGCAAGTCGCCCCATCCTATGGTTATGTCAGGCTCAGTTAGCTAGTCAATGGCGCCTAAAGCTGGACAAAAATGCTCCGTTAACAAGTCAAGTGGCTGCTGTTGCCCGGAGCCAGAGAAACAAATTATAAAATGCGCCTTGGATTTAACTCCCAAGGTGCATTTTTTTCAAAAGATAAAAAGCGGGGTCGCAGACTATGAATCCACTATCAAACACAGCCATTATCGTCGAGGGCTTGTCCGATAAGAAAAAAGTCATGAAGGTAGTAAGGGAGCCCATTGACATTATTTGCACAAACGGAACGATTGGGTTGTCAAAATTGGATGAACTAATTGAGGAACTGGAAGGAAGGGACATATTTATTCTTGTCGATTCCGATTCTTCCGGAGATAAACTTCGAAAGCAATTAAAGCGCGAATTCCCCTTAGCCCGGAATCTTTACATTGACCGCAAATTTAAAGAAGTGGCATCTGCCCCATTGGAACACCTCGCACAAATCCTATTAAGGGCCCGTATTGATGTACACGCCCAGTATCTTCAAAAAGGATGAAATTACTGATGGAAGAATGGAATAAGACAGATATAAATGACACGATCACCAAAAAGAAATCTGCTTTTATATATTTTTATACCCCCTTGTGCGGAACTTGCCAAGTGGCAGGACGGATGCTGGATATTGTAGAAAAAATCACTGGCGGGTCATTTGCAAAAGCTGATTTGAATTATATGCCTGAGTTGGCTAACGAATTGAAAATTGAAAGTGTTCCTTGCCTATTAGTCCTCCAGGATGGCATGCCAGCCGAGAAAGTATACGCATTCCGATCGGTTCCCAATATGCTAGGAATTGTCCAGAAATATCTTGGCAAAGACAAAGGCCAATAAATTCAAATTCATGTTTAATGCTGAATACTTTAGGGAAAGTGATAGATGTGCCGTAAAAGACGGTCATGTAAACACGAAAGGAATGGTTTTCTATTAATCCCCTAAAGATTCAGTACACGAATGATATGGAAAAAGCACTCCATGGAGCTCACGGAATCGGTTATGAAACATACAGGCGTGATTGCGAAAAAAGAATCGAGATTGAAAAAAGACGTGAAGAAGAGTACGTGGAGTCGCGGATAGTGGCAGCAAACATAGGTGGGAGCCTTTCGTCTGGAAGATAAATATTATCAGGCCGATCTGTTCAAAATATACAGATCGGCCTTTTTATCATCTAGATGGAAGAGCAGGTTATCCTAGTGACGCCGAAGCCCCAGGATTAGTTGTTTTGAAACCGCCCATATCCATCAGTGAAAAGGGGATTAATCCAAAATGGGTGATAAGTCTTCATCTTTGATACTTTTCTCCGTTAAGCAGGCATTCACTTACTCCCTTTTCCTTTATTTCGTCAGCCCCTCGTGTCCAGCTTTAGGCGGGCGCTTTGGTCAAGATATGATATCAATGGCCCTCTTTCACCCCCTATTTCCCTATTGCCCCTCTTTACGGTGGCCTGTAAATCGATGAACAGGCGGTTTTGTTTAAGTATTTGAGAACTTTCTCAAATAAAATGAAGCAAAATTCAATCCAGGCGTGCGCTTGTTGATAATTATTTTAAAATGCGATAAGATGATATTTGAGAAACAAATGAGAAAGAGAGAACAAATATTTTCTATATTTGGAGGTAATGAGGATGGCTTCAACGTTGACAATAAAAGATCTTAACGTGTCTATCGACGATAAAGAGATCTTAAAGGGTGTAAACATAAATATAAATGGTGGAGAAATCCACGCTGTCATGGGTCCCAATGGAACAGGGAAGTCCACTTTAGCCTCAGCTATCATGGGACATCCTAGATATCAAGTGACAAGTGGAAGCATTACACTTGATGAACAAGATGTACTTGAAATGGAAGTGGATGAGCGTGCCCGTGCAGGGTTGTTCTCTGCTATGCAGTACCCAAGTGAAATCAGCGGAGTAACGAATGCGGAGTTTCTAAGGACAGCTATCAACGCACGCCGCGAAGAAGGCAAAGAAATCTCCTTGATGAAATTTATCAAGCAAATGGACAAGCAAATGGAACTGCTTGAAATGGATCCGAACATGGCACAGCGCTATTTGAATGAAGGATTCTCAGGCGGTGAAAAGAAGCGTAATGAAATTCTTCAATTACTAATGCTTAAACCGAAATTTGCAATTCTGGATGAAATTGACTCAGGTCTTGACATAGATGCATTAAAAATAGTTTCTAAAGGAATCAACGAAATGAGAGGCAGCGATTTTGGATGCCTCGTAATCACTCACTACCAACGGCTTCTCAACTATATCACACCGGATTTTGTACATGTCATGATGCAAGGTCGCATTGTAAAATCAGGCGGCCCTGAACTGGCGCAGCGACTGGAAGCGGAAGGCTATGACTGGGTTAAGGAAGAGCTTGGAATCGAAGATGAGACTGTTGGCCAAGAAGCATAAGTGGTAGGGGGATTGAAATGACAATTGATACGAAAATGACTATAGATCAAGAGTACATTCGTTCTTTTTCGAGTAAAAACCATGAGCCGGAATGGTTTGCAGAATTAAGGATCCAAGCATTGGAAAAGGCTGAAGACCTGCCAATGCCAAAACCGGACAAGACAAGGATCACAAATTGGAATTTCACCGAGTTCTCCAAACACGAGGCAGAAGGCAGCAAGTTTGAAACACTGGCTGATTTGCCGGAAGTTGCCAAGACAGTTGTACATGTGGATGAAGCTGACCAGAACTTGTATATTCAACATAATCAGAAACCGGCTTATTTGTCCCTTTCGGATGAGTTGAAGAAGCAGGGGGTCATTTTCACTGACCTGTTTACAGCTCTTCGTGAACATGGAGACCTTGTGAAAAAGTACTTCATGACTGATGTCGTGAAAATTGATGAGCATAAGCTGACCGCTTTTCATGCGGCACTTGTCAACGGTGGAGCATTCTTGTATGTTCCAAAAAATGTGGAAGTAAAAGAGCCAATTCAGGCTGTTTATATATTTGATGATAAAGAAGCGGCGATGTTCAATCATGTCATTGTCGTTGCGGATGACAACAGTTCTGTCACATACGTGGAGAACTATTTGTCTGTGGATGAAGAAGTGAATAGCATTGCCAACATCGTGTCGGAGGTGTTTGCCAATGCGAACGCCAAAGTAGCTTACGGCGCGGTGGATACAATTGCCAAGGGTTCTACTGTTTATGTGAACCGCAGAGGCATTACCGGACGCGATGCAGAATTGGATTGGGCACTTGGCATGATGAACGATGGGAATACGATTGCCGAGAATACGACAAATCTGATTGGACAAGGTTCAAAAGGGGACGCTAAAACAGTAGTCGTCGGAAGAGGAAAACAAACACAAAACTTTACGACAAGCGTCGTTCACTTTGGCAGGAATACGGAAGGGTTCATTTTAAACCACGGTGTCATGAAAGATGAGGCATCTTCCATTTTTAACGGAGTTGGGAAAATTGAAAAAGGCGCATCCAAAGCGAATGCCGAACAGGAATCACGCGTATTAATGTTAAGTGAAAAAGCTAGAGGAGATGCAAATCCGATCTTGCTTATTGACGAAGACGATGTAATGGCAGGACATGCGGCATCTGTCGGCCGTGTAGACCCTATGCAACTCTTTTACATGATGTCTCGCGGTATTTCTAAAAAAGATGCGGAGCGTCTTATCATACATGGTTTCCTAGCACCTGTCGTAGAAAAGCTGCCTATCGAAGCTGTTAAAAGCCAATTGACAGAAATCATCGAAAGGAAAATGCGATAATGAGAGCGAGCGACGTACGGAAACAGTTTCCCATCCTTGATCAGGAAGTAAATGGACATCCGCTCGTATACCTGGACAGTGCTGCGACTTCACAAAAACCTGTTCAGGTCATTGAAGCCATCGATGAATATTATAGAGGATACAACTCCAATGTTCACCGGGGAGTTCATACTCTCGGAACCAGAGCTACGGATAAATATGAGGGAGCCAGGGAAAAGGTAAGACGATTCATCCATGCATCGTCCACAGAAGAAATCATTTTCACCCGTGGCACCACTACAGCGATCAATACGGTCGCTGCAAGCTACGGCCGGGCGAATGTAAACCAAGGTGACGAAATAGTTATTACTTATATGGAACACCACAGTAACATCATTCCTTGGCAGCAACTCGCAAAGGAAAAAGGTGCAGAGCTCAAGTTTATTCCATTGCGTGAAGATGGCTCCATCAACATGGATGAAGCTAAAAATACAATTACAGATAAGACAAAAATCGTTTCAACATCCCATGTTTCCAATGTTCTTGGTGTCATCAACCCGATCAAGGAGTTGGCTGCCATTGCGCATAGCCACGGGGCAGTGATGGTCGTTGACGGGGCCCAGGGCGCTCCACATATGAAGGTGGACGTCAGGGATCTTGACTGCGATTTTTACGCTTTGTCCGGGCATAAAATGTGTGCTCCAACAGGCATTGGAGTATTATATGGTAAGAAAGAGCATTTGGAAAAGATGGAACCGATCGAATATGGCGGTGAAATGATTGATTTCGTCGGATTATATGAGTCGACATGGAAGGAACTTCCTTGGAAATTTGAGGCGGGAACGCCGATTATTGCTGGAGCTATCGGGCTTGGGGCCGCTATCGACTTTTTAAACGAAATCGGTTCTGAAGCTATTCTGGAACATGAACATAAGCTGGCTGCCTACGCTCTTGAAAAAATGTCCGAAATTGAAAATCTGACAATTTATGGACCGCTGGAAGCTGAAAAGCGTGCCGGTGTCATTACCTTCAATATTGAGGATGTTCATCCACATGATGTGGCAACGGTTCTTGATGCAGAAGGAATCGCTGTTCGTGCGGGGCATCATTGTGCACAGCCGCTCATGAAATGGCTGGATGTATCCGCGACAGCAAGGGCAAGCTTTTATATATATAACACCGAACAAGACATTGACAGACTTGTTGAAGGCCTTGTTAAAACAAAGGAGTATTTCACTAATGTCTTTTAATAATCTTGACACCCTCTATCGGCAAGTGATCATGGACCATTATAAAAATCCTCGAAATAAGGGTAGCCTGGAAGACGGTAGTTTAACTGTCGATATGAATAACCCTACCTGTGGGGATAGGATCCATTTGACGATGAATGTGGAAGACGGAAAAGTGACAGATGCCAAGTTTGATGGCGAAGGCTGCTCTATTTCAATGGCATCTGCCTCCATGATGACTCAAGCGGTCATCGGACAGGATACGGAAACAGCTTTAAAGCTTTCGGAAATTTTTTCGGAAATGATCCAAGGAAAAGACTTTGATGACGAGGATCTGGATCTAGGCGATATAGAAGCATTGCAGGGAGTATCCAAGTTTCCGGCACGCATTAAATGTGCTACATTGGCATGGAAAGCGTTGGAAAAAGGGATCAAGGAACAACATTAAAAGAATGGAGGAATGGATAAGTGGCTAAAAAAGCACCTCAAATTGGCGGGGAATATAAATATGGCTTTAGGGATAAAGACGTTTCCATTTACCGTTCAGAGCGCGGATTGACACGTGAGATTGTTGAGGAAATCTCAAAGATGAAAAAGGAACCCCAATGGATGCTTGATTTCCGCCTGAAATCATTGGAGCATTTTTATAAGATGCCGATGCCGCAGTGGGGTGGGGATTTGAATTCCCTCAACTTTGATGAAATCAGATACTATGTAAAGCCATCTGAGCACACAGAGCGTTCATGGGATGAAGTGCCGGAAGAAATTAAACAGACCTTTGACAAGCTTGGTATACCTGAGGCTGAACAAAAATGGCTCGCTGGGGTTTCAGCACAATACGAATCCGAAGTTGTCTACCACAACATGAAAGAAGACCTTGAAAATATGGGAATCGTCTTTAAAGATACTGATTCCGCTCTGCAGGAAAATGAAGAAATATTCAAGGAGCACTGGGCAACAGTCATTCCGCCTACAGACAACAAATTTGCCGCATTGAACTCAGCTGTTTGGTCCGGTGGATCATTCATTTATGTTCCACCTGGGGTAAAAGTGGATACGCCGCTCCAAGCATACTTCAGAATCAACTCTGAAAACATGGGGCAATTTGAGCGTACGCTCATCATTGTAGACGAAGGTGCACATGTACACTATGTCGAAGGCTGTACAGCTCCAACTTATACAACAAACTCGCTCCATAGTGCAGTTGTTGAAATCATCGTCAAAAAAGATGCCTACTGCCGCTATACAACGATCCAAAACTGGGCAAACAACGTATATAATCTCGTAACAAAGCGTGCGGTTTGCGATGAGCGGGCAACAATGGAATGGATCGACGGCAACTTCGGATCAAAATTGACGATGAAATATCCTGCTGTCATTTTGAAAGGCGAAGGAGCGAGAGGGTTGACGCTTTCCATTGCCATGGCCGGTAAAGGACAGCATCAGGACTCAGGTGCAAAAATGATGCACTTGGCTCCAAATACAACTTCCTCTATCGTTTCCAAATCGATGTCCCAACATGGAGGAAAAGTGACTTATCGTGGAATCGTCCACTTTGGCCGCAAAGCCGACGGTGCACGTTCAAACATTGAATGTGACACAATGATCTTGGATGACAAATCCACGTCGGATACAATTCCTTACAACGAAATTTTGAATGACAACATTTCACTAGAGCATGAAGCGAAAGTTTCCAAAGTCTCTGAGGAGCAGCTCTTCTACCTGATGAGCCGCGGAATCAGCGAGCAGGAAGCGGTAGAAATGATCGTCATGGGCTTCATTGAACCATTTACAAAAGAGCTTCCAATGGAATATGCGGTTGAAATGAACCGTTTGATCAAGTTCGAGATGGAAGGTTCGATCGGTTAATAGCTTCAAAACCCTTGTAAATACAGGCTTTGTTGTTAAAAGAAAATATCTAATAAACGCGACGTGCCAGTTTTGTGCCAGTTTAGATTTTTCTTTGAGTGTAGGAGGCGAACTTATTGAGTTCGTCTTCTTCTATTTTTTCGGTAATGTCCAAGTAAGTGTCCGCCGTCGTCTTGATCGTTTTGTGCTCTAATTTGTTTGCTATGAATTTGATGCTCGCACCAGACTCGAGCAGCAAAACAGCATGGGTATGTCTGAATCCGTGCGTCCCCTTATATTTCCACTCCTGCCTTTTTGCAATAGTCCCGGATTGAGTCACGGACCGTAGAAGGTGTTAAATAATTTCCTAAATAGTTTTGGAGGATGATCCCGTCTTCATTCTTCCTAAAAGATTAATTCATTCTGTTTTACCTTGAATTTTAGTTCTTGCAACAGATCGTCGTTAAGGCCAATCGTCCTGTATGATGATGAATTTTTTAGTGTTGTTATTTTTAGTGCGTTGTTGTCATCCCTAATGGTCTGCCTTTCAACATTAAGCTTTTTACCGTTAATGTCTGTCCATTTAAGCGCAAGAGCTTCGCTAATGCGGAGACCTGTTTGGCTTAAAAAGTACATCAGAGTATAATACAGACGATAATCTTTGAATCTTTGATGCTGATATGTCTCCATAAAGTTCAGCAGTTTGTTCAGTTCTTCTTAAGAATAATACTTTAAAACTTTTTTTACTTTGACTTTATTTTTTACTGGTATTTTTTATTTGTTTGACGGATCCTTCTCCAATATCTCCAATTAGTGAACCCATAATGAAAAATGCTTTTGAGCACTGACAAATACCTTAATCTTGAACCATAGGAATATTCTTCATTTCCGTCGTCATCAACGATTTCAAAATAATGATTCATCCATTTTTGAATGTCGGACCTTCTGATACGTAATACTTTTTTTCGTCCGAAGAATGGCAAGATGTGCAATCTGACAACCACTTCATATTGCTCGAATGTGGAATCTCTCAGATTGTTTTTTTATGCAAATTCAACCATTCATCGGCCAGATCCTTAAAGTGCTTTTTCCTGTCATTGAGGGCATATCCGTAGTAAACTTTTTCCTCGGCCTTCCCTGCAGCCAATTCAGCTTCTTTTTTAGTTCTGAAAGTGCCGATGCTTTCATATTTCCCGTCTTTCCAAATTCGAGCTTGCCAACGTCCTGTTTTTAACCTCCTGAAATTGACGGATTGTGTTCGATTCAGTCGCTGAGAGCAAATATTATGAGCAGCTGAAGTAACTGGAAGCCAATAAGCAGATATTGTTCTTCCGTCCCCAGCCCCGATACTTGCTCCAGGAATCATTTGAGAAAGCTGGCGAGGCTCACAGAAGGATAGAGTATATTGTGAACTTTGAAATAAACGATACGGACGGATCCATTGAAGTGGTGGATGTAAAGGGAGTCAAGACGGATGTTGTACGCATGAAGGAAAAGATGTTCCATAAACGGTATCCACACAAGCTGTCGATTGTTAAATACGATAATGGAAGATTTGAAGAGTTGTAAAAGGGGTGGGAAAGTGATCACTCGTTGGTCAGTCGAACGGAAAGCAAGAACAAACGAAGGTGAACTTCTCCATGTAGTTGAAGTATACGCTCCTGGAGAGAACAAGGAAGTTGTCAAAGCAGAAATCAGGCAGTGGACGCACCGGAGGGAATTGTTGCTTCTTGAGAAATAGGTGACAAGTATAGGCATGAGGTCACGTTACTCAAAACTAAAAAAGGAACGCCCACTATAATAAAGGTCAGTGGCATGAATAACAAAGGCAGCACCGGATCAGTAAAAAGCGACTTAAGAAAGTCGTTTATTAAAAGATAATCCCTTCTCTTCTAAAGAAGCTCTAAGAGCAGGTAGCGAAGCTGGTCCTATACCATGGATTTGTAGAATCTCTTTCTCACTATACGTTGATAATTTATCCAAAGTAGTGATTCCATGGTGCTCTAAGGCTCTTCTTGCGGGTGCTGAAAGTTTTGAAAGAAAACCACTACCGGGTTTTCGTTCCACTTCACACTTCGGACAGTTTGGACAATCGCTACTTTTATAGTATTTGTGTCCTTTATTGCATATCCTTAAATTTTTTGAAGCTGTCATTTAAGACTGTACACCTCCCTATAAGGTATATAATTTTATTAATTTCCTTATTTTACATTTTTCAAAACTTTGTTGTACAGTTCTAAGATTAACAGATACAGGAAGTGATCTCATGCAACAAATCAATCAAGGCCTGCGAGAATAAAAAAGCCAGGATCCCTCCGGCTAATCTAGCATGACAATTTGATTATACAATATCTGGGAGGTTGCCCGCCTTAAACCGGGCCTTGTTTTTTCTTCTTCCGAATAGTATATAAAATGAATCCGAATAAAAGGATTCCCATTAGGGATCCTGTTGCAAACGACCAAGAAAACTTATCAAAAATAAGGTAAAAAAGTAACATGCTAATCATATAACCTGAAGAAAAGCCTATAAGAAATGTTTTCATTTTTTCCTCCTGACTTATCTAAAATCAATAGAATAATTCAATATTCACGTACTGTTATTTTATGTATGACAGTTCTAGTTATTGTTTGTGAATTCAAGCGATACGGCTCTTTATCCTATTAGGTCCCGACAATATTCTCTAATCAATCGAGAGGCTTTTGTTTGGCTAATGCTTAATTCGCTGGCTACTTTTCTTGAAGAGCCATGCTCTATATATGCTTTTCTCACTAAGATTCTCGTTGTATCGGATAGGGCTTTATCAAGGGTAGTGGCTTGTAATAATTTCGGGATTGGTCCAACGCTGTCTTTGATAAGGTCCGGAAGGTCATCAACCTGGATAATGGAATCGCTGATGACTACCAGTCGTTCCATTAAGTTTTCAAGCTGGCGGACATTTCCCGGCCAATCATATTGAATGAGAATGTCCAGGCACTCTTTTGAGATAACTTTATTTTCATTGTATTTTTGATTAAATTTGTTTAAAAAACTATAAGTTAGTGGAATGATGTCTTCTTTTCTCTCTTTGAGTGGAGGTAAATGAATATCGACAACATTTAATCGATAGAACAAGTCTTCACGGAATTTCTTTTTTTGGACCATTTCCAACAGATTCTGATTTGTCGCAGTAACAATCCGGATATCCACTTTCCTTGTTTCATTGCTTCCAAGTGGAATAAACTCTTTGTCCTGGATTACTTGAAGCAGCTTGGCTTGAATGCTCAGTGGCATTTCTCCAATTTCATCAAGAAATAAAGTCCCGCCGTCGGCTGCTGCAATTAACCCCTCATTGCCAGAGCTTTTTGCACCTGTAAAGGCACCTTCTTTATAACCGAATAATTCAGATTCCAATAGTTCCTCAGGGATAGCAGCACAATTAATATTCATGAAAGGTTGGTTTTTTCTATTACTGATTTGATGGATATGCTGAGCAAGCACTCCTTTACCTGTTCCGGATTCTCCTAATATTAATACAGTAGAATCTGTTCCCGCAATCTTTTTACAAAATTCAAGGGTTTTCTCCATCTTTTCACAATTAGCGATGATTTTTCTTAAAGCCATTACCGGTTCCTGCTGATTTTGATTCACGGAATCTACGTTCTTTAGCATTTTATATCTTTGGAGCTCAGAAGCAGTGATAACAACTAATTCAATTTCGTTTTTTTCATTCAAAATTGGGATAGCAGATGTCATCAATTCTGTTCCAATATAGGTTTCTTGCTTCATATAACAAGGTATTTTCGTCTCATATACTTCCGGAACAATAGAGGGTTTCCAATAACCTTTGTTAAATAATTCAAAATTTAATTTTCCAATTATATCAGAAGGCTTCAAACCATAATGTTTTTCACAAGTGCGGTTAACATAAACAATTCTCTGGTCCCTGTCTAATACAAAAATTTCATCAGAAGAATAATCAAGTATTCTTAAAAGAGCCTCTACCGTTATTTCTAAAGTATTTTCCTCACTTTTCCTATTCAATTATAAGCCCTCCCTTTTTAACGAATCAAAATTGACTCAATATTTTTTTAATTACGAGTTAAATATAACTCAAAAAAATGAATTTTTCACCTATTTTTGTTATTTCGACTGAACCTTATACGCTTTTTAATATTGGCACGGTAGTTGCAATGATAATACTTAAGTCTAAAAAGAATATTTATTTGTCAGATAAGGGAGGCATGGTTATGGAAAAACCTATAGACGAATATGACATCACAATTATTGGGGGAGGCCCTGTTGGCCTGTTTACCGCCTTTTATGCGGGGATGCGCAATGCCACGGTAAAAATTATCGAGAGCCTTCCTCAATTAGGTGGTCAACTGTCTGCCTTATATCCGGAGAAATATATTTATGATATTGCTGGTTTTCCGAAAATCAGCGGCCAGGAATTGATTAATAACTTGCTGGACCAAATGAATCAGTTTGAAGCAACAGTTTGTCTCGAACAATCCGTTGAAAGTATTGTAAGAATTGATGAGAAGCTGTTTGCCATCACTACTAACAAAGAAACACATTATTCCAAGGCTGTGATCATTACTGCAGGGAACGGCGCTTTTCAACCCCGGAAATTGAAAATACCTGGCGAAGAAAAATTTGGACAAACGAATCTTCACTACTCCGTTCAAAATTTAGCACAATTTGAAGGGAAAGAGGTGGTTGTTTTTGGCGGAGGAGATTCTGCGGTAGATTGGGCCTTAATGTTGGAACCGATTGCAAAAAAAGTTATGATTGTCCATCGCAGGAATAAATTTCGGGCTCATGAACACAGTGTAGATTTATTAATGAAATCAAATGTGGAAATTTTAACTCCATACGTCCCCACCGAACTCATTGGTGACGAAGAAATTGAGAGAGTCATTGTTTCTGAAGCAAAAGGTGACAACACACTCGAATTACATGCTGACGCTGTATTAGTTAATTACGGATTTGTTTCTTCACTCGGTCCAATTACGGATTGGGGCTTAGAAATTGATAAAAATTCAATCGTCGTCAATTCCAGAATGGAGACAAATATCCCGGGTATTTACGCTGCAGGTGATATTTGCACCTATGAGGGAAAGGTCAAGCTGATTGCAAGCGGCTTTGGTGAGGCACCGACAGCAGTCAGCAATGCGAAAGTTTATATTGACCCGACGGCGAAAGTGCAGACGGTTCATAGTACGACCTTGATGGAAAACACAAATAAAATTTTAACTTGATTCTTTTTAGATTGGAGGTTTTCCTATGGCGAAATACACATGGGTAGATCAGGAAACATGCATAGCATGCGGCGCTTGTGGAGAAACAGCACCAGACATCTTTGATTATAACGAAGAGGGCATCTCTTACGTTATGTTGGATAACAATTCCGGGGAGTGCCAAGTGCCAGAGGCATTTGAGGACGATTTAGAGGATGCTTTTGAAGGGTGTCCAACCAATTCTATAAAAGTTGCTGAGGAACCATTTGGCAAAGCTGAACAAGCCAGTTAAAAAACATAATCTTGAAAACAGGGGGAATTGTCTATGTCCTATAACAAAGTTATTAACAATACAAATCGTACATTTGAAAGAACACTGTCTTATGATAAATACACAGATCCAAAATCATTTGAAAAAGAGAGGGATTTGATTTTTTCAAAAACGTGGCAAAAAGTAGGTCACATCAGCCAATTAGAAAAAGAGGGATCTTTTTTCACAACGGAAGTTGCGGATGAGCCGATTATCGTCATTCGAGGACAAGACGGTGTCATCCGGGCCTTCTATAACGTTTGTCCTCACCGGGCTACAAAGCTGGAAAAAAATGAATCCGGTAAGAAAAGAATTTTACAATGTGGGTATCACGGATGGACTTTCAAACTAGATGGGAAATTGAACAAGGCGCCTAACTTTAGAGGGGAGGATGCAGCCTGTGTACAAGATGCATGTCTGCGCCCCGTTCGAGTGGAAATTTTGGAATCGCTTATTTTCGTAAACTTGGATGACAATGCGAAACCATTGGCCGAATCCTACGGAGATTTCTTTGATCGTTTAAGCAAATTCCCATTCTTGAGTGAATTAAAAAGAACAAATGTAAAAACGAGGCATCTTAAAGCGAACTGGAAAGCATTTGTGGACAACTATTTGGAGTGCGATCACTGTCACGTAGCACACCCAAGCTTTGTGGCGACGTTGGACATGAATCAATACCAAATCACTACTTGCGAGAACTATTCTGTTCAAGCTTCAAACGTAAAGCCGGAAAAAAATTATGGATCTGTAGAATTGGATGAAGCTGAAATGCAAGGAGGTTCCTTCTACTGGTTATGGCCAAATCTGATGTTAACAATCTACCCAGGTCCGGGAAATATGGCCACGATTCAATTAAAGCCAATCGATCATGAAAATACGCTGATTGTTTACACGTATTATTTCCGGGATGAGGAATTGACTCAGGATGAAAAAGATTTAGTTGCATTTGCGGAGCAAGTTCGTCAGGAAGATATTGAACTTGTCGAATTAGAACAAATCGGGTTCCGATCACGTGCTTTTGAGCGCGGCAGATATTCTTCTTCTGAACAAGCCATCGTACAGTTTCATGAAATGGTGTTGGAGGCTCTAAATGAGTAAATTGACAAGTGAAGTGAAATCAGATAAAAAGTCATTAATCATCAATGGCGAGCGGGTGGAAACATCAAGTTACACCCCTCTCTATTCTCCATATTCCGGTGAGGAGATCGCACAAATTGCGGCAGCAACCAAGGAGCAAACTTATGACGCAATCACAGTTGCCTGTAAAGCGCGTTCAATCATCGGGAAAATGACTGCTTTTAAACGGGCAGAAATATTGGAGAATGCTGCCTCTATTTTAAAAGATAAAGTAGATGAAGCGGCAAGGATTATAGCGCTGGAGTCGGCAAAACCCATTGCTTTTGCCAAGGCGGAAGTGGCAAGAACGATAGAGACTTATAAGTTTTCCGCTGAAGAAGCAAAAAGAATTCATGGAGAAACGATTCCATTTGATGCAGCAGAGAGCGGGGCAGGGCGTATCGGTTACACGGTAAGAGAACCTATTGGAGTAATTGGGGCTATCACACCGTTTAACTTTCCTATGAATTTAGTTGCTCATAAAGTGGGACCTGCTATTGCGGCGGGAAATGCGATGGTTTTAAAACCTGCATCACAAACTCCGTTGTCCGCCCTTTTTATTGCCGAGGTTTTTGAAGAAGCCGGACTTCCGGCAGGAGTACTGAATGTGGTAACAGGTTCCGGAAGAGTAGTAGGAGAGGCCATTGTAGAGGATGACCGCGTAAATATGATCACTTTTACCGGAAGTCCCAGTGTCGGAATCGGCATACGCAACAAAGCAGGTTTGAAAAAAACAACACTTGAACTAGGATCTAATTCAGCACTCATCATCGATAAAGATGTAGTTGTGGATACCATAATTGACCGATGTATAATGGGAGCTTTCTCCAATCAGGGTCAAGTATGTATTTCACTCCAGCGTGTATATGTGCATGAAGATGTGTTTGAGGAGTTTGTCTCTAAATTTACCGAAGCGGCCAAACAATTGAAAATTGGCGACCCGCTTAATCCAGAAACAGATATATCTGCATTAATCTCTAAAGATGACACTAATCGTGCGCTGGCATGGATTGCTGAAGCGAAGGAGAAGGCAATCATCAGAACCGGAGGTAAACTGACAGAAGGAGTACTTGAGCCGACGATTATTACAGGTGCTCATTCTGATTTAAAAGTATCTTGTCAAGAAGTATTCGCGCCAGTTGTTGTAGTAAATAAAGTAAAGTCGGTTGAGGAAGCTGTCCGCTGCGTAAATGATTCCCGTTTCGGACTGCAGGCAGGAATATATACGAACAATATTAAAAACGCTTTATATGCAACAAAGGAATTATATGTTGGAGGGGTTATTGTTAACGACGTTCCGACATTCAGGGTGGATCAAATGCCGTATGGCGGAGTAAAAGACAGTGGAACCGGCCGTGAAGGCGTTAAATATGCAGTGGAAGAAATGACGGAAATGAAATTAGTTGTTTGGAACCAAAGCCAAGAATGAGGAGCTGACATGAAAACATATAAAATAGCGGTTATTCCGGGGGACGGGATCGGTCCGGAAGTCATCAATGAAGGGATTAAAGTTTTAAATAAAATATCAGAACTTGATACAAACTTCAAATTTGATTTCACCTATTTTCCTTGGGGGTGCGAATTTTACACGAAATTTGGAAAAATGATGGATGATGACGGGATTGATCAGCTAAAAGAATTTGATGCAATTTATTTAGGTGCTGTCGGTTTTCCCGGCGTCCCAGACCATATTTCTTTATGGGAGTTATTGCTGATCATTCGTAAAAGCTTTGATCAATACGTCAATCTTCGTCCTGTTAAATTGTTGCGTGGAGCTCATTCTAATTTAGCAGATGTTAAGATCGATGATATCGATATGTTATTCATCCGTGAAAATACTGAAGGTGAATATTCTGGAGCAGGTGATTGGCTTTTCAAGGGCCAAGATAACGAGGTTGTGTTGCAAAATTCGGTTTTTTCCCGTAAAGGAACGGAGCGCATCATTCGTTATGCTTTTGAAGTAGCTAAAAAAGAAGGGAAAACACTTACGAGCATTTCAAAAGCGAATGCCTTAAATTATTCGATGGTTTTTTGGGATGAAGTGTTTGAAGAAGTAAGCATGGATTATCCTGATGTAAAGACAGCATCTTATCTCGTTGATGCGGCAGCGATGTTAATGATCACTGACCCTAAACGATTTGAAGTCGTCGTGACTTCCAATTTATTCGGTGACATATTAACTGATGTAGGAGCTGCAATTGCCGGTGGAATTGGACTTGCTGCAGGTGCCAACATCAATCCGGAAAGAAAATATCCATCTATGTTCGAACCTGTTCACGGATCAGCCCCTGATATAGCAGGGAAAGGTTTGAGCAACCCGCTCGCAGCCATCTGGTCTGCCAGTCAAATGATGGATTTCTTTGGATATGAAGAGTATGGAAAAGTGATTGTTTCTGGAATCGAAGAGTTACTTATCAAAAAAGAGGTGCTTACACCTGATATGGGAGGATCGGCCATCACTTCAGAAGTTGGAGATAAAATGGTGGAAGTTGTAACTTCTTGTATTCAGAAGAAATTCTTGTATTCAGAGAATAAATGAAGGAAAATTAGTCAGCCAGGAATAGTTATGATCTGATTCCTGGCTGATGAAAAATAGCGGTATTTACTTGTCCATACTCTTTACATCTAAAAGACAGCGCTTACAAATCCTTATTTTTGCTTAGTTGTATTTTCGTTCATCCAATGTAAGTGAACGTATTAAAATAATAGGAGTGTTTATATGAAGAGTAAGAAAGCGGTCTTTTATATCTCGTTAGCTTTCAGTCTTGTCTTAATCAGTCTTGGAGTTTTTATTCCAAAGCAGCTTGAAAGGTTTTCGGAAACATCTTTATCGTTTATTTATAATAACTTGGGATGGTTCATCTTAGGAAGTGTATTTGTATTTTTTTCATTTTGTATGTATATAGGACTCTCAAAGTTTGGACATATCAGATTAGGAGATGATTCTGATCGTCCTGAATATAAAACAGCTACTTGGATTGGGATGCTATTCAGTGCCTCAATCGGGATCAGCCTTGTGTTTTGGGGAGTCGCTGAACCTGTTTCTTATTATATCGATCCACCATTCGGGAAAGGTTCTTCAGAGGAATCCGCCAAACTCGCCATGCAATTTGTGTATTTACACTGGGGAGTGTCAGCATGGGCATGTTATGCACTGGTAGGTGTGTCGCTTGCATTCTTTCAATTTAGAAAAAAACTACCTGCCTCATTAAGTTCAGTTTTTTACCCTCTGGTAGGAGATAAAATAGGGGGGAAATTTGGTAAGGCCGTTGATATTATTGTAATTCTATCAATTGTGATAGGAATCGCAACTTCATTGGGATTCGGAACACTGCAAGTGAACAGCGGGGTCAACGTTCTATGGGGGCTGCCTGTTAATTTTAGTGTACAAATATTCATTGTACTGGCCGTTACATTAATTTACGTAGCATCAACCGTTTCAGGTCTTCAAGGTGCAATGAAGCATTTATCGAATGTAAATATGTTATTGGCGTTTGCTTTACTTGGATTTGTCTTGCTGCTTGGACCGACTCAAAGTATTTTAAAAATATTTTTCCAAGGGATCGGTGATTATGCACAAAATTTCATAGGTATGTCTTTCCGGACAGAACCTTATAATGACGGATCTTGGATTGCAAGCTGGACATTGTTTTACTTTGGCTGGTGGATTGCATGGGCACCACTCGTAGGCAGTTTCGTTGCAAGAATTTCAAAAGGACGAACAATAAAGGAATTTATGATGGGAGCGGTATTCATTCCAGTACTTGGTTCATTTTTTTGGTTCGCGGTCATGGGAGGATCCGCTATTCACCTTATTCAGATTGAAGGTGCGACTGAACTGGCAAATGCTGTATCTACAGATGTCACATCTGCCTTATTCAAATTCTTTGAATATTTTCCAATGACTGCTTTTCTAAGTGTCCTTGCTATGGTACTTGTCTTGATTTTCTTTATTACATCAGCGAACTCAGCAGTCTTCGTTTTGGGCATGATAAGTGAAAATGGAAACCCTAACCCAAAAACCATGACAAAAATCATTTGGGGAGTCGTTATTGCGGGTATTTCAATTGTTCTCATTGTGACAGGAGGGTTGCAAGGATTGCAATCTGCACTAGTCGCAGCAGCTGTCCCATTATCCGTTATGATGCTAGTCATGTGTTACTCAACCTACAAAGGATTGAGTAACGAAATTATTTTGATGAAAAGTAACGAAAGAGAAGGAAAGGAATATGTAATAGATTTGGAAGAGCAGCAGGCTAGGAAAAAAGCATAAGTATGTCAGATGGAAAGAAAGATAAAAAAAGCATGAGAACAATACTGATCTGAGATGGGGGATTAATGTAATTTAACAGATTAGGGTATTGGAAAGCTTGTTAGGCTTGAACGCGGTAATGCATCGTGTTCATGCCTTTTAATTTTTCTTAAAATGTAAAGAGAACACCGTTACTGCCGCTCATGAATCCAGATGGCAAAATGACAACAAACTAATTTAGTCAAAACAATGTAGTTGACCAATGTGTGCTTATAAAAAAATGAAAACAAACTTCCTGGCGGTTCCTCTGGAAAAAGGTTCTTTATATCCTTTTGGCTGTCTTAAGTTAATCGGAAATGTCGAGTATGGCAAATCGCAAAAACTTCTGCCAAACGTGGAATTGTTGAAACAATTGAGTGAAAACGATAGAAAAATAGTTTTTTAGACCCTTTTGAGTAATTGGGTTAATAGGTAATATTGAAAAAGACACTTACAAATTGCTTAAAATGCCCAAAGATAGGTGGCTGGGTTTGGGAAAGGAAGGTGCTTATGTGGAAAGATTTTAAAGAATTTGCTTCACAAGGGAATGTAATGGACTTAGCTGTAGCAGTTATTATTGGAGGCGCTTTTGGTAAAATTGTTTCGTCTTTAGTAGACAATATCATTATGCCAATAATTGGTCTCTTGCTTGGAGGCTTAAGCTTTGAAGGGTTAAAGTTCACAATAGGTGATGCAAATATTGAATACGGTGTGTTTATTCAGAATGTAGTTGACTTTTTCATTATTGCTCTTTCTATTTTTCTATTTATTCGTTTGATTAATTCGGTAAGAAGAAAGCATGATGAGGAAGAAGAGGAAACAGAAGAGTTAGATGAGCAAACTAAATTGCTTACTGAAATTCGTGACCTGTTAAAGCATCAAAAGGAGTCATAACAAAGAAAGTATAAATTACAGTCAAACAATATTTTTAACCTCCTTTTTTCAGGAGGTTTTTTTTTGAATAAAAATCCTCGATTTTCCTATTCGTTTGTCCAATCCATTTCAACTATTTCCAATATCTTAATAACAGGTCGGCCGACTTCAATAAATTTATAGGAGAGATGAATATGTATTTTGAATATGAAGAATATGACTTTGGCGGCGATGAAAGAGACCGACACAGAAGACGTCGGGAAGCTCTTGTTTGCAGATGTCGAGAAATCTGGGATTGGGATGATTGTGACCACCATCATCATGGTCGCGGGCATCATCACCATGAGCATGGGCACCATCATCATGAACGTGAGCATCATCACCATGAGCATGGCCACCATCATCACGAACGCGAGCATCATCACCATGAGCATGGGCACCATCATCATGAACGTGAGCATCATCACCATGAGCATGGCCACCATCATCATGAACATGAGCATCATCACCATGAGCATGGCCACCATCATCACGAACGCGAGCATCATCACCATGATTGTGACCACCATCATCATGAACGTGAACATCATCACCATGATCGTGGCCACCATCACCATCATCGGGACCGTGAGAGATTCATTTGTCGTTGTAGAGAAATCAACGACTAGGTCAAAAACAGGCCCGGCTTTGACCGGGCTAAATCTATATTTTCCCTCATACACAGTAAGGCTCGTTTCATTCGACAAGTTGAAAAAGAACGAATAAGGCTGAAGGAAGTGGAGAGTATTCCTTGTAATCATCATTAAAGAATTTTGTGGATAAGTTTGACCGTTTGTTCAAGAATTAATATGATGCAATTCAAGTATGCTTCAAAGAATCCCGTCACCTTTAGTCATCAGAGGTTCAAATTGCATTTTACCCCCAATGTTTCGCTCACCCTCCGGACGTTTTTTTATTTCTTTCAATGGGAATATAATGAGATGATAGTATTGGTAGATAAACTTTAAATCATGCTACACTAAAAGCAGGTGATGTTATGATTTATATTGGAGTTACCGGATGGGGCGACCACAACATTTACCCAAAGGGGATGGCTGCACGGGATAAATTGAAGGAATATGCGGCGAACTTCCCTATTGTTGAAGTGGATGCTTCTTTTTATGCGGTTCAGCCTGCCCGTAATGTGGAAAAATGGGTCAAGGACACGCCTCCTGATTTTCTCTTTGTTGTGAAGGCGTATCAAGGGATGACAGGACATCAACGTGGAGATATCCCGTTTTCGTCAAAAGAGGAAATGTTTGCTGCCTTTAAAGAATCGATTCTGCCATATAAGGAGAGCGGCAAGCTCGGGATGATCCTTTTTCAATTTCCTCCATGGTTTGACTGTAATAAGGAGAATGTAGCTTATTTGCGTTATTGCCGTGAAAAGATGGGACAATTCCCAGTGGCACTCGAGTTTCGCAACCAGTCTTGGTTTTCAGCAAAGTTCCGTTCTCAAACATTAAGATTTATGGAATCGGAAAGGTGGATCCACAGCATCTGCGATGAACCGCAGGCAGGGGAAGGATCGGTTCCTACTGTGCTTAAAGCAACTAATGAGGAGAAAACTCTTGTTCGTATGCATGGAAGGAACACAGCAGCCTGGGTAAAGCCTAACGGGAAAAATTGGCGGGAGGTCCGTTATTTATACCGCTATAATCAAGAGGAATTGCTGGAATGGAAGAATAATATCCTGAAGCTTCAAGAGCAAACTAAGGATATCTATGTTCTTTTCAATAATAACTCCGGTGGAGATGCTGCCGGGAACGCAAAGGATTTTATCCAATTGCTGGGCATAGAATACAAAGGACTTGCTGCCAAACAGCTGGATTTGTTCTGACTGATAGGAAGTGTGTTTGTGAGGGAAAAAATTCATATATACCATACGAATGACGTCCACAGCCATTTTGAAAAATGGCCAAGGATCAGAAAGTTTTTGAAAGAAAGAAAAGCACTTCATGAAGCGAATGGAGAAGACGTTTTTATTTTTGACTGCGGCGATTTTGTGGACAGATGGCACTCTTTTACAGAAGGGACCCTTGGAAAGGGGAATGTCGAGCTTTTAAACGATGCCGGGTATACTGCGGTCACTTTAGGCAATAATGAAGGACTTACTTTGCCTCATGATGTTTTAAATCATCTGTATGATGAAGCGGATTTTGAAGTATTGGCTGCAAATGTGTATTTGGCAGGTGGAACAAGGCCTTCATGGGCTCTCCCTTATCAAATATTTAAAAGCTCAAGGGGGACCAAAATCGGGGTTACCGCAGCTACTGCCTATTACCGTCCACTTTACAAGTTATTGGGCTGGGAATTATCCGAACCGCTTGCAGAACTGGAAAGGCAAATTGCTGAATTACAGAAGCAGGCTGATATCATTATCGTTTTATCCCACTTAGGCATGGATGATGATGAAACGATTGCAGAGAACAATCCTCGTGTTGATCTGATTTTGGGCGGCCATACCCATCATGTTTTTATGAACGGAAAAAAAGTGAACCATACAACATTGGGTGCTGCGGGACGATATGGGGAATATATTGGCTACGTGAAAGCTGAAGTTGATACAGGACCTTTTTTTTGGAAAAACTTCACTGCTTCTCTTGTCGATACAGCTATTTTGGACAACCCTCCGAATGCAGGAGAATACATTAAAGATTTGGAAGAAATCGGAAAAGACCTGCTGCAAACCGAAGTGGTCACTCTTCCTGAACCGCTTAATTATTCATGGGCGGAGCAGTCCGAACTACCGGCTATATTGTGTGAAGCTTTATACAAGTGGTGCAAAGCGGATTGTGCTCTTATCAATTCCGGACTTATTCTTTCAGCACTTGAGAAAGGAAAAGTGACGAAGTACGATTTGCACCAAATGCTCCCACATCCGATCAATCCATGTGTCGTTGAATTATCAGGAGCTGAACTTGAGGAGGTACTTCATATATCCGAAGATAGTGGGTTGTCTGACCTCGAATTTCAAGGTCTGGGCTTCAGAGGTGTCATGATGGGAAAACTTGTTTACCATGAAATAGAATACGACAAGGACAACGGATCCATCAAAGTTGCTGGAAAGCCAATAGTCCGTGAAAAGACCTATAGTCTGGCAACTTTGGACATGTTCACATTCGGCGTATTTTTGCCTCCTATAAAAAATGCGAGAAGGAAGATTTACTATTTGCCGGAATTTGTACGGGATCTGATGGAATGGGAACTGAAGACCAGGTATCTGTGATTTGTTTATTGTTTTTTAATCCCGCTTAACAGAAAGTATTCCATATGCTTCTTTTAAATGAAGACCCTACCCGGGGCTTTCCGTAAGCATAATCATCTCTGTTAAGGTAGGTCTCAGCGGTTTGTCACAAATGTTAGTGGAGGTAAAGATATAAACCTTTGCTAGAAGCATTGTCATTATAAAAAAACATTGTTGAATTTTTAGCTTAATTCTAAAATCAAGGCAAATATTGTAAAACGTCCAATATTGGGGATTTTAGGTCATAAATTGCATGGAAGACTCAAAAAAATTCCATGGAATGTGGTTGAGTCGGCTGTTCCCAAATGGTGGAGAGATACTTTCTCAACGGAAACAGTTTAACACCGTAAGGCTCTCGCATTTCTGGACGCTGGCCACCGTTTTCACTTTTCACTTCGGAAACTATATATCTGCCCTTTCATATAATAGGTAACGGAAGGAGTGGATTGGATGGTTAGTATAGAGCCGGTGATGATTGACGGGCATATGTTTATCGCTTCGACTGTTCGTTTGCCTAAGACTACATTGCTTACCTTATCAAATGATCGAGGATATATCATGTGCGGTGCTCTTGACGTAGGATTGTTGAACAGCAAACTGAAAGACCGCGGGATCATTGCAGGAAGGGCGATTGGCGTCAGAACGATTGACCAACTGCTCGACGCTCCGCTGGAATCCGTGACGTTTGCTGCAAGAGAGATTGGCATCACTCCGGGAACAATAGGACGTGAAGCTTTGCTGAAAATGATCTGAAGTCGGATCGAAAGCAATTTTATAAACGTGCGCTTATATCCCCTCTTGTACGCATATGTTTGTATAAGGGGGGATTATTGTTGGCTCGATTTCGTAAACGCAATTATCGGCGGGGACCATTGCCTTTTCGTTATGTTTTGTTGATATCATTCGTTTTTTTTATTTTTTCCACAGCCGTTGGGCTGTGGATTGTGAATAAAGGGATTAAACCTACTTTGATGAGTTATGCAGAATCCCAAACCCGTAAAATTGCCCCAATGGTCGTCAGTAAAGCGGTCAAGGATGTGATTCCAGAAGTAAAGGACTTGAGGGAAATTACCGAAATTGTTCCGGACGGGGTAGGGGGAAAGACTGTTCAATTCAAGACCGATATTATCAATGAAACTCAGGCGGATATATCCAGGGCGATTCAATTGAACTTGAGACAGGCAGAAGCGGGAGACTTGGCTGCATTTTACGAGGAGACGGGTGTACAATTTTCATACGACGAATCCGCAAAAGGTGAGGGAATCGTATATTCATTTCCTTTGGGACAGGCGACGAACATTGCGCTGTTGGGAAATTTAGGGCCGCGTATTCCGATCAGGTTCACTCCTGTAGGCAGCGTGAATACGAACGTGGAGACAAAGGTGGAGCAATACCCGATTAACAATATGTTCGTTACAGTGTCCGTCCAAGTCAGTGTTGTCGTACAAATCATCATTCCTTTTGGGACTGAACAGGCAATAGTAGAGCAGGAAGTACCTATTGCAATTGGCTTGTATCCTGGTGATGTTCCTCAATTTTACAATAATAGCGGGACGATGAACCCATCCATCCAAATTCCTGGTGCACCGAATACACCATAGCATTGTCAGCAAATATATTTAATGATAGTATATTTATATAATAAGAATGTAAACCTTTTCAAAGAGAGGGATAACGGAGGTTGGGGGTTAGGATTAGACAACGGATACGTTAGAAATTATTATTAGAAATAGCTTTTCTGATGTTGGATGTAGCCGCGCATGCGTGGTTTTTTCTTTGAAAAGAGGGGATTTGCTAAAATTTGAGATTTGGAAAAACTATTTCTCTATTATAAAGTATAATTAGCAAGAGCCTAAGCAGCAGTGCACAGCAAAGAGTCTGTGTGAGAACAGGAGGAAAATATGGAGCAATCGATCTTTTCTTTATTGCCGCCTCTATTGGCGATATTGATGGTCATCCTTACACGCAGGGTACTGCTCTCGTTAGGGACAGGCATAATCGTATCAGCCTTATTATTGGGCAAGGGCAATGTTATACAATCCTTATCTTATTTATGGAACGCAGTCAAAGGAATTTTCGTCGAAGATGGCGGATTAAATTCTTGGAACATATGTATTTTATCCTTCCTGTTTTTATTGGGAGCGATCACTGCACTCATTAATATCGCGGGTGGAAGCAGGGCATTCGGTGAATGGGCTATGACAAAAGTGAAGAGCCGAGCAGGTGCCCAAGTTTTAACAGCGATTTTTGGCATCATTATTTTTATAGATGATTATTTTAATGCCCTTGCGGTCGGTCAGGTGGCACGCCCTATTACAGACCGCCATCGTGTATCCAGGGCAAAGCTAGCTTATCTGATTGATTCAACCTCAGCGCCTATTTGTGTCATTTCTCCCATTTCCAGCTGGGGAGCCTTTATTATCGGAATCATCGGGACGGTTCTTGCGACGCATAATATTACGGATGTTTCTGCGTTTACAGCTTTCCTTAAAATCATTCCTATGAACCTGTATGTATGGGCTACCCTTGGACTTGTCTTTATCATTGCCCTAAGGAATGTTGACTTTGGATCCATGAAGACACATGAAAATCGCACGATGGTAACAGGTATACCCTATGACCCCAAAAAAGAGATTCCGGGTGAGATAAAAGAAGATTTACCCTCCAGCGAAAACGGAACAGTGGGGGATTTGGTCTGGCCAATTGTTGCCCTTTTTGCAGGGACGATTGCTGCCATTGTGTGGAGCGGCTTGAGGGAGAGTGAAAGCGGAGCAACAACAATGGATATTTTTGGTAACGCTGACGTGGCATCTGCTCTCATTTATGGCGGCGTCTTGGGTTTAATCGTTGCTATTATCCTATTTTTCCGCCAAACGGCAAAAAACAGTTCAATGAATTCGCAGCTTCTTTTTAAAGGGATCAGAGTTGGGATGAAATCCATGCTTCCGGCTGTCATGATCTTGATATTTGCGTGGGCCATTATCACTTTGATCGAAGAGTTGGGCACAGGCGTATATATTGGAAACATCGTTGCGAACTCACAGTTGAATATTTCCTTCTTGCCAGTTATCATGTTTGCTGTTGCCGGATTGATGGCATTCGCAACGGGTACCTCATGGGGATCTTTCGGTATCTTATTGCCGATTGCGGGACAGATAGTCGCTGCAACAGACATATCCATGATGCTCCCGGCACTTGCAGCCGTTCTTGCGGGGTCTGTCTTTGGAGACCATTGCTCACCAATTTCGGATACAACGATCCTTTCATCCACTGGTGCAGGTTGTAATCATATGGACCATGTTATCACCCAGCTTCCATATGCTCTGACATCGGCATTGATTGCAGGTATCGGGTTCATTGTAATGGGATTGACGGATAATGGATTGTTAGGACTAGCTACAGTAGCCTTATTGTTGGCTATTTTTGCCCTGACTACGAAAAAAAATAAAGCTCCACAAAAGACGGTAATGGAAGAAAACCCTTGAAGGTAAAAGACAGCCTAGTGCTGTCTTTTATCTATTTTAAAATAGTTTTAATATAAAATTTATATAGAATTTGTGCATAATTTCGTTTTGACAAAATAAGAATGAATAGATATACTAATTTTATAGTTTGGTAAATTTTCTGATTTTTCCGCAAGAAAAAACTATTATTAAAAAGGGGGTATTTTAATGGAAAATCGTGCGCAATTTGGTTCGAGAGCGGGGTTTATTTTTGCCGCCGTCGGGTCAGCGATTGGACTGGGGAACATATGGCGTTTTCCAGCTGTTGCGTATGATAATGGAGGAGGGGCATTCTTTCTTCCATACTTGTTCGCTCTGCTTACGGCAGGAATTCCATTACTGATCTTGGAGTTTGCGATCGGCCACAAATACAGGGGATCTGCGCCTCTATCTCTGACGAGGGTAAGAAAAGGAGGGGAATGGATCGGATGGTGGCAAATCGGCATTTCATTTGTTATTGCCACATATTATTCGGTAATCATCGCTTGGGCTCTGTCCTACACTTATTTTTCTTTTAATTTGAACTGGGGCTCTGATACAACTAACTTCCTGATTGCCGATTATTTGAAGGTTGGCGATACGGCCTCCATGGGCAGCTTTGTTCCTGGAGTTCTGATTCCACTTATTCTCGTGTGGGTCATCGTACTGGGAATATTATTTGCAGGAGTTAAAAAAGGTATTGAAGCCGCTACCAAAATTATGATCCCATTGCTCGTCGTCTTATTTTTAGTCATTGTTATCCGTGCCCTTACTTTGGATGGAGCGGTTGAGGGATTAAATCAGTTCTTTAAACCTGATTGGAGCACAATTGCAAACGGCAAGGTATGGGTTGCAGCATATGGACAGATTTTCTTCAGTTTATCCATTGGTTTTGCCATAATGATTACTTATTCAAGTTATTTGCCGAAAAAGTCCGATATAACGAACAGCGCCTTTATTACCGGCTTTGCGAACTCCGGTTTCGAGCTTCTCGCCGGGTTTGGTGTGTTTGCAGCTTTAGGGTTTATGGCAGCGCAACAGGGTGTTGGCGTCAATGAGGTTGTGCAAGGGGGAGTGTTGCTTGCGTTTTCCGTCTTTCCAACCATCATTAATGAGTTGCCGGGATTCCAGCAAGTTTTTGGAGTTTTGTTCTTCGTATCGCTCACATTGGCAGGGCTTACATCCCTAATATCAATTGTTGAGACGTATATGGCCGGTATTCAGGAAAAATTCAATGTTTCCAGGGCAAAGGCGGTTACGTTCGGAGGCGGATTGACAGCCATCGTGTCGCTTGTCTTTGCTACACAAAATGGTTTGAACTTGCTTGATGTTGCCGACTATTTCATTAATCAATTTGGAGTTGCGATGGCTGGCCTGTTTGAGGTAATCTTTATTGCTTGGTTTGCCAAACAGTTGAAACCGCTTCAATCTCATGCTGATTCTGTTTCAGATATCAGACTTGGAGCCTGGTGGAGGATTTCATTATCGGTCATCACTCCGCTTGTTCTTGGTTATATGATGTTTGACAATCTGCGTCAAAACCTTGTCGGAGATTACGGCGGGGGGGATTACCCACGCGAATTCCTATTTAAATACGGATGGACCGTAGCACTCGGTGCAATGTTCTTTGGTATTCTGATGTCTCTCAAGCAGTGGAAAGGCCATGATCTCAGTTATAAATCCTCGGTTGACGAAAGGGAGGTAGGTTAAATGAGCGGCAGCGCAATCGCAATGATGATTATCGGTGTTATCATTATATGGGGAGGCTTTGGAGCGAGTGTCGCTTTGGCAATCTCCAAGTCGAAGGAAGCAAAAAGAAAAGCATAATGAAAGAATCAATGAAGCTTTGGGGTAAGACCCAAAGCTTCATTATTTTCTTTCAACCCGTTCCCACGCTTTTAAATGCGGATAAGGGTCAAACGCCCATTCGTTGATACCGTTGTCTTTGTACATCCCGAAATGAAGATGCGGGGGGAATTTTCCGGCTGTTCCGGGAGGTCCGTATCCTGAACTTCCGACACTTCCAATGACATCACCGGGCTTTACGACCTTCCCAATTTTCAAATCTTTTGCAAATCCGTTCAAATGAGCGTAATAATGGTAGGTGTTATTCAAATCCCTGATGCCAACCCGCCATCCGCCAAATTTATTCCATCCCTTTAATTCTACAACTCCATAAGCAACGGCGCGTACAGGCGCTCCATATCCGGCGAAAATATCGGTGCCTTCATGCATTCTCCGGCCACCCCATCCACGGCGGTCTCCCCACGTGTTATGATACGTATAGTTATAGCCTTTGGGAATAGGAAATGCTTTATCATCCAAATCAATCCGGTCCATTTTTCTATATATTTTCGCATTAGTCATAATGGCACCAACTGTTTTATCCCTTTTATAATAATTCCATAAGGCAATTCGGAACCTGGTGTCATCTACACCGTATTTGGAAAAGTAATTTCCAATCGTAAACAATACGTCTTCTTCGTCATTAGGGTTAGCAATTCCATCACCATTTCCATCTTGGCCAAGTCCATTAAAAAAAGAGATGGTGACTGGATTGATGTCCTTTTTATCGGGATTGGCAATGCCTTTCCATTGTTCAGGATGAATGTATATGCCGATTATTCCGTCGGGTTTCGGCAAATCTTTTCTTACATACCTTATACTGCGTTCGTATTGGTCTACAGCTGCTATATAAAACCATGGAACTCCGGTAGCTGTTTCTGTTTTTTTATACAACTCCAATCTTTTTTCGTACATATCCGACTTCTTTGTTATCTCTCCTGCTTCAACCGATATTCCTGAAAAAAATATGAGAACGGCAAAGAGTAATACAATTCTCAAATGGGTGAAACCTCCTCTGCTTATTATTAAAAAATAAGTAGGCCCATGATATACACGGGCCGATATATATGTTGCAAGGCTATCTTGAGTTGATCATACGATCTTCTTTTGTTTCTCCATTCTCATTTTCAGTGTCACTCATTTTTCGGCCTTGAGGGGAACTTTCTTTCATCATACGGATGGTGTCCCTTACAGCTTTATTTTTATTCGCTGTATAAGGATCAATGGAACCAATATTTTCAACATATTGCCTTAAGGCTGGGTCATCTGTGACATAAACGTGATACCAGCGTGGAACTGCAGACATGGCTGTTTTCTTTACCTGATCAGCCGTCTCAAACCTTGTTTTATCATCTGTTTCGCTTAATTTATAGGAAATTAAAACCTCGCTGTCGGTTACGACTACACTGCTGTCAAGAACATTTGGCAGTGCAACGGTCATTTTGCTGATTGTACGGGCGGTTTTTTCCCGGTCTATTGTATCATTACGCTCAAAATCCGCTGTTTTGCCCGGAACAGGGCTTTTTACCTCGCGGACAAAGCCATAATTATTATCATTATTTGAACGGTTATATAAATCGTGCCGGTCATCTCTATTCATCGTGTTTCCGCTTTCTTTATAGACCGCATCGTTTTCTGCGGTCTGGCGCTCATTGGCCGCACAGGCACCCAATATCATGACACTTAGAACAATCGATACAACCCTTGCTGATTTCAAAAAATACACCTCCTCTATAGTAGGATGTGCGAAAAAGCGGCTTTTTTACTAGAAATTGTTGCCGTTTGAGTTATAATTTATAGAGGAACAGAAATTGAACACAAACTTTGTTAACATAAGGTACAACCTTATAGGAAAGACTTCTAGAGGCAATTTTTTATAACTAAAGCCAAAAAAGCGGGTGAGATAATTGGTTGCGATACAAAATAAGCAATATGAGCTCGTTGAAGATTTTAGGGACGGCTTCAATGAGGAAGCGTTGAGAGCCCGCTTCAGCGATATATTGATAAAATATGATTACATTGTAGGTGATTGGGGCTATGGCCAGCTTCGCCTGAAAGGCTTTTTCTCGGATGATAATCATAAGGCATCATATGATACAAAAATAAGCACTTTATCGGAATATCTATATGAGTACTGCAACTTTGGCTGCGCGTACTTTGTACTGAAAAAAGTGGATAAATAAGAAAAGCGGAGATGCCTGCAAATCGACGTACAGACTGGACGAATCCTGACGAGATAAAGGAAAAAAGAAGTGCGAGAGTGCCTGCTTATTGGTGACAAGCGTAAGACGAGCGGTGAAGAAGGCGTAGTTTGCCTTCAGCAGCGATTGGCTTATGACCTCGAGCCCGATGGCACTCGAGCCAGACAACCCGGTGACAAAGGCCGCCTCAGAGCGCCACGTCCAGTGGCTTCGGCAGGCTCATATCGTCTTCGTTTGCACTAGTACTTCCTGTCCGTCGGAGCCGAGGTTGCTTATCAATTAAGAAATGGCCAAGTTTTGTCCTTGGCCACTTCTTATGAAATTAGCTGTCTTCATAAGGGGGTTCGGTGTCTCTGTTTGGGTCATCATGTGTCGGATGGGCTCCTGGGAACTGGCGGGGCCTATTTTGGTGCATGGATTTGAATTCGTAGTTAAAAGCACTATACGGGCGTTGCCCTTCTTTCCATGGAGTCGATTTATTTTCTACTCGTGTATGCTTTCCTCTCGGTGCTCCGTATGGCCCTTCGGGAAAGTCCTCAGGTATAATAAAGTTCCTTCGCGTTTCTGCATTGGATACGTCTGTATATGAGATTTCTTCTTTATCGGGATTATTGCCGTCGTGGCGTGATTCTTCCATGTGATAGACCCACCTTTTTTATTGTTTAAAATCCCCATAAACGTTCCAGTTATTCGTCTACCGATCATATATTTGATAAGATAATGGTAACAACTGTTGGAGGGAATCAGAAACATGTACTTTATAGATCGTGAAAGAATTGAAAAGACGTTGTTGTATATGGAAGAGCAGCTTCAGCTTTTTGAAGGAAAAAATGAATGGGAGACAGAAGTTGAAAAAATGGCGCTTGAAAGAATTGCGCAAACTGTCATTGAATCCATTCTTGATACCGGAAATGCGATGATTGACGGATTTATCATGAGGGATCCGGGCAGTTATGACGATATCATTGATATACTAAATGATGAAAAAGTCATCACAAATGATATGAGCAAAAGCTTAAAATCTGTCATCAGCTTTCGGAAAATGCTGGTACAGGAGTATATTGAAGTTAATCACAAACAAGTAAAATCAATGCTTACAGAAGAAAGCGATGCTCTTAAACAATTCCCGCCAAAAGTAAGGGATTATTTAACTAATGAATTGGGACCTGTATCGGCATTTAAGAAGTAAGTGTTTGGAAGGTGGATTTCGGTGAATAAGTATGAAGGCTATCTGATTGATTTGGATGGTACGATGTACAGAGGCACAGAAAGTATCCCTGAGGCTGTCCGGTTTGTAGCCAGTTTGAGGACAAAGGGGATTCCCTATTTATTTGTTACAAACAATTCATCAAAAACTCCAGAACAAGTTGCAGATCATTTAAAGTATTTTGGAATTGAAGCTGAAAAGAAGGATATATTTACAACCTCCATGGCAGCAGCTGAATACCTGCATGAAAACCATACATTGACTTCAATTTATGTTATTGGCGAAAGAGGACTTACAACCGCCTTGAAGGAAAAAGGTTTCAGATTGACAGACAGCGATCCAGAGGCCGTCATCATTGGAATAGATCGTAAAATAACATACGAAAAGTTAGCGAAAGCCTGCCTTTCCGTCCGAAACGGGGCCATGTTTTTTTCCACGAATGGCGATGTGGCGCTACCGACGGAAAGGGGGCTCCTCCCAGGGAACGGGGCGATTACTTCCGTCATTACAGTTTCCACTCAAAAAGAGCCCATTTTCATAGGAAAGCCTCATTCCATTATTATGGAACAGGCGTTAAAAGTACTTGGTATTCCAAAAGAGAAAACGCTGATGATCGGTGATAATTACGATACGGATATTTTGGCAGGCATTAATGTTGAAATGGACACCCTACTTGTCCATACGGGTGTAACAACAAAAGAAGCATTAAAGGCAAAGGAAATTCAACCAACATATGTGGTGGATAATCTTGCAGAATGGACGGTCTAAAACAGTCTAATTGAATGTATAAATAGATAAATTGGATTAAAAGGTCTGAACGCGTTTGTTCAGACCTTTTTCATTTTGTGGTGATCGCATTCAGCCAACTGTGACACGCGGAAGTTATTTATTCTTCGCCTTTTGCGCTGTGGGCAAGCCTGCTGGAAGCCGCCGCTGCGATTGCGCCGACTATGTCATCCAGAAAAGTATTGACCTCGCCTGTTGAATGGTCATTCAGATGCTTAAGAATACCTGGCTTTTGTTTATCAATATAACCATAATTGGTAAATCCGATGGATCCATATACATTGACGATGGAAAAAGCCAAAATTTCATCAACACCATACAGGCTTTCATCTGTTCCGATGATGGATTGAAGCGGCTCCTCAAGCATGCCCCGTTCTGCTAACATATCCAATTGAATTCCCGTTAATATGGCATTTTGGACTTCCCTTTTACGAAGTACGCGCTCGATATTAAATACGCATTCCTCGGTTGTGAGGTCGGGATGGTATTTCTTTTGTAAGTACATCACCAATTCTGCGATATCCTCAATGGACACTCCACGCTCATTCAATAAGCGGCGTGCCTTCTCTTCCAATTTTGTCATTTTTCTTTCTGCACTCATTCTTCTCACCCTTTATGGAAATGTCATCATGAAGTTCTGTTTAAATTACATTTTCTCCTCCCCCGCATTTTCCATGTGAAGAACAATTCATCAGCAATTTAACTAATTTCGCTCATATACTTATATAGGGAAAAAGTGATAAGAGAGGGATGTTTTTATGCCTATGGATATTTTGGAGAAATATTTTAATATTAAAGCAGAGCAGTCGATGCGTATTGGACGGCAAATACGCTATTTTTCAAACGGTTTGTTGTATACTATTGTTTCCGTTACACATGTGCAACAGGAAGCTCTAATAGAATTATATGAAATGTCAGAGCACATGGCAAAGCATTCAGATAAAAAAGTGTCAAGGTTTGTAGCTGGCAAGGATGGAAAGTATTTAGTCACACATGAAAATGAGGATTATGTCGTCCTTCAAAACCCATTCCACACGGCGAACCGCAATCGAAAGACAGGCCGGCAACTGGCAAGGTTCCATGAAAGGGGAAAGAGACTGCAGGCTCCCATTAAAACATTGAACAGGGTGGGAGAATGGAAGGAGTATTGGTCGACAAGGCTTGATCAAATGGAGAAAGTATGGACTGGGTTGATTCATGAGCCACCGAGAGAAGAATTTGACAAGATGTTTATGGAATCTTTTCCATATTATTTGGGATTGTGCGAGAATGCCATCCAATATGTGACAGATACAGAACTGGACGAGCAGCATCAGCGTCTTGATTATGGGACCATTTGCCATGAAAGATTCCATGAGGAGCTGTGGAAGGGTGAACAAGAAATTCGGAATCCTTTCGACTGGGTCCTTGACCATCCTTCCAGGGACATTTCGGAATGGATCAGGGATCGTTATTTTAAAAGCAGCCGGACGCTTCGCCCTGATATGGTGAAGTTTTTAAATGAATACCAGTCTCTTTCACCGATATCTCCTTTCGCATGGAGGCTGATCTATGCAAGGTTATTATTTCCGTTACACTATTTTGTCTGTGTAGAGGAATATTATAATACAAATTCACAATCTACAAAAAAGCAGTTGGAAGAAACGCTTGCCAGATATTTGAGGGATACGAAGGATTATGAACGGTTCCTCCGAACTTTTTTTTCTACGGTGGGAGTGAAAAAAAGCCTGCCGTTGGTTGAATGGCTTTAATTCTATATATATGCAAAGTGCGTTGATGAGCTCCAACGAGTGTGAGGTCTAGCGGCCATTGGACGTGCTTTTAAAATCGAGCCACTTGAGGTCTCAAGGTACTTCCTTGAAAGGCTGAAGAACTGCCTTCTCGGAATTGCCTTGCGCTTGTCAGGATATCAATACTTTTAGATTTTCTTACAAAAAATAAAAAAGCGATCCGGAAAAATCCGTATCGCGAATTAAAATACCTGTTCCACTTCAACGACGCCAGGCACTTCTTCAACCAATGCCCGCTCGATACCGGCTTTTAAGGTAATAGTTGAACTTGGGCATGTGCCGCAGGCACCCAAAAGACGAAGTTTAACAATACCTTCATCTACATCAACGAGTTCACAGTCACCGCCGTCACGAAGGAGAAAAGGCCGTAATTTATCGAGTACTTCTTGAACTTGACTGTACATTGTTTGTTCAGACATTCAGATCTACTCCCTTCCTAATACCCATTATAATCAGAAACGAAAAAAAAATCTATGACTATGTTTGGCCATCTCACTAGTCACTCATATACCAATATTTGGAGTGCGGCAAGTTTCAGTTCGGGAAAATGATGTATAGAGTTGGTATCATTTTTTTAACGTCCCTTTATATGATTATAATAATCATTGTTTAAAAAGGCGGATTTCTACTGACTTAAAAAGTGTCTGTAAAATTAATAAGCCTGTACTTTCAATGTCAAACGATCCATTTCGACAGTCTCCCATTATTATAGTCCCAATCCATCGTAATCAATACATTTGGAATTTCCTACATAAGCGTTAAAATAAATGGAAAGGAGTGTGGAAGCGATGAAGAAAGAAGCTGAAATAATTGTATATGGGGCAGAGCAAATTTGTGCAAGCTGCGTCAACTTGCCTTCTTCAAAAGAGACATACGAATGGCTGGAAGCGGCCATTACACGAAAGTTTCCGGGCCAGCCGTTTAAAATCCGTTATATCGATATTTTTAATCCGCCGGAAGAGACGGAAACCAAAGCATTTGCAGAGCGGGTTATTGAAGAAGATCTGTTTTATCCAGTTGTTACGATGGACGATGAAATCATCGGAGAAGGAAATCCACGGTTAAAAGATGTGTACAAGAAGTTGAAAGAATACGGATATCATGCGGAATAAAATTACCGGAATCAGGAAATAACCTGATTCCGGCTATATTAATGCTGAGCCTATAAACAGGATTTGAAAATTTTTCTATATGTTCAGCTGTAGGCAACAGCGATTAGCAGACATTACGATTAAGCCCCATCGTCTCGAGTTGTAAACCCTAGACTGTACAGTCAAATTAAGTGTTACTCAGTACTTCTTCCAGCTTTGTAAGAAAGGCGCTGCTATTCGTATTAGAATCTGTCCCGCTAAAGATCGCCTTTTGCTTTCTAACCATTATGATACTTATACATCCACAGAATTCCCGATTTCAGAATCCGGGCAATACGGCCGGTAATGGCACGTTCGGCCATCAGACCGAATCCTTGCTTTTTACCAAGAGAGCCAAGTACTCCTTTAAGTTTGATTGTCGGTAATTCTTCAGGAAGTTCCTGCCCGCTCCAGCGTTTTTGAAGTATCTGTACAATCTGATCCGCTTGTCCTTCAGCGAGTTGAGCACTTGGTGCATAAGGTAGGCTTGCACAGTCCCCGACAACATATACATGTTCATCAACTGGAATGTTATGATATTTCGTCAATACGACTCTGCCTTGCTTATCCTTTTCAACATCCATATCACGTACAATCCAGTTTGGCTGGATTCCGGCAGTCCATACAATAACATCGGTTTGGACCGGTTCATCATGATTGTAAAGAGTGCGGTCTTCCACTTTTGTAATGTTCGCACCATTAATGACTTCAACGCCATTTGTCTGGAACCAATTTTGCACATAGCGGCTGACTCTTTCCGGAAATGCTGAAAGAATGATTTTTCCACGGTCAAATAACTTAATGACCAAATCCTCGCGGCTTTCCCTAAGCTCACTCGCAAGCTCCACTCCGCTCAGCCCACCGCCTACAATGCTGACAACGGAATTGGCCGGCAGATTGTTCAATGTTTGATACGTTTCACGGGCCTTTTCTATATTTTGAATACTATGTGTATACTCTTTGGCTCCAGGAATATTGTGATATTTATCCTCGCACCCAAGACCTATAACGATGTCATCATATGGGACAGGTTCACCCTCATCGAGATGAACGAGTTTTTTTTCAAGGTCGATTTTCGTTATTTCACCATATTTCAATTCAAGGCGCGGATGTTCTGGAAATGGTACACGGACTTCTTGATCTGAGACTGTACCGGCAGCCAATGCATAGTATTCTGTCTTAAGACAATGATAAGGCACTCTGTCAATCAATGTGATGGATACGTCTTCCGGTAAGTTATTTGGCAGCAAACGGTGCAGCACCCGCATATTCCCATATCCACCGCCCAGCAGTACTAATTTTTTCATGCAAACAATCTCCTTTTGCCGTCTATTTATCCATTTAAAGAAAAAACAAAACGATATTTATCGGTTTAAGAGTTCTATATCCAACGTAAAGTATAGCTGAATCCACTTTGATATACAACAGGATTAGTATGTTTCGGTCAGTGGAATTACCCGATTAGGTCTTTCAAATTGACTAACCCATGCGAAAAGAGTAGGATAAAGACTGGTAATGAGGTGAAGCAAATGAATCCTATCATAGAATTTTGTATCAGCAACTTAGGTATGGGTGGTTACGAAGCAATGCAAAAGCTTGAGGAAGACCCGGATTTGGACATTGTTGAGTATGGCTGCTTGGATCATTGCGATTTGTGTGCTGAAACTTTATATGCTCTTGTCAATGGAGAAGTTGTAACGGGTGAAAGCCCGGATGATTTGGTGAAAAGTATTTACCAATATATAGAAGATAATCCGATGTTTTGATGAAACCAATTGGTTGAGAATAGATCAGTCCGGATTTATAATAGAAGGAAGACCTAAATTTCTCGCTGAGGGGGTGCAGATTCATGAGTGATCTGGTTACATTGACCGAAGCAGCTGCAATGCAGATCAAAAAAATGATGAAGGAAAATGGGGAAGAAGGAGCCTATTTCCGTTTTTCCATTAATGGCGGCGGGTGTAGCGGTTTATCATACGGCATGAGTCTTGACCAAGAGAAAGCCGAAAAAGATACATTCTTTGAACAGCACGGAGTAGGTGTTGTCATCGACGAAGAGACTGCACCGATCGTTGCTGGAACCGTCATTGATTTTAAACAATCCCTTATGGGGGGCGGCTTTACAATAGATAATCCGAATGCTCTCGTATCATGTGGATGCGGCTCATCATTCCGTACGGCAAAAGTGACAGGAACGCCGGAAGAATGTTAGAAAAATCTGCTGGAGACCGCCGTGTCATGTGGATTTAACGGCTTACGACTATCACAAGTCACAGTGAAAGGCCTGATCAGAATAGACTGTTCAGGCCTTTCATGTTTTTTTATTTATCGAATAGGGATGTACTGTGCATCGGCTGTAATCTTGCTTTTGGATCGATGTAAGCTTTCGCATTGCTGACAGCTGTCGGAGCTTCGCCAAATCCAGTGGCGATCAATTTTACTTTTCCCTCATATGTTGTAATATCTCCTGCAGCGTAAATGCCCGGAATATTCGTTTCCATTTTTGAGTTGACCACAATGGAGTTCTTTTCGATTTCAATGCCCCAATCTTTAATTGGTCCGAGCGATGATACAAACCCGTAGTTGCAAATGAGGGCATCCAATTCAATCTCTTCTACAGCATCCCCTCTTACTTCCTGGATGACAAGCTTATTGATTGATTCCTCGTCACAGATAATATCCGATGCAGCAAAAGGAGTTTTGATTTCAACTGAAGAAGACTTCAATTGATTCACACTGCTTTCATGGGCACGGAATTTATCCCTGCGGTGGACAAGGGTTACTTTTTCGGCAATCGGCTCAAGCATCAAAGCCCAGTCAACTGCGGAATCTCCTCCACCAAGTATGGCAACTCTCTGTCCTTCGAACTTCTTCATGTCATCCACGAAATAATGAAGGTTTTTTCCTTCATATTGTTCAGCATTCTCCAATTCCAATTTCCTTTGCTGGAATGCTCCGATTCCTGCAGTAATAATAATTGATTTTGAATAATGAATCTCCTTGTCGGTTGTCAATCTGAAAGTTCCATCTTCCAGCTTTTCAACATTCTGTACAGATTGGCCAAGGCAAATCGTTTGAGAAAATAGTTTCAACTGCTCTTTTAAGTTGTTGACAAGATCCTGTGCCTTGATTTTTGGAAAACCGGCCACGTCATATATATATTTCTCCGGATACAGGGCTGCCAACTGACCGCCAAGTTGGGGAAGACTTTCTATAATCTTAACAGATGAGTTTCTCATTCCTGCGTAAAAGGCGGTGAACATCCCGGCAGGACCTGCCCCGATGATGGTCATATCAAAAACTTGCTGATCTTCTTTCAAAGAAAATCCCTCCTAAGTTCATAAACAACTTCATTATGTCATCCTAACACGTTCCTATTGTGCCATACAATGCTTATTTTTGTCATATAAAATGCCCCATGAACATAGGAAAATAGAAAGGACAAACAGTGGTTAACCTCAAATATTCAGAATTGTTATTCTTCCTTGAAACCGCTTGAAAAAAGAGGATAAAAGCCATATGATGTATTGAGACAGACATATATCTATTTTTTATGACATTTTTTTTATAAATGTACGTGAAGTGCATCACATTTACTTATATACTTTATTATCTTTCCGAATATGCATTTCAGCCGTACGAATATTTAATAATAAGACGAAAAGGTGGAAGTGATTAGATTGAGAAAGCCAAAAATTGTAGTATTAGGCGCTGGTTACGGCGGATTAATGACAGTGACACGTCTTCAAAAACAACTCGGGAGCAACGATGCCGACATTGTTTTAGTTAATAAAAATGACTACCATTATGAAACAACATGGTTGCATGAAGCTTCCGCCGGAACATTGTCCCCTGACCAGGTCCGTTACGACATCTCAAATGTCATTGACAGAAGCAAGGTCGATTTTGTACAAGACACTGCTTTAAAAGTTGATACTCAAGCCAAAAAAGTTCAACTTGAAAAAGGGGACGAGCTTTCTTATGACTACCTGGTGATTGCTTTAGGTGGAGCACCAGAAACATTTGGAATCAAAGGCCTTGATAAATATGCATTCTCTATTACAAATGTAAATACAGCAAGACAAATACGTGAACATATTGAATACCAATTTGCAACTTATAAAGTGGATCAAAAACCTGAGCGCTTGACAATTGTTGTCGGTGGCGCGGGCTTTACAGGAATTGAATTCCTAGGAGAGCTAGGGAACCGTATTCCCGAACTTTGCAAGGAATATGATATTGAAAAAAATATGGTGAAAGTAGTTTGTGTGGAAGCTGCTCCTACCGCTCTTCCTGGCTTCGACCCTGAGCTTGTCGAATATGCGACGGCATTGCTTGAAAGAAAAAATGTGGAATTCCGCATCGGCACAGCTATCAAGGAAGCTACTCCAGAAGGAATTGTCGTTGCCAAAGGAGAAGACGAAACAGAAGAAATCAAAGCTGGAACAGTAGTCTGGGCAGCAGGAGTGCGCGGCAACCCAATCATCGTGGAATCAGGCATTGAAAATATGCGTGGCCGGGTAAAAGTTGAACCAGACCTTCGTGCACCTGGTTTATCCGATGTATTCGTCATTGGAGACTGTTCACTCGTCATCAATGAAGAAATCAACCGTCCTTATCCGCCAACTGCTCAAATCGCAATGCAGCAAGGTGAATTGGTTGCAAGCAACTTGGCGAAACTCGTTAACGGGAAGACAAATCTTGACAGCTTCATTTTTGATAACAAAGGAACTGTTTGTTCCCTAGGTGATGATGATGCTATCGGCGTTGTCTTTGGAAAGAAAGTGACAGGTACAAAAGCTTCATTTATGAAAAAAATGATCGACAACCGTGCCCTTTACATGATCGGCGGTGTACCGCTGACAATGAAAAAAGGGAAATTCAACTTGCTTAAGTAGTGAATGGTGAAAGAGGCAGAATCTATATGGATTCTGTCTTTTTTAGGAAGTTCAGGATGAAAGCGCCTTGTTCGTTGGAAAAAGCTTTTTTACAGGAAGTGTAGCGAAATGAGGATAAGTCAAGATCGAGGCAAGGTTTGGTTGGCAGTATGCGGTGTGGTGACGGATCAGGATGGAAACTTACTTGTTGTGAAAAAGAGGTATGGCGGGGCAAAAGGAAAATGGACTTTGCCTGCGGGGTTTGTGGAGCCGGGTGAAACATTGGATGAAGCGATTAAAAGGGAAGTGCTCGAAGAGACAGGGATTATATGCACTGTGGAGGGACTGCTTGGTGTGAGGACAGGTGTCCTGCAATCCACGATCAGCGATAATATGATGATATTTGCCTGTAATCCACAAAACAAAACGATTTGTGTTCAGGAGAAGGAACTTGAAGAGGCCTGCTGGATGACACCTGAGAGCCTGCTTCATGACAAACGGACATCTGTTATGATCACTGAATTGATCCAAGGAGGATACAGACCCCTTCAAAAAGAAGTGAATGCGGTCAACCCTGGCAATCAATTCGGGTATACAGCCTATAAATTGTTCCTTTGAATAAGTTGGAATCAGAACGTCCGGACAAAATCTGAGAGACGCGTCCACTTACCAATGCCCTTCAGTGGTTATAGAGCCACTCCCTGTGGTGGCTAAAGAACTTCCTCTTCCAGAATCATCTTATACTTGTCGGGTCTAATCAAGGCGCTACCACTTTCCTTTATGATTGAATTGTCATGAATTCGTCCGAGTCACCGCATTGACGCTCTATCAACCATTCAGTAAACTTGGTATGAAAGTGAAATCAAGGGGGAAAACAGCCATGCAGATGCCACTTCCGCTCCTGCTGATATCAATACTATTATTTTTTGTTCTCTTTTTCGGGATCGGATTTTTACTTAATATGCTGTTACGGATGACATGGATCATGGCGATCATCTATCCGGTTGTCGCTATATTGATAGTGGACAAAGTGAGATTTACAGATTATATCACATCTCCATCAGCTTCTTTTTCGAGCCTTGGAACAAGCATTTCCAATCTTGCGGCAGCCGATCTAATTATTTTATTAAGCGGTTTGGCAGGAGCAATCACAGCAGGATTCACCATGCGGGTTTTACGTAAAAAAGGATACAGGATGTTTTAATCAAGAAAACGCCCAGGAAACTGATTCCTGGCGTTTTTTTATGTCCAAAGTGTGGTGTAATCCTTGAATTTACAAGCAAATGCGCTTGAACACGGCGAATTCATACCAAACAAGCAGCCAATCCAGAAAGTCGGTATCATAGGGGAAGTGTTTCCGAGCAAAAAAGATCTATCTAATAACTTAACGCCAAAGCGCTACTATACCTATTGAAATACAGACATTGGTAAACAAGTTGTTCTATTGGAATATCCTATATGCCCTTACTGGTTTTTCTAGCAATATGAATAAACCCTCTCAAAATAGGGAAACAATACCCTTGAGAGGAGTGAATGAATGTTTACGCGCTATCTGTATGCTAGGAGATTTTTTATGTTGCTTTTATTTGCAGCGGCTTTAGGTGCAACGTTTGAATCGTTGTCGGGCTTGGATTTAAGAACAACTGCCCAGATATTATTTTCAGATTCAAATAAGTGGAAGAATGAGCCAGTGTCTGAGCCGGCAGTCAAGGCTGGAAAAGCTGCAGCTGATGAAATACCCCCATTGGAAGAGGCGTTTGACTGGTCTCAATATCCGGTAAAAAAGGTAGAAGCAACTGGATATACGGCAGGGGAGGAGTCTACTGGAAAAAAGCCGGGACATCCGTCTTACGGCATTACATATTCAGGAGTAAAAGTGAAAAGAGATTTATATTCAACGGTAGCGGCTGACCCCAAAGTATTTCCGATCGGCACCATTTTATTTATACCAGGATATGGATATGGTGTTGTGGCGGATACAGGTTCAGCGATCAAAGGTGATAAAATTGATCTTTATTACGAGACTGTTGACGAGGTATATAAAAATTGGGGGAAACGAACGCTGGATGTCCATATCATTAAAATGGGGGCAGGAAAGATTACAGAAGAAGAGTTAACGGCCCTAAATGAAGATGAGGCAATGCAAGTATTCAGGCAGTCTTATCTAAAAACTGCAGATTAAAAATGGAGGCTGACGGACAAATCCGCAGCCTTTTCTCTTTCAAGCATAAAAAAAGTAATGAAGGATCAGTGCTAGTCCGACACCAGTCAATCCCCCGATAAAAACTTCCACTGGTTTATGGCCAAGCAATTCCTTTAACTCATCCCTTTTTTCTTGTGCGGGCTTTTCAGGCCAATCTTTTGCTTCTTCAATAAACCGCTGGAAATCGGAACTCAACTGATTTAAAACAATAGCGTGTTCCCCAGCCTGCCTTCGAACCCCTGTCGCATCAAACATCACAATAATGGCAAAAACTGCAGATACAGCAAACAATGTTGACCCAAGTCCTTCCTGAAGGGCAACTCCTGTGGAAAGCGCAGCAACAGCGGCGGAGTGAGAACTGGGCATCCCGCCTGTTGAAGTAAGCAGGGACCAATCCCATTTTTTTGTAACGATGAAATGAAGAGGGACTTTCACAAACTGGGCAAAGAAAATCGCAGTGAGAGCAAACCAAAGAGGAAAGTTCAAAAACAGGTCCATCAATTACATCCTTTCTTTTCGCCAGCCATTCTTGTTCTATATTACCACAATAGCCCAAAAAGGAATCATGCTTTTGGAAAACTCGAAACCTCTGATTATTTCCTCTATAATTTTTATAAAGGAGGGGCTTCTAATATGTTTCATATTTCGAATGGAAACCCATATGAGAGTGAACAGGAATGCATGTTAATCGGTTTGATAGACCAACCGGAAAAATTTTCGGGGGGATTGCAGCAGCTTGATGATGCATTTAAGGGGAATTTGACAAAGCTCGTTAAAACAGGTGATATTTCCGCAAAATATAAATCGGTCTCTGTCATACATAGTCTAGGGAACACACCTATTAAACGGTTCATTTTTATCGGGTTGGGCAGATCAAAGGAGCTGACGGATGAACGCCTGCGTGAAGCAGTCGGAAAAGCTTCAAAAAAAATAAAGGATTTGCGGACGGGGTCTTTTTCCATCGTGCTGGACACATTTATCGCAGGAAAAATTTCTGCTGAAAAAGCCGCCTGGACCTTGAGTGAAGCATTTATCATGGCATCATATGAATTCCCCGGATACAAAAAATCCAATGAGCCGGACATCATCATTAATAAAATTACCGTTTTTACAAATCAAGATAAAAAGACAATCGAATCTGCCGTTGAGACAGGCTGGATTTTCGGTACAGGAGTAAACAATGCAAGGACGCTGGTAAATACCCCAAGCAATCTGTTGAGGCCTTCCAGCATGGCAGCATATGCAGCTGAGATGGCAGATGAATATGGAATTGAAATAGAGTTATTAGAAAAAGAGGAAATCGAAAAACTTGGGATGGGTGCTTTTCTTGCAGTGAATCAGGGATCCGGTGAACCGCCTTATATGATTGTATTAAAATATCAGGGGAAAGAAGAATGGGCGGACGTGCTTGGTCTTGTTGGAAAAGGCATCACTTTTGATACGGGCGGTTATTCCATCAAACCGAAGGATGGAATTGTCGGGATGAAAACTGATATGGGAGGAGCAGCTGCTGTTCTTGGTGCAATGGAAGTGATAGCTCGGCTGCGGCCCGACCGAAATGTTGTGGCAGTGATTCCGGCCACTGACAATATGATCAACGAAAAAGCATTTAAACCGGATGACGTCATCACATCAATGAACGGAAAAACAATTGAGGTGTTAAATACGGATGCAGAGGGGCGCCTTGTTTTGGCGGATGCGATTACGTATGCGAAAATGCATGGAGCGGACCGCCTGGTTGATGTGGCTACTTTGACCGGCGGAGTCATCATTGCGCTCGGCCTTGATAAAACAGGAGCGATCACAAATAATGATGACTTTTATAACCAAGTGAAAGAAGCTTCAAAAAAGACCGGGGAATTTATTTGGCGGCTGCCCTATACGGAGAATGACAGGGAACGTGTACGTTCAAGTAAGATCGCCGATTTAAATAACTCACCCGGAAGGGAAGGGCATGCTATCATGGGCGGTGCATTCATCGGGGAATTTGTGGAAAATACCCCCTGGGTCCATTTGGATATTGCAGGAACCGCAACTACCGACAAAGAATATGAACTTGGGCCTTCCGGTGCTACAGGAGTGATGGTTCGGACACTTGCTATGCTTGCAGTCGGGGAAAAGCCTTGGGAATAATTGAAGGAAAGGGCTTGTTTTTGGGAATCTGCCCATCCCATCTGTGCTTTAGCCGCATACACAGATATAGAGAGCTTTTTAGCTCTTATATAAAGGAGGCTACCTGTAATGATGTATTATCGAAATCTCGAACCCTATCCCGGAAACCGCTTTTTCTTCGGTGCTCCCTTACTCGGCGGTTTTATCGGCGGTTTGATAGGGGGCGGCATCGGAGCCGGTATCGGGAGCGCAATATTCAGACCGCGCCCGTTTTATCCCTATGGGCCGATTCCTTACGGCGGAGCTCCGTATGGCTATGGCGGACCGTATGGGTATGGAGTGCCCTACGGAGCACCATACGGGTTTTGAATTCCCCTGTATTGACAGGTCTAAGATAAGCTTGCTTTCGGAAAGTTCACGGAAAAATGCCCGTCGGTCAAAAAACCGAAGGGCTTTCTTCTTTAAAAAAGGATTAAAGTAAATATATGTAGAAATGAAGAAAGAGAAATATATTTAGTGGAGGACTACATATGAAATATAAAGGATTACAACAGTCATTAGGAATTGAAGTCATTGATATCTTAAATGGGAAAGTTACGGCTACAATGCCAGTAGATGAACGCACAAGACAGCCTTATGGATATTTGCATGGCGGTGCATCCGTAGCTCTTGCAGAAACAGCAGCGAGCGTTGGGACTGCGTCTTTGATTGATCTGGAGAAAGAGGTTTGCTTTGGCCTGGAAATCAATGCCAACCATGTTCGTCCCAAAAAGAGTGGGCTGGTAACGGCAACAGCTGAGGCTGTACACCGCGGAAAAACCACCATGGTTTGGGATATACGAATCAAGGATGAGGAGGAACGCCTTATTTCAATATCGAGATGTACGGTGGCCATTGTGCCTATTCAGAAAGATGGCTAAGAATGATTACTCCATTCAATGACTCAAGGAGAACAGTAGATTTTGCTTGTGGGCGGAATAGGCTGATTCCAAAGCTTTTCAACCCTGGTGGTTTTGGGACGTATGAATCCGGGAAAATAGTGGACAAGGTAAAGGAGGTCATTTAACATGCCTTGGTCAAAAAACGATTATCCGGAATCGATGAAAAACCTTCCTGACGATATCAGGGATAAGGCGATTGAAATTGCCAATGCACTTTTGGAGGAAGATTACAGTGAGGGAAGAGCGATATCTATCGGTATCGCACAGGCACGGAAATACATCGAGGGTGATGACGATAACCGGCCAGAATATCATGTTGAACCGGATGGAGAGGACTGGATCTTGAAAAAGAAGGATGGTTTAAAGGCCATTATGCGGGAAGAAACAAAAAAAAATTTACTCGACCGGGCCAAAGAATATGTCAATGACCGTGACGGGATGCTGGTTATCCATAAGACGGATGGTTCTGTTTCCGACCGGCTGTATGATTAATCAATAGGTCTCCCATTTTACAATGGGAGGCTTTATTTTCGATACTCTGGCATTAAAACCAGCACTTGATATAATTTAAATATATATTTCTTTTGAAGGGTGGAGGTACTAGTGAAGACCCCGGAGCAAGGATTGGCCGATACATACAAAGAGGATTTTATAAAATTTGATTTGGCAACATTGTCTTATGCGATTCAGAATAAACAGCTGTCACCGGTTGCTGTGACACGTCAGCTTCTGAAAAGGATTGAAGAACAGGACGGAAAGTTTAATTCTTTTATAACTGTCACAGCTGAAGAAGCGATGGAGCAGGCGAAAAAGGCAGAACTCGAGATAAATGATGGGAAAATAAGAGGTCCGCTTCATGGAGTTCCTATTGCCTTAAAGGATAATATTTATACTAAAAATATAGCTACAACCATGGGATCGGCTATTTTCAAAAAATATATCCCTGACCACGATGCAACAGTGGCAAAAAAGCTTAAAGAAGCCGGTGCTGTTATTTTAGGGAAGTTAAATATGCACGAAGTAGCTTATGGAACATCTGGAGACCGTTCGTTTGCAGGGCCAGTTAAAAATCCTCACAACACACAAAAAATTACTGGAGGCTCGAGCAGCGGTTCAGGAGCAGCAGTTGCCGCTTCATTTTGTTATGGAGCGCTTGGAACGGATACGGGCGGCTCCATCAGGATTCCTGCTTCATTTACCGGGATAGTTGGAATGAAGCCTACGTTTGGAAGAGTGAGCAACTATGGTGTATTTCCTCTTGGCTGGACACTCGATCATGTGGGTCCGATGACTAAAACCGTCCGTGACAACGCCATATTAATGAATGTACTTGCAGGGTATGACGAAAACGACCCGTATTCAATGAACATACCGACAGAAGACTATACTGCTTTAATTGGAACGGATATTAAGAGTGCGGTAATTGGAATTCCTTCGGGCGAATTCTTCAAAAGCGGAAATCCGGAGGTTGAGGAGAATTATATTCAAGCCATCAAAAAATTTGAAGAAGCTGGTGCAGAAATCAAATCGGTTAACCTCCCGGATATGGAGGAAATCCTGAATGCATTCAGGAAAACTTTGACAAGCGAAGCTTATACCGTCCATGAAAAAAGGCTGCAAGATTATTCAGATGAATGGGATGACGAAGTCAAGGACCGTTTGTTCACTGCCAAAGATACACATGCCAAAGACTATATTGCAGCACAGCAAATCAAGAAGCAAGCCAACAGGGACTTTGAGAAGATTTTTAAAGAGGTGGATATCATTGTCACCCCGACAGTTCCTATTCTACCGGTAGATATCGGCCAGCGCGAAATCGTCTTGAATGGTTCAGCCATTCACAGCAGTCTGGTACTTAACCGGTTTACTGGCCCGTTCAATATGACAGGATTGCCTAGTCTTTCCATGCCATGCGGCTTTTCGGAGAGTGGGCTTCCAATCGGGATACAACTGATTGGGAAACCTTTCGATGAAGCGAATATTTATCGCTTTGCCTCTGTACTTGAATGAACATGAAAAATAATAATCCCGCCCATAAGCCATAACAGGCAATGGGCGGGACATTTATTTTCCTCTTTTTAAATCATCCTGGACACTTCGCTCCGATAATTTGACGCCAGAATTATATGCAGCCCTGCTGATTACATGACCTGCAACAGGAGCAGTGACAAATATAATGATAATTCCAAGCACAATGCGGGAGTGAATGACTCCTTCATGGAAGTAAAAGAAGAGAAGTGCACCTATTAAGGTGGACATGACTCCTAGCGTTGTAGATTTAGATGCAGCGTGGTTTCTTGTGTAAACATCCGGAAGTCTCATGACTCCAAAAGAGGAAACCAGGCTTAAAAACACGCCAATCAGAATAAAGACAGCAATGATTATTTCAGCGGTTGCGCTCATATTCAACGATGACTCCTTTCTCCAAGAACTTCGAGAAAGCCACCGTTCCGATGAAGGAAAGAATTCCCAGCAGCAGGATGACATCGAGATAGGCATTTGTCGCAAGCAGCATTGACATAAGTGCTGTAATAGCTATCAAATTGATTCCCATGGCATCCAGCGCAACAACTCGATCAGGGGTTGACGGTCCCTTTATTACGCGTAATAAAAGAATGAAGGAAGATATTGCAAAACCTAATAAAGCTATTTTAATCACGATATCCAGCATCAGCGGCTCACCTCCATGATCGCCTTCTCAAATGAACCTCTTATATCCTCAATCGCCTCTTCTGCATCCTCTATATCCACGGCGTGTACATAGAGGGTTTTATTATCTGGAGACACATCCACAACTAGCGTCCCGGGCGTCAACGTAATCAAATTTGCCAGTAAAGTGATTTCCCAATCCGATGTAAGCTTTGTTTCCATTGCAAAAATACCAGGACGGATATCCAATTTTGGACGTAAAACCACTTTCAGTACCGCCAGATTGGATAAAATCAGTTCCCTTAAAAAAATCAGGATCAGCTTGATGATGGAAAAAATTCGATATACATAAAATCTGGAAGAAAAAAATCTGCGCATAAAAAATATGACAAGCATTCCAAGTAGATAGCCAATGAAAAAAGTGGACGATTCCATCGAACTTTCAAAAAACATCCACGTGAAAGCGAGTAAAAAGTTCAATAAAATTTGAAATGCCAACGGACACTCTACCTCCTTTGTGCACGGTCTTTCCGGGATTTCTTTAAAGTGGTGACTGTCTAACTGCAACTCCAGTCCCTCGAGGAAACAAACACTTCCTTGTGGAGGGGGAAGAATTGCCTCCTCAGGAATTGTTTTGTTTGCCTGCGCTGATTAAGGCGCTTATGGATTCCCTAAAACTGCGTCTATATATACAGTCGGGTCGATCAATGCTTCAGCAGCTTGAGCAATATACATATTCATCCATTCAGAGAAGACCCCATACGAAATGGCTGAAATCACGAGAATAATAATTGGAAATAACATACTTCCGATTTTTAACTCCGGCTTCTTTACACTCCCCGCCGGATCTCCCCAAAATCCGTTGATGAACACCCGCATCAGTGAATACAGGACGAACAGGCTGGACATCAGGACAATCAATGCTCCAACAAGATCTCCGTTTGAAAAGCCGCCGTTTACGATTAAAATTTTTCCGACAAACCCACTGAGAGGCGGAATTCCGGCAAGAGCCAGCACGGAGATAAAGAAAGACCATCCAAGTAGAGGATAATGTTTGATCAGTCCGCTGAATTTCGTATAATTACTGGATCCTGTTATCAAAATAATGACACCAACCAAAAGGAAGAGAACGGCCTTGATGATCATGTCATGGATCAGGTAAAAAACAGAGCCTGTGAGTGCATCGGCATTCATTGCCCCGATACCGTACGTGATGACACCAATCGCAATGATAATGTTGTAGATAACAATCTTTTTCATATCTTTATAGGCAATGGCTGCGATCGATCCAAGAATAATGGTGACTAAAGATAGAATGGATAGAAGTTCATGTGTAAATCCTATGTCATGATAGAAAAACAAGGTATATGTCCTTAAAATCGAGTAGATTCCCACTTTCGTTAGCAATGCTCCGAACAATGCCATGATAGGAGCGGGTGGTGCATAATAAGAACCCGGAAGCCAAAAGAACAGTGGGAAAATCGCTCCTTTCAGACCGAACACGATCAGGAAAAGGACTGCGAGAACGGTTAAAATAGCAGGTTGGTCCACTTCAGCAATCCGCTGTGATATGTGTGCCATATTCAGTGTCCCTACAATGGAATACAAATAAGCAACGGCAATGACAAACAAAGCAGATGAAGTGATATTCACCAATATATATTTGATTGATTCCCGTAATTGTATCTTTGTTCCTCCAATCACGAGAAGCACATAAGAAGACATGAGCATGACTTCGAAAAAGACGAACATATTGAATATATCCCCTGTAGTAAATGCCCCGTTTACCCCGACAACAAGGAATTGGACAACAGGATAATAAAAGTTTCGCTCCCTTTCTTTTCTAATGGACCGGAACGAAAAGAGTATGCAACAAAGTGTGATTAGGGACGTGGCTGTCACAAGAAGGGCGGACAGCATATCGGAAACCAGCGTGATTCCAAATGGAGCCTTCCAGCTCCCAAGGTCCAAGGTCTGGATCCCTTCATTGTAGACGGTATGGACAAGAGTTATGGACGCCGCCAGAACCCCTGCTGCAGCGATGGTGGAAATCCATCGTTGGAGAACAACATTCTTTTTCAAAAAGATCAATAACACGGCTGCAACGAATGGAATGATGATGGGCAATATTAACAAGTTGATCATTTATTCCGTACCTCTCATCTCATCTATGTTATCTGTCCCAAGCTCCTGATAAGCCCTGTAGGCCAGAACCAGGAAAAAGGCTGTTACACCAAAGCTGATAACAATGGCCGTTAAAATCAATGCCTGCGGAATGGGGTCTGTATAAGCCTTCGCCTGCTCACCAAGGAGAGGAACAGTCCCTTGTTTCAAGCCGGCCATCGTCAAAAGTAATAGGTGGGCGCCATGGCTTAATAGACCTGTTCCGATGATGATGCGGAGCAGGCTTTTAGATAACATCAGATAAACAGCGCTTGCAAATAAAAAGCCGATCAATACCGACATGAATATTTCCATTATTTTCCCTCCCCAATGGTCTGGATAATGGTCATCGTAGAGCCGACGACAACTAAATATACCCCTATATCAAACAGCACCGCTGTATGGAGATGTACTTTCCCAAGAATCGGAAGGGCAAACTCACCAAATGCATGTGTTAAAAATGGGACATCGAACATGAAGGAACCTAGACCAGTTCCAACCGCAAACAGTAATCCGACAGCCACCATTATTTTAAAATCAATTGGCAAGCTGTTGGCGACTGTTTTTATATCAAAAGCGAGCAACAGGAGAACAATGGCTCCAGAAGTCAAGAGACCCCCGACAAATCCTCCCCCCGGATTGTTATGTCCGGCAAAAAATATATGAAGGGCAAACATCAAAATGATGAAAGAAATAATTTTAGTTACTGTCTGCAGGATGATGTCGTTCGTTTTCATGTGTCTTCCCTCCTTGACAACCGGAGCTTGATCATCCCGTAAATACCGAGCGCGGCGATTCCGAGGACTGCAATTTCAAACATCGTATCAAAGCCCCTAAAGTCAACAAGTATAACATTCACCATATTGAATCCGCCGGCTTCTTCTGCGGTATTTTCGATATAGTATTGGGAGATTGATTCGAATAGCCTGTTGCTTAAGGCAGAAAACGCTATAATCGTAACAATCACTCCGACACCTGCTGCCACTAGGGCGTTCGTCAACTTGAAGCCCATACGCTCCTCTTTTCGGCTGATTTTGGGCAAGTGGTAAAATGCGAGTAAAAATAATGCAACAGAGATGGTCTCTATAACAAGCTGCGTTAAAACGAGATCCGGAGCCCTTAACAGGACAAAGAACAATGCAACGGTGTAGCCAATGGCTCCCAATGCAATAATTGACGTTAATCTTGATTTGGCAACCAAGATTGTGATGGATGCCCCAAAAATAATGATTCCCAGCACCACTTCATACAAACCGATGGGCGCCATGCCTTCTGTTGTAAAGGAAAAGGCATCTTTTCTCACGATGGAAAACGCCAATAGTCCAACCATGGAAATAAGGATATAAATCATATATGTCCGGATTGAGCCGTTCATATAAGAATTGGTCATCCCACGTGCTCCGTTTTCCCCCCGAATGAGGGTTTGGTCATACAAATGGTTCAGCGCAAGCTTTTTCGGAAACCAACCATAAACATTTCCCCATTTTGGCAGTGTTACATATAAAAATGCACCAACAATAATGATACCTATTGTCATGTACAATTCAGGTGTAAAGCCATGCCAAAAGCTAATATGTGAACTGTAATCTTGTCCTGCATCAATCAGTGCAGGTGCAATGGCTTTAGCTGCCGGCTCGATAATTGATGTCGAGAGGATGTTCGGGAAAAATCCGAAAACAACGACAAGCGCTCCCAAAATAACAGGTGGGATAAGCATGCCAAAAGGTGCTTCTTTTGGTTTCTTTTCCAATTTTTCCGGCTGGAAATCACCTGTGAATGTTTTAAATAGGAGTAACATACTGTAAACAAATGTAAATACGCTCCCGACCCAGGCGAGCACTGGAAACAATGCACTCCAAGTGTCCATGTTGAAAATATCCAGAGATAATACATTGACCATGGCTGCCAAAAACATTTCTTTGCTCAGAAAGCCGTTAAAAGGAGGCAGTCCTGCCATGGAAAAGGTACCGATCAATGCAATAGTGAATGTGATTGGCATGATCTGCATTAATCCGCCCAGTTTCCTGATATCGCGGGTGCCTGTTTCATGATCAACAATACCGGCAACCATAAAAAGACTTCCTTTGAAAGTAGCATGGTTAATCAAATGGAAAACAGCGGCAAATGTAGCGGCCATATGTAAATTGTCATCCAAATAAGTGTAATGAAGCGCAGCTGCTCCGACTCCAAGAAGAGACATAATCAATCCGAGTTGGCTCACCGTTGAATAGGCTAAAATGGCTTTTAAATCCGTTTGCTTTACTGCGTTAAAAGAAGCCCATACTAAAGTGAAAATACCGAAACCGGCCACAAGCCAGAACCATGTTCCCTGTGCAGCGAAAACAGGGCTTAAACGTGCAACCAGATAGATGCCGGCTTTTACCATTGTTGCTGAATGAAGGTAGGCGCTTACCGGTGTCGGCGCTTCCATTGCATCAGGCAGCCAAATATGGAACGGGAACTGCGCAGATTTAGTGAAAGCTCCCAGTAAAACTAAAATTAATGCCGGGATGAACAGTGAATCAGCAGTAATATCTCCTGTCATGGAAATGATTTCTCTTATACTGAAGGAACCTGTCATCAAATAAAGGAGCAGGAAGCCTCCGAGCATGGCCAATCCACCGAAAACTGTGATTATCATGGACTTTTGTGCACCGTAACGTGAACGCTCCTTATGATACCAATATCCAATCAAAAGAAATGAAGAAAAGGAAGTAAGTTCCCAGAATGTATATAGGACAATCAGATTATCCGACAAAACTACACCGAGCATTGCTCCCATGAACATGAGCAAATAGACATAGAAGCTTCCCAAATCCTCTTTTTCTTTTGATAGATAATAAATGGAATAAAGGGAAACTAACGAACCGATCCCAGTGATAAGCAAGGCAAACAATAAACTGAGTCCATCCAAATAGGCAGTGAAATTGATGCCAAGAGAAGGGATCCAATTGATGGTTTCGTGAATCGCATCATGTTGAATCTCGGGCAGAAACCGCAGAAAATAAATGAAAAGGATGATGGATAGGCCGAATACGAACCAGCCTGTATGTATGAGGTTCAATCTTTTAAAAAGAAACGGAATAAAAATTGCTAACAACAACGGCGCAATAATCGCTAAATGTAAAAGTGACAAAACATCTCCCCCTTCGGTTACAAGTATCGACTCACAGAAATTATAGCGTAGTTATCCATCTGTTTCATGCCAGCCTGCCGAAAATTATTTTTTCACTTCTAAAGATATTAAATAGGAAGAGACGCATCTATTCGTTGGAAAATGTCATAAAATGTTCACAAATAACAAGAGGTAAATTCTTGGGATTCTTTTGTTGGATATACAAAAAAAAGGAAACATCATCTTCAGGATGCCTCCTTTTCAAATGCCTATCTCCCGGAACCCCAATTTACTTAATAGATTTCTCTTATTTTTGCTTGGCGGCTCTGTTTTATACTCCACCATAGCAGCCCAAAGGCTAGTAAAAATAAGAAGCCGGTTACGTAAAAAACAGAAGAAATTCCCATGAAACCAGAAAAAATACCGCCAATCATGGGACCAACCACGTTTCCCAGGAAGCGGCAGCTCTGATTATAACCAAGAATTTCTCCCTGAAGTTCATAAGGAGCTTCAATTCTGATATAAGCGGTAATGCACGGAAGCATTCCGCCAACTGCCATTCCAAAAAGGAATCTCAATATGACGAGCTGCCAAAGCTCGGTCACCAGAGCTTGGGGAACAATCAGTACAGCGGCTAATACGAGCAGGATCATCATCACCCTGTCATAACCGATATCATCGCCAAGTTTACCCCACTTCCTTGTAAGCAATAAATTGCCAAAACCTGTTGCTGAAAAGGCCAGCCCAGATAAAAAAGCGACACTGTCCGCTTTTGTCAACTCACTTACATATAGGGAGAGCAAGGGCTGGATGCTGAACAATCCTGCCTGGACAATGAATGCAATCGCCATGACGCTGACAAGCATCCTTCGCTTTAATATGAGCTGGATAACCGCTTTTTTGGAAGGGCGCAATTTCGTTTTGTACTGATTGTCGTGTATCTTTTCAACAATACCAAAGATGACTACAACTGTTGCGAGAACAATGGACATTGAAGTGATAATAAACGTGTATTGAAATCCGAAAGTATCCGCCATCACACCGCCGATTAGAGGGCCAAAAAGTGTTCCTGACACAGTCCCCATCTGCAGAGTGCCAAGGGTTTCTCCCGCTTCTTTTTTTGACGTCTGTTTTGCAATGAGCGCGACTGAAGTCGGAATAAAACCTGTGACGATTCCCATAAACAGTCTCAATAAAAAAAGCCCATGAACGTGATGCATGAACCCCATTAAGAAGATGCTTGTCGCAATCCCAAGACCATTAATGATTAAAATCGGCTTAAATCCATATTTATCTCCAATTCGTCCCCAAATGGGGGACATAAAAAAAGCTGTAACAAATGTGACTCCAAAAATGAAGCCTGACCAGCGCTGGATATATTCGGCGCTAAAATCCCCAAAAGTGCTGATATACAAGGAAAGAAAAGGCAATACCATTGTCATGCTGGCTGCAATAATAAAATTGCAGATCCACATGATCCATAAATTGCGTTTTTCGATACTGATAAATAACACCTTCTCATTGTTGGTTATTTCGTGTATCTAAATATATTATACTGCGATTGGTCATAAATTCAACTCGAATGCTCATTTATCGGGTATTTCCAGAACATGAACAAAAAGCCGAATCTGCTGGGATTCAGCTTTTTTCAATACCTGTCCATTTAATGCCGTACATCAGCTCATATTCGCGGATCAGTATATTTAAAGCTTCGAGACTACGTTTGCTGAATGGATCGTCAGGCTTAGATGCAAGTTCATCATGAAGGTTTTGCACAGCTTCCCGCAAACTGTCTTCATACTTTGGCACTCCTTTTTCATAGGGACGGACCATATTGGCCGGAACCTGGATTTGTTCCCGGAATGCATGGGCCTTTCGCTCATGGAAAAAGGGAACATCCACTTCCCGCGGATGGTGAAGGTTGCCTTGCATCGGGTGTTTTATAACGGCAAGTACACGCACAATGCAGACATCCTGTCTGACCTCGGTAATTTCCCCTATGTACGAACCTGTTTTTCTAAAAGCCCTGACAATTTGTCCATTTTCCATGTAATCATCACCTCTATGTTACTATTATGGAGGACATATGGTAAAAATGGAAGAATGATGATTTTTCAGCTTGCATGATGTAAAGTAATCAATGGAGGTTTACAAGTTGAAAAAGTGGAATCTTTTAATTATTTGTTGGATAATTTTACTTCTGGCGGCCGGATGCGGCCAAAAAGAAAAATCTGAAAAGAGAAAAGGAGATACTAGTATGTCAGAACAAGCTGCTTACCCACAATTGACAACAGAAGTTGCAGAAAATGAGAAAGTCGTCACAATGAATACGAATCTTGGATCAATCAAAATAAAGTTATTCCCTGAACAAGCGCCCAAAACAGTGGAAAATTTTATGAAGCACAGTAAAGACGGCTATTATAATGGGATTATTTTTCACCGCGTCATCAAGGACTTTATGATACAGGGCGGTGACCCGACCGGAACGGGAAGAGGTGGAGAGAGCATTTACGGACAACCTTTCGAAGACGAGTTTTCCATGGATCTTTTTAACTTGCGTGGAGCTCTTTCGATGGCAAATGCAGGACCAGGAACAAATGGCAGTCAATTTTTCATTGTCCAAAACAGCCACATGGATCCTGGAATGAAAGGACAAATGGAAAGCGCAGGTTTTCCGAAGGAAATCGTCGAAGCTTATATGGAGCATGGCGGAACACCGCATCTTGATCATCGACATACTGTTTTCGGCCAGGTAATTGAAGGCATGGATGTCGTTGATAAAATTGCCAATGTAAAAACGGGAATGGCTGACAAACCTGTTGAAGATGTCGTAATCGAAAGCATTGATATCATTAAAGATTAGTTCGTAGTGCATGGGTGGTGGCCTAAAAAGGTTCGCACAAGGAATGGGAGATTTCGTTTTATGGGTGGTATTGCGCAAGATATACCTATCCCGAACCCTGCCGTTTCAATTTAAAGAGCCGGCGCAAGCCGGCTTTCACATAATTGCCACCTTTCCTATATTGGAAGTACAGCTCCGGTACGGGTATAATGAAGATATGTTCTCATGAAGAAGGGATGTTTAACGTGCTGTCCATATTACAGACATTTGTACTATACATGCCGTTTTTATATTTTCCGGAAGATAAATCCGAATATATTCCAGCAGCAATCTCAATGGCAATATTTGGCGCTGCCTGCGTTTTGACTTTCATATTTATCAAGAAAGTATCAAAGAAGCAAGAGTTGAAAACAAAAGAGATAGAAGAACGCATCAATCGTGAAAGAAACGGCAAACATGTGTAGGCACCTGATGGGTGCTTTTTCTTACGTTGTTTTACTAGAAAAAAGTGCTGTCAAATAAGAGAGCATATCCATAGCCCTATACTTTAGGTGTTCTTGAATAGGGCTTAATATGCAATAGTCTTTAGGTATTACTGTGACATGATGGATTGAGGGTAGTCATAGTTCCGATTGTCAGACCTAATGGAAGATATAACTTATTCAAAAACAATGGACGCAACCTTTCGACATCTGTTATGGGGGCGTTTTTTATTTGAAATTTTTACCTCTATCAGCCAACACATCCTGGATGATATTCAAATGAAACGCAGTCCAGGCTTTTTCTTTGAAATGGCTCAGTACACTTGCAGTCAAAGAAATGAGATACAGAATGGCAAACACTGCCCATAGCATACTGCCGTCCTTAAACAGAAATTTTTGAAGTTTGGTTGAAAATAAAAACAATAACCAAGGAATAGCTGTGACAAAAATCGGAATAATACCCACGCCATTTTGTTCTTTGATCATACGGTAGCGGGCCAACTGAAGTGTACGGCTGTCAAGCGATTCGTAAAAGCTTTTAATTTCTTCCGTTTCTTTGAGCTCTTCTATAAACTTTATTTCTTGGTTTTTTCGTAACTGCAAATATATTTTATGGCCATCTCCACGAAAAGAAAACATCTTGTCCCCCCTTAACCTACGATCTAATCTTAGAAGTCCTTCATTATTATGAACTGCAGGAGAGATGTGCAAACATTTTTTCATAAGCGTTTCCAATAAGGGTGCTAAACGAATAAACAAGTATTGCCTTGGTTAGACTGGGGAAAAACGGAGCAGGGAGGGGAAAGGATTTGCGAAGTCTTATTGTTATTTTAACTTTAACTTTTGTGATGGCGGGCTGCACGAATCAGCCGCCAACAAAATTTGATGTAGATATAAAAAATGCGGATGGCGATTCAATTGGTAAGATTACTTTTGAAGAACAGGCGGAGGGAATCAAGCTTAAGGGAGAGGTGAAAGGTCTTCCTCCAGGTGAACTCGCCATGCATATCCATGATAAAGGGAAGTGTGATCCCCCGGATTTCGCATCCGCAGGCGACCATTTCAATCCGGATAAAAAAGAACATGGCCTGCTGAATTCAAAAGGGCCGCATGCCGGGGATCTTCCGAATCTCACAGTGGCCGAGGATGGAAAGTCTAAAGTGGATGTTACAGCTAAAAATGTAACTTTTGAGGAAGCGAAAACTTCTCTATATACAAAAGACGGGACTTCCCTCGTAATCCATGAGCAGGCTGATGACGGAATGTCGCAGCCTGCAGGAGACTCAGGCAATAGGATAGCCTGCGGGGAAATAACGAAAAACAGAAAGCCGGCGAAGTAAAAAAGCCCGCTAGTACCATCCTGGATATCAATAAAAAAGAGCGGATCCCTAGAGATTCCGCTCTACTTATATATTTACTCACCCAGCGCCATTCGTAATCTTTTCACTCCTTCAATTACTGTCGCTTTCGGACAGGCGACATTCATCCGGACAAATCCTTCCCCTCCGGGACCATATGCATGACCAAAATTCAAGGCTAGCTCTCCTTTTTCAAGGATTCGTTTTTTCAGCTCTGCATCAGAAAGACCGAGCTTTCTGCAATCGATCCAAATTAAATAAGTGCCTTCTGGGTCAATCACTTTTAAATCCGGAAGATGAGTGCCAACCTCCTTTTTCACATATTCAATGTTAGTCTGTATATAATTTAAAGCTTGATCAAGCCAGGCGCTTCCATGTCTGTACGCGGCTTCCATTGCAATCGCACCGAATGTGTTCAACATGGAAAAGCCATCGCTTGCCTGTATGGCTGCTATTTTTGAGCGGCGGCTTTTATTGGGAACTACCATGAAGGATGCCTGAACTCCTGCCAAGTTGAAAGTTTTGGTCGGTGCCATGAATGTAATGGTGATATCGGCAAATGATTCATCCAAAGAGGCAATCGGAACATGCTTGTAAGGTGCTGGGACGAGATCCGCGTGGATTTCGTCAGAAGCGATCAATACATCGTATTTCTTGCAAAGCTCTGCGATTGTTGTCAATTCTTCTTTTTCCCAAACTCTTCCCGCTGGGTTGTGCGGGCTGCTCAGTATGAAGATTTTCACCCCGTCTCGGAGTTTTTTTTCAAAATCATCAAAATCGATTACATATCGGCCGTTTTTCAAAATAAGGGGGGAATTGACCACTTCTCTTGAATTTCTCTCAATCATGTGGAAAAAAGGCGTATACACAGGTGATTGTACAAGAATTTTATCCCCGGGTTCGGTAAATGCCTGGATTACGGTATGTATGGATGGAATCACACCGGGGCTGTACAACAGCCATTCGGGTTTGACATTCCAGTTGTGGCGCGTACTTGTCCAGTCACAGATCGCTTCGGATAAACTTTCAGTAACAATCGTATAACCGAATATTCCGTGATCCACTCGCTCCTTTAAAGCAGCGATGACTTCTTTCGGAGGACGGAAATCCATATCTGCGACCCACATGGGGAGAAGATCTTCCCTGCCGAAAAGATTTTTCATACCGTCCCATTTAAGGGAACGTGTATTTTTTCTATCGATATTTTCATCAAAGTTCATCAAACCGCCTAACCCCTCTCCTGTTCGTTTAGGCATCATTATATGACATTTATAAGAAGAGTGTCAGCTATCATGTCTCAATTTATAAAAGAACTGATTTCCTCATAAACTTCCTTCGGCCTTTCTTCCGGGACAAGGTGACCTGTCTCTTTAAAAACTACAAGCCGTGCATACGGCAAATCTTTGGAAAGCCTTTTTCCGATATTAACAGGAACAATTTTGTCATTTTCTCCCCAAATTAAAAGGCAGGGTGTTTCGATGTTTTGTAATGATTTCTCTGATAAATCTCCTTCACGGTGCCTGAGAAGCCTTGCCAATGCAGGAAAAATCTCTGTGCTTTCAAATGGTTTTGCATATCCGTCAATCATAGTTTTGTCAATTAATGCTTGATCATAAACAACACTTTTTAAGTTGCCGACTACCCCCGTTTTTCCCAAATAATGCTTGACAAAGACCGGGAAAAAAGGCAGATACGAGGCTAAAATATGGTGGCGTTTTGCACGGGTATAATACCCGGAACTTGAAAGAAGGATACCCTTATCAATTTTTTCAGGTGATTGGAGCATCATATTCAGAGCAATCTGTCCTCCCATGGAGTGTCCTGCTACAGAAAAACGCTCGATATTGATTTCCTCTAAAAGCTGCAAAACAGTTGCTGCAATGTTTTTATATGAGTAATAGAACTTTTTCGTTTTGTCACTGTAACCAAATGGAGGCAGATCTACAGAAAGGACTCGGAAATCTTTAGCCAAATAAGGGACAAGCATACGGAAACTGAATGAAGAGGATAAAAATCCGTGAAGAAGAACAATAGTATGGGCAGCGCAGGAGTTGCCGCTTTCTTCATAATACATTTGTATGCCGTTAATGCATGCTTTCTTTCCTTGCTGACAGTCTGCCAAGGATTTTCCCTCCTGGAATTCCCCTTACAAAAGAAAAATTCGTGGCTTAGAAAAGCCACGACCAATCATAAAAAAGGGGGAATATTGGAATGTCCTACGGTACAAGTATTGCCAGTATACAGAAGTTTTAAACATATGATTTAATTTTTCATCAAGTTCAAAGCGTAACTTTTTGGAGAAAAGATAGCAAAGTCAATTTTGATTTTTTTGCTGTTTTATGCTAGTATATTCTATTGCGTTCATAAGAGAAAATCAAATATCAATTGGGAGTGTTATCATGACAGCAAAGTATAACCAAGGCGACGTTCTGACCGGAAAGGTGACAGGCATTCAACCGTACGGCGTATTCGTGGCGCTTGACGAGGATACCCAGGGTCTTGTCCATATTTCAGAAATTAAACACGGGTTTGTGAAAGATATTAATGAAGTTCTATCTGTCGGGGATGAAGTGAAAGTGAAAGTGCTTCAAATTAATGAAGATAAAGGGAAAATCAGCCTTTCCATCCGTGCATTGGAAGAGGAACCTCCTGCAGAAGCAACAAAGAATCCACGGGTACGACGCCAGGGCAGTATCAAGCTTGATGAGGTGGACCGTGAAGGATTTAATACGTTAAAAGACAAGCTACAAGAATGGATTAAAAAATCCGAACGGGACGATTTAATCAAAAAATAATATTTTCCAAGCGAAGCTGAGTTCTGAAATAGGGATTCAGCTTTTTTATTTATTTTTTTAATTTTTTAAATAGGTGATCAAAATCACTTGAAAAAAAACGGGACATTCTTCATTCTTATATATGTAACAGTCGAAAACTTAATCCTGCGTTTATATCTGCAACTATTAGGCAGCCTAATAAGATGATGATTGAGGGAGGATGCAAGATGTTTTTCTACAGGCACGAATCGTATACGGATGTCTCAAAAGATCTGATTGGACTTGATGTAAAGGCTACCTGAAAAAGGACTATTCCGCTTGTAAGATAAAAGATACAATCATTTTCGATAAGGATGTGGAACTGGAACTACGGTGCAATCGATCGTTCAGTTTAGCTCTCGTATTTTTTCGGACAAGAATAGGGGCGGAAATGTGGGAAATATACGACCAAATACTTGAGATTGCTATGGAACTCACACAGGAACTGAAAGTTGGTGACCCTGTAAACAAGGAAAACTTCATTAGCTGGTAAACGATTAGAATGCCTTTGATACATAAGGATAAGGGTACAATCAAACCGATGTATTGCCGAGGCAGATCCGTTTCCTCCGGGATACTGTCCTTTACATGCAGGGGAATAGAGCGGCGAAAATGATATATACAGGCAGCATAACTGATAAGGCGCACTTTTTTTAAAGAGGCTCCATTAGATTAAAGGGGTTGATGATATTGTCGAAAACGAATCAAATTATTGAGCAAACTGAAAAATACGGTGCACGAAACTATCATCCTCTTCCGATTGTCATTTCTGATGCGAAAGGCGTTTGGGTCCGTGATCCGGAGGGGAATCGCTATATGGATATGCTGAGTGCCTATTCGGCAGTCAATCAAGGTCACCGTCATCCCAAAATTATCCAGGCATTGAAGGACCAGGCCGACAGGGTCACCTTGACTTCAAGGGCCTTCCATAACGATCAGTTGGGACCATGGTATGAAAAGATCACAAAGCTGACTAATAAGGAAATGGCACTCCCCATGAACACGGGTGCAGAAGCAGTGGAAACAGCTTTTAAAGCAGCACGCCGCTGGGCTTATGATGTCAAAGGTGTTCCTGATAACCAAGCGGAGATCATCGCTTGTGAAGGGAATTTTCATGGCAGAACGATGACAGCAGTCTCCCTTTCTTCTGAAAAGGAATACCAACGTGGATTTGCTCCTCTGTTACCGGGGATCAAGCTGGTTCCTTACGGAGATTTGGAAGCTTTGAAGAAGGCCATTACGCCAAATACTGCTGCGTTTTTAATAGAACCCATCCAGGGTGAGGCTGGAGTAGTGATTCCACCGGAAGGATTTTTAAAAGCTGCCAATGATATCTGCAAGGAACATAATGTGCTCTTCATAGCGGATGAAATACAGGCGGGACTTGGAAGATCCGGAAAAATGTTTGCCTGTGACTGGGAAGGTATTGAGCCGGATATATATATTCTAGGAAAAGCGCTTGGAGGAGGGGTATTCCCGATTTCGTGCGTATGCGCCGATGAAAATATACTTGGTATATTCAATCCTGGCTCACATGGATCTACATTCGGAGGAAATCCGTTAGCCTGTGCAGTTTCGCTTGCAGCACTCGAAGTAATTGAAAATGAAAATCTTTCTGACCATTCACTTGAACTTGGTGACTATTTTGTGTCAAAATTAAAAGAGATTGATAATCCCATAATTAAAGAAATCAGAGGGAGAGGGTTGTTTATCGGAGTAGAATTGCATGAGGGAGCCCGAAAATATTGCGAGTCGCTGAAAGATGAAGGTCTATTGTGCAAAGAAACCCATGAGAATGTCATTCGGTTTGCACCTCCGCTGGTCATAACCCGGGAAGAAGTCGATTGGGCGCTGGAACGTATTAAAAAAGTTCTGTCCTAGTGTTATAATGTTAGTTGATTACAAAACAAAGAGGCGAGAAAAAACGATGGCAGAAAATCTGAACTTATTTACATCAACACAAGAGGTCATAAAAGAAAGCCTTAACAAGCTTGGATTTGGCGAGGAAATGTATGAATTATTGAAAGAGCCGATTCGTATGCTTACTGTCAGAATACCCGTGAAAATGGATGACGGGTCAGTCAAAGTTTTTACCGGCTTCCGTGCGCAGCACAATGATTCTGTCGGTCCCACAAAAGGTGGAGTTCGCTATCATCCCGAAGTGACGGAGGAAGAAGTAAAAGCGATGTCCTTATGGATGACCATTAAATGTGGGATTGTAAATCTTCCGTATGGTGGTGGAAAGGGTGGAATCATATGCGACCCGCGCACAATGTCAATGGGCGAAATTGAACGCCTCAGCCGTGAATACGTTCGTGCAATAAGTCAGGTTGTAGGCCCGACTAAAGACATCCCGGCACCGGATGTATATACAAACTCCCAGATCATGGCTTGGATGATGGATGAGTACAGCCGTCTCCGTGAAAATGATTCTCCCGGCTTCATTACAGGCAAGCCGATTGTACTTGGCGGATCGCAAGGAAGGGAAAAAGCAACCGCCCAAGGTGTAACCATTTGTATTGAAGAAGCTGCAAAGAAACGCGGCATCGATTTGAAAGATGCAAGAATTGTCATTCAGGGCTTCGGTAATGCAGGTAGCTTTCTATCCAAATTCCTCTATGATGCGGGTGCGAAAATTGTTGGTATCTCTGATGCTTACGGAGCTTTGCACGACCCTGATGGATTGGATATTGATTACCTCCTTGACAGAAGAGACAGTTTTGGTACAGTGACCACTTTATTTGAAAATACAATCTCCAATAAAGAATTATTCGAACTTGATTGTGATATTATCGTTCCGGCAGCAGTTGCCAACCAAATCACGGGAGAAAATGCTCCAAACATCAAGGCATCCATTGTTGTCGAGGCTGCCAATGGCCCGACGACGGAGGAGGCAACGAAAATTTTGACTGAGCGTGGAATCCTGCTTGTGCCGGATGTACTTGCAAGTGCCGGCGGGGTTACAGTTTCTTATTTCGAGTGGGTCCAAAATAATCAGGGCTACTACTGGACGGAAGAAGAAGTGAATGAAAGACTAAGGGAAAAATTAGTTGAATCGTTTAATAATGTTTACAACCTTTCTCAAAGCAGAAGAGTCAATATGCGCTTAGCTGCATATATGCTCGGATTGCGTAATGTTGCTGAAGCATCCCGCTTTAGAGGATGGGTATAAAAATAAAGAACTAATGAATAGAAACTGCCGATACATCTGTACCGGCAGTTTTTTGTATAACCCCCACCCCTCTTAGGAACAATAATTTTAAATATACCATGGGAGTGAGAGCAATGATTCAGATCGAATCCTCTATTGAAGGAAGGCGCTTTAATTTACATAAGCTTGAGCAACTGTTAAAACCGCGGGGCTATACCATTGGTGGCAACTGGGATTATGATCGGGGATTTTTTGATTACAAAATGGCAAACGATGAGGGGTATCAATTTTTACGTGTTCCTTTCACTGCCGTTGACGGCCAACTGGATCAGAAAGGGGCAGTTGTTGAACTTGGCAAGCCTTTTATACTGAACCACGTATATCAAGAAGGGATTGACGATGGGCCCGATCCGGGAAACATGACTGCTTCTTTCAATCAGTTTGCTGAACCTGAAGATCCGGACGGTTCCGTGGATGACAAATATATTGCAAAGGGGCATGAACTTATAAAGAATCTTGAAGTTGCTCTTCAAGGTTAAAAATCCAAAAGAGGCTGGGACATAACTGGCCAAAATAATTAAAAATGGTTCCAACCATCGGTCTTAGATGGTTGGAACCATTTTTTATAGGTGATTTTTATTCTTAAAAGACATGTGAGGGATTCGTTGCGGTATACTTTCTTAAGTTTACCGCCATGAACGCAAGTCCCAGTTCGTTTTCCACTTTCTTTTTGCCCCTTACGGACAAACGGGTGAAACGCAAATTAGCCTTCAGGAATCCGAAGACTGGCTCCACATCAGTTTTACGTTTTTTGTAGATTTCTCCAGTTT
>NZ_KB894694.1 GCF_000374565.1 Siminovitchia fordii DSM 16014 = CIP 108821 | reverse complement strand
AGACGGCACTTTCAACATTGTCACGAATAAAGGGGTCCATTTTTCAAAATCGATTATTATTACTGCAGGAAACGGCGCTTTCCAGCCCCGCAAGCTGAAATTGGAAGGGGAAGAAAGATTCGAGGAAGCGAACCTGCACTATTCTGTTCAGAATCTGGGGCAATTTGAAGGCAGAAAGGTCGCTGTTTTCGGCGGTGGAGATTCCGCAGTCGACTGGGCGATGATGCTTGAACCGATCGCAGAGAAAGTGATGATCATTCACCGCCGTGATAAATTCCGTGCGCATGAGCACAGTGTTGAATTGCTGCAGCAATCAAAAGTTGACATTTTAACGCCGTATGTGCCTGTTGAGCTCAATGGAGATGAAAGAGTGGAAAACGTGGTCGTTCAGGAAGCAAAGGGCGAAGAGAAGCTTAAGCTTGAAGTGGATGACGTACTGGTGAACTATGGCTTTATCTCATCTTTGGGGCCGATCAAGGACTGGGGCCTGGAAATCGAGAAGAACTCCATCCTGGTGAATTCCAAAATGGAAACAAACATCGAAGGCATTTATGCGGTCGGAGATATTTGCACGTATGAAGGAAAAGTGAAGCTGATCGCAACTGGATTCGGCGAAGCGCCGATTGCTGTGAGCAACGCGAAGGTCTATATGGATCCGACAGCGAAGCTGCAGGCCCTCCACAGCACAAGTGTTATGGGAGAGCGTGAGGATAAAGATGATGCAAAAAAGACATTAATCAATCATTGACATCAAAGAAGGAGTTATTCATATGGCTTGTTATACAATCGTTAACAGGGAAACGTGTATTGCCTGCGGGGCATGCGGGGTAGTGGCACCTGATATTTTCGACCATGATGAGGAAGGGATTTCTTTCAGTAAGTTGGACAGCAACCAAGGAATAACGGAAGTGGATGAAGCCCTCATTGATGATTTGGAGGATGCTTGTGAGGAATGTCCATCCGACTCTATAAAAATATCGGATCAGCCATTCAACGGAAATCCTGAGCAGTAATTGCTTAATGAAAAAATACCCTAGCGACGGCTGGGGTATTTTCATTCAACTAAGGGTTTATACTTCCTGATCAATCTTGCCGCTCTGGATTGGCTGATTTTTAAGCACTCAGCCACTTTTCGTGAATTTTTATATCGGTGATAAGTTTCCGTGATGATCTTTCTTTCCAGTTTTTCCAAAGATTCATCAAAGGAAATGCCAGAGGAGTCTTCTGGAATGATGATTTCTATTTGCTGCAGGTTGGCAGGGATATGATCAATTGTTATCAGGTCATCGGATACCACAACAAGCTTTTCTATCAGGTTTTCCAATTCTCGGACATTGCCGGGCCACTGATATTCTTTAAAAAAGCGATAGACTTCCTGATCAATGCGGCGATTGATTTCATATTTGCTATTAAATTTTTTCAAAAAGTAGTTGGCCAGAGGGACGATATCACTTTTTCGTTCCCTCAATGGCGGCACTTTTACATCCATTACATTTAACCGGTAATAGAGGTCTTCCCGGAATTCATTCTTCTTGACCATCATCTTGAGGTTTTTGTTGGTGGCAGTGATTATGCGGATGTCGACCTTTTTGGATTTTGTCTCGCCAATGGGAGTGAATTCCCTATCCTGGATGACATGAAGCAATTTTGCCTGTATGTTAAGGGGCAGTTCCCCAATTTCATCAAGAAATAAGGTCCCGTGATTGGCCGCTTCAATCAAGCCGATTTTCCCTTTTTTATTGGCGCCCGTGAAAGCACCGTCCGTATACCCGAATAGTTCTGATTCCAATAAGTGTTCGGGAAGGGCCGCACAGTTGATCACAACAAAAGGCTCATTATTCCGCTTGCTCTTTTGATGAATATATCTTGCTAGAAGCCCTTTTCCTGTCCCGGATTCCCCATACAGCAGGATGGTCGTGTCAAACAAAGCGACCTTTTCAAGCGTTTTAATTAATCCTTTCATTTCATGGTTTTGAGAAATCAAATCAAGGTAAGGATTATTGACTGTTTCCCTTTTCATGTTTCTGTATAATTGTCCATTCTCTCTAATCATCAATAAGAAATATTTAACTTGTGATTCTTCCAATTCCAATGGAATGGCCGTAACCGCCATGGTTGCTTTATTTTTGTATGTAAACGAAAAAACATTCGGCTTCCTTTTGTTAAAAAGAGAAGTGGTGACTCCCGCATTGAACCATTCTTTTTCATAATCGGACAGTTTTTTTCCTGTCAATTGCGGACCTTCAACTGCGAAAAGGCTTTCAAACATCTGGTTTACTTCGAGGATATTGTGTTTGTCATCCGCTATTAATATAGCATCTGATGAACATCCAACAATTGCTCTTAATAGATCACTATCATTTTGAATGCTTTTTCGGCAGTTGAACGACATGTAAATAACCTCCTACATTCAATTATTATTTAGCTTCGCTTATTAATTCATTCAGCTTGCTAAACACTTTTTCTCTGAGCTCTGATTGAATAGGGGCGAGTCCGAATAGTTCTGAAAACCACAATCCATCAGTCGCCAGCCGGACGATTGTTGAGATGACCGGGTCAATTTGATCATTTTCCAACTGTTCTTGCCAATTCTGGTAGTTTTCTTTGGCCGGTTTCAGAAGTTCAGGATTATTAACAAGTGCAGCAAGCAAGGCAACGACAAACTCATTTTCATCCTTATCATATTTCAAGAAAGTGGTTTTTAAATAAGAGCGCGTAGTCCCGCCTGGAAGTTGATCCTTCTCATGCTCCTGGTTAATCTGATGATCAAATTGGTCAAACATCTGTTTTAGCATTGCCTCTATCAGGTTTTCTTTCGTAGGGAAATGATAGAAAAGGCCCCCCTTGCTCAATCCTGCTTTTTCAGCAACCGATTCCATTGTCATTTTTGCAATCCCATCATTTCTGACCAATTCACAGACTGCCTCAATAATCTTATCTTTCGAATTTTTTTTTCGGCTCAAAGCTTTCACTTCCCAGTAGTCTAATAATTTTGTTAAATAAATTATACCGACTGGTTGGTGCAGTTGTCAATCTTTCAATAAATGAAAGTGCTTACCGGAAAAAACTAACTATTTTTTGTATTATGATTTATAATATATATGAATATATGTATTTTGATTTTTATTATATATACATTATGGGAAGGAGCAGAAAATTGACAGCTAATACAAAGAAGAAGGTTCAAAATTATATTGAAGAACACAAAGACGAGCTTGTGAAAGCTATTGTCAAAGCAGTTCAAATCCCGAGTGTAATTGGTGATGAAAATGCCATGGCGAATTATATGAAGAAAAAGTATGAAGAGATTGGATTGAAAGTGGTCGAGGTTTATCCCGAATATGAAAAAATCCAAAACCACCCTGCTTTTAGCAGTTCTGGTTTGCCGTTTGAAGGCAGAAAAAATATTATCGGCATTTGGGAAGGCAAAGAGGAGGCGCCTTCATTAACGCTTAATGGACATATTGATGTTGTTTCACCGGAACCGGTTGAAAATTGGACAAAGGATCCATGGGGCGGCGAAATCGAAGGTAATAAACTGTATGGCCGAGGATCAGGTGACATGAAGGCAGGGCTCATGGCTAACTGGTTCGCCCTGAAAGCGCTTTTGGATTTGGGGATCAAGCCGAAAGGTAAAGTGATGCTTCAAAGTGTGATCGAAGAGGAGGCAGGCGGTGCGGGAGGTACACTCTCTTGTCTGGAAGACGGCTATGTAACTGATGGTTTTATTGCAACTGAACCTCATGCTTTAAGACTGACTGTTGCCCATGCCGGCGTCATGTATTTTCGGGTAAGAGTGCTTGGAAAGACAGCTCATGCGGGTATGGCGCATTTAGGTGTGAATGCAATCAGTAAAATGTACAAAGTATACAATGAGCTTGAGGAGCTTGCTGAAAAGAGAGCCAAAGGGGTTTACTTTGAACTGTTCCATAAAGGTTCAGGCCAATCTGTTCATATGAATCTCGGTACGTTAAAGGGGGGCGACTGGGCATCCAATGTTCCGGGTGAAGCAGTACTTGAATGCAGGGTTGGTTTCATCCCCTCAGAAACACGTGCAGAAATAAAGGAACTGATTGAAAGGACGGTTCAGGAAGCTGCAAAAGGCGATGAATGGCTCGAAGAGCATCCACCAGAAGTAGAATGGTACGGATGGACTACGGAAGCCTGGAATCAAGACCCCGAAGATCCATATGTCAAAGCCTTTAAAAAGACGGCGGAAGACGTTTTGGGGAGAGAAGTGGAAATTGCTGGACGTGCTGCCGGAAACGATGCACGTTTCACACAATATTATGACAAGCCCGGTCTTGTTTTCGGACCAAGATGCTCCAACATGCATGGGCCGGACGAATATGTGGAAATTGACAGTGTCATAGATACTGCAAAAGTGTTTGCCGCACATATCATCGATTGGTGCGGTGTGGAAGAGGACTGAATCAAGGAACCCCTGACTTATACAGTCAGGGGTTTTGTGTGTGAAATAGTTTGCTGGACGAGCTTGAGTTAAATAAGCGACTTAATAACTGAAACCGCAGCTATTCCGAATGCCATGGCAATCACAAACTTTAACGCCTGTTTCATCAAGAAAGCCTCCTTTGATTATTAGTCAACCATCCGCTTACGAAAGACGATTACAGTCAGGGCAGAGATGACAATGATCCAAATAGCGATAATGGCTAAGTTTATAAGAGCATCTCCAAATCCTGCGTTATTTTCTATTTTTGTCGCTATTTCAAGCAATTGGATGTTTGGAAGGTATTCGGCCACTTTTAAAATGGGATACTTTTCGGCCAAAGTGGTGACAAAAGTTCCAAACGAAAAAATGATAATGAATGGAAGAATGAGGACGGAAGCTTCCATAACCGATTTTGCATACAAGCCTAATAACGTACCTAAGCCGAGATAAAAGAGCGATGACAGAATGATTGCAGCAGCCACAATTCCGATGTTCTTTGGGTTGTAATCCAACAGGAATGCACTCAGAACAATGATAAAAATTGTGAAAAAGAAAGACAATAAGCCTTTTCCGCTCAAAATTTCTGCGGTTGTTGCCGGTGATAGCATCAATCCTCTTAATGTGTTCTTTTCTTTTTCTTCTGCAATCAGACAGCACTGAACAAAGGCTGCAACCATGACGAATGCCATATTGAAAATCATGTAATATGATTCAATGGTGTCGACACCCATGCGGCCATAAAAAGCGGCAAGGATCGGCGGGAAAAATAGGATAGTGGATACAGCAAAATTTCGAGAAAAATCCTTGTAGTCCTTTATTAATATTGCATTTACACGTCTCCAAGAAAATGTCATGACAATTTCCTCCCTGTCACTTGTATGAAAATATCTCCTAAAGTCGGTTCATTTGAATGAATTCTTGACACTTGATTTGTTTTCATTAATTCGAAAAGCTGCTGTGCCCCTTCTGCACCTATCGGAACGGTGATTTTCTGCTCATTTGACATCTCTACTGTTACCGTTTCGTCAGAGTATTTCTTCTTCAGATTATCTGGAGTATCCAATAGCTGGATTTTCCCTTTATTTAAAAATGCAACACGGTCACAAAGGGTGTCGGCCTCGTACATATCGTGGGTTGTTAAAAAAATGGTCGTTCCTTTGGCATTTAGCGCTCGCAATCCCTCATATATATGAAGGGTATTCGTTGGGTCCAAGGCCGAAGTCGGTTCATCCAGAAAAAGAAGTTCCGGCTCATGGAGCAGCGCACGGGCCAAAATAACCCGCTGTTTCATCCCTTTGGATAATGTAGAAACTTTTTTATTTTTATCTTTTGTGAGATTAACAGTTGCTAAAGCTTCCTCTACTCTTGAACAGGGAACATCATATAAATCACAATAAAGCTTTAAATTATCGTTGACTGATAATCTTTCATACAAACCGCTATTGTCAGTCAATACGCCAAATCGCTTCCGGTAATCCGACTGTTTTAATTTAGAAACAGGCTCTCCGAAAACGGATGCTGAACCGGTTGTGGGATTCATTTGACCCGTTAAAATTTTTATTGTTGTAGTTTTACCGGATCCGCTTGGTCCTAGAAAGCCAAAGATTTCCCCTTTCTTCACTTGAAAATCAACACCAGCAAGAGCGGGTTGATCGGCGAAAATTTTAACCAAATCCTTCACTTCAATCATACTTTCCATATCCCTTCACCTCAAAAAACGTTTTGTCGTTCGTATGTTATCTTCAGGTTACAGGGAAATAATGCACCAGGCATTAAAAAAAGAACGAAAAGAGTTATATTCAATGTGAATGGAGCAAAAGGGAAGTTGAACCAATCCCTTTTTGCTAGTTTAGTTAAGTCGAAGAATTTGAATGGCGTAAAATGCAGGTAAATAGAGAAGATAATCGACATATTTCCCAAGAAATAATTGTAGTTTCTACATTATTTTAGACCAAGCATTTCCTTCAATACCGTCATTTTTGATTTTGAGAGAGGAATGGTTGATTTGTTGGCATCCTCCAAAACAAGGCTGTAGCTGTTCCTTGTCCAAGTAATCACTTCGCGGACTTTTTGCAGGTTTACGATATAAGAACGGTGACATCGGAAAAAACCAAAAGGTAATAACCTGCTTTCCAATTCCTGTAGAGTAAAGTCGCTTGGAAAAGCTTCGCCTTTTATATGGATAAAGGATTGCCCTTCGCTGCTTTCAATATAATCAATCTCCGGAGGGTTGAAGAGGACAATTTTATCCTTTATTTTCGTTGGGATTTTTTTGAACTGAACGGGTTGGATCATATCTGTTTGGTGTTCCTCTTCCAATTGTTCCTCAAGCGATTTAGGGTCGCCGCTTTCGACCTGAATGGGGGACAACCCGTTCTCGTCGAGTTTATAAACCTTATCGGCAGCTGTAACCGCACTTTCCATATTGCCCGTAAGGATCAGGATTGCTTTTCCCGATTGCCGAAGTTCATGAAGGAGAGAAAGGAATATTTGTTTTGACTCCAAGTCCAGGTTTTGATCTGGTTCTTCCAAAATATATATGGCAGGGTTTTGCAAGAGGAGGCAGGCAAACTGAACTCTTTTACTCTCTGAATATGACAATTTATGAATCTTTAATTTCCGCTTTTGATCCAGGTGAACTGCTTTTAATGCTTGATCAATATTTTGATCGGATTCATATAAACCTTTTATAAACTTGAGCATTTCTTCTACAGAAAGCCGTTCATATAATGGTCCATTCAAAAATAAAAAGCCAATATCTCTGGATGCCTGTTTTAAAGGGGCCGGGCCAAATCGAATTTCTCCCTGAGAGAGCGCCGTTTTTCCAAGAAGCAAATGAATCATCTGCTCCCTGACATTCACACTGGAATAAAGTGCGGCAACCTGTCCGAGGTTGACAGTCAAGTCGAAGGAAGGGAAGACGAGTGTATCATGAATTCTTTTCTCTGCATTAATAAATTTCAGTTCCAATTTCCGATCCTCATTTCTCAAAATCTATATATGAATTATATCAGAAGTTGGTTTGAAGGCAGGAAAAAACCCAAGCCTGTTCCTAGCCTGGGTTCCTCTCATCCTATTAATCTTCCACTAGGGGATAGACTCCTTCTTCATCATGCGTCTCTCTTCCGGTCAGCGGTGGATTGAATACGCATATCATTCTCATATCTTTGGTCGCTCTCAAATAATGCTCATCATTTTTATCAAGAGCATACATTGTTCCATCTTTGATCGGATACACTTTTCCATCGGAAATGGTTTCGATTTCACCTTCTCCAGCCACACAATATACAGCTTCCAAGTGATTTTTATACCAAATATGCGTTTCTGTTCCCGCATATATAATGGTGTCGTGATATGAGAAGCCCATATTATCATCCTTTAACAGCAGGCGGCGGCTAACCCAGTTATCAGCTTTAACTTCATTTTCTGTTCCAATTACTTCTTCTAAAGTTCTTACAATCATTTTTTCATCCCCTTTGTCTAATTATTCAGAACAGCTTTGATACTATCTTCCACGATTTGAAAGCCACTTTCAAGTCCTTCCTGGTCAATTGTCAGGGGAGGAAGAAATTTGAATACTTCTCCTTCAGGTCCTGAAGTCTCCATAAGCAGTCCACGCCTAAAAGCTTCCCCACATATTCCTTCAGAGATTTCCGTTTTTTTGCATGCTACACCTTGCATGAGGCCACGTCCTCTTTTTTCAGCGTTTAGCTGGGGGTATTCGTGAATGACATAGTCAACAAATGAACTCATCATTTCGGCTTTTTGGGCAATTTCTTGTGAAAATTTGTTCGTTTCCCAGTATTTTAATGCTTCAGTGGCAGTGATAAAAGCCATATTGTTTCCGCGGAAAGTCCCGTTATGTTCACCCGGCTCCCAAATATCGTATTCGCTCTTTATAAGGGTCAATGCCATTGGAAGACCGTATCCGCCAATAGATTTCGACAGGCAGACAATATCCGGGGTGATTTCCGCAGGTTCAAAGCTGAAGAATGTTCCAGTTCTGCCACAGCCCGCCTGTACATCATCAATGATCAACAATATATCGAATCTTCTGCATATTTTCTCTATACTTCTCAACCATTCATAGCTTGCAGCATTGATTCCACCTTCTCCTTGGACGGTCTCCAAAATCATGGCCGCCGGAAGGTCGATTCCGCTGCTGCTATTTTCCAAAAATGCTTCTATATATTCGATGGAGCTGTTGTTCTTTACATAGTCATCAAAGGGCATGAAGACGCTGTTGTTTAAAGGAATTCCTGCTCCGCCTCTTTTCGATGCATTTCCCGTTACGGACAAAGAGCCAATCGTCATTCCGTGAAATCCGTTTGTAAAGCTGATGACTGTATTTCTTCCTGTGACTTTTCTTGCAATCTTTAAGGCACTTTCGACAGTGTTTGTTCCAGTCGGTCCAGGAAACATCACCTTATAGTCCAGATTTCTAGGTTTTAATATTACCTCATTAAATTTTTTGAGGAATTCTCCTCGAGCAACCGTAGCCATATCCAGGCTGTGGGTGATGGCATCTTCTTCGAGATACTTGATGAGGAGCTTTTTCATTTTTTCATTGTTATGCCCGTAGTTCAAGGCACCTGCGCCTGCAAAAAAGTCGATATATTCCTTATCATTGATATCCCACAATTTGTAGTTTTTAGCCTTTTTAAAAACGGTGGGGAAGCTTCGGCTGTAACTCCTGACTTTCGATTCATATTGTTCAAAAATCTCCATGGCAATAGCCGGCGTGTCAGAAATAGTTGACGACATAAAAGTACACATACCTCCAGAAATTTTATTTCAATGGTCCAATTCGATACGCAATCTCCCGTTCATGGGAAGGGTCTGGAAATTGCTCTTCGCTGAAACACTCATATTTCGAATACTTGGTTTCCAGTTTTTTTGCCAATCCTTTAAATAGATTATTGGACGGCACGTTAGTTGGAGTGACAGTTGCCTCCAAGAAGCGGATATTTGTGCTTTCAAGCCTCTTGATCAGCTTGAGCAGTAAAGTCGTAGCCAATCCTTTTCCTCTTTGGGACTGGTCGACAACGACTTGCCATATAAACAGCGTATCAGGTGCGGTTGGCTGAAGAAAACCGGAGATAAAGCCGACAATTTTGCGGTCAACTACTGCTACAATGGACGTTTTATTAAAATACTTGCCCCACATTAAATAGCTGTACGATGAATTGACATCAAGAACCTGAGATTTTTTGACGAGTTCATATATCTCTCTGCCATCATCGGCTGTTGGTTCCCGAAAGTATATCGTGGCTGACTTCCTTCCACTCACAGAGGGTTTTTCTTTTATTTTACTGATTGTTTGTTCACCTCCTCTTTCTTACAGGATGTATATAATCATATCGGGAGAGATATGTAAAATCAAAACCAATCAGCTATGTTGTAAACGGTTTAATCGTAATGAGTCACAGACTGCTTTAAATAATGTACGATTTACTTCAAATTCCTTCCATATGGTCTGAAATGGTCCCTTACAAGAATTAATTCTGAATAGAAACAATTATCTCCCCATTTGTCAAGCTGAGTAGTATGATATGAAGTAAGCAAAAAATTAAAAGGGGAGAGGTGCATGGGTGAACAAATCAGAGCATTGATAAAAGAGCAGAATTATTTTTCAGCAGATGATGATTTGAAACGAATACAATTGGTTCAGGAGCTATTGGCCGCAAGGTTTCCCTTTGAAAATCTTGATGTGCTGTTAAAAGTGGAGACGCCCATTACCCCAAGGTTTATTGAGGAAAAGATGCTGCAGCATGGTCGAGGAGGACTCTGTTATGAGTTGAACGCACTTCAGCACCTTATTCTTAGGGAGCTTGGTTATAATGTTTTTTTGTCATCAGCTACTGTTTCGTCAGGGAATGGCTGGGCAGAGGACCGTACCCACGTTCTGAATCTTTTGTACAGGGAAGAGAAGTTGTATGCGATCGACAGCGGGTTTGGAAGCAACCTCCCATTACACCCTATTGAATTGGATGGCCCGTTTGTTACTTCCCCTGCAGGAAGCTTCCGTCTTTGTACACTTAAAACTGAAAAAGGCACCATTGCATTTCAATCCAAAAATGAACAGGGGTGGGAAACCCGTTATGCTTTTTATCCTGAAAAGGTTGAGTGGAAAGATTTGAATCGTATTAAAAAGGAAATCCATAACAGTGCCCGCTCGTTGTTTAACCGGGAATTATTGATGGCTCGATTGTTGCCGGAATCAACTCTTTCCGTGAACGAAGATCGCCTGCAAATCAAGGGAGGGAAAAACGGGAACCAAAAGCTCCATTTTTCAACTTATGATGAGATGCTGGAGTCCATTAAAGTAAATTTCCCAGAATCTATTTATCAGGCTGCTGTTCAATATGTACATACGAAAAGGGAAGGGATGGAAAATGCTTAAAAAGCTGGAGGGACTTTTGCAGGAATACGGTTATTTTACAGTGAAAGGTGATTTAGAACGAATTCGGATTATACAGGAGATGTTTGCTGAACTGTTCCCTTTTGAAAACCTTGATGTTCTGCTGGAAGTGGAAGACCCGATCACACCTGAGTATGTGATAGAAAAGATGCTGGAGGGAGGGCGTGGCGGAGTTTGCTATGAACTTAATTCGTTATTGCATATTGTGTTGAAAGAGATGGGGTTTGATATAATCCCGGCATGTGCAACTGTCTGGTCCAATGAAGGCTGGATCATTGACCGTACCCACTCCATCAATTTATTAAAAAAGCAGAATAAGGTTTATTTGATCGATGCAGGGTCCGGGAACAATCAGACATGTCAGCCTGTGGAACTGGATGGAACCACAGTCAGTTCTCCAGCAGGAAGGTATCGGCTGAGAACTGAAGAAACAGAAAGGGGAACGGTCGTCCTTGAAGCATGGTCTGAAAAAGGGTGGACATTGAGATATTCTTTTTTCATGGAGCCAGTTGGCTGGGAAGACTATAATCGTATAAAAAGGATGATTCATTACCATCACGAATCTCCATTTAATAAAACACTATTGGTTGCCCAGACACTAACTGATGGCATCATCTCTATAAATGAGGAACGTCTAAGGAGAAGATGGGTGAACGGAAAGGAAAAGCGTATTCCGTTTTCATCCGATGAAGAGATGCTTCAAGCGGTTAAAGAACATTTTCAACCATCCATTTATAAGGCTGCTCTGAAGTACGTTGAAAAAAGGAATTTTGAAAAATTCATATTGAAAGAAAGATAACAGCCACGACCTTTTCGGAAACGTGGCTTTTATTTGTATATAAATCATTGAATTGCAGATAGACCTACTAATACATTTGCATTTTGCTGGGTCCTTCTTCAGATTCAGTCGACAGGGGGAAATTGGTACCTGTTGGTCGATGGACAGGCACCTTGTTTTTCTACTACATTCCATGCCCCGGGTTTTTATTTTGCCTTGAGTGATTTCTATTTTTAACCTTATGGGAGCCGCTCAAAGGCTTTGGCTGATTCGATCCCTGCTGTTTCTTTTTAGATTCTTTTCCCATTTCTGACACCTCCATGTATTAGTATGTCTGCTGTTGCTCTTTTTATTATCAGCCCCGGCAAAGGTGTTTTACCTGCAGTTGACTGAAATCCTAATGGAAAGCGAAGAACCGATAAACAGTGTAAACAATTCGACATATGTGATAGGAAATAGGAGGATATTCCATGAATGTTGAGTATCTTGTATGTGAAGTAGCTCTCATGCTATGAGAGTCCGCTTAACCGTAATTAAATCAATTATATGCCGTTTGAACGTCATAACCTGTTCACGTAGACTGTTATACAAAGCATTTTCAATTACCGCTTTCTGTTTAAATATAGGCAGGGATTCAAATTATGCATTTTGGACGGAAATACGGTGGATTGCGCTTTCACTTATTGGAATATTTTGAAGTGAGAAAAAAGAGGGGGTACTTATTTTGAAGAAAAGGTTAGTGATAGCTGTAATCGGCTTGTTAGTGATACTCAGTGCCTGTGGTAATAGTGGCGAAAGCACAGGCGGAGGAGGTACGAAATCCGAAGGGTCTACGCTTGACCGCCTTAAGGAAGAGGGTAGGGTGAAACTCGGTGTGGCGAATGAAAAGCCTTATGGCTATAAAACTTCCGATGGCGAAGTGACAGGAGTGGCTCCCGAAATCACAAAGGCGGTCTTCAAGGAAATGGGGATCGATACGGTTGAGGGGGAAGTAACGGAGTTCGGCTCCCTGATTCCCGCTTTGCAGGCAGGGCGTTTTGACGTTATCACCGCCGGTATGGATATCCGTCCGGAACGTTGTGCGGAAGCAGCGTTTGGTGATGTGGAAATCCGCTATGGGGAAGGCATGGCCGTCCAAAAAGGAAATCCAAAGAAACTGAACAGCTACGAAGACATCGCCAAAAATCCGGATGTAAAAGTATCCATCATGGCAGGAGCGAATCAGCATGAATTTTTAAAGGAGCTTGGCGTCAAAGACAATCAGATTGAAACAGCGGACAGCATCTCCTCCAACATCGCAGCGGTAAGCTCAGGCCGTGTGGATGCGACGGTGATGACGGAAGCAACGCTCCGCGAGGCAGTTGCGTCAGCAGACGAGTCCAAAGTGGAAGAGGTCAAGCCGTTTACGCAGCCTGAAATTGGTGGAGAAAGCGTGATGAGCTACGGAGCCGCTGTATTCAGAAAAGAGGACAACGAACTGAGGGAAGCGTATAACGCGGAATTGAAAAAGCTGATCGATTCAGGGAAGATCCTTGAAATTTTTGAAGAGTTCGGATTTGGGGAGGACAACCTTCCGGATGACGTAACAACGAAAGATCGCTGTTCGAAATAAAAAAATGTTGATTACAACTTAGATCAGGAGTCCCTTGTGTAAATACATGGGGGATTCTGCATCTTAGAAGTGAAGGGACTGTATGATGATTGATACGTATCTGATGTTTTTGCCGGAATTATTGCGCGGAGCTTGGATAACGATTAAAGTTCTCCTGCTGTCCGCTGTTTTTGCCTTTCTTTTCGCGTTTGCCGCAGGCCTTGGCCGGGTATCGCGTTTTTGGATCATCCGCTTTCTCATGGGTGCTTTGGTGGAACTGTTCAGAGGGACGTCCCTCCTTGTTCAGATGTTCTTTTTCTATTTTGCCCTCCCGGCTTTCGGGATGGAGCTTTCCCCTTTCGCCGCGGGGGTCCTGGCTTTGAGTCTGAACTACGGAGCTTACGCGTCGGAAATCGTCCGGGGAGCGATCCTGTCGGTGCCCGGCGGACAGACGGAAGCGGGTATCGCTCTGAACATGTCCCGGTGGCAGCGCATGAGGCTTGTCATTCTGCCGCAGGCATTCCGCCTGATGCTTCCGGGATTCGGGAACAATGCGATCGAACTGCTCAAAGGGACGTCGCTCGTCTCTTTGGTCACTTTGGCAGACCTGACGTTCCAGGGCAGGATCTTAAAGGATAACTACACAGGGGATCAGGTGGAGATCTTCACGCTGCTGTTGCTTCTTTACTTTGTCCTGGCGCTGCCGCTCATTTTCGGAGCGCGCTGGCTGGAGAAGCGGGCCGCGAAGGGGGTGGCGGCCAGATGACATGGGACTGGAATTTTGCCATCGAGATTTTTCCGAGGATTTTCAAGGCGATGTGGATCACGCTCGGTGCCACCGTGGCTGCTTATTTGATCGCTCTGACGTTGGGTCTTGTCCTTACGCTCCTTCGGCGGAGCGGATTTGTCCCGCTTCGGTGGCTGACGGTCGGCTTCATTGAATTTGTACGGAGCACACCACCGCTTGTGCAATTGTTTTTCCTTTTTTACGCTTTGCCGGAGATCCCGTATATCGGCTTTTCACTCAGCCCATTCATGACAGGAGCTTTGGGGCTAGGCATCCATTACAGCACTTATGTGTCAGAAATTTACCGTTCGGGGATCGAATCGATCCCGAAAAGCCAGTGGGAGGCGAGCACGGCGCTGAACTTTTCCCGGGCGCAGACTTGGATAAAGGTCATTCTGCCGCAGGCGATTCCGCCGGTCATCCCGATGCTGGGGAACTATCTGATCGTGCTATTCAAGGAGACACCGCTTTTGTCGGCGATCCTCGTTGTCGAGATGCTGCAGACCGCTAAAATCATCGGCTCGGAAACATGGCGGTATCTCGAGCCTATCACCATCGTGGGGCTGCTGTTCCTGCTGCTTAGCTATCCGGCGTCACTGCTTGTTCAGCATGTAGAGAAGAAAGTCAATAGAAGCCGCGGAAGACAACAAACGAGTAAAGGAGTGAGCGCGTGATGACAGCGATGCAGGATGCGATCCGTGAGGAAGTGAAAGGCGTGCCGGAATCCGGACTGGACCGGCCGATTGTCCGCTACCGGGATATCCGGAAATCGTTCGGGGATTTTGAAGTCCTGAAAGGCCTGGATCTGGATATCAAGCAGGGGGAGAAAATCACAATCATCGGGCCAAGCGGCTCGGGGAAGACGACGATCATCCGTATGCTCATGACGCTGGAGAAGCCGACATCCGGAACGATCGAAGTGGATGGAGAGCCGCTTTGGCACGAAGAGGTCAAAGGGGAGCTCGTCCCCGCTCGTGAAAAGCATCTGCGCAAAGTGCGCGGGAAAATCGGCATGGTCTTTCAACAGTACAACCTGTTTCCGCATATGACTATATTGAAGAATGTAACGGAAGCGCCGATCCATGTGCTTGGCATGTCAAAGAAAGAGGCAAAAGAAAAGGCGCTGGCGATGCTGGAGAAAGTGGGGCTCAAGGATCATGTACACAAATATCCGATCCAGCTGTCCGGCGGACAGCAACAGCGGGTGGCGATTGCCCGGGCGCTCGTCATGGAGCCGAAGGTGATGCTGTTTGATGAAGTGACATCGGCTCTTGACCCTGAACTGGTCGGAGAGGTGCTCCAAGTCATCAAGGATATCGCACACACGACGAACATGACCATGATCCTTGTGACGCATGAAATGGACTTTGCCCGTGAAATCTCCGACCGGGTTGTCTTTATAGACAAGGGGAAGATCGTGGAGCAGGGACCGCCTGAGCAAGTATTGGAACATCCGAAGACGGAGAGACTTCAGACATTTCTGCAGCATTTTCGCAATGGATATTAAGAGAAAGCATGTAAGGGGAAACTCCATTTCCTTGCATGCTTTTTGCTGTGAATTTTACATGCTATTTCATACCTGATACCTTACTTAGCCAATTCAGTTGGCGTAGGAAAATGTGCCGAAACTTTCATGCATAGATGACATGTCAATCTACAAGGTGACCTTGTCTAATAGCAGAGCTAATGGTAATATGAAAGAAACCATACTAGTTTCTTTGGTTTCCTGTAGTTTTTTATAAAGGTGTGAGATAGATTAAAGATCGTATCTTAGAGGGATTTCGAAAAGAAATTCAAAGGCAGGGCATTAGATTTTCGATGGACGATCTGGCATCCAGGCTGGGTGTGAGTAAAAAAACCCTTTATAAGTATTACTCATCAAAAGCTGAAATACTGGATGAACTGATTGATTTAGCTATTGAAAATATGGAGGAAAAAGCTGCTGTTATCATCAACAATGAACAGTTATCCCTCGCCGAAAAGCTGAAAGGTGTCATTGCGGTAATTCCGGATCAACAGGAACTAACAGATATGAGAACGCTGAATCAAATAAAGAAATACTTCCCGGAGCAGTGGGAAAAATTCGATAGCTTTCTTCAGAGTGATTGGGAAAAAATCCGAAATTTAGTTGAACTGGGAATTAAAGAAGGCATCATAAAAGATTTTAACGTGTCTGTAATAATGAAAGTCATTATTACATCCATCAATACGACAATTGATCAAAGTTTTTTCTTGGAAAATCAAATAACCCCTGAAGCTGCATTAAAAGAAATAGTTTCCATTTTAATGGATGGTCTTTTGGAGAATTAGGAGAATAAATGATGATCATATCTTTTATTCTTTTTTCTTTTAAATTCGAAAACTTGAAATACACATTTAGTTTCCGGTGTGGTAAATTTCGTTTCTAGGTGGGAGTTATGTATAAAAGTTGTTTTATCCGTTTCAACAGCTATTATGAGGCTTAAACAAGAAAGTTATATGGAAAATACTGCTTTCCGGTTCTAGGAATGCCGTTTGGTACCTGAGACGAATTTAAGAACTTAGACTGGTCAGAAGCCGTGTAAAAACGGTTTGATTGATAGATGATTAAAAGAAAGGATGATGATATGACTCAAAAAGCTGATATTATTATCACAAGCAATGCGGTTTTTACGGGGCTTTCCAGCCATCCGGAACCTGGGTCTATCGCCATAGTAAACAATAAAATTACGGCCGTTGGGACTGAAGAGGAAATCAGCCGTTATAGGGGGAACGAGACGAAGGTCTACTCTTATAAAGACAAGCTTGTTATGCCTGGTTTTCATGATTTCCACCTACACATTATGTATGGAGCTTTGGCATTGACGAGCGTTGATTTATTTGCCGCCCGTTCAGAGCAGGAAGCACTAGACATGATTAGTGAATTTGCTCTGGAGAACCCACAAAATCCATGGATTTTTGGCTTTACTTGGGACTCCGGTTATTGGGAGGATCAACAATTGCCAGATAGATATTCTCTGGATCGTATTCTTCCTGACCGGCCAGCAATCATGTTTCATGCCGAGGGCCATTATGCATGGGTAAATTCAAAAGCTTTGGAAATTGCAAACATTACCAGTTATACAAAGAACCCTTCTTACGGCATCATCGATAAAGACCTCGAAGGGGAACCGAATGGAATTTTATATGAAAAGGCAATGGCTCTTGTCACGGACCATGCCTTTCGTTTTAACAAAGAGCAAAAAAAAGAAATGTTCATTCGATTCCTTAATCATGCAGCCAGCCTGGGTGTTACTGCTGTTCATGATTTATATGCATCAGAGTCTCTTGAAGCTCTCGATGCTTATGACCTGTTCAAGGAATTTGAAGATGAAAAGAAGTTAACAACCCGTATCCATTTGTGGCCAGTTTTAGACGGTGATTTGGAGCGAGCCAAACAATTACGCGATACGTACCGATCAGATAAGTTGAAAATGACGGGACTGAAACAATTTATTGATGGTGTAATAACTTCCCGTACAGCTTATTTGCTTGAACCTTATGCCGACCAGCCCGACACAAGGGGCGACACGTCCCTCCCTCCGGAAGTAATCAAGAGGTGGACTGTTGAAGCAGATAAAGAAGGATTCAGCATACGGTTTCATGCTATAGGGGACGGGGCAATCCGCCTTGCTTTGGATGCATATGAAGAGGCGAAAATCGTAAATGGAGCAAGGGATTCCAGACATTCAATCGAACACACAGAAGTGATTCATCCTGATGATATCCATCGTTTTAAAGAGCTTGGAGTTACTGTTTCGATGCAGCCTGACCATTTCGCGATGTCTGAACGGGGAGTCTATACAGATCGAATTGGAGATGAACGGGAAAAATACGTCTTTTTAATTAACACGTTAATGAAAACCGGAGCAAACACAGCGTTCGGCACCGATTTTCCTATCGATTCCCTTAACCCTCTTTTGCAAATTTACCGTGCGGTCACAAGGATTGACAGCAGTGGAAAGGATGTATGGCATCCCCAAGAACGGATTACACTATCCGAAGCGTTGAAAGCTTATACATCCGGTTCGGCGTATGGAACTTTCAGGGAAGACGAGCTTGGCACACTAGAACCAGGCAAGCTCGCTGATATTGTTGTATTGAAACAAAATATTTTTGACATACCTGTAGAGGATATTCCGACCACGGGAGTGGAGCTTACAATCGCTGACGGGGACGTCGTTTATGAAGACTCCGGATCACCGGTTAATCAATAAGTAAGAAAAGAACAGGGATACCAAACCCTGTTCTTTTCTTATTTTAAAAACGAACTTTTATTCGAATGATCATGCAACATGTCCTGCTCCGGCGGACATGTTGTTAGAGTTTAGCGGAAAAGGTGCATCAATGCATCAAACGAAATCGCTGTCTAGGGTATAAACCCTATAAATAAATTTATTCGGCAAAATCGTTTTTGTGAAAAACACCGAAACGGTCCCAGGCAGCTTCTATTTTCTCGAGGCGGGATTCGGCCTCTTTCATGCGCCCTTTTCCGATACATACCACAAGCGCATTGATCAGGCTAAGTGGAGCAGTAAATGAATCAATGAATGTCGGCATCTGGCTCGTTGCAGTTAGAGCTACATCAGCATAAGGGATCAAGGGTGAAAGCAAACTATCCGTGATACAAATGGTCTTTGAACCTCTTTCCTTCGCAAAGGTGATTGTCTGGATCGTGCTATTCGTATAACGTGGAAAGCTGATTCCGATGACCACGTCTTTTTCATTAAGGTTATATAGTTGCTCGGAAAGGTTTTCGATAGAGCGGACCATCTCTGCATGTCCTAGAATGATGTTTAAATAATATTGAAGGAAAATCCCCAACGACGCAGCGCTCCGGTTTGCTGCGATATATATTCTATCCGCATTCTGCAATAGACCAACAGCTTGATGGAATTTTTCTATGTCCAATTTTTCAATAGTCGACTTGATATTTTCCACATCGCCGTAAAAAATGTCATATATCCATTGGTCCCGATCATCATAGACATCTGTTGTCATCTTTAGCCTTTCCGTTGTGGTCAACTGCTTCTGAATTGAATTCTGCATCCTGGACTGCAACTCAGGATAACCCGAGTATCCGAGAAAGGAAGCGAACCGAACTACAGTCGCTTCACTCACACCGGCTTTTTTCGCCAAAGTAGCCACGTTTAAAAAAGGGACGACATTTGTATTGTTTAAAATAAAACTGGCAATTTTTTTATGAGATTTGCTCATTTCAGGTATTTTTTCAGCAATCAGGTTATAAATATTATCATTTTTCATCTCATTCATCCTTTAACTAACGTTGTCCTATGAGGTCTTCCAGATAAGGGATCCTCTTTCTTGTTTCCTCAATCAAATGAAAATTCACCTCATGGATCAAAATAAATGGTTTGTCCTTGGGTGCTTGAATCAATGTTTTTCCGTCAGGGGCAATCAGTTTGCTTTTCCCGCAGCTTCCTTCAAATACGGTATTTACACCCAAAACGAACACAGTGTTATCAAGGGCTCGGGCAGGGAGTTGGATATCCCATCTTGGTTCTGCGGATATGCTCCAAACCGATGGTGCGATAATCAACTGGACTCCCTGCAGTGCCAAGTGTCGGCTTGGTTCGGGAAATTCCATGTCATAGCAAATCAATAACCCGATTTTTCCGGTTGATGTTTGGATAGCTTCGTATTTTCTTTCTCCAGGAGAAAAGATGTCCTTTTCCCTTCCCCATAAAAAAGATTTTCTGTAACAAGCCAGCAGCTCTCCGGATTTCTCAATAACAGCGGTGGATATATAGAGGCTTTTATCTTCTTTTTCAATAAAAGGTATGACCAATACCACTCCCAATTCGGGTGCAAGCCTTTGAAACTGTGAAATCACAGGTCCTTCCCGTTCTTCGGCCAAAAGCTCAAATTCCCCTTTTGATAAATGATATCCGCTTTTCCAAAGTTCCGGCAGAACTATGATCTGAGCCCCTTGGGCTGCAGCATGTTTAATCATCTTAACGGCGGTGTTCAGATTTTCCTGCGGCTGGTTTGGTTTGGAGTGCATTTGGATGGCAGCAGCCAGAATAGACAAATTTAACACATCCTGTGCTTTTCTATTTAAGATATTACTTTTATCACATTTATGCAATATTTATTACATTTTCATTAAAAAAAGAAAATTATTTTTTAAGGGGGCAATTTTAGTGTATAATGAAATAAATATTTCATAATTTACATCATCAGGAAATTTATATTACCCAAAAGAGGTGCTTATAAGTGGCAATCAGTGAAAAAGGAATGGGGATCAAACATTTTGTAGAAAAAACCCCGAAGTCGCTGGAGTTTTATATGGAGGCCGCAAAAGTCATGCCGGGTGGTACAACTGCCAATATTAAATTTTTCCCTCCTTACCCAATCATTATGGAAAAGGGAATGGGAAGTCGCCTGTATGATTTGGATGGAAACGAATATATAGATTATCTGCTATCCTATGGAGCATTGATTCTTGGACACGGACATCCCAGGGTCCTGCAGGCGGTACAAAAGCAATTATATGAAAATGGCACCTATTTATTCGGAACCCCGCATCGGCTCGAAGTCGAGATGGGGAAGAAAATTCAACAGCTTTATCCAAGCATCGAGCTCCTGCGCTATACAAATTCCGGAACGGAAGCGACTTTGCTTGCCATTCGCATGGCATATGCCTACACAGGAAAAAATAAAATCGCTAAGTTTGAAGGCCACTATCACGGCGGATATGACCAGGTTCTTGTAAGTGTCAATCCGCCAGTAGAAAAAGCCGGGCACCCACTCCATCCAAAGTCGATAGCTGAGTCCAAAGGAATGGACGATTATCATGAAGAACATACGATTGTTTTGCCGTTTAATGATATAGATGCGGCCTCGGCCATTTTGCGAAAAAGACAAGGTGAGCTTGCTGCGGTTATTGTGGAGCCGGTTCAGGGAGGATTCATTCCGGCTGAGAGAAGTTTCATAGAAGGCCTTAGGGAATTGACGAAGGAATTAGATATTCTGCTGATTTTTGATGAAGTCAAAACTTGCTTTAGATTGGGGCTCGGCGGTGCGCAACAGTATTATAATATAAAACCGGATCTGACTGCACTTGGCAAGGCGGTTGGCGGGGGATACCCGATTGGAATTACAGGGGGCAGAAGGGATATTATGGAGGTAAGTCTTCCAAAAGCTGCTTCAGACGTATTTGACAACAGCCAAAGCAAACATTCCGATGCAAGGGATGTGCTTTTCCATAGCGGGACATATAATGGACATCCGTCCATTTTGGCAGCAGGACTTGAAACAATTGCAGTTTTGGAAGAAGAGATCAACCAAATCAATGAGGCAGCCGAAACGTTGAAAAAAGGGATCAGCAAGCTTTTTTTACAGAAAGGGATTGCAGTAAAGACATTGGGCCTGGGTTCTATCTTCAATCTGATTCTCACTGAAAAAGACAAAATATTAAATTACCGTGACTTGCAAAATGCTGACTTTTCATTAAGGAGAGAATTGGATTTTCAATTAATAAATGAGGGGATTTATACAAAACCGCTGAACAGATACAGCATTTCAAGTGCCCATGGGCAAGAAGAAATTGATAAAACTCTGGAAGCCTATGACAAGGTGATCAGAAGGCTATGATTAATGCTCCGCTTCTCAATTTGCAGAAGCGGAGCTGTTTATTTTTAAAAATATATTTCGATGTTCTTGATGATCTTTCACTTTTTAAAGCCATGCAAAACAGCAAAGATTATGCAATTCTGAATAGCGCTAGGCAGATATAATGAAGAAAACGTTATCAACAATCCTTTTATAGCATTGGCATAAATATTGCAAGGGTATATGATAACGCTTTTTCCACCAGGAGGTTACATAATTTTGACAAAAGAACAACGGCAAGATATAAAAAAACCTACATTACTTGTGGCTTTAATTCCAATTGGGTTTATGATGATTGCCCTTTTTACGGGGATATTCATATATGACGCAGATCCTCATATTCCGCTTCTTCTTAGTGCAGGGGTTGCTGCAATTGTAGCTCTAAGACTGGGGTATAAATGGAAAGAAATCGAAGAAGGTATGCTGGACGCGGTTCGGATGGCACTCCAAGCAATTGTCATCCTGATGGTGATCGGTGCGATCATCGGCTCCTGGATAGCCGGGGGAATTGTTCCAACAATGATTTATTACGGTTTGGATATACTAGCGCCCGGATATTTCCTAGTTGCCGCCTGTGCCATTTCCTGTATCGTTTCTATCGCTTCAGGGAATGCCTGGACTGCAGCAGGAACGATAGGGATCGCAATCATGGGAATTGGACATGGTCTTGGCATGAATCCGGCTATGGTGGCGGGGGCTGTCATTTCAGGCGTATATTTCGGGGATAAAATTTCACCGCTTTCCGAAACAACGAACTTGGCTCCGGGAATTGTCGGGGTTGAATTGTTTGAACATATCAAACACATGCTTTATACGACCATACCTGCTCTCGTAATTGCGTTGATCATTTATGCAGTGATGGGAATTAAATTTGCTGGGCAGGGGTCTGAAATCTCAGAAGTAAAACTTCTTCAGTCCCAGCTTGGAGAAATTTTTACCATATCACCGTGGTTATTGTTGGTCCCAACATTCATTATCATTATGATGATCTTTAAAATCCCTGCTCTCCCAGGATTGACTATCGGTTCTCTGCTTGGAGCATTTTGTGCCATTGTGGTTCAGAAGGTTCCTGTTGGAGACGCCATCAGCATTCTATACTATGGGTATTCCATCGACACGGGGATTGAAATTGTGGACAATCTATTGAACAATGGAGGCATTGAATCCGTTTTGTATACGGTTTCGTTAATCGTCATTGCCATGTGCTTTGGAGGGGTTCTGGAAAAGACAGGAATTTTTGAAGCGATTGTCCAGGGCATTTTGAAGCTTGCCAAAAAAACCGGAAGCCTGATTGCAACTACTGTCGCAACGTGTATCTCTGCAAATATTGTCGGATGTGACCAATACCTGTCTATCATTGTTCCAGGACGGATGTACGCTGCCGAGTATGAAAAACGCGGATTAAAGGCCAAAAACTTGTCCCGTACCTTGGAGGATGCGGGTACAATGACTTCACCGCTTGTTCCATGGAATACGTGTGGAGCGTTCATGGCTACTACACTTGGGGTAGCTACACTCAGCTATTTGCCTTTTGCGTTTCTATGTTTGATTAGTCCCATCATATCCATTATTTATGGGATGACGGGATTTAAAATAGAGTATAAGAATGAAGTGGCTGCAAAAGCCCAAAGTAAAAAAGATCAGCATGCAGTCGGTTAACGGTGTTAACTGCTGCATGTCCTTCTAAAAAAAATTGATCGAAACTTTGGTTTTTTCAAAAATGAAAGCGATTCCTTTTTTAGGAGTCTTAAAATCGGCTAATGAAGGGGGAGGATAGGGTTAATGGAAGAGATGATTTTAAGCCCTTGTGACGGAGTGTTGGTTACACTCCGTATTCAAGAAGATCTTATCCAGAAACGTTGCAGCACATTCTTTAAGATCAAGCAAAAGGATGATACCATTCTGGAAATCAAAAAGACCTATCAAGGAAGAATATCATCAGTGGAGGTGAGGGAGGGGGAGGAAGTAGTAAAGGGAATGGTATTGGCGTATGTGGAGGAATATGCCCTTGAAATATAGGGTCAACCGAATCAGAAACCATCCTTTAATGTCCAGAATCGATCTTTTTAATTTTTAACATCTAAAGGAGAATGTCCAAAATGAGATTCAAAAAGTTCAGTTTGCTTGTTTCAGCATTGGCGATTGTTTTGCTTGTTGCTGGTTGTGGAGGCAGCGGAGCCGGTAGCCAGGATGAAAATGTGGTCAATATTCTAAACTGGTCTGAATATCTGCCGGAAGAGTTGATCAAGCAATTTGAAGAAGAGACAGGAATCAAAGTAAATTACAGTACAATTTCTTCCAACGAAGAACTTGTGGCGAAGCTAAATGTGGGGAATGCAACCTATGATTTAGCCGTACCTTCCACTTATTTTGTTGAAGTGTTGATAAAAGAAGGCCAGCTGGAGAAAATCAACAAAGATAATATACCAAACTTGAAAAATATCGATGAAAAATTTATGGGGTGGGATTTTGATCCTGATGATGAATACTCTGTACCGTACATGTGGGGTACAGAAATCATTGCATACAATGAGGACTTGGTAGACTTTGAAATAAAGAGTTACAAAGATTTATTCAATCCAAAGTTAAAAGATGGACTTGTCGTGGTTGATGACCCTCGTACAATGCTTGGTGCTGCGCTAGAGATGCTCGGATATTCCGTAAACAGCACAAATGAAGATGAAATCATGAAGGCTGGGGAGGAATTGAAAAAGCTTATGCCGAATATAAAGGCATTCGACAGTGACAGCCCGAAAAATCTGCTTGTCAGTGGAGAAGTGAAAGCTGGTGTCGTCTACGGGGCTGAGGCGGCGCTGGCGATGAGAGAAAATCCAAGCATCAAAATGGTCATTCCTGAAGACCATCTTAGCTTGTGGCAAGATAACTTTGTCATTCCGAAAGATGCACCGCACAAAGAAAATGCAGAAAAATTTATCAACTTTATTCTTCAACCTGAAATAAGTAAAGAAATAACAATGGATTACCCATATCATAACCCGAATAAAGCGGCGCTTGAATTACTTTCTGAGGATATTCGGCAGGAACTGGAATTGACAGATGAAGACTTTAACAGAGGTGTTCATGCAACGGATGTCGGGGAGGCAATCAAGTATTATGACCGTGCATGGTCTGAGGTCAAACAGTAATATATAGAATCACAGTTGCAAAATTCGAAGGAGTGGAAGCATGAGCGGCAAATCTTTGTGGCAAGCAACAGCAAATGAAATGAAGAGAAGACCTGTCCAGCAAGGTGAGGAAACATGTGACGTTGTCATCATAGGTGGAGGCTTCACCGGACTTTCCGTTGCTTATCATCTGCAGCAAAGGAATGTAAAAACTGTAGTCTTGGAAGCCAACACTGTGGGATCCGGCGCAAGCGGAAGAAACGGTGGGGAAGTATTGATAGGATATGTTATGTCGATGCAGGCACTGGCCGGAAAATACGGCAGTGACGCCGCAAGGCAGATGTTTCAAATGTCATTGGACAGCATCGATCTGATTGAAAATATCATTCAAGAGGAAGGCATCCAGTGTGACTTTTTCCGGAACGGAAATTTGCTGGCAGCCTACAAACCATCACATTTGGATGGAATGAGGCGTGAACAGGAATTTTTATATAAAAACTATAACTTTGAAACAAAGATTGTAGAAAAACAAGAAATGCATTCTGAAATGGACTCCGATTTTTACCACGGGGCCCATATCGATGAAAAAAGTGCCATTTTCCATCCGTTGAATTATTGTCTCGGTTTGGCAAACGTGGTGGAAAAAAACGGCGGAACCATCTATGAACATTCGGAAGCGATTAACATTAAACGTGAATCTCATGATAGAGTGATTGTAGAGACGAATAATGGCCGTGTCATAGCCAAGCAGGTCGGAATGTTCGTAAACGCTTATACGACAGATGTCCACAAGCTGATAAAGAAAGCAATTGTTCCTGTAGAAAGCATTGTTCTTGCGACAGAGGTACTTCCGGAAGAGTTATGCAAGGAACTGATGAAGCATAACCGTGCAGCCTGTGATACGAAAAACTTACTGTATTATTTCAGGCTTTCCGCAGACAACCGAATGGTATTTGGGGGCTCGGGCCGTACGACTAGCAAGCGGGATGCCAAAAAGCTTTTCGAAAATTTACAAGCAGGTATGGTTGATGTCTTCCCGGCATTAAAAGATGCAAGGGTGGATTACAAATGGAGTGGGAAAGTAGGGTTTACTATTGAAAAAATCCCTTATATCGGCCAGTTGGATGACGGTACCCATTTCGCTTTCGGATATGCAGGGCATGGAGCTGCAATGTCCACTCTTTTAGGTAAAATAGTGGCCATGAATATGCTAAATGAAGGGGATAAAAACAACCCTCTTGACCGTTCAAATCTGAAACCCATCCCGTTTCACGGCATGAACGCAACTGGGTTGGGGATGATGAAGTATTACTTTAAATTTTTGGATTATATTTCCTAAAGAGAAAGAAGGAAGCGTCTATGATAAAACAATTGATTCTCGAGGGAACACCGCGTGAAATAGGAGAACAGCATGGCCGTGAAGGGAAAGAGCAGATTCAAGTCAGCTTGGGGACATATGAGAAGCTCTTCTACGGCTATCATCAAATCAGTTGGAAAGAAGCCCGTAATCGTGCACTTGTCCATCTCAAGGCAATTGAAAAATATGACTCTGAGCTGATTGAAGAGATGGAAGGGGTGGCGCAGGGAGCAGGCGTTGACTTCGAAGACATTTTGGCCTTGAATGCACGAAGTGAAATTGCGCTTACGGGGCGAAAAGACAAGATCTTTTCTGACGGCTGCACATCTATTGCTGTAACAGCCCCTGCCTGCGATGAAACGATTATTGGTCAAAACTGGGATTGGAAAGGCAGTCAGATTGACAGCCTCCTGCTTCTCCGCATTAAACAAAAAGGGAAACCTGATATCACCATGGTGACAGAAGGTGGGATCATTGGAAAAATCGGCTGTAATTCTTCCGGGGTTGCCGTCTGTCTGAATGCTTTGATCACTGACAAAAAGTCCAATGAAGTTCCCATCCATCTTGGCCTAAGGGCAGTGTTGAACTCCACGTCTTTCCATGAAGCTCTATCAAGAGTCAACAATGGCCAGATGGCATCTGCAGCCAACTTTATGATTGCAAGCCATGAAGGTGAAGGCATGTCTTTGGCGGCAAATGTTGAAGTTTCGCCTTTTGGCATCGATCTGATGGTGGAGCCGAATGGTACAGCCATTCATTCAAACCATATCCTTTCACCGGAACTGTTAAAAAACTTAGTTGATCTGAACGAATTTAAACATACAGATTCGATGATCCGGAAGCTGCGTGCAGAGCAGCTTGTCAATACGGCACTGGCAAAGGGAGAAACAATCAATGAGGGCCATTTTAAAAAGTGGTTCAGCGATAAATACAATTATCCAAACTCTATTAATCATTTCCCGAATGAAAATGCACCGGAACATCGCCGTTCAGAAACAGTCTTTTCTATCATCATGAACCTGTCAAAGCAGAAAACGCTGTTTTGCGTCGGCAAGCCGGCCATCGGATCATATGAAGAAATTTAATATGGGAGTAAAAAACAGAGAGAGCTTTTTCTCTCTGTTTTTAAAAAATGACGTTGCCTGCTTATCGTTGCGCAGACTGGAATGCCACTAACGATAGAGAAAAGAGGGGTAGCCGGCTCAGAATAGGAAGTGGTACAAAGTTTACTAGTCGATAGGTTTTGAAGATGGACGTAGCATTTAGTAATAAAGTTTTCTGGCCTAAAAAGAGAGGGAGTGGGGCATTTATGAGTGAAGTGGATACTTCCCATTTTCAAAAAGAAATCATTGTCCGTAATATCAGGGAAGAGGATATAGAAGAAGTTGTAAAAGTGGCCAATTTGAGCTTTGGCATTCCGGGTGTCGCCTTTGAGGCAAAGCATTATAGGAGTCATATTAATATTTTTCCTGAAGGGCAGTTTTGTGTAGAATACGATGGGAAAATCATAGGAGCATGCTCCAGCATTATCATCAATTTTGAGGATTACGGAGAAGACCATACAATTGATCAAATTTCCGGAAACGGCTATATACAAAATCATAACCCCCATGGAAAGAACTTATATGGATTGGACGTTGTAGTCCACCCCGATTACCGAACTTTAAAGATCGGCCGCAGGTTATATGAAGAGCGGCGGAAACTTTGCCGGAAATTTAATTTGAAAAGCATTTTATTTGGCGGCCGCATGCCCAATTATTACAAATACGCCGATAAATTGACGCCCGAAGAATATGTCGATCAGGTAATCAAGAAAAAAATATATGATCCCGTCATCGTTTTTCAGACAATGAATGGGTTCAAATTTAAAAAGGTGTTGAAAAACTATCTCCCCCATGATGAAGCCTCTTTAGAAAATGCAACGTTAATGGAGTGGGTGAATGAGGATTATGTCCCTCCATCACACAAAGATTACAGACACTCTTTACCTGTACGTATTTCTTCCATTCAATATGATTTTAAAGAAGTTCAGTCTTTTGCAGACTTTGCGCAGCAGTGCGAGTATTATGTCCGAAGCAGTTCCAAGGTGAGATCCGATTTCGTTCTATTTCCGGAAGCGATTACAATGCAGCTTGCAGCTTTTTCAAAGGAAAGGTTTCCAAGCGGCCAGGCACAGAAGGTGACCACTTATACGGAAGATTATATGCAACTGTTTTCTGATTTGGCTGTAAAATACAGTATCAATATTATTGCCGGATCGCACTATGTGGAAGAAGATGACGAGATTTATAATGTCTCCTATCTGTTTAGGCGTAACGGTACATTTGAGAGACAATATAAGCTTCATGTGGTACCCGCTGAGAAAAGTTGGCTAGGGATCCAACCAGGGGAAGATGTAAAGGTATTCGACACGGATTGCGGAAAAATCGCAATATTAATAGGTTATGACATTCTGTTTCCGGAACTTGCCAGAAAAGCTGCTGAACAGGGTGCGCAAATCATATTTACACCATTCGCGGAGGAGAATGAACAAGGCTATTTGCGGATCCGCTATTGTTCCCAGGCAAGAGCCATTGAAAATCAAGTATATACCGTTATTTCCGGGGCATCCGGCAATATGACGACTATTACACTAGCAGATGCAAAATATGGACAATCAGGTATTTTCTCGCCGGTGGATTTCTCCTTCCCGAATGCAGGAATCATAGCCGAAAGTCATCCGAACGTTGAAGCTGTCGTAGTAGGGGATGTTGATTTGGAAATATTGCGGAGAAATCGGGAGACCGGATCAGCGACGCCGTTTAAGGATAGGAATCAGCAGCAGGAGGCAGAGTCTGCATCAATGAATTAAACGGATTCTTTGCACTAATTTGAAGTTTTTCTTTGATAGATTGTATGTTGCCGTTGCTTTATTCTGTGCCGGGCTTCTGCTCGGCTCTTTAGCTCAAAAAAATTAGGGGGGAATGGCCGTAATGAGGAAACTGCGTATAAAGTCAATCATTTTTGTAATCGTTACCATTATGCTGGGGTTTGTTTTGACAGGATGCGGAAGCAGTACTGGAGGTTCAAAAAAGGAAGTTGTCAACATCATGAACTGGTCCGAGTATTTGCCGGAACATCTAATTGAGCAATTCGAGGAAGAGACCGGAATCAAAGTGAATTACAGTGAGATTTCTTCTAACGAGGAGATGATTGCAAAGCTGAATGTCAGCGGCGGGGACTTTGACCTGGCTGTGCCGTCCACATACTTCGTTGATGCGTTAATTAAGCAGGAAAAACTGGAAAAAATTAATAAAGATAATATCCCCAACCTGAAATATATAGGTGAAGATTATCTGGGATGGGAGTTTGATCCTAATGACGATTATTCGCTTCCTTATATGTCAGGAACGGAGATCATTGTTATAAACGAAGAACTTGTTGATAAAGATGTGGAAGTAAAATCTTATAAGGACCTGTTTAATCCATACTTTAAGGACAGTCTTGTCATTCTTGACGATCAGCGTACAATGTTGAGCGCCATGCTGAGCATGCTTGGGTACGATCCAAACAGTACGAAAGAAGAAGAAATCGTAGCAGCAGGCGAAGAACTTAAAAAGCTGACACCTAATATCAAAGTATACGACAGTGACAATGCCAAAAATCTTTTAATCAGTAATGAAGTCAAGGCAGGAGTCGTCTATGGAGCTGAAGCCGCACTTGCAATGAGGGAAAATCCAAACATCAAAGTCGTTATTCCTGAAGATTTTCTGAGCTTGTGGCAGGATAATTTCGTCATTCCAAAGGGAGCGAAGAACAAAGAAAATGCAGAAAAATTCATTAATTTCATCTTTGATCCAGAAGTGAGCAAGGAGATTACTCTCGACCACCCTTATATGAATCCTAATGAAGAAGCAATGAAGCTGTTGCCGGATGATATTCGCTCAGAGATTGAACTGACAGTTGGAGATGGAATTGATCATCCAAAGGCGGCACATGCAATCGATGTAGGGGAAGCTCTCCAAGTGTATGACCGAGTCTGGTCTGAGGTGAAACAATAGATTCGATTATGGGGGATGGTGAATAAACCGTCCCTTTCAAGAATGATAGGAGAACCGTAATCCTTTTCCATCGATTTTGAGGATAAAAGAAGAGCAAAACACTTATGAAAAAGATCAGAATAATTCATAAGCAGAAGATTATTACAACCATGGATGAAACTGATGTGTGTGGCTGGAGCTGAAACTCTTTCCAATTCAAGGCAATCAAAAAACAGTTGTTATTTTGCGAGGGGTTTAGCATCAGTGATACATTAAATCAAACAAAAATTCAGAGGAAACCAAATGGTTTCTGCCTACTATTGAATTTTAACTAATGTTACAAAAACAAAAGTGCTTCAAGGGGGAAATGCGATTGGACAAAGCAGATATGATCATTCAGGGAAATCGTATTTTTACTGGGAAGGAAATGTTGGAAGGCGGTATAGCGATCAAAGATGGAAAGATTATCGAAGTATGCGAACCTCACTGCATAGAACAATATATAGGCAGTGAGACTCAAGTTTATAAGTTTGATAATCAAACGATCATGCCTGGCTTTCATGACTTCCATATCCATTTGACATTGGGATGTCTTTTTGAGGACTATGTTAATCTTACTGATGCCCGCTCAGCGGAGGAAACAGCCCAAAAGGTGAAAGAATTTGCTGACAGCCGTCCGGAAGATGATTGGATTCTCGGGTTCAGCTGGTACCATATTTTCTGGGATAAAAAGGAGATGCCTGACAGGACTATTTTGGATGAAGTGATTCCAGACCGCCCTGTATTTCTATTAAATGCTGAATGCCACGGGGCATGGCTCAACAGCAAAGCGCTGGAGCTGGCGGGGATTGATGAAGATACGGAGAACCCACCATTCGGGATGATCTTGAAAGGGGAAGACGGGAAGCCAACAGGGATTTTGTTGGAAACGGCTATGAGCCTTGCTGCTGATCAGGCGTTTAATATCCCGGAAAAGAAGGCTGTTGAATTGATGGAGCGTTTCTTAGCCAAGGCAAATCGACTAGGGATTACATCCGTCAGTGATATGCTGCCTCTTCCAGGTTTTGAAGTAGGCGATCTCTCTCTTTATCGGAGATTTGAAGAGGAAAACAAACTGACGGTCAGAACTTTTTTCCTCAGCCCACTAAATGGAGATTTATCGCAAGCAAGAGAGCTGCGTAAAAAATATCATTCAGATGTATTGAAGTTTTCAGGATTGAAACAATTTCTCGACGGTGTGGCGACAACATACACAGCTTTAATGGTTGAACCATATTCCGACAATCCTTCCGAAAAAGGGGAGGCATTCCTGCCGCCTTCGCTTTTGAAGCAATGGGTGACGGAGGCTGACCGTGAAGGTTTCCGTATTCGGCTGCACGCATGCGGTGACGGAGCGGTGCGGCTTGGTCTGGACCTATATGAAAAGGCCAAGGAGAACAACGGGAGTCGGGATTCCAGACATGTAATCGAGCATATTGAGGTGATCCATCCAGATGATATTGATCGTTTCGCCCATTTGGGCGTCGTTGCTTCCATGCAGCCGGAGCATATGGCCATCACGGAAAAATATGAGGACAATGTCTATTTGACAAGAATGGGGAAGGAACGCGATCCGTATACATGGCCGATTAAAACACTGGCTGATTCTGGTGCGGCTATGGCGTTTGGAAGTGACTTTCCTGTTGTTGAGCTTAACCCGATGCTGGAAATTTACCGCGCTGTTACACGCAAATTTAACGATCGAGAGCCGCAAGAAGGCTGGAATCCAAAAGAAAAAATCCCGTTGGAGGAAGCTTTAAGGTATTATACTGCAGGTCCTGCCTTTGGGAATTTTATGGAGGACAGGCTGGGAACGATAGAGAAGGGGAAGCTGGCAGATTTGATTGTTATGGATCGGGATTTGTTTGCAATAGAGCCTGAGCAATTGTTGGAAGTGCAAGTAAGCCTCACCGTTATGAATGGGAAAGTGGTTTATAAAAATAAAGAATGGTAAATGGGGGACTTTGAATGAAGGCGGAAACTGAATTTAAACAGGTACTTACTCTGTTTCCTGTCGTACTCTTCGGATTAGCATACATGGTTCCGATGACCGTTTTTACAACATACGGCATCGTATCACAGCTTACACTGGGGATGCTGCCGGCAGCATATATAGCGACTTTATTGACAATGCTGTTCACAGCTTACAGCTACGGCAGAATGGTCAAAGCTTATCCGTATACAGGATCTGCCTATACCTATGCACAAAAATCACTCAATTCCCACATTGGTTTTTTTACAGGATGGATATTGTTGTTGGATTACTTATTCCTTCCCATGATCAATTACCTGGTAATCGGAATCTATTTAAATGCCGAATTTCCATCGGTGCCTAACTGGATTTGGGTTATTTTGGCCATTTTGATCGTAACATTTATCAATATCAAGGGAATAAAAGTGGTTACGAATGTCAATTTCTTTTTAATCGCGTTTCAAATTATTGTGATTGCCTTTTTCTTGATCCTTTCTATTAAAACAATTTTAAGCGGGGGAGGAACGGGTACATTATTTTCAACATTGCCTTTTTTCAATCCCGAAGGTTCGACTTCTTTAGTTTTTGCGGGTGCTGCGATTTTATGCCTGTCTTTTTTGGGATTTGATGCAGTCACGACTTTATCGGAAGAAACGGTAGATGCAAAAAGAAATATTCCCAAAGCTATTTTTCTTGTCACCATTGTCGGAGGTGTTCTATTCATCATAGTTTCATATATTGGGCAGATGGTTTACCCGGACTATATGGCATTTGAAGACCCGGACTCCGCTCCGCTTCAGATTGCTGTCTTCATCGGAGGGAATCTGTTTAAAGCCATGTTCCTTGCGGGTTATATCCTAGGCTGTTTCGCTTCAGCGACTAGTTCCCATGCCAGTGTATCCAGGCTGCTTTTCGCAATGGGGAGGGACACGATTCTTCCCAAAAAAATATTTGGTTATATTTCTCCAAAATACAGAACACCAGTATACAGTACGGTAATTGTGAGCCTGCTGGCCCTGTCTTCATTGGTATTTACTCTAGATACAGTTGCTTCTTTTATAAGTTTTGGAGCACTTGCCGCTTTCACTATTGTTCATATATCCGTTATTACTCATTACTTTTTTAGAAACAGAAGACGTTCAATGATAGACTCCATTTTATATTTGGTGATTCCATTAATCGGAATTGTGCTTTGTGTCTGGTTATGGACCAGTCTTAGCGGAGAGGCATTTATGTTGGGGATAAGCTGGTTTATTATAGGCGCCATATATTTGGCATATTTAACAAAAATGTTCAGGGAAAAACCGCCCGAGTTAAGCTTTGATGAAAAGGTGTCTTAAGGGGGGCGTTTCGGTTGTATAAAAAATGGTATGTCTTTGATGAGGATAAACCTGTTCAAGCTGTTGTCAGAAACTATACAAAAGGTGACTTTCAGGAGCTGATAGATGTTCAGAGGGAAAGTTTTCCTCCACCTTTTCCGTCAGATCTCTGGTGGAACGAAGAACAGTTGAAAGAGCATGTCGAAAAGTTCCCGGAAGGCGCTTTATGCGTGGAGGTTGACGGGAAAATGGCGGGGTCGATCACCGGGCTTATGATTGACTTTGACCCAGGCCAGCCTGAGCATACATGGTCGGAGGTTACGGACGACGGATATATCCGTAATCATAACCCCGATGGAAACACAATTTATATTGTAGATATTTGCATTAAACCTGTTTTCCGCAAATTAGGCCTTGGCAAATGGCTGATGCAATCGATGTACGAAGTGGTTGTGCACAAGCGGTTGGAACGTTTGCTGGGTGGTGCCCGGATGCCTTTTTATCATAAATATCAACATGACATGGCCGCCGGAGAATACTTGAGTCGTGTCATGGAGGGGGACATCAAAGACCCGGTCATAACCTTTTTATTGCACTGTGGGCGTACTCCCGTCCAGGTTTTGCCAAGCTATATAGAAGATGAAGAATCATGTAACTATGCAGTACTGATGGAGTGGAAAAATCCATTTCAGCACTTTGAGTCTTAAATAGCAAAGACGTATTGTTTATTGGAAACAATACGTCTTTGAATATAAAATGAAGCAGGGAGCGGCAATGGTTGGAAGAATCCAAAGCAGTACACAAAAGAGATACTCCCCTAAACAAACGTTTAAGTGTTGGGGAAACGCAGAAACCATGTAGTTGTTCCGGTTTCATCAAATTACGCGTGTTATTTAATCAAACGTTTGATTTGAGGCCTTATCTTCCGATTTTCCACCCAGCTTTCCCTTGATTGATGAACGTAATACTTTTTGCATGAGGTAAGCTTTATTTTAAAAATCATTCAGATGAACGATAGAAAAACCAAAAGGCAACAAAGCCATAGAATTTTCGTTGTATTTATTGTTTTATCTCAGACCAGGCTCTGTCGTAATCCAGTACGGCTTTACCTAGATCTTTTAAAAACTCTCCTTTCTTAAGCTCTTCGTCAGGCGGATTGACGGCTGGGTGTTGCATGATTTCGTCGCCAATAAGCTCATGAGCTTTCTTGTTTGGATTGGAATAAGGGAAATCTTCTGTTATTTCAGCGCTGATTTCCGGCCTTAACACAAAGTCGATAAAGGCTTCCGCTGTACGCTTATTTGGAGCTGCCTTTGGGATAATGAAGCAGTCAATGCCTAAATACATGCCTTCTTCCGGTAGTACCGTTTCGATAGCTGGATTTTCGCGGTACGCAAGATAAGCTTCCGCACCCCAGACGATTCCTGCTTTGGCTTCACCATTAAGGAGCATCGTTTTCTGTGTGTCACTGTCAAAAGCTTTGATGTTGGGGAGCAAATCGATAAGAAGCTCTTTGGATTTTTCAATGACCTTAGGATCAACCGAACTCATGGATTCTCCCTGCATTTTATTGGCGATGCCCAGCATGACCCGTTGGTCATCCAATACGACCAAGGAATTTTTGAATTCCGGCTTCCACAAATCCTTGTAACCTGTGATTAAGGTGTCCACAGTATCTTTATTGTAGGCAATAAAAGCTCCTCCCCACATATAAGGGACGGAGAACTCATTGCCCGGATCAAAAGACTTATCCAAAAATTGATCGTCGATGTTATGGAGGTTAGTTATGTTATCGTGATTGATCGGGTCAAGTAGTTCCTCATTCCGCATAATTTCTACCATATAATCTGTTCCTACAGCAATATCATAACCAGAGGCTCCAGCGTTGATTTTTGCCAACATCTCATCATTGGATGAGTATGTACTGTAGTTTACTTTGACCCCATATTCTTTTTCGAACTTTTCGATTACGCTATCCGGCATGTACTCAGACCAGTTGAATAAATTCAGTTCCCCTGTTAGTTGCTCCTTGTCACTGTCTTTATTTCCAGATACTTCCTGAGATGCGGGAGGACTTTTTTCACCGCAGCCCGTCAAAACAGCACTGAGTAGAAATAAAAAAACAAGCGGCCAAGCAAATGGTTGACATCCCTTTTTTGTCATTTACTTACTCCTTTCGCTGAATGTGGGTTGTTTGTAAGTTTAAAATAATCAATTAATTTAATCTTAAAGTATGGAGGAAGAAACTCCCTCCATACTTTGGACTATTGAGATCCTTTTGCTTCCGACCAGACGCGGTCATATAATTGGATCGCTTCACCGATATCCTCGATATACTCAAGGCGCTCAATTTCTTCGTCAGGCGGATAAATGGCAATGTTATTAAGAATATCTTCGTCAATCAACTTCCGGGCTTCCTTGTTTGGATTGATGTATGGCTGGTGTTGGGCAATTTCCGCACTGATTTCTGGCTCTAAAATAAAGTTGATAAACTTCTCTGCCAGCTCCTTATTTTTGGCATCCTTCGGTATAACCCAGTTGTCCATTGTAATAAGAAGACCTTCTTCAGGAATAATGGTCTCGAAGTTCGCTCCTTCCCTTTGGGCCAAAGCGATCTCCGGTCCCCATACAAGGCCTCCGGAAGCTTCCCCATTTACCATCATCTGTTTAGGACTATCACTGTCAAACGCTTTTATATTTGGAAGGAGTTCCACCAACTTTTTCTTCGCTTCCTCGAGATGTTTTGGATCTGTATCATTTGCACTGTATCCGAGAGACTTAAGGATCATCCCGATAATCATGCGCTGGTCATCCAAGACAACCAATTTATTTTTCAATTTCGGGTTCCATAAATCGGTATAGCTTTTAATTTCTGACACATCCATTCCAATTGAATCCGGGTTGACGCCTAGGGATAAGGTATTTCCCATAAATGGAACAGAATATTTATTCCCGGGATCAAAATCCTGGTCAATATAGTCGGCTATCAGGTTATCGAAATTTGGAATGTTCGATAAATCAATCGGTTCAATCATATCGCGCTCAACCATGGCAGGGACAATATAATCGCTTGCCATGGTAAGGTCATATACGCCCCCGCCAGCTGCAACCTTAGCCAGCATTTCTTCGTTGGATGAGAACATGCTGTAATTCACTTTTACCCCATATTCCTCCTCAAACTTTTTAATGGTGACTTCCGGAATGTACTCTGTCCAGTTAAAAACATTCAACTCTTTTGATTCTTTTCCGCCAGAAGTATTATTTGTTCCGCATCCTGATAAAAAAATACTTGTCATCAGGAAGACTAAGACCATGGCTACGATAATATTGCCATTCTGCTTTTTCATACAACGCCTCCTCCTATGGAAAGCTCCAAAGTATCGTAAAAATATTACTTTTTTACTGCTTGATTTCAGACCAAGCGCGGTCATATTCCAGGATGGCGTCTTCAATGTCTTTGAAAATATCGCTCTTCTTCAAGAATTCTTCGTTGGAATAGACAGCAGGGTGTGTCATGATATCTTCGTCAATCAGTTCATGTGCTGCACGGTTCGGATTTGCATAAGGGAAGTCTTCGATAATTTGTGCACTGATCTCTGGTTTTAAAATAAAGTCGATAAAAGCTTCTGCGTTCTTTTTATTTGGTGCTCCTACAGGAATGACGAAGTTGTCCATCCAAATATTTGATCCTTCATTAGGAAGTACGGTTTTAATGGAGGGGTTTTCTTTTTCCGCCAAATAAGCCTCTGCGCCCCAGACAATCCCTGCTTTGGCTTCACCGTTTACCAACATTGTTTTTGGACTATCGCTATCAAATGCCTTGATGTTTGGAAGTAAATCCATCAACAGTTCTTTGGATTTTTGAATGACTTTGGGATCGGTTGCATTCATCGACTCGCCTTGAAGTTTATTACCGATACCAATTAGAATCCTTTGGTCATCAAGTACAACTAGAGAGTTTTTAAATTCAGAATCCCATAGATCTTCAAAACTTGTAACCTCTTTTTTAACTGTATCTTCATTGATGGCAATCACTACATTCCCCCACATATATGGAATGGAATATTCATTATCCGGATCAAATTCCTGATTCAAAAATTCAGGATCCAGATGATCAAAATGGGTGATGTTTTCCTTGTCCACCTTTTCAAGCAGGTTTTGTTTCTTCATTATTTCAACCATGTAATCACTTGCCACCGAGAGATCATAACCTGCTGCACCAGCGCTGATCTTGGCAAGCATTTCTTCATTGGATGAATAAACGTTGTAATTGACTTTGACTCCGGTTTCCTCTTCAAACTGTTTGAGTATCTTATCAGGCATGTATTCAGACCAGATAAATAAATTCAGCTCGCCTGATAGATCTCCTTCACCGCCGTTTTCTGAACCGGCTTTCTCTCCTGATGATCCGCTTTTCCCACATCCTGCCAAGCCGAAACCGACAATCAATGTCAAAATCAATAGGATGATATATTTGTTATTTTTTCTTGTAAAATTCACAATATTTACCCCCTTTTTATTTTTGAGAATTCTTTTCGCCTTAATTGGCCGGTACTTGGGAAAGTACCGGCTATATTATATTGAATTGGCTTTGTTAATTATTTGTTTAGTCTGAGTTGAGCGAACACTGCGATCGATAAGGTAATGACTAGCATTAAAGTGGAAAGTGCATTGATTTCCGGTGAAACACCGAACTTCACCATTGAGAAAATTTTCAAAGGCAATGTTGTACTGCTTGGGCCGGCGACGAAGAAACTAATGATTACATCATCAATCGAAAGTGTAAAAGATAATAGCGCACCAGCCATGATACCTGGGCCTATAATGGGCAGCGTCACCTTTGTAAAGGTGTGCCATTCGTTGGCTCCAAGGTCCCTTGCAGCTTCTTCCATTGATGGATCGAAGCCTTCCAATCTTGCCCTGACAATAACGACAACGAACGGAATACAAAACGTAATATGAGCAATAACCAATGTCGTAATTCCCAGAGGGACGTTAACGAGCGCGAAAAAGGCCAGTAAAGAAATCCCCATGACAATTTCGGGAATGACAATGGGAAGATACAGCATACCATCAAGCGCGGTCTTGCCTCGGAAATGGAACCGGTACATACCGACGGCTGCGACTGTACCGATCATTGTAGCAACGATAGTCGAGACGAAAGCGACTGTCAAACTGTTCTTGGCTGCTGCCAGGATGTCGCTGTTTTGCATCAGTTTTCCATACCATTCAAATGTAAAGCCGGTCCACACAGCATTTAATCTTGATTTGTTAAAAGAAAATACGATCAAGATGATAATTGGAACATACAAAAAGCTGTAAATAATCAATGCATAAAGAATCGATGGCAAGTTTTTTAATCGAAGATTCATCTACAACACCTCGAGTCCTTTTTTATTGCCGCCGATCCTTAAGTAAATAAGGATGAAAATTAATGTAAGCACCATTAAAATCATGGATGCTGCAGATCCGAACGGCCAATCTCTTGCTGTTAGGAACTGGTTTTTAATCAGGTTTCCGATCAAGAGAGATTTGGACCCTCCCATTAAATCCGGAATGAAGAACAATCCGAGGGTAGGGATGAATGTAAGCAGGGCTCCAGCAACTACTCCCGGCATTGTGAGAGGAAGAGTTATCCTTGTAAACGTTTGCCAAGGTTTCGCACCTAAGTCACTGGATGCCTCCAGCAGTGATTTATCCAATTGTTCAATGGAAGCATAAAGCGGCAATACCATGAACGGAAACAGTGTGTATGTCAATCCTACCATTACAGCTCCGTGGTTATACAGCATGGCAAGGGGCTCGGAAATAATGCCTATCTTCATTAAGATGATATTAATGACCCCTTCTGTGCGTAAAAGTACAATCCATGCATATGTCCTGACAAGTGAATTTGTCCAGAATGGGACCATGACAAGCATAATCAAAAATGCGCGGTATTTCTTCGGCGATCTTGCAATGATATAAGCAAAAGGATAGCCGAAGACCAGGCATAAAATAGTTGTAAAACCTGCTATGACCAGGGAATCCCATAAGATTTTCAAATAAAGGGGATCAAAAAAACGGGTATAGTTTTCAAACGTAAAGGTGTATTCCACACCTCCATACAGTCCCCTTGTGGCAAAACTGATCAGCAAGATAAAAAGAAGCGGAAATATAAAAAACAGTACAAGCCAAAAAGTAACAGGCGATAGTGTCCACGCCATTCCGAATAACCTTCCGCTCTGACGCTTCCTTTTCTTTGATACTGCAGTTGCTTTATCTCCTGGTGCAATATTGGTCTCCATCATGCAATGATCACCGCCTTGTCAGGCTCCCAGTTTACATATACGTCTTGATCAACGTTGAAGGAATGAGCCACTTCTGGGGTTTCGTTGACTGTGACTTGATAGCCGCCGGGAAGGGAAACGACAGTTTTGATGACAGAGCCTACATAAATATGTTCAACGACTTTTCCTGGAATGGCAAAATCGGATCCGTTCGTTTCATTGTGAAGGTGTATCCTTTCTGGACGGATGGCCATTGAAACTTCTTCATCCAGAGATACTGGATTTGTAGGAACGATCGGTATTTTGTGACCTGAAAGATCGAGATACGCATGCTTTTCATCCAACTCAACAACCTTGCCCTCAAACAAGTTCGTTTCACCAATGAAATCTGCAACAAAGCGTGACGCAGGGCGCTCGTATATTTCATCTGGTGATCCAAGTTGTTCAATGATTCCCCCATTCATGACAGCAATCCGGTCAGACATGGTCAGGGCTTCCTCTTGATCATGTGTAACATAGATAAAGGTGATACCGAGTTTCTGTTGTAAATGTTTCAATTCAACCTGCATTTGTTTTCGGAGTTTTAAGTCCAACGCTCCAAGCGGCTCGTCTAGGAGTAGTACTTTTGGACTGTTTACCAGAGCACGGGCTATGGCGACACGTTGTTTTTGTCCTCCGCTGAGCTGGTCGGGTTTACGCTCGGCGAAACTTTCCAGTTGAACTAATTTAAGCGCTTCCATTACGCGGCGCTTAATATCATCCTTGTCCACTTTCTTCATTTTAAGACCAAAAGCTACATTATCAGTTACATTCATATGAGGGAATAAGGCGTAACTTTGGAAAACTGTGTTAACATCCCGCTTGTGTGGAGGGATATTGCTTACTTCTTTCCCATCTATAATGACTTCACCGTCAGTCGGCTGTTCAAATCCGGCAATCATCCGAAGAGTTGTAGTCTTTCCGCACCCTGAAGGCCCCAAAAGGGTGAGAAACTCCCCGGCCTTGATGTCCATGTTAATATTTTTTACTACAACATTGTCATCGAAGCTTTTGACGACATTGTTCAATTTCACCATTAGTTCACTCAAAATAATACCACTCCTTTAGTCTTAGTTGCTTTTTTGTCTGAATATTATGTGTCGACGAAACTTATTTAATATTAATGCAAGTTATGTGCCAAAAGTTTCATGCCCAATCTATTAATTAAGACAAGTAAAAATCTTGTGAAAAGGAGAAGGACTTATGATGTTTTGCATAAATTATTCGGGAAAGAATAAAAGAGAGAACGGTTAAGTTGTTGTTTGAATTTTTTTAAATGATAAAAGTTATGCAGCGAATACCTGGATAATGCATTTTTGAATAAAAAATGAAACAATACATAGCTCAATGAAATTTTTCTGCTATAATTAGGAAAGGGAACCGACAGAAACTGACAAAAGTGGAAGGGGGAGAGAGGTGTGTTTTTAATATCGAAAGATATTATTCAATCATTAGTCAAGCTTTCTGTTGATCAGCCTCAGAAAGAATGGCGCGCACTTTTGTCTGATAAAAAGAACCGGTTTATATTTTTGGAGGAAGGCGGAAAGGTGACTTCCTATATTTATTTAAAAGATCTTCCGGTGAGTGAACGCGAAGATGGGGAGCTAGAACAAATCCGACGTTATGCCATGCCGGTTACCGAGTTGAGTACACTGTCCGAAAACCTATCTTTTTCTTCAATCTTCCAGGTGCTAGGAAAAGAACTATCTTTAATTAAAAATGAAAGCGGTTCAATAACAGGGTATGTACTTCGCGAAGATTTGATTGTCGAGCTTTTCAGGCAGGAAAATGAAGATGCCAATATACTGAAAGTATTGCTTATGTCCATCCCGATGGGGATCTTCATTATTGACAATCATGGAATGATAGTCGATTGCAATGAATCTGCCTTGGAAATGACCCGCCTCAAAGTGGGACAGGTTTTAAATTATCCGGCTGAAACGATTTTTGACGCCGGTCATTTAAGGCATGTTTTTCAGACAGGGGAAACCGTATTAAACCAGATACAAGTCACCAACGAGTCCGGTATTCTTGTCGATTACAGCCCGATTGTAAATGACGAAAAAAATGTGGAAGGAATCATTATCATTGTTCAGGATCTCCCGATGGTCGAGCAGATGGCAATGGAGCTTGAATCAGTCAAAAACTTGAACAAGGATCTGAATGCTATCCTATCCAGTATTTATGATGAAATCCTCGTGGTGAATCCAAAAGGTGAATTGATCAGATACAGTGAAAACGCCATTCCTGAATTCTGGGGAGTGGACCTGAAAGATCTGGTCGGAAAAAATATTATGGAGCTTGAAAAGCAGGGGCGATTTATGCCTTCGGTGACAAGGCTTGTCATAGAAAAAAAGAAAAAAGTTTCTGTAGTACAGGAAACCCCGGCAGGTAAAAAGGTCTTGGCAGTCGGAAATCCGGTGCTTGACGAAAATGGGGAAATTGAAAGAATCATCGTGGCTTCTCGTGATATTACAGAAGCGACCCGTCTTCGTGATGAGCTTCGCGAGATGAAGAAAATTTCCGCTCAGTACAAACAAGAGCTTGATGAGATGAAGATGCAGGAAAAATTAAGCCGGAAGCTGATTTACCGCAGTCAGAAAATGGAAGACATTGTGGCACAGATTCATAAAGTGGCTAAATTCTCATCAACCGTACTGATCCAAGGGGAATCAGGTGTCGGGAAAGAAGTGATCGCCCATGCCATTCATCAATTGGGGGGGCGTAAGGAGCGCCCGTTTTTAAAAGTGAATTGCGGAGCGATCCCCGAAGCGCTTCTTGAAAGTGAGCTTTTCGGTTATGTGAAGGGCGCTTTCACCGGTGCCGATCCTGGCGGTAAAGATGGTTATTTTAGACAGGCTGATCAGGGAGTTCTATTTCTTGATGAAATTGGGGAACTGCCCCTCAGGCTCCAGGTGAAACTTCTTCGTGTCCTGCAGGAAAGGGAGGTGGCTCCTATTGGAAGCACTCAAACTTTTTCTGTTGACGTGCAAATAATAGCGGCGACAAATACGAATCTGAGGGAGATGGTGGCGGAAGGAGCGTTTCGCGAGGATTTGTTTTACCGGTTGAATGTCATTCCTATTCATGTCCCGCCATTAAGGGAAAGGCACGAGGACATTCCGCTGATTGCTTTTCATTTTTTGAAGCAATTTAATGAACAGCATGAGAGCAACTATCATTTAACGCCTGATGCTCTCAATTTACTGGAGGCATACACTTGGCCCGGAAATATTCGGGAATTGCAGAACATTGTCGAGCGGTTGGTTGTAACGGCTGATGATGAAATAATAGATGCCAGCGTCGTTGGGCAAGTATTAAAATTAAATGAGCCGATGACAAAGGTTAAACCGATCATTACTAATATCATGCCTTTGCAGGAAGCTTTTGAAGCGGTGGAGGAACAGCTAATAACCCAAGCGATGAATATATATAAAACTACAACGAGAGCGGCAACGGCGCTCGGAATCAGCCAATCCTCTGTTAGTAGGAAATACCAAAAAATTGTGAATAAAAGACGGGAAGGCGATAATGTCGGAATCCGCTAAACTTGATTAGATGATCTCGAACGTGAATAGATTTATGCAATAATGAATAAAGGTATTGCGAAAAGAATAAGTTCTTGATAGAATGAAAGGGCTTTAACACTAAATGATAATGAAGGGCTTTATAATGATGACGTTTTCACTGGCTGGACATGACAATAATGTGCTGGCATGATTATTGCAAGAGTAATGTTAGGCAGTACCCTTAATGATTCCATCATTACGAAAACTAACAAATAAACAATCGAAAATCGGAGTGGAGGGAGATTTACCATGTATTACATTAATGGAGAATGGCATGAATCAGACCAAAAAGAGCAAGTCACGAACCCGGCGACGCTTGAAGTGATTGACACTATCTCGGTTTGTGGTGCAGAAGAAACAAAAGCGGCGATTGCAGCAGCAAAAGAAGCTTTTAAGACTTGGAAAAAAACAACAGGTAATGAAAGAAGCGCCTACCTCTTCAAAGCAGTTAAGCTTATGAAAGAAAGAGTGGACGAGCTAGCACAGATTATTACATTGGAAAATGGGAAACCGCTTCCGGATGCAAAAAGAGAAGTGCTCAGCGCAATCAGCTATCTTGACTGGTATGCGGAAGAAGCGAAAAGAATTTATGGCGAAGTGCTTCCTGCTTCCCACCAAGATAAAAGCCTGATGGTCATCAAACAGCCGGTTGGAGTCTGCGGAGCCATCACACCATGGAATTTCCCACTTTCGATGATTACAAGGAAAATCGCTCCAGCACTTGCAGCAGGCTGTACAATTGTCCTTAAACCTGCATTGCAGACACCACTATCTGCCATCAAAGTGTTTGAATGCTTCCATGAAGCAGGACTTCCAAAGGGCGTTGTAAACCTTGTTATCGGACCTGCTGAAGAAATCGGAAAAGAATTGACATCCAGCACGGATGTGCGCAAACTTACATTCACAGGATCTACATTTATTGGTAAAAAATTAGTACGTGACTCAGCGGACACAATGAAAAAAGTGTCGATGGAATTGGGCGGACATGCTCCTTACATCGTTTTTGAAGATGCGGATATTGACCTTGCGATTGAAGGTGTCATGCTTTCCAAATTCAAAAACTCCGGTCAAACATGCATCAGTACGAACCGTGTGTATGCACATAAAAGCATCGCCAAGGAATTTGCGGAAAAGCTTGCTAAACGTACTGCAGAGCTGAAAATCGGTGATGGATTGGAAGAGGGAACGGACGTTGGGCCATTAATCAACGAAAAGGCGCTTGAGACAATGAAAAATCAAGTGGCAGATGCCGTGAAGCATAACGCTGAAGTTATTGCAGGAGGCAACGTTTTCAATTACGAAAAAGGAAACGGATATTTCTTCGAACCGACTGTCATTTTAAATGCTACAGAAGACATGGTCATCGCGACGGAAGAGACATTCGGTCCAATCGCACCGGTATTCACGTTTGAAAGTGAAGAAGAAATCGTTGAAAAAGCAAATAATACATTATACGGACTTGCAGCTTATTGCTATACAAAAGACTTGGGCCGCGGCTTGAGAATGATGAAAGAACTCGAGTTTGGAATCATTGGTATCAACGATCCGGCTCCTATCGTCATTCAAGCTCCATTCGGCGGTATCAAAGAGAGCGGAATGGGTAAAGAGGGCGGAAAATTTGGTCTGGAAGAGTATTTGGAAGAAAAATTCGTATCCATTTACGAAAATTAAAGATTACGGATTGTGCGTAAATCATTTTACGCACAATCCCATTAAAAAAGGAGGGGCTGTCTATGGGAACGCAGTTCGAAAAAGCTATAGAAGCAGCAGGAGCAAGATTAATGACCTTAGACGACATCTATAAAGTAAATGAGATGGCAGCCATCGGATTCGGGGATCCGAACATTCCATTCAAGCCTGAGCATTTGGCCAGTCAGATTGAAATTTTTCCTGAAGGCCAGGTGGTTATAGAACATGAGGATGGAAATATCGTAGGTTCATGTTCAAGTGTCATTGTAAACTTTGAGGAGTATGGCGTAAAACATGATTTCGATGAAATTTCAGATAATGGATATATAAAGAACCACAATCCAAAAGGTAAAAACCTTTATGGAACAGAAGTGGTTGTACACCCGGAATACAGGGGACTGAAAATTGGAAAGCGTTTATATCAGGCCAGAAGGGCCATTGCACAGGAATTTAACTTGGAAAGCATCCTTTTCGGGGGGCGTATTCCAAACTATCATAAACATGCAAATGAATTGACTCCGGAACAATATGCCGCAAAGGTAGTCAGCGGAGAAATCTATGATCCCGTCATGACATTCCAATTGAAGAACGGGTTTGAATTCAGGGCAATCATGCCAAACTATTTGCCGACAGATGCAGAGTCATTAAAATACGCAGCTTTAATGGAGTGGAAAAACCCGGATTATAAACCGATGTAATCGTTTAATAAAAATGATAGATGGATATTTTCGGATTAGCTCTATGTTAATCCGAAAATACTATCCTCTAAATATAGTACTTTTGGAATGAGTAAAATAAACTAGGTAGAAACGGGAATAGAGGAGGGTGTTACATGGGGACAAACACATCATTGAAAAGATCCCTAGGTTTATGGGCAATCGTTGCATTAGGTTTGGGTTATATGACACCTACGGTTGTATTCGATACATTTGGAATCGTTTCCAAACAAACAGGCGGACTTGTCCCCTTGGCATATGTCGTAGGTTTGATTGTTATGCTTTTTACGGCAATCAGTTATGGAAAGATGGTAAAAGTATTTCCAAGTGCAGGCTCTGCTTACACATATACACGGGAAACGATGGGTCCCCGTTTGGGATTCCTTGTCGGCTGGGCTTCATTGCTTGACTATTTACTTCTGCCGCTTGTAAACGCTGTCATAATCAGGTTGTACATGGAATCTCTTTTTCCTGATGCTTCTGCATGGATTTGGGTGCTCATCTATGTCGCCTTTGTAACAGCCATCAACGCGTTCAGCATGAAATCAACATCAGGAGTCAACGTCATTTTAGTTATCTTTACTTTGGTTTTAATGGCCGCTTTTGTTGTATTAGGGTCAATCCAGCTCTATAAAGGAATGGGTACAGGGACCCTTTTAACCATTCAGCCATTGTTCCAGGCGAATATGCATATAACCGCCGTGTTAACCGGTGCAACAGTTGTATGTTTTTCATTTATCGGTTTTGATGCGATCACCATGTATACGGAAGAGGCAAAGGATATTAATGTAATGCCAAAAGCGATCGCATTCACTGTCCTTATCGGGGGAGCCGTATTTTTCATTGGCGCGTACTTTGCACAAACATTATTCCCTGACGTTTCGGTATTCAATGTCGTCGATGATACGCTCCCTGAGATCGCATTGTACGTCGGTGGCGTCGTATTTCAATTGATCTTCCTATCCGGAGCATTTGCAGCGACCATAGCATCCGGACTGGCTTCACACTCAAGTGTTTCCAGACTTCTGTTCGTAATGGGCAGAAACGGTGTCTTGCCGAAAAAACTCTTTGGATACGTACATCCGAGGTTCAGAACGCCGCTTTTTAACGTCATTTTCGTGGGACTTGTCAGCCTGCTCGCGATGGGGCCAAGCCTTGAGTTGATCTCTGCTGTCATTAACTTCGGTGCTTTGATAGCGTTCACATTCGTGAACTTGTCTGTCATCGCATATTTTGTATTTAAAAAGAAACAATACCAAACCCCAAAACAAGTATTCTCATATATTGTCATGCCTACTCTTGGTGCCGCTTTTACAGGGGTTCTGTGGGCGCACTTGCATGCCGATGCATTCATTGGAGGAATTGTGTGGGTAATCATTGGGGTCATTTACATGCTTATCATGTCCAAGATCTTTAACAGGGATATAACAGATCTTGGTGTGGACGAGGCTGATAGAATGACAAGTTGAAAATAGATTAAGAAAGCAGCGACCAATATGGAAAAGAGGGGCAGCCTACAACAAGGGGCTGCTCATTTTTTCTGGTCACTAGCCAATAAGCTGGTTTTTTAGTAATATAGACCAAATTATAATTGAAACGGTGAGTATATGGTTTCGTACGAGAATTTTTTTCTGTTTATACTAATCAGTATTCTGGGTCCTGTGATTGGTGTACTTATATTAATCATATTTAATACGTTTGAAAAACAAATTTACTTACTGGAGGTGGAGAACTCTAAAGTATTATTGGAAAAAGAGTTGGAAACTACCAGATATGTCAGACTTAATCAACAGATACAACCTCATTTTTTATTTAATGCTTTAAATTCTATGTTTAGTTTAATACGTTTAAAAAAGTATGACCGTCTAGAAGAGGTCTTTGAACATATGGTCCTATATTTACGTTCAAAATATGACCAGGAACAGGTACTTTATTTTTTAAAAGAAGAAATCGAGTATACAAACCATTTTTTAGCTATACAAAAACTTCGTTTTGGGAATCGGCTGCGGGTAGAATGGCATGTTGAAGAGGGAATTGAGGAAATACTCATTATTCCATATCTAATACAGACACTTGTTGAAAATGCATTTAAGCATGGAATTGAAAACCTTGAGGGGCCGGGAGTTGTTAAGATTATGATACAAGCTACTGAACGTCGGCTATTAATAATTGTTAAGGATAACGGACCCGGTTTTGCTTTTAATCCACTAGAAGAACAGTCCGGGGTGGGCATAGGATTAAAAAATATCTCTAAAAGATTACATCTTTTGTTTGGCGAGGATGCAAAGATGACATTCTCTCTGGATCGCCAACATGAAGAGCAAGGCGGAAAAGTTATTGTGTCAATGCCAAAAGTTTTTAATAGGAATGATCTTGGAGGGGAAATGAATGAACATTCTAATATTGGATGACGAACCCTTAGAATTGGAACAATTAGAGTTTTTAGTTCACTTGCATTTTCCTACTTGGAAAGTTTATAAAGCACTTTATGGGACGGAGGCAATTGAATTAGCTCAAAATATGCTTGAAAAAGGTTCTTTTCAATTGGCACTTATGGACATAAAGCTTCCCGGTAGAAATGGCTTAGAAGTTGCAACGAAATTGAAGTCTTTAATGCCTGATTTAGAAATTATCATCATTTCAGCATTTCAAAACTTTGATTATGCTAAGCAGTCTATACATTTAAAAGTTTTAGATTACCTTGTTAAACCGGTTATTGAAAGAGAATTAGTGGAAGCATTGCAAACCTTTCTGAAAACATGTCCTGAACACGAGAATTACACAGAAGTTGTCCGGTCAGTTATTCAGGTCGTAAAGGAGCAATATAAAGAACCTCTGAGACTAGCTTTGATAGCTGAAAGCTTTCATATTAATGTTAGTTACTTAAGCCGGCTTTTCAGAGAAGAGGTAGGTGTAAATTTCTCTGATTTTTTGCTGAATTATAGAATTGAAAATGCAAAAAAACTGCTGATGCAAAATAGAAACTGGTCCATACTTCGAGTAGCGGAAGAATGCGGCTTTAACAGCCAGCACTATTTTAGCAACGCTTTTAAAAAGATTGTCAGATGCACACCAAAAGAATATCGAAACAGGAAAGTGGTTTAAGCCCAAGATGAAACCCTTAAAACCTATCAACATCACCTATTTAATTTCAAGTTGGGTATCCATCAGCATGATATTTATCATTGGAGAAGTCGTCACTAGATTTGGTGTTTTTTCTAGTTTAGTGATTGTTTCTGCCTTTTTATTGGCCTTTGCAGTTTTCTTCGTATTGCAAAGATCGCCATTCAGAATAAAGAAAAGTTCCTTATTGGGAAGATTTATTACAACAATTAGGGTTCTTGAAATATATGTTCTTCACCTTTTTATCTGTGGTCTAATTTTCCATACGGCATTTCATGTAAATATGTACATCTCGATTTTTGCCACTGCTTTTATTTTAATGATATGTGCCGTTTATCTCCCGAAAGGGCAGAAATTCAGGCAAAGTATAAAAGACACAAGATTTATATTGATTAGTGGCCTAGCGATACTTCTCCCAACTTATATTTATTTGCAAAAAGGCCTAGAATCTTTATATCATAATCTTTTGTACTATCAGCCTCAGGTCCTGAATCACGATTCAAAAAGCCTGTGGATGTTATTCCTGATTGCTTTTATAATATTTCTTTCAAAGCTGTTGCTTCAACGGGAAGTCATTGATAAGTACACCGGTCAAAGTTTTTATAAAGTAATTTTTAAATTCTCAATGGCAGTTTTCATCTATTGTACTTTTATACTAGCTTTTGCGACAGTGAATGTTGTTGCTATCACACAAAATTTAGACTACAGTCAAGCGAATGAATTATTCATATTGCTTGTAGAGAAGTTCTCTCTGGCAATAGTCTTTAAAGTTTTCTGTATAGTCCTTTATTTCAGCACTCTAATCATATTAATTGATTCGCTTCCTCCAATTCTAAATGAAAGAAAAGAAAACACATTTCTTAGCAAATCTTTTGTATTTATTTTGATAGCCGCCTTTCTAACAGTCCTTATTTTTTTTCATTATAGTCTTCTGTTTATTTATGTGTTTTTCGGCTGTTTAATAAGCCTCCTTGTAATGGCAGCGTTTATCATGCAAATGATTAGCAGTCTGAAAAGAAGGATGTCATTAAAGTTAAAAAAGTCCTAACAATAATGCAAAATTATTGTTAGGATTTTTTTTATAATACAAACAATAGGATTGTGAGAGGCAATTACAAGTTGTAGATGATGATGAAAGGGTTATCATTCTAGCGATCAAAAAAAGATGATGGACAAAGAGGAGGGGATTAGTTTGAGAATATATATACTACAGAGGTTACTCTCTCTTATTCCGGTAATGCTTGTAGTGGCAATTGTTGTTTTTTTCTTAATACACCTGACACCTGGTGATCCGGCATCAATCATTCTGGGGCCTGAAGCTCTGCCGGAAGATATTAAAGCGCTGCAGGCGGAGCTTGGTTTAGACTTACCGATTTATCAACAGTTCCTCAATTGGTTTAGCGGAATTTTGGTAGGTGATTTAGGGGACTCCCTATATCTGGATATGCCTGTTTTGACAGCGTTTACAAGCCATTTAGGCCCTACTTTATCCCTGGCTATTTTGGCACAGCTGATCTCAATCATCATTGCTATTCCATTCGGAATTATGGCAGCTACGAAGAGAGGGACTGCAGTAGATCAGTTTTTCATGGTATTCGCATTACTTGGCATCTCTATACCCAGTTTTTTGCTTGGACTTCTGCTAATCCTTTTATTTGCAGTAGAATTGCATTGGCTTCCGGCTGCGGGATATCAACCGTTAAGTGCAGGATTATGGAATCACTTGAGGTTTCTCATTTTACCGGCAATTACCCTTGGAGCTATTCAAGCCGCATTAATTGCCCGTATGACCAGATCCTCCATGCTGGATATATTAAGTATGAATTATATTAAAACAGCCCATGCAAAAGGATTGAAAGAAAGAGTAATCATTTACAAACATGCTTTTAGAAATGCGCTGATCCCAATCTTAACGGTGGTTGGCCAGGCTTTTGGCACTTTAGTAGCCGGAGCGGTAGTTACTGAGGTCGTTTTCAATATACCAGGAATAGGACAACTTATTGTAAACGCTATACAACGCAGAGATTACGTTTTAATTCAAGGTACGGTTCTATTAATCGCGGCAACTTATGTATTCATTAATCTATTAGTTGACTTATTATATGGCGTCGTAGATCCAAGGGTTCGGTTAAATAAAAAGTAGGGGGTGAGGATATGATTTCAAACGCAATAGAACAGAATGTGGAAGGGCGAAAAAAAGAAATCACAAAAGAAAGACGAGCTTTATTTCTCAGACGAGTTTGGGCTAATAAAATGGTTGTAATTGGCGGGGGGATTATTTTTCTCATCACCTTGCTAGCACTTTTTGCTCCACTTATTGCCCAATTTACCCCATATGATTTGGAGGCCGTAAACCGTTTAAAACCACCAGATGCAACGCATTGGTTTGGTACAGATAACTTTGGTCGAGATATTTTCAGCCGTGTGGTTTATGGAGCTAGAGTGTCTTTGGCTGTGGGGCTTTCCGTAGCAATCATTACTGGTTTCCTTGGTCTATTTATTGGCATGTATTCTTCTTATTACCGGGTACTAGATCATATTTTGATGAGAATTGCTGATGGTTTAATGGCATTTCCTTCAATTTTGCTGGCGATTGCCATTATGGCGGTAATGGGACCTAAACCAATTAATGTAGTCATTGCCATTGTCATTGTTGAAACACCAGGTGTGGCGCGAATTGTCCGTTCGGCTGCTCTTGTAGTGAAAGAACAGACTTATATAGAGGCCGCAAGAGCCCAAGGAGCAAGTTCTTGGAAGATCATTTGGTCACATATTGCGCCAAATGTTCTTACTCCTCTGATTGTCCAAATCACATATGTATTTTCAGTTTCCATGATTATAGAAGCATCATTAAGCTTCTTAGGTGCGGGAATACCGGTACCAGAGCCAAGTTGGGGCAATATTTTATATGACGGAAAAAGTGTCATTCAAACGGCGTGGTGGATGACTGTATTTCCAGGCATATTTCTTTTGCTGGCTGTTTTAGGCTCCAATCTGCTTGGAGACGGTATACGAGATCTGATTGACCCTCAATCGAATAAAGCAAAAAAATAATGAATAGCCAGGTAAAGAACCACACTTAAGGAGGTTGAAGATGTCCAGTCAGTCACTGTTAGAAGTTAATCATTTAAAAACGACCTTTGCTACCGAAGAAGGGCCTGTCACTGCAGTTGATGATGTCACCTTTAGAGTGAACAAAGGAGAGACTATAGGGATTGTAGGGGAATCCGGATGCGGTAAAAGTGTAACCTCCGAATCAATCATGAGATTATTAAATGAAAAAACAACAAAATATGAAGGTGAAGTCCTGTTCGAAGGGAAAAATTTACTGCAGCTTAGCAAAGCTGAAATGCGGGATATACGTGGGAATAAAATTTCCATGGTTTTTCAGGACCCTATGACTTCTTTGAATCCAGTGCAAACAATTGGGGATCAAATAGCTGAAGTGATTGTTATCCACCAAAAAGTGAGTAAAGGTGAAGCATATAAAAAAGCTGAAGAAATGCTGAGGCTTACTGGCATACCTGCTCCTGAAAAAAGAATCAATGAATATCCTCATGAACTATCTGGTGGAATGAGGCAGAGGGTATTAATCGCCATGGCCTTGGCATGCAGGCCCAAAGTACTTATTGCAGATGAGCCGACCACTGCTCTCGATGTTACGATTCAAGCCCAAATTTTGGACCTTATCGATGAATTGAAAACAGAGCTGGAAATGGGAGTGATGATGATCACTCACGACCTTGGTGTCGTAGCTGAAGTTTGTCAGCGGGTGGTCGTCATGTATCTTGGACAGGTGATTGAAGAGGGAGAGGTGGGGGCACTATTTTCCCGCCCGCTCCATCCTTATACAAAGGGGCTTTTGAAGTCGATTCCGCAGCTTGACGGAGACCGGACGGAAAAACTGCACGTGATTAAAGGAGTGGTTCCTCCTTTAACGGCTGTTCCAACTGGTTGCCGTTTTGCCCCAAGATGTGCATTTGCTGACGATCACTGTACGAGTCAAGCACCTGTCCTACAAGAAATAGATAATGGACAAAAAGTGAGATGTTGGAAGGCTGATGAGTTTTTAAAAAAGGAGGGTGAACATAATGCAGCAACAGTATGAGAAACAGGAACCTCTCCTCCAGGTAAAAAACTTACAAAAACATTTTCCAATAACTAATCCGCTTGGCAAAGTTACTGGACAGGTTAAGGCGGTTAATAATGTAACGTTTGATTTATATGAAAAAGAGACATTAGGGCTTGTTGGAGAATCGGGCTGCGGTAAAAGTACTACCGGAAGAACAATTTTACGATTGACAGAACCTACCTCTGGGACCGCCTTATATAAGGGGAAGGATATCTTTCAATTAAAAGAGAAGGCATTTATGCCGATAAGGAAAGAAATGCAAATGGTCTTTCAGGATCCACATTCTTCACTGAATCCTAAAAAAAGAATTGGTTACAGCATAGAGGAGCCCATGAAGATTCAAGGTATCGGTACAAAGGCTGAAAGAATGGAAAAAGCCATGGACCTATTAAACAAGGTCGGATTACGCAGAGATCAATATTACCGGTATCCCCATGAGTTTTCGGGAGGACAAAGACAACGGATTGGACTCGCGCGAGCACTCGCTGTCACCCCAAAAGTCATTATATGTGATGAGCCCGTTTCCGCTCTGGATGTTTCTATACAATCACAGGTGATTAATTTATTGCAAGAATTACAGGAAGAATTTGAACAAGCCTATTTATTTATTGCCCATGATCTAAGTGTTGTTCGCCATATTTCCGATCGAATCGGAGTAATGTATTTGGGCAGTATTGTAGAATTGGCACCAACTGATGAACTTTTTAAAAATCCAATGCACCCTTATACCCAGGCCTTGCTATCTGCCATACCGATTGCCAATCCTCATAGAAAAAAAGAAAGAATTGTCATTAAAGGAGATGTCCCCTCTCCAACAAATCTGCCGTCAGGATGTGTTTTTCATACCCGGTGTCCTTACGCCATGGATCGTTGTAAATCGGAAATTCCAACAATCAGTCAAGGAGAAAATGGCCACCAGGTTGCTTGCCACCTGTACAACTAGTTTTTAAGGGTGAGATAAAATAAGAGAGAGGAATACATCTTATGATTAAGAAGCTGCATCTCCAAGGTTCTGCGAAGGAAATAGGATTCTGCCACGGAAGCAAAGGTAAGCAAGAAGTGATGAATAGCTTAGAAACATATGAAAGGCTTTTTTATGGATTTAAAAATATTAGTTGGTCTGAAGCCAAGGAACTCGCGTTGCTCCATTTAAATGCCATTGAAAAATATGACTTACAGATGGTTGAAGAAATGGAAGGGATTGCGAATGGTGCTGGAGTAGATTTTGAAGACATTTTGACATTAAATGCCCGAAGTGAAATCGCCCTGACGAATAAAGGTGATATTTACTCTGATGGTTGTACGACCATGGCTATTACCAGCCCTATTATTAACGACACGATCATTGGCCAAACTTGGGATTGGACGGCAACACAAAAGAATAGTTTGCTGTTACTTGATATTCAAGCTAAATCTAAACCACGTATCTCAATGGTGACCGAAGGGGGAATTATAGGAAAAATAGGTTTCAATTCAGCTGGAGTCGGTCTATGTTTTAATGCTCTTATTGCGGATAAAAGGACAAACGAGATCCCGCTTCATCTCGGGACTAGGGCGGTCTTAAATTCATATTCTCAAGCTGAAGCAATTTCCAAAGTTGCAAACGGGCAAATTGCTGCCTCTGCCAGCTTTTTAATTGGGTATGATGATGGCAACGGAAACGGGATGGCAGTGAATCCGGAGGTATCTCCTTTCGGAATTGATTATGTAGGCGGCGATGAAGGATGGCTGGCTCATACAAACCATATTTGTTCTGAGATACTAAAAAAGAAGTTAAAGGATTTGAACGAACTTAGATTTGAAGACTCCATTCTTAGAAAGAAAAGAGCCGACCAACTCATAAAAGCAAGCATAGCTACTAAAGAATCCATCAATGAAAAAACATTTGAGAGATGGCTGTCAGATACATTTAATAAACCAAGCTCTATTAATCACTTTCAAAATAAAAATGCTCCTGAACATCGGAGAATGGAGACAATCTTTTCCATTATTATCAATTTATCAAAGAGGAGAGCATTCTTACGTATTGGTCAAGAAGGAAAGTTTGAGGAAATAGATACAATGACCGAAGTAACATTGTAATTTGAATAAAAAATATACAAACGGGGGAAACACCATGAAAAAAGCACTTATATCTTTTCTGATTGTCTTTTTGTTAGTTGGTTGTGGCTCGTCATCTGAAGATGCTGGAAAAAGTGGAAATAGTGATAAAAAAGGCGGTACTCTAAATGTCGCTTATATGGCACAACCGCCTACCTTGGATCCGCATGCTACTGTTTCGGTGGCCACGAGTGAAATTGGACGTAATATTTTCGAATCGCTCTTGGCCTTTAATGAAAGGAATGAGGCGGCACCATTGCTGGCAGAGACATTTGAATCCAGTGAAGATCTCAAAAGCATCACATTCAAATTAAGAAAAGGTGTTAAATTCCATAACGGAAAAGAAATGACAGCGGATGATGTCGTAGCTTCTATGGAACGGTGGAGACAGTTAAATGGCAAGGCAAACACTTATTTTTCCAAATCTGAATTTGTAAAAGAAGATGATTATACGGTTGTATTAAAAATGGATAAGCCATTTACAATCGCGAAATATATATTAGCTACTAATATCAACTTCCCGGCTATTATGCCAAAAGAAGTGATCGACAATGCACCAAAAGCCGGAGTTAAGGAGTACATTGGAACAGGCCCGTTCAAGCTCGAAGAGTGGAAACAGGATCAATATATTAAGATGGTTAAAAACGAAGATTATCAATCGCCGCGTAATGAACCTGATGGATTGGTCGGTAAAAAGGAGCCAATGGTTGATGAATTGGTTTTCCGTATGGTTCCGGATGCATCAACCAGGACTGCTGGAATTCAAACGGGTGAATATGATGTAGCACTTAGCATCCCTTACGATAATGTTCCTTCAATAGAAAGTGACGCGAATTTAGAAACAGTTACTCATCCAGAAGGATTCAGCACAGTTGTATTTAACAAACGCAATGGGCTATTTTCCAATGAAAAAGCTAGACAGGCGTTAAACTTGGCAGTGGATAAAAAAGAGGTAATGATGGCTGCCTTCACGGATGAAAAGTTTTATACGCAGGAACACGGATTATTATCTAAGGAGTATGTAAGTTGGTATAGTGAAAAGGGGAAAGACAAGTATGATGAATATGACCCGGAAGCGGCCAAAAAATTGTTTAAAGAAGCTGGTTATAATGGGGAAGAACTAACAATATTAACTACAAGAGATTATGAGGACCAATATCAAATTGGTGTTGTCATCCAGGAAAATCTTAAAAAAATTGGAGTTAAATCTAAGTTGGAAGTCTATGACTGGGCAACCTTGATGGAAGTTAGAGAAGATGATAAATTTTATGATCTAATGCCAATGGGATATAACCCGGTCACTGATCCAACACAAATTAACTTTTTAGACTCCAGGATTAATTATACAGGTTGGTCCAATAGTCCGGAAATTGATAAACTATTAGATCAATTAATGGTTGCTCCTTCTGATGAAGAGGCTAAAGAGATATTCGGCAAGCTTCAGGAAGAATCTTGGAATTACTTACCTGCAATTAAATTTGGGGATTATGATAGTGTTGCCGCTGTACGTACAAATGTTAAAAACTTTGAGATGTTCCATGGTCCGGTATTTTGGAACACGACAAAGTCTGACTAATCTATCCCATTGGCCGACTGAATATAATTCGGATCCATTCACGGAAAAAGGTTCCACAATTACATGATAAAAGGCGTCCCTCCGCTAAGAAAGCTTAGTGGGGAGACGCTGGTTTTTTACTTTTCATCAAATAGGTAACGGTTACAGTGATAATGAAAATTGAGTAAAAAGATGTCAAAAAAGTTAAAAAAGCGCCAACAATAGTGCAACTTTATTGTTAGGAGATTTTTTATAATGAGTTAACAGGATGAAGGGAAGTGAAAACAAGCTTTGTAAATGAATGAAATGCAAAATGTAAGGGCTGTCATTTTGCATCTAACATTTACAATGTGCCATTAGGCTGTGTTTATCATTCATCGTCCATATTCAATGGAGCGCTGTAAAAAGAAAAATTCCAACGATAAGTCAAAAAGCAAATGGCACCAGGTAGTTTGCCACTTGTATATTTAGTTTTTAGGGAGGAATGCACTTCATGGTTAAAAGATTACATCTCCAAGGCTCTGCAAAGGAAATAGGATTCCAGCATGGGAGCCAAGGGAAACAAGAAGTGATGAATAGTCTGGAAGCGTATGAAAGGCTATTTTACGTAGCCAAAAAAATGAGTTGGCAAGAGGCAAGGGATCACGCTTTGATTCATTTAGACGCGATTGAAAAATATGACCTGCGGATGATTGAAGAAATGGAAGGGATTGCAGAGGGAGCGGGAGTAGATTTTGAAGATATCTTGGCATTAAATGCCCGAAGTGAAATAGCCCTGACGAATATAGGGGAAGTTTTTTCGGATGGTTGCACGTCCATGGCGGTTTCCAGCCCCATCATTAAAGACACGATCATCGGCCAAACCTGGGATTGGACGGCATCACAAAAAAACAGTTTGCTATTGCTTGATATACAAGCTAAGAATACCCCACGCATAACAATGGTAACCGAAGGAGGGATCATTGGGAAAATTGGTTTTAACTCAGCAGGAGTAGGTTTTTGTCTAAATGCTTTAGTTACAGATAAAGGGACAAACAAAGTACCGTTGCATCTTGGATATCGAGCCGTATTAAACTCATATTCCCAAGCCGAAGCAATTTCCAAGATATCAAATGGGCAAATAGCTGCTTCCGGAAATTTTTTAATTGGCTATGATGATGGCGATGGAAATGGAATGACAGTGAATCTGGAGGTCTCTCCTTTTGGGGTTGATTATGTAGGTGGAGACGATGGATGGTTGACCCACACAAATCATATTTGCTCGAATGTCATTAAAAAACATGTAAATGACATGAATGATGTTCGGTTTGAAGATTCAATTCTTCGAAAGAAAAGGGCTGATCAACTTATTAAAACAAGCATAGCTGCTAAAGAACCAATCAATGAGCAAACGTTTGAGAGATGGTTATCGGATACGTTGAATAAACCATGCTCCATTAATCATTTTGAAAATGAAAACGCACCAGAGTATCGAAAGGTAGAAACAATTTTCTCTATTATTATGAATCTATCGGAAAGAAGGGCATTATTACGTGTAGGTCAGGAAGGAACATTCGAAGAAATAGATCATATAAGAGCGGTAACAATGTAATGATTTTTATATGTGGAAAATCATAAAAAATAACGGAGGAAAGACCGTGAAAAAAATACTGGTACCTTTTTTGATCGTCTTTTTGTTGGTTGGCTGTGCTTCGTCATCTGAAGATGCTGGAAAAAGTGGAAATAGTGATAAAAAAGGCGGTACGCTAAATGTCGCTTATATGGCACAACCGCCTACCTTGGATCCACATGCCACTGTTTCGGTGGCCACGACCGAAATCGGACGTAATATTTTTGAATCACTATTGGCCTTTAATGAAAGGAATGAGGCTGCACCATTGCTGGCAGAGTCATTTGAATCCAGTGAAGATCTCAAAAGCATCACATTCAAATTAAGAAAAGGTGTTAAATTCCATAACGGAAAAGAAATGACGGCTGATGATGTCGTAGCTTCTATGGAGCGCTGGAGAGAATTAAATGGAAAGGCAAACACCTATTTTTCCAAATCCGAATTTGTAAAAAAAGATGATTATACGGTTGTATTAAAAATGGATAAGCCATTTACAATCGCAAAGTATATATTAGCTACTAATATCAATTTCCCGGCTATTATGCCAAAAGAAGTGATCGACACTGCACCAAAAGCCGGAGTTAAGGAATACATTGGGACAGGCCCGTTCAAGCTCGAAGAGTGGAAACAGGATCAATATATTAAGATGGTAAAAAACGAAGAATACCAGTCTCCTAAAAATGAACCTGATGGCTTGGTCGGCAAAAAAGACCCGATGGTTGATGAATTGGTTTTCCACATAGTTCCAGACGAATCAACCAGAACTGCCGGAATACAAACGGGGGAGTACGATGTATCACTTGAAATTCCTCATGATAATTTTCCTGCTTTGGAAAGTGATGGAAATCTGGAAGCACTCACCTACCCGAATGGGTTTAACACAGTTATTTTTAATAAACGCAACGGGTTATTTTCCAATGAGAAAGCCAGACAGGCGTTAAACTTGGCGGTGGATAAAAAAGAGGTAATGATGGCGGCCTTCACGGACGAAAAGTTTTATACTCCGGAACATGGATTATTATCAAAGGAGTATGTAAGCTGGTACAGTGACAAGGGGAAAGACAAGTACGATGAATATGACCCGGAAGCGGCCAAAAAATTGTTTAAAGAAGCCGGTTATAACGGGGAAGAACTAACAATATTAACAACAAAGGATTATAATGAACAATATCATACAGCGGTTGTTATTCAGGAAAACCTCAAAAAGATTGGGGTTAAATCTAAGTTAGAGATATATGATTGGGCAACTTTGATGGAAGTCAGGGAAGACGATAAATTTTATGATTTAATGCCAATGAGTTATCAAGTGGCCACTGACCCAACGCAAATTAACTATTTAGATTCCAGAATTAATTATACCGGTTGGTCGAATAGTCCAGAAATCGATCAATTGTTGGATCAATTGATGGTTGCTCCTTCTGATGAGGAGGCTAAAGAGATATTTGGCAAACTTCAAGAGGAATCTTGGAACTACCTGCCTGCTATTAAATTTGGGGATGTAGACAGTGTTGCCGCTATCCGCACAAATGTTAAAAACTTTGAGATGTTCCATGGTCCTGTTTTTTGGAATACGACAAAGTCTGACTAATCTAAGACATTTATGAGAATGATTAAACATTCAGAAAAACTGGCTTACCTCTAAACGGATTTTGCCAGTTTTTCTTTTAAAACAGCGGAAATTTCCTAAAATATCTATAAGGTCCCCATTCAATAAGAGGTCTTTTTACAGAGAAATCCATTTAACTTTCTTTAATCAATGTCCAGATTCGTTTTCATCAACCTGGCAATCTGCCGGTCATTTTCATTACCCCCTTTTGACAAATGAGAAATAACTCGATTTTGTCTTTCGGTTGAGTGATTTTGACTTAACTTTGCTTTTCCTTCAATATGAGAAATATGAATTTTAAATGCTTGAACTCCTTTATTCAAATTGGACATTATCTTTGGATCCACAACTTCCAATCGATACAAGCTCTTTTTTGCTTCATATACTTCTGTCATTTTACGAAAATCAGTCATTATTTCCTCTTCATCATTGATTAGCTTCATTTCACCATACACATGAACGGCAACATAATTCCAAGTTGGCACGGTTTGATTTGTTTCGTACCACGATGGAGAAATATAGCTATGTGGCCCTTGGAATACGGCTAAAACTGTTTGGTTTTCAATGTCCTTCCATTGAGGATTCGCTCGAGCAAAATGCCCTGATAAATGACTGCCGTCTTCACTCAATAGCAAAGGAAGGTGTGTTGCAAAAGGAGCCCCTTGATGTAGAGAAAACAGTGTCGCAAAACTATTTTCTCTCATTATCTTAAACTTCTCCGCTTCCTCTTCAATCTTGAAATGTTTAGGAATGTACATATCCTTACCCCTTTCACTAAGACGTAGTTCGTCTATGATCATTATGAAGACAACTATTGACTTGCTATGTTTTTTAATTGTACTTATAACGCTTACTTGCCAACTTCATTGCATCTGCAATATTATAGTAGTGCAAAGTCTGACATGAAAAAAGATACAACTTTAATCTTTTTCACGTGTCAAAGGAGTGGATAAAAATGAAAGACATGATTTTCGCTTTGCACGATAAGTGTCCTAAATATAAACAAATCTATGAAAAACTAAAAACATTCATTGAACAGGGAGACGTTCAGGCGAATGAGCAACTGCCATCTATTAGGAAATTGGCAGAATCGCTGGGTGTGAGTCGAAATACAACACTTACCGCTTATGAACAACTCGTTGCTGAAGGTTATATTCGTGGGGAAGGAAGAAGGGGGTATTTCGTTAACCTCTTAGAACCTTTACTGTTAAACAATCCTGAAACAAAAATGAAGAGAGAGGTTTCTCAGGCATCGCCAGAGATACTTGTAGACTTCCGGGCCGGTGCAGTGGATCCCACACATTTTCCAGTAAAAACATGGCGGAAAATGACCAACCAAATATTAACAATGCCAGCAAGCTATACTTATGGCGATCCTTTCGGAGAAAAAGTGCTTCGATTAGAGATTGCCAAATATTTATTTCAATCACGGGGTCTTGAGACGAATTCGGACGCTGTCATCATTGGCAGCAACACACAACAAATGCTTCTTAATATTGGTCATATATTAAAAGAAAAATATCATAGCATCATTGTTGAAAACCCCGGTTACGATGGCGCCCGTGAAGTGTTTGACTTACACAAGTTCCAACTTGAAACACTGCCCATTCAAAAAAACGGTGCTGATCTTTCCAAATTGGACCAATTTCAATCGAAACTCATTTATGTCACTCCATCTCACCAATGTCCATTAGGTGTCACGATGCCGATTCAACAAAGACAGGCACTCATTCAATGGGCGAACAACCGCGATGGCTATATTATTGAAGATGATTACGATAGTGAGTTTCGCTATACGCAAAAGCCGTTTCCAGCACTGTCATCAATTGATGCAACGAGGGTTATATATATCGGAAATTTCTCAAAAGCTTTTCTTCCTGGACTTCGTATGTGCTATATGGTGCTGCCTGAGCCCATTTTGTCCGAATATAAAAAAACCTTTGGCATGTTTCAACATACAGCTTCAAAACTTCATCAACTCACCGTGGCCAAATTGATGGAAGAAGGGGAATGGCTTCGCCATATTAAAAGGATGCGGCTCGTTTACCAACGTAAAATGCAATTAATGGTATCAGAGCTCCGAAAGGCTTTTCAAGATAAAATAACCATTATTGGTGAGCAATCGGGGCTTTATGTTTTAATTCAAGCTCACCTCGGCAAATCAGAAAATTTATTGATCAAACAGGCTCAAAAACAAGGCGTTAGAATCTATTCGACCTTTCCTCACTTTATTGCCGATTATCCAAGTGACCCACTATTAAAGCTGGGGTTTAGTAATTTAACCCCAACTGAGATCGTAAAAGGGGTCTCCCTTTTAAAAGCGGCCTGGACATAACAAAACCGACTGTTCTCCATTAAACAGTCGGTTTTGAATATTTTTCAGTCCATTTTTCAAAAATATTAAGCCATCATGTACGGCAAAACGACTCCTCCATACACAAAAGCGGCTACGATCATGATGGCAGGATGGATTTTCCACCAAACGATGGCAACCAGCGAAATTACGCCGATAAAAACGGATTGCCACATGCCGATGGAATCGAAGGAGACTGAGCTGAACTGCCATGTAAGCTGTATCATCATAACAGCGATAACCGGCTGTACTAACATCGTCATCCCCTTAACGATAGGCGATTGTTTAAAGTGATTCAATATCTTTAATAATACAATAATAGCAATAGCAGATGGGGCTACTGTGCCTATTGTTGCAACAATGAGACCAAGCCAGCCGGCTTCCTGATAACCGGCGAACGCTGCAATTTTGGTTGCAATCGGGCCCGGAAGGGCGTTTGCGACGGCCAGCATGTCAACAAACTCGGTATTTGTCATCCATCCATAATGGTCCACTACCTGCTGCTGTGCCAACGGTATGGTTGCCGGACCTCCTCCGTAACCCAATATATTGGCTACGAAAAAAGCCCAAAATAAATCCCAATAAATCATGATGGCATTCCTCCGCTATTTTGTTTGATGCTTTCTTTTCCGCCCCATTTCCGCTTGGCCCAATTAAATACTTTAATATGGACAGTGCCATATGCTAAAAAAGTAATAATTACAATAGCTGGATGGACGTCCAGTACACCAAGCAGCAAGAAAGCGATAACCCCGAATCCAACTCCGATGATCTTTCCAAGTCCACCCCAGGTTTTTGCACAGAACTCATAGGCGGTAATCCCGAGCAAGACAGCAATGACCGGCCTTACAGCAGCAATCATTCCTGCTACGATCACTGATTCTTTCATGGCATACAAGGCTCCCAGTAAGGCAACCATTGCAATGGTAGTGGGCAGAATATGGGCAAGAATTGCCACTACCGCTCCCATGGCCCCTTTTTGTTGATAGCCGAGTTGAGCAGCCAGCTTTGTGGCAATTGGCCCTGGCAAAGCATTGGCAAAAGCCAAGAGCTCACCGAATTCTTTATCGGTCATCCATTTATAACGAGTAACAGCTTCATGGCGGAACAGAGGAATGACGGAAGGTCCTCCTCCATAACCAAAAATCCCAACTCTTAGCATGGCACCAGACAGTGCTACATACTCTTTGAGGTCCATCTCCAATCCCTCCTGTTTTTGAAATGCAAAGTTTAAAGTTTGAGCCCCATTCTGCTTTTATATCGTTTTAAAAGCATTTGGGTATCAACGCGCATGATCCCTTTTGTTGAATATAGTGTTTCAAGCAAAAAGTCTTCCATTTCTTTCATGCTCTTAAAGACCCCATGCATATGGAGAGTGCTGGGTCCTGTCATATGATAAAGACTTGTGACTGCCGGATGCAGAGCAAGCTTTTCGGCAATCTCGTCGAGATATTTAGGTTCTACATCCACATTGAAAAAAGCGGAGACCTGAATGCCCACTTTTATCGGATTCACCACAGCCGTAAATCGTTCAATGACCCCATCTTCAATCAGCGATTGGATGCGGGACTGAACGGCCACTCTGGACAATCCGATTTCCTTGGCAAGGTCAGTATACGAAATTCGGGCATTTTCCAATAATATTTCAATGATCTTTTTGTCCGTTTCATTCAATTTCATGGCTGGCATATGATTTGCGTCAAAATCATTATTCTTTTTCATTGACCACATTCCTTTTTAAAAAGATAAAAACCATCTCGCCATATCGTAGTATTCTTACGTGAAATAGTAAAGAATGAAAATATTTACGTATAGTAAAAATTAATAACAAATACCTTTCGTTATGATTAACTATAATCAAAAAGATTTGCGAAATCAACAATAATAAACGGAAAATATTACTAAAATTAATGAGATGAGGAGAACGATAGCGTATTGAACATTTCATTATATAATGATAAACAAAAGGAAAGTATAACTTATAGTTTTTTGATTAAAGGAAAGGTAAATTAGATACAACTTTTCATTTTGTTACAAATAATATTGACAACCTAACTATTATCTCGTAGGATAAAAAATGTAAAAATCTATTTATGTAAAAAATTCTGTTATTAGGGGGTATATTTTTCGGGAGAGACAAATTTAAATTTTCTAAATAAAATGCAAATATTGAACGTTTTTCATTACATAATACAATCGGAGAAAACATTTTTTCTTAAAGGGGACATTTTAATTGAAGAAAAGGACTTTATGGAGCCTGTTGCTTATTTTCTCCTTGCTCTTAGCCGCTTGCGGATCAGATGAGGCTGGAGGCAAGACGGATGACTATCCGAATAAAACGATTCAATTTATCGTACCTTGGGATGCCGGCGGCGATAGCGATGCCATCAATCGGATTATTGCAGAGGAACTGGAAAAAGAGCTTGGGCAGACTGTTGTTGTAAAAAATATTGCAGGGGCGAGCGGTGTGATCGGTGCACAGGAAGCATTGACTGCAAAGCCTGACGGCTATACTATTCTAGCTGTCCATGATTCAGTGACCATGTCTGAATTAACCGGACAAGCCGACTTTGGATTTTCAGACTTCGAACCGATAGCCATGATGACTTCGACTTATGATGCTATCGCCACCCATCCTGACAATCCATGGAACTCAATGGAAGAGTTAGTGGAAGATGCAAAGAAAAATCCGGGGAAAATTTCATATGCTGCCTCGATAGGATCGACATCCCAATTAGACCCCGCGTTAATCCAAACTGCATCTGATATTGAATTCAATATTGTGGGCTTTGATGGTACAGCCCAACGGATGAAGGCTGTTGTAGGAAACGACGTAGACTTGGGCAGTGTATCTGTTGCAGCAGGAAAAGATTATATCTCCAGTAACCGGATGAAATTGCTGGGTTACGCAGGGGAAGAAAGAAATCCGGAACTGCCTGATGTACCAACGTTGAAAGAGCAAGGGATTGATGTAGTAACTGGGACTAACAGGGGAGTTGCGGCACCGAAAGATACGCCAGAAGAGATGATTAAAAGATTGAGCGATGCCTTGGAGAAAGTTGCTAATAATGACTCATTTAAAAATCGGATTGAAGAAATGGGCACAGATGTAAATTTTAAGAATACAGAAGAATATACCGAGTTTATAAAAATATCCGAAGAGACAATGAAAAAATCGCTTGAAAACAGCGGATTGTTAAAAAAGTAATGTAGCAGTAAGTTCACGTTTTCTAATCCAGGAAAGTGTTGGCTGCTGAAAATTCAAAACCATTAGCAAAATAAAAAATATGTGAGGAATTCAACATGAAAAGACTTTCAAAATGTATAGTACTATCATTATTATTTGTTCTGCTTTTAGCTGCATGCAGCTCTAAAAGCGGCAGTGGAGGCGGGTCAGAAGCTGATGGTTATCCAAAGAAACCTATTCAATTAATAGTACCTTGGGATGCTGGCGGGGATACTGACGCGATTAACCGAATCATAGCTGAAGAGTTGGAGAAAGTTCTTGATCAAACGGTTGTTATTAAGAATATTGCTGGAGCAAGTGGAGTAATTGGTGCCCAGGAAGCGCTAAATGCTCAGCCTGATGGATATACACTACTTGCCGTACATGATTCTGTACCGATGTCGCAAATAACTGGACAAGCCGATTTTGGATACTTTGACTTTAAACCGATTGCAAATATGACATCCACCTATAACATGATTGCTACAAGTCCAAAAAATCCATGGAAAAACATGGAGGAGCTTGTTGAAGATGCAAAGAAAAACCCGGAAAAGATTACATATGCCGCTTCCATTGGATCCATCTCCCAATTGGAGCCTGCCCTGATTGAAACGGCAGCAGACATTAAATTTAATATCGTCGGATTTGACGGCACGGCCCAAAGAATGAAGGCCGTTGTTGGGAATGATGTTCATTTGGGAAGTGTATCCGTTGCAGCAGGAAAAGATTACTTCGAAGATAATCGTATGAAACTGCTGGGCTATACAGGAGAAGAAAGGAGCCCCGAGCTTCCGGATATCCCGACCCTTAAAGAACAGGGAATTGATGTCGTTTCTGCCGTAAACCGTGGAATTCTTGCGCCAAAGGAAACACCTGACGAAATTGTCGAAAAGCTTGCGGGTGCACTTGAAGAAGTGTCTGGAAAAGACTCCTTCAAAGAGAGAATGGCAGAACTGGCGACGGATGTGAACTTTAAAAAGAATGGCGAATACGAAGAGCTCTTGAAGAATATTGAAAAAGATATGGAAGCTTCGTTGAAAAACAGTGGCTTGGTTGATAAATAGGAGGATTACCTTTGATTAAAGCAAAAAGAGACCTCGTAAACTCAATTATACTTTTAGCCTTCTGCTCCTTAGCTTATTACGGGGTTTTGCTTATTCCGGACCGCAGTTATGGAAAGACAGGAGCAGATTTTTTTCCGAAAATTGTCATAGGCATCGTTGCTTTTTTAAGCATCTGTTTATTGATACAAAGCATTATTCGCATGACAAAAGAAAAAGAGTCCAAAACAACAGCATCTCCGAAATCACTGCTTCAAGAAAATAAGAAGGTGATTTTCACCTTCCTTATTTTTGGCATCTATATTTTGCTGCTTGAATATATCGGCTACTTTATATCATCTGTTTTGTTTATGATCGCACTATATTATTTGCTGGCTGCAAAGAGACAAAAAATTTGGGTGGTCTTGCTGGGAGCTGTCGCTTTAACATACCTTTTATATTTAATTTTCCAAAAGGCGCTGTCTGTGTTCCTTCCTGCAGGGTTGTTGTTTTAGAGGAGAGTAGAAATAATGGAAAATATTCTGTTAAGCTTTGAAAATATCTTAAACTTCCACACGCTCCTCATTCTGTTGATCGGCGTAACTGCCGGAATCATCATTGGCAGTATTCCCGGTTTTACAATCACAATGGGGGTAGCACTAACACTTCCGTTTAGCTTTGGCATGGCCCCTGTTGATGGAATTGCTTTGATGATGGGAGTGCAAGTGGGAGGAAGTTCAGGCGGTCTCATTACTGCCTGTCTACTTGGAATACCCGGAACACCGTCCGCTATGGCAACGACCTTTGATGGGTATCCAATGGTGAAAAACGGTGAACCTGGAAGGGCCTTAGCTTTGGGATTATGGTCCTCATTCGTGGGAACAGTCATTTCCGGGATTATTCTTATTTTTATGGCGCCTCTTTTGGCGGAATGGGCACTTGAATTCGGACCTTGGGAAATGTTTGCCCTCATGTTGTTTGGAATCAGTGCGATTGCCAGTCTGAGTGAAGGCTCTTTGATAAAAGGACTCATTGCCGGAACGGTAGGGATTATGTTTGCCCTTGTTGGATCAGATCCGTTAATGGGTACGCAACGCTTTACGTTTGGATTTAGCGAACTGTTGGCAGGTTTCAACTTCCTGCCAGTACTGATCGGCCTATTTGCCTTCTCCCAACTTTTGGGTGATATTAAGAATCCTCCGAAAGCTCTTAATGTCGGAGATCAAACGAATGTTGCCTATCCTGTATTCAAAGTGATCAGAGATATGTGGAAGTCCAAGCTTAATGTCATCAGGTCCAGTCTCATCGGTACCCTTGTTGGCATTTTGCCTGCCGCAGGCGGCAGTATCGCAAATATTTTGAGCTATGACATTGCCAAGAAATTTTCAAAAAAGCCAGAGAGCTTCGGAAAAGGTACACAAGACGGGGTCATCGCAGCCGAATCGGCAAATAACTCTTCCATTGGAGGGGCGCTTGTCCCGATGCTTGCTTTTGGAATCCCGGGTGACGCTGTAACAGCCATGATGTTGGGGGCACTGCTGATTCATGGAATTCAGCCTGGTCCGTTACTCATGCAGAATCAGCCTGTCTTAGTTTACGGTATCTTCATCTCACTGTTCTTGGCTGCATTTTTAATGCTTATTGTACAGAGCTTTGGGATTAAAGTATTTCTAAAGATAAATCAAATTCCGCAGCATTACTTGGTGCCGGTCATTCTTTTACTTTGTGTTTTGGGAAGTTTCGCTGTAAACAATCGTATTTTTGATGTATGGGTATTGTTGATCTTTGGATTAATCGGATATTGGATGAAATCCAATCAATTTCCTCTCCCGCCATTTATCCTGGGAATAATACTTGGACCCATGGTGGAGGAAAACCTGCGGCAGGCGGTCTCTATAGACTCTAATCTGACCTTGTTTTTAACCCGTCCGATATCGGGGATATTAATTATTTTGGCTGTATTATCCATGGTGTATGGAGTTTACAATAATTTTAAGGCCGGCCAGAAAGCAAAAGAACAAATGCAAAAAGTCAGTTAGTGTTTAAGAGGTAGTTCCAGCCTTGGAAAAAGTGGCAGACGACTACTCTTTCAAAAACTGAGTAATTTTAAAGAAAAAGAAGAATGGATGACTTTCAGAAAAAAATTGGGATTCCATGGGAACCGCATTGAAAAACAGCGGTTTGCTTAATGCTGGCATGGTGTTTCAGCATGACCTGTTTTAAATTCGACAAACTTTCTGTCGCATTGTATACAGGATTTTGTCCTAATAGTATAGAAGATGTCATGTGAAAGGCTTGAACTCTATTAAATGACTTGAAGCTGAAACTGCTGCCGCTATAGAGTATTATAAGAGGCAGTTCAAAGACAAGAAAATTTTGTTCTGGAAGGTAATTGTCTGAAAATACACAAAGGGGAGAGTCTATTGATCACTTTCAACCATTTATCACATCCTTATCCAATTACAAGGAACTCGGCTTATGCCATGAATGGCGTTGTAGCCACATCACAGCCGCTTGCTGCACAGGCGGGGTTGGAAATTCTACAAAAAGGCGGGAATGCGATTGATGCGGCGATCGCTACGGCAGCCTGCCTTACGGTTTGTGAGCCGACATCCAACGGAATCGGCGGTGATGCTTTTGCTCTTGTTTGGACAAAAGGCAAACTTCACGGTTTAAACGGCAGCGGCCGTGCACCTAAGAATATTTCTATTGAAAAAGTAAAGGGACTTGGTCACGAAGAGATGCCTAAATATGGGTGGCTGCCTGTTACAGTACCAGGTGCACCAGGGGCATGGGTAGAACTGTCCAAAAAATTTGGAAAGCTGCCATTAAAGGATGTCCTGAAAGATGCGATTACATATGCGGAAGAGGGTTACCCTGTTTCACCTACATTGAGCAGATTTTGGCGCAAAGCGTTCTTGCAATTTTCCGATGAGCTGAAGGGTGATGAGTTTAAACACTGGTTTGATACCTTTGCTCCAAACGGCTATGCTCCTTCCGTCGGTGAAGTCTGGAAGTCCCAAGGGCATGCTGATACATTGCGTGCTATTGCGGAAACGGACGGAGAGTCGTTTTACCGTGGGGAATTGGCAAAGAAAATAGCCGCTTTTTCAAAGGAAACAGGTGGTTTTATTACAGAAGAAGATTTGGCGGAGTATAAAGCCGAATGGGTTGACCCGATAAGCATCAATTACCGCGGGTATGATGTTTGGGAAATCCCTCCGAATGGGCAGGGGATTGTAGCCCTTCAGGCTTTGAATATCTTAAAAGGTTTTGAGTTTACAAGAAAAGAATCGCTCGATACATACCACAAGCAGATCGAAGCGATGAAACTTGCTTATGTTGATGGATATAAGCACGTTACAGATCCGGAGCATATGAGGTATACTGTGGATGAAATTTTGAGCGATGAGTACGCTGAGGAGCGGCGCAAACTGATCAAGACAGAAGCGTGCATGCCTGAACCGGGCGAGCCGTCCGCCGGTGGAACGGTATATTTGGCTACTGCTGATAAGGAAGGAAATATGGTTTCCTTTATCCAGAGCAACTATATGGGATTTGGTTCCGGATTGGTTGTCCCTGGCACTGGTATCGCCCTGCAGAACCGCGGGAATAATTTCTCCTTGGATCCGGGCCATGTAAATGCACTTGAAGGCGGAAAGAAAACTTTCCATACAATTATTCCAGGATTTTTGACAAAAGGGGACCAAGCTGTTGGGCCGTTTGGAGTCATGGGCGGATTCATGCAGCCGCAGGGACACGTCCAGGTGATAATGAATTCAATCGACTTTGGCCTCCATCCGCAGGCAGCACTGGATGCACCGCGTTGGCAGTGGATCAAAGGGAAGACAGTGGAAGTGGAGCATCGTTTCCCACATCATTTTGCTGAAGCACTGGCCTACCAGGGGCATGATATTCGTATCGCCCTCGAGACAAATAATTTTGGACGGGGACAGATCATTTGGAGAAATCCGGATACAGGTGTACTGGTGGCTGGAACTGAATCAAGGACAGATGGTGCGATCGCCGTCTGGTGATATGAAGAAAAGAGTGGGCTCAGCTTTGATGCAGAACCCACTCTTTTTTATTTTAGATTAATTCATCATTCCAGCCAATATTTCATATGAACGCAAGCGGTCTTTTTGATAGAAAATCTGTGAGTTGACAATGACTTCATCCGCCTTAGTTTTATCGATAAACTCCTCAAGCTTTTGCTTGACTGTAGCAGGACTTCCGACAATGGTTGATTCTGAATCAAGGGTTTGTTCCACAGAAGCTCTTTCAAAAGGTGACCAAACCTTTTCAATATCATCAATGGGTGGCTTCAATTGAGACGGCGTATTTCTGATCAGGCTTAAGAACTGCTGCTGCTGAGATGTTGCAAGCCACTGGGCACGGTCTTCAGTATCAGCAACAATCACATTTACACCGACCATGGCATAAGGTTTTTCCAATGCATCAGAAGGCTCAAAATTGTCACGGTAGAGTCTCAGTGCAGGCAGCGTATATTGAGGGGCGAAATGGCTTGCAAATGAGAAAGGGAGTCCCTTTTGGGCAGCAAGTCTTGCACTGAAATCACTGGACCCGAGCAGCCAAATCGGAATATCGAGGCCTCTTCCAGGATAGGCCTGAACTCGGCCAATTGGATTTTCACTAAAATAATTTTGAAGCTCCTCCAGCTGCTGTGGGAATTCCTCCGCCCCCCTGTTCAATGTACGCCGTAAAGCAAAAGCTGTTGCCTGGTCACTTCCCGGTGCGCGTCCAAGCCCTAGATCGATACGACCTGGATAAAGCGACTCCAGTGTGCCGAATTGCTCAGCAATAACGAGTGTTGCATGGTTGGGGAGCATGATGCCGCCAGCTCCGACACGTATTGTTTTTGTCGCTCCGGCTATATGGCCGATAATGACCGAAGTGGCTGAACTGGCAATTCCGGGCATGTTATGATGCTCCGCCAGCCAATAGCGGTTAAACCCCCATTGTTCAACATGCTGTGCCAGTTCGACGCTGTTTTTAAATGATTCAGAGGCATTGCTCCCTTCAGTGATTGGTGCCAAATCCAAAACAGACAATGGAATTCCGTGAAATTTTTTTGCGGACGGGGAATTCAAATGGAATCACTCCTTAAAGATCTCTTAAGGGAAATGATAGAATGTTTATAAGCGAACGTCCAATTATGTGACTTTAAAAGGGAGGAGAACTTTTTGGAAAAAATGTCTGAACAGCAAATTCAAGAAAGGCTTTCCGAACTGAAGGATTGGAAGCTGGCGGATGAAAAGTGGATTGTCCGTAAATATCGTTTCAGGGATTACCTGCAAGGAATTTCTTTTGTGAAAATGGTTGCAGAAGAGTCAGAAAGGGTACAGCATCATCCATTTATCTCGATCGAGTACAAATTGATAACGGTGAAAATTTCCTCATGGAGAGCAAAAGGATTGACGGATCTGGATTTTAAATTGGCAGAGTATTACGATTGTTTCTATTCAGAAATGAAAAACTTATAGTTTTTTTCTATGGGATTTAGAAGGTTTCACATACTTCCATTATTTGCTTTACCATGTTACCATATCTGTAGATCTATAATTTAATACTGAAAAACACTAGGGGAATCCTTAAAAAGGACTGAGAGAAGAGTGGAACTCTGATACCCTTATGACCTGATCGGGTTTGTGCCTGCGTAGGGAAGTGCCATATATTTTTCTTAGTTTATCATGCCACTTTCCCTGGAAAAGGAAAGTGGCTTTTTATGTTTGTAAAAGGGGGGTGCTCGGTGTGGAGGTGATAGCGGTAACAAATGACCGCTTCGACTCAGATGCTCTCGCCAGCATCATGATGGAGGCTGAACCTTTTGTCGACTATTTTATAATCAGAGAAAGAACAAAAACAGCTAATGAATACATACGATTGATCGACAACTTGTTTGCTGCAAATATCAGTAAAGAAAAGTTGATCATAAACGACAGGGTTGATGTTGCGGTAGCTATGGGCATCAACAAGGTACAGCTTCCGGGACACGGCTTGACGTTGCAGCTAGTGAAATCACATTTTCCAAATTTGCAAACTGGGAGGTCTATCCACTCACTGGAAGAAGGAATAAAAGCAAACGAGTCAGGAGCTGATTGGCTTTTATACGGACATGTATACGAAACGGAATGTAAAAAAGGTGCATCCGCCCGTGGCATTGAGGAGCTGAAAAAGGTTACGGAACATGTAGCATGCGGTGTTTATGCGATTGGGGGAATCAAGCCCAGACATGTTGCGTTATTAAGAAAAACGAATATAAAGGGAATTGCAGTCATGTCCTCGATATTTGGAAGCCCTGATCCGGCAAGGGCTGCAGAAAGGTACCATGCTGCCTGCCGACTTTATCAACAGTAGAGGGAGGTTGAATGTTATGGAGATCACGTTAAATGGGAACTCATATGAGCTGCCGGAAGATGTTTCAAATGTTCAGCAGCTTCTTGAACACCTTGAACTTTCCAAACGGATTGTGATTGTTGAAGTAAATAAAGAAATAGTTCAAAAAGATGATTATGACAGGCCGATCCGGGATCGGGATGAAGTGGAAATGATCCATTTTGTAGGAGGAGGATGACAAGATGAATATGTTAAAAATAGGAGAGAAAACTTTTCAATCAAGACTGTTGCTTGGAACGGGCAAGTATCCGTCTTTTCAAATCCAAAAGGAAGCGGTTCGTGTATCGGAAGCTGAAATACTTACCTTTGCAGTAAGGAGGATGAATGTGTTTGAGCCCTCTCAGCCGAATTTCCTGGAGATGCTGGATTTATCAAAATACACCCTGCTCCCCAATACGGCTGGGGCAAAAACTGCCGAGGAAGCTGTCAGAACGGCAAAGCTGGCAAAGGCTTCAGGATTATGTGACATGGTAAAGGTGGAAATCATTGGTTGTGACCGTTCGCTGCTGCCGGATCCGGTTGAAACGCTAAGAGCTTCGGAATTGTTGTTGGAGGAAGGTTTTACAGTGCTTGCGTATACATCGGATGATGTGGTATTGGCCCGAAGGCTGGAGGAGCTTGGTGTCCATGCCGTCATGCCGGGTGCATCGCCGATCGGTTCAGGAAAGGGGATTTTAAACCCGCTGAATTTAAAATTCATCATTGAACAATCGAAGGTGCCTGTCATTATCGATGCGGGAATTGGTTCCCCAAAAGACGCGGCATTCGCCATGGAACTTGGAGCAGACGCAGTGCTGTTGAACACAGCGGTTTCGGGTGCAAAGGACCCTGTAAAAATGGCCGAGGCAATGAAGCTTGCAATTGAAGCCGGTCGCCTGGGGTATGAGGCAGGGCGCATTGAAGAAAGGGATTATGCTGTGGCAAGCAGTCCTATGGAAGGATTGCTTTCAACTTGATCGAACGATATTCGCGGCAGGAATTGTTTGACCCCATAGGGGAAGATGGTCAAAAAAAAATAGGTCAGGCCCATGTTTTGATTATCGGGGCAGGGGCGCTAGGATCTGCAAGCGCAGAAATGTTTGCACGCTCCGGTGTCGGAAAGCTGACGATTGTGGACCGGGACATTTTGGATTGGAGCAATTTGCAGAGGCAGCAGCTTTATACAGAGAAGGATGTAAGGGATCAGCTTCCTAAGGCGGTTGCAGCTAAACGTCGACTAGGCGAACTGAATAGTATGATAGAAGTTGAAACTTTTACAGCTGATGTTACACAGGAAAACGCAGAAGAGCTGGCAAAAGGAAAAACTCTTATTGTGGATGCGACAGATAATATTGAAACAAGGCTTTTAATGAATGATGCTGCATTAAAAACAAGTACCCCATTTTTGATGGGGGCAGTTGTGGCCAGTTATGGGTTGACGTATTGCATTGGGATAGGGAACCATCCGTGTCTCCATTGCCTGCTTGACACATTGCCGCCCCAAACGTTGACCTGCGACACGGCAGGCGTCATCAGCCCGATCATCCAGGTCGTTGCTGCCCACCAAGTAACAAATGCTTTCAAGTATATTGTCGGAGAAGAAGTTGATCACAGGCTGAAGTCCTTTGATCTATGGACAGGTGAACAGGCGGCGATTGATGTGACGACCCTTCGCCGTCATAATTGCCCCAGTTGTTCTGAGAAAGCGGAGTATCCTTTCTTATCGAGGGAAAACCAGACAAAAACAGCTGTTTTGTGTGGGCGGGACACAGTGCAGCTTACATTATCACGTTATAGAGGTGTGGAACTTAGATCGATTGCTGAGTCCATTCGCCCGATAGTGAGCGATCTAATTTCCAATATGCATTTGGTTGCCTGCCATTTTGATGGTCATCGAATTGTATTATTTCGGGATGGCCGCATGCTGGTGCATGGCACGAAGGATATTGTCGAAGCAAAAACTGTTGCGGCAAAGCTGTTGGGATGAAAAGTCTAAAATGTAAAACAGGAGGTGCGTAAGTACCTCCTTGCTTAATTTAATTTAGGAATAATGCCATCAATATGATATCTTCATAACTCCCATCGTCATTTTTTATTGCTCTTCTTTGTATCCCCTCTTCAACAAATCCAAAGCTCGTATATAGATGGATAGCACCTTTGTTATTGGAAAAAACTTCAAGGGAAATTCTTTCAATCAAAGGGTTGTTTTCAGCCCATCGTATAAGGCATTTAAGTAAAGCTTTGCCGACTCCCTGATTGCGAAACTCTTTTTTTACACTCATTCCGAAAGAGCCTTGGTGTTCATTTCGTTTTTTGTGACCACAGTGAAAGTCTAGAAACCCAATAATTTCCCCTTCATGATCTGCAAGAAGGGCTAACCTTCCTTCGTTTTTATAGATTTCCTGCAAGAACTGTTTTGTTTTTCAGTTGTTATCTTAAATTCGGCCGAAGAAGTCAGTAAATAGGGTGCCTCTACTAAAATGTTTTTTGTGAAATGTATCGATTGATCAGCATCTTTGGGTAAAGCTGTTCTTACTTCGAACTTTTCACCGTTTAACATGTTATATACATTTGGTTGTATCTTTTCCATGGTCTCGCCTCCCTATTAGTCAGGTTAGGAACCATCCAGTCTGTGCATCCTGAAAAGAGCACCTACGCTTTTCTTTTTCTTTTAACTCGTCAGGAATCGTCCATGTCTAGCTACAACGCTTAGCCCCTCGAGGTCATAAGCCTATTCCCTGTGGTGGCTGAAAAGCTACCTCCTCGGGAATCGACTTATGCTTGTCGGGGTTAAACAAGGCGTTTTCGCATTTCTGCTTATCTGTACGTCGCTAAACGAACACTTCCGCTTTTCTTATTGTCCAGTTCCAGCGCCTATCGACTAGTGTGCTTCCTTCAACTCGTTTACGATAAGTCGAGAACGAAAGACTATCGTCTTTCGACTCTCCTTTATCTCACTCGTTTCAGTCCAGCACATACGTCGATGTACAGGCGCTTCCGCTTTTCTACTGTACAGCTCCGGTCGGCAGGGGCTCGAGGTCGCCTCGGTCAAGCCAATGAAGTTAAAGGACGACTTCACTTACTTGCCCTCCGACGGACAGGATGTCCTAGTGCATACGGCGCCACAGGACGTGGCGACTTAAGGCGGCCAGCGCTTGTCGCCCCTAAGCAGCCGCCCTCCGCTTTTATTGTAACAAATTCTTTACATTGGTTTTGTTTACTTTTTAATATATCTTCATTAGTATTATTTAAGGATAAAATAATGTCGAAAAGATATAAGAAAAGCGCAAGGCGAATTGCTGGGAGGCAGTTCTTCAGCCACCACAGCAATTTGACTTGTGACCTCGAGCTGACGGCGCCTGGTCGCCTCAGGACGCCACATCCTGTGGCTTCGGTGGCACTAGAACCACCTGTCCGTCGGAGCTAGACAGAATGTATTTTTGTTTAAAAAGAATACTTGGTCAATCTTATTTTTCTAACTATTGAATAAAGGGCTGAAGAAATGGACTTGCAAACATTGCTTTTCATGTTTTTTGGAGGACTGGGAATTTTCCTATACGGGATTAAAACGATGGGCGACGGACTCCAGAAAGTGGCTGGCGACGGGCTTCGGGATTTGCTTGACAGATTTACTACAAGGCCGATCCTAGGCGTTCTAACCGGTATTGTTGTTACTGGCCTCATCCAATCTAGTTCCGGAACGACGGTCTTGACAATCGGACTGGTCACAGCAGGCTTTATGACCTTGAGGCAGGCAATTGGGGTCATAATGGGCGCCAATATTGGTACGACAGTCACAGCTTTTATTATCGGAATCAATATTTCTGACTATGCCTTGCCGATTATTGCAATTGGTGCATTCTTGATTTTCTTTTTCAAAAATCATAAAATCAATAATTTTGGTACTGTGTTTTTTGGATTCGGCGCCTTGTTTTTCGGTTTAAGCCTAATGGGCGATGCGATGAAGCCGCTCCGTGGAGCACAATTTTTCACTGACTTAACAGTAAGTCTTAGTGATCATCCACTCCTTGGAGTCCTAGTAGGTGTTCTTTTTACTGTCATTGTTCAAAGTTCATCTGCATCTATTGCACTTCTCCAAACACTTTTTGATCAAGGTACCATTACCCTGCAAGCAGCCTTGCCAATTTTGTTCGGTGATAATATCGGAACAACGATTACAGCCATTTTGGCATCCATAGGTGCTTCGGTTGCAGCAAAGCGGGCTGCATTAACTCATGTCATGTTTAATGTTATTGGCACAATCCTTGTGTTGATCTTGTTTATTCCATTTACTCATCTTGTCGAATATATGCAGGCAACATTTGCTTTGAATCCAAAGATGACGATTGCATTTGCCCACGGAACATTTAATGTGTCAAATACGATTATTCAATTCCCTTTCATTGCTGTCTTGGCTTGGATTGTGACTAAGCTTGTACCTGGTGAGGACAAGATGATTGAACATAAACCAGTTCATTTGGGTGAGAAATTTATCCGCCAATCTCCATCCATTGCGCTTGGGCAGGGTAAAAAAGAAGTTCTTCGTATGGGTGAGCTGGCAGAACAGGGGCTAAAAGAAGTAAGCGGTTTTTATAAAACAAGAGAAAAGAAACACCGGGAGCTGCTTCCACAAATTGAAGATGCCCTGAACAACTTGGATAAGGTGATTACCGATTATTTGGTTCAAATTTCATATCATTCCTTATCAGACCAGGACTTAAAAACCCACAGTTCACTCTTGAACACAGTGATGGATTTGGAACGAATCGGAGATCATATAGAAAATATCATGGAACTTGTTGACAGTCAGATCCAGAATAAAGTAAAGTTTTCTGAATCGGCCATCCACGATTTGGACAGGATGTTTGAGTTGACTTCTTCGACTCTGCATCAGGCACTTGAGTCTTTGCAGGAAGATAATGAATCTAAAGCGGGGGCGGTGCTGGCCAATGAAAGGCTGATCAATAGAATGGAGCGGGATCTCCGTAAAAAGCATATCCAGCGGCTCAATGACAATAAGTGTACCGGTACGGCCGGAATCGTTTATGTGGATATTGTCAGCAACCTTGAGCGCATCGGTGACCATGCGGTAAACATCGCACAGGCTGTCATTGGGGATGTTTAAATATAAAGCGGCAGACAGGGGACGATCCTGTCTGCCGCTTTTAACGCTCTTTATTTTTCTGATCCTCGTATCGTTCATTTCTTTCGCCGCCATCCGCGAGCTCTTCGGAAAATTCGATGTTCTCCTTGTTGTTTCTCATGGAAAATTCGATATCGGCACTTGTCATATTATTATTGGGTGCTGCTTCTTTATTCCACTTTCTCATCTATTTCATCCTTTCCAGCTCTTAATCCTCTGATTCTGTTTCTGCATCATTCTGCTGAATGGCGGATATAAATCCATACCCTGTAGGACTCCATTCTAATACTTCTTCCTTTGATTTTCTTTTAAGATTCAACTTGGAAAGGCTGCGAAGCTGCTCCTGTTCATCTCTTTTCATCGGGGGCTCTCCTTTTAAAGATATATCGTGTAATATATTATCCCCGTTGTTATAAAAAATATCGGAAATTATTCAGGACGGACCAGGCTGTACAGCTTTCCCAATTCTGCATAGTCGCTTCCTGCAAGCCGAGCAACAGGGCGTAAAGCTTCAGTGAGAACATAGCCTTTTTGAAGGTCATATACTCTTTCGTCCATATGTACGAATATAACGCGAGCCATGAGAAAATCAGCAACGGTCTTTCCTTGGTCATTTTTAATTTCGTGATGATGTTCAAGGCGGCACTCAAAGCGCACCTTTGCTTCCAAAATTCCGGGGACGCTCACATGTGTACTCTCTACAATATTAAGTCCAGTCAGTTCCAATTCGCTAATCGCTGCAGGAAGCAAAGCAGCTGTTTCGTTTATATCTTCAATGATATCTTCCGTACTTATATGTACAACAAGCTCACCATTTTCAATGGCATTTCTCGCCGTGTCTTTCATCGCATTGCCTTTTTTTCTTCCGATGGAAAGTGAAATAAGAGGAGGGTCGCTGCTGACGATATTGAAAAAGCTGAATGGTGCTGCGTTAACAGCGCCATTTACGGTGGAAGAAGTGGTGACAAACGCGATGGGCCGCGGAACGATGGTCCCCGATAACAGCTTGTACATTTCTTTTCCCTTAAGCTCATTTGGATCAAGAGTGATCATAAAATACCGCCTTTCTTGGAATATTCCGATCAGTTTTTATTTCATTGTACACAAGCTTTGCTGAAAAGTTAATATTTATCTTTTGTCCGGACAGCTGTCATCTAGTATTCTGAGTATATATACTTTTCCATTGAAAGCGGTGTTGATCATGGAAGAAATATTTTCAAAAGAGCGTTTGCTGAAGGAGTTGAATAATTGTCCTTCATATGAAGGGATTGATCCAGTAGAATTAGCCGAAAAGCTGGATAAGCTTGCGCGAATCGGAAGAACAGAGGATGGAGGGGTATCCCGCTTTCCTTATACTGATGAAGAGAGTCAGGCTAAGCAGCTGTTCAGCGAATGGATGACAGAAATCGGCCTTACGGTAAAAGAAGATGCGATTGGAAATCTGTTCGGAAGGATTGAGGGAGAAAATCCTGACCTTCCTGCGGTTTTGACAGGCTCTCATTTGGACAGCGTCCCAAATGGCGGAGCTTTTGACGGCCCACTCGGATGTATCAGCAGCCTTCTTGCCATCAAGGCGCTTATCCAGTCCGGTCTCCTGTTGAAAAGGTCCGTTGAACTCGTGGTGTTTGTCGACGAAGAAGGGGCAAGATTTAATAACAGTCTGTTTGGGAGCAGGGTATTGATGGGAGAATTAAAAAAGGAAGATCTGATGAAGTTTAAGGACAAAAACGGAAAAGTGTTGTATCAAGCGATGAAAGAATACGGCTTCGACCCTGAAAATATCTCATCCGCTTATAGAGACCCAAAGGAAATACATGCCTTTTTGGAACTGCATATTGAGCAGGGAAAAAAGCTGGAGGCAGAAGGGAAAAATATCGGTGTCGTAAACGGGATTGCCGGTCCTGTCTGGACTTCCTTTACCTTCTATGGTGAAACGGACCATGCTGGTAACACCCCCATGGAATACAGGAAAGATACGGTGGCTGCAGCCGGTGAATTTATCCTGGCAGTTGAAAAAATGCCAAGAAAATTTAGCGAAACAGCTGTAGCGACTGTCGGGAAAATGAATATTTTTCCCAATGGAACGAATGTTATTGCCGGTAAAACCGAAGTGATGGTGGATGCAAGGGATATTGATGAAAGTGCAAGGGATCAAATGCTTGATGTTATGAAAGTCTCGGCTGAAGAGATCGCGCAAAAACGAGGGCTGAAAATTAAAGTGAAAGAAGAAGTCAAAATCCCGCCTGTTGTTGTTCCGGATACAATTCAGGAAGCTGTCCGTGCTGCTGCTGAAAAAAATGGATTAACGGCAATCAGTATTCCAAGCGGAGCGGGCCATGATGCGATGGTTATGGGAAAATACGTACCTTCCGGTATGATTTTTGTTCCAAGCCATAAGGGAAAAAGCCATTCCCCTGAAGAGTGGACATCCCTTACGGACTGCGTAAACGGGGTACAGGTGATGAAAGAGGCTTTAAGACGGCTGGCCAATCATTAAGAGGGCGCAAATTGCGCCCTCTTAAGTAATTTACTAAATACTCTCTTCTAATGCTTGTTTTATGTTATCCCCTGTAATATTCCAATGGGATGTATTCCATACAGCTTTACCATCATTCAATAGGAAAATTTGCGGAGACTCATGTTTAATATCCAAATCCTCCGCTACCTGGTTTGACACCGGACGGCTTTCGCTTACAATCAGATAGTACTTGTCCAGGTCAGTTGCAAATTCCTGGTATTCTTTATAGGCATTGGCGCTGACAGGGCAAGTTGTACTATGTTTGAATAAAAGTACAGGTTTCTCGTTTGAATCCTGCATAAGGGCTTTCCACTCTGATTCAGATGTAATCTGTTTTAATTCTGACATGATGGTCATCCTTTCTTTATCCTAAGTTTTGTAGAGGTTTCTTTACGATAGTTTTGGCACCATGTTTCTGTTCTTTGGTATGGCAGCTAGATGCCCAGCGACAAGGACAAGCCATCTAAAGACACAAGCCTGCAAGGAAGCGGTATCCGAAAACGTCAGCTTATTTGAGCATCTTATGCAACATCATAGGAGTAAAACTGCTCAAAAGTTGATTCAAGGATGTAGCGGCCCTGCTAGTGGTTAGAGTGCTGCTTCCTCGGGAATCGTTTTAGATGCCCGCTTTTCTGCTAAGCCTGTACGTCGCTAAATGAGCATTCCTCTTTTCTTATTATCCCAAAAATCTCTCCATCATTCACCTATATTGCCTTTATCAGATCCATTGGGAACATTTGCAGGCTGTATATTATTTTTATAAAAAGCAGAGACGATTAAATGGCGGAGTTTATCTTCCAGCTTTTCTTTAGTCTCGGTGTTTGCAACTGGGATTTCAATGGAGAATATCAAAGTCGACTCTTGTATGTCAGTTAGTCGGATGGATGGCGGAAGGTCTGACAAAACGCCTTTTTCTCCTTCAATCCCTCGGTTAGCTGTTTCTTGTAACAAACCTTCCACTTTTCTCGTATCCGTCCCATAAGCCACACTGACAGTAATATTCGTATAAAGTTTTTCGTCCGCCATATTTTTAATCATGTTTTCAATGAGATACTGGTTCGGAATGATAAGCGTTCCTTCTTTGTACATCCTTAAGGACGTAGATCTCAATTTTATTTTGGTCACCACTCCTGTCTGGCCGTCGACTTCGATCACTTCCCCGACTTCCAATGGTTTTTCAAATAAAATGATCAGTCCCGAAATAAAATTTGCTGCCACATTTCGCAATCCGAACCCGACACCGATTCCCAGTGTACTGAATGCTACGGCAATGGCTTTCCAATTAAATCCGACAATGGCGAAGCTCACCATAACCGCTATCATCATCACGGTGTAATAAATAAGCCGGTTGATTGTATATCCTGAACCGGCATCTACATGAAACCTTTTATAAGCTAGTGGCATGATGTGAGCATTGAATAATTTGACCATGCGGTTTGCAAATGTGATAAGCATGAAGGCTACCAAGATCAGGAAAAGAGAAACATCAATCCCTTTTACTCTATAAATAGGAGTAAACAGCCATTTTTCTTTTGAAAAATAAAAAATGAATAAAAGAATGGATCCGTAAAAAGAGAGCCAATTAAGAATGGCTTCCATTATTGGAATAAAACTATGCTTGGTTCTGTCCGAATGATAAACCCTTTTTAAAATGAACAGGGCAGTCCATTTTATTGCAAAAATCACCAAAACATATACGAAAAAAAAAGCAATATCTATGAGTGATAAATTTTTCAGGTAATCGAGTCCATGAATGGTCTGATTGTCCCCCAATGAATGATTCCTCCCGATACAATTAATCCTTTCATCCTTTCCCTGTTTTAAAAAGGTCAAACTGCGGGTTTCTAATGAATTATGAATGAGTCAGAAAATATGGTAAAATGGGTGGGATATACTTTAAAATAACAGCTATAAAAACATATAAAAGCAGACGGAAAGAAGGGTTTATTGCAATTTGGCACTTTTACAGAAGAACCAAGTAGCAGAAATGTTCCATCCGAACATATACAGGCGGGGCAGGGAATATTATTTCCAGGGTCGGGTCGGTAAATTGAATTTTGATCATAATAGCGGTATTTGCCGTACTTATGTAGAAGGGACCCATTCCTATCTGGTGGAAGTGAATGTAAGCAAGCTTCCGGAGAATGTTCCGGTATATTGCGATTGCCCGTCGTTCGAAGCATATTACGAGTGCAAACATATTGTAGCGGCCATGCTTGAGATCTGCGAAAAACAAGAGGAATTGATGCAGATAAAGGGCAGCTCGTATGGTGGAAAATATCACGCCGCTGCAGATTTAATCCAATTACTTGATGAGGATACTTCTGCAAGGAGTATCGTTCCAACTTTTGGAAGAAAGCCATTAAAAATTGAGTATCATTGTGATTTTTCCAATCCGCAGGCTCTTTTCGTAGAAGTGAAGGCAGGCGTGGAACATGCGTATGTTGTCCGCGATGTAGCAGAGTTTATTGAGAATATTAAGGGCGGGAACGAACACCCATTCACCAAAAAGTTCACTTACATTCCGGAAGAGCATGAAATAGATTCTGCGGACACTAATATTTTAGATGAGCTGTACATGATCATCGAAAATGAAAAGCTATATACCGAAGGCATCAAGTCTTACTTTATGAACCCGTCTATCTACTCGACTGCACGGTCTATAATGATTCCTCCGCTGTTTGCCCGCTCATTATTGGAAAGGTTACAGGACAGACACGTGATTGGAAAATTGGGCTCCAGGACCTTTGACGGAATTCGGATCACTGAGAGAGAATTTCCATTCCAATATGAACTGGGGAAAAATGGGGATCATGACCTTGAACTGGTACTGCCCGATATTGAGAACGCTGTTTATATGGGGCCATATAATCTGGTCTTTTTAAATGGTGAAATTTATTTTCCGCCGTCTGACCTTCTTCCTTTCATTGAAAAAATCTTAAAGATTCAAACAAAAAACAGTAAAATTTCCATTGCCGGGGATCAAGCTGGTGCTTTTGTGTCCGAAGTTTTGCCGCGATTGGAAAAGTTGGGTACTGTACGGGTTGCGGAAAAGGTGAAAGAACAGATTATCCAGGTTCCACTGACAGCAAAAGCCTATATCGATCTCGAAGAGGATACAATCAAGGCAAAGCTTGAGTACGATTACGGCGGTATAACCGTAGATCCATTTTATCAGCATGAAGAGTCGGAGAAAATTTTAATCAGAGATGTTGAAAAAGAGAAAGAAATCATGAACATCATCGAAAATGCAGGAATGAAATATAACGGAAAAGAACTGCATCTCCAGTTGGATGAGGAAGAACTCTATGATTTTCTGTTTTCTATATTGCCTGCGCTTGGAGAACGGTGCGAGTTATTTCTGACGAACAGCATCCGTCGGATTGTTTCTTTAGAGCAGCCAATTCCTAAAACGAACATTACCACTGAAGAATCGGCGGGATTGCTGGAAATCAGCTTCCAGCTTGATGGGATTGATGATGAAGAGATCGCTGATATTATGAGAACCGCGATTGAAAAAAAGCGTTTTTATAGGATGAGAAACGGTACTTTTTTATCGCTTGAGACGGATGAATTTCAATCCCTGCAGGAACTCTTTACGGACCTGCGGGTCAGCAGGGAGGAATTAGAAGAGGGGAGCATCCATGTTCCCATATATCGTGGTGTCCAAATAGACGATTCTTTGCGAACGAAAAAACAGTATGATCCTGCCTTTAAGAGGCTGCTTGATCATTTGAAAAAACCTGAAGAGCAAATTTTACCATTGCCTGAAGGGCTGAAGGCTTCTATGAGGGAATACCAAAAGACCGGATACCAATGGTTTCGTTCTTTATCCAAGTATCATCTTGGAGGGATTTTGGCAGATGACATGGGTTTGGGGAAAACATTGCAAAGTATCGCCTATCTTTTATCCGAACAGGAAGGTAACCGTCATTTGATTGTTGCTCCGGCGTCATTGATCTACAACTGGCAGAGTGAATGGAACAAGTTTGCTCCGTCAGTCAGTACAGTCGTTGTTGCTGGTACGCGGGAGGAAAGGGAGAAAGTGTTGGAAGCGGCTAAGGCTGATGTTTATATCACGTCCTACTCCACGCTTAGACAGGACATCGATTTATATATAAAAGAACAGTTTCACACGCTTATTCTGGATGAAGCACAGTTTATCAAAAATTACACGACGAAGTCTGCTGCAGCCGTAAGAAGTATACGAGCAACGCGGAAATTTGCATTGAGCGGAACGCCTATTGAGAATTCAGTCGATGAGTTGTGGGGAATTTTTCAGGCAATTATGCCGGGTTTATTCCCTGGGCTGAAAGATTTTAAAAAGCTGGACCCTAAAAAAATTTCCCAAATCATCAGGCCGTTTATTTTACGCAGGCTTAAAACGGATGTATTAAAGGAGCTTCCGGAAAAAATCGAATCCACTCATATTACTGAGCTGTCCAAGGAGCAGAAGGAGCTGTATGTGGGCTATTTGCAACGGATTCAAGAAGAAACCGCAGCTTCCTTAAAGGGAGAGGGATTCCAAAAAAGCCGGATGAAAATCCTGGCAGGCATTACCCGCCTACGCCAGCTTTGCTGCCATCCATCGCTTTTCCTGGAAAATTACGAAGGAAAATCGGGTAAGCTGGAACAGTTGATGGAAACGGTCGATGCCTCCATGGAGAATGGGAAAAAACTTCTTATTTTTTCCCAGTTTACAAGCATGCTGGACATCATTCAAAGAGAGCTGGTTAAAGCCGGTTACCCCCATTTTTATTTGAACGGGCAGACACCTTCACAGGAGCGGTTGAGAATGAGTGAGCATTTCAACAATGGGGAGAAATCCATTTTTCTCATTTCCCTAAAGGCGGGAGGGACCGGTTTGAATCTCACGGCGGCCGATACGGTCATTCTTTACGATTTATGGTGGAATCCTGCTGTGGAAGATCAAGCTGCAGGAAGGGCACACCGTTTTGGACAGAAAAACGTCGTTCAGGTGATCAGGCTCATAACAAAAGGTACGATTGAAGAGAAGATTTATCAATTACAGCAGAAGAAACGGGAATTAATTGAGCAGGTCATCCAACCGGGAGAGACGATGCTCTCCAGTCTGACAGAAGAAGATATTAAAGAAATATTAAGCATATGAGTCGAATAAAAACAGCTATCATGACGATGGCTGTTTTTTATATAAACTGTAAGCAAGAGTTTTACGTACTCTTGCTTACAGTCCATTCCCCTGAATGCTTTATGTCTAACCAATTGTCTTGACAACCTTGCCATCCTGATCCTTAATCTCGCTTTTTACAATTTGGAGGATCAATTTTTTAAAACTATTTAAATTATGTTTGCTTTCATATGGAACAAGTACTTCTTCCAATTCACCCATACATTGATCATTGATACCTATTGTGATTTTATTTGCTTCCTCGGCCTTTATTTCTGACTGTTCAGCTTGAGTGAAGGTGATGGATAAATCTGCTCCAATTAATGTTAAATCTCGCTTTTTAGAAATTCTCCCCTTTAATATTTTCGCCAATAATGGGGCATCTTTTGCACCGACTGTCAGCTTTTAAGAAGAGATTTCTTTTGTAACCATTGCAAGTTGTCCAAAAATAGAAATCCTGTATTCGAACCGTCCTGCTCCATCCCTTTCTCTAAGGCTTCTTTCATCATCGGCTCATCCATAAAAGTTTGCCTCTGAAGATCGGTTATGTACAAAGGGAGGTGCGGTGAAGCTGCTTGCAAGAGACTTAGTGTATTCCACATTTGCATGGCCTCTAACTCATCAAGCGTAATTCCTACAACCTGAAGAAACTCAACACTGCCATTTTCTGTTTCAATTGGCGGAAGCTCAGGGTCTTGAATAAAAGCAATCGATTGGATTAGCGTATCTGTTTCTAATGCAATAGGGCCGTTCGCATTTAAGTAATCGCCTTCTCTGAAAAGATTTCCGCTGGAAAATACGTAGCGTCCCAGGTTTTGTAAAAAGTTTAAACTCCAAGCTGGCGGTTCTTCTTCTTCTGGATCTTTTTTTAATCGAAAGGTCAATTCAAATCCATACCCGCTATATTCAGAGTCTTTGTTTTCATTTTCGTATAAATCCGAAAAACCATACGTGACTAAATGCCAGTGAGGGAATGGCTCTTGGCTGACATATGCACTAATGCCTTCAAGAGGGTCTGGCCCGCCTAATGCGTAAGAGATAAGAGTCCCATAATGTTTCGGCTCCTGTTTTCCATATAATCGCTCCATCTCGTTATCAATCGCTTCCCAGCCAACTGACCGAACTTCTTCACTCATGTGCTCATCTCCTCCATGCCTTTTCGGAACCATTTAGTAAATTTACTAAATTTCAGGGTTCATTCACAGGCCGTTCCTTTGGCTATTATAACCTTTTTATGGAAAGTCTTTGAACCTTTTTAAACGGTCTCTTACAAGGATGTTTAAACATCTGTAATGAGAATCGGTCTCAATTTTCAATTGCTTAATAGAGTCGATGAGAAGCTCTTTTTTAACAAGAGAAAAATAAAGGAAATATTAAGCAGCAAGATGAATATATTTACTATAGCGTTTATTTCGGTTTGGTCATTAGAAAATCATACCATCTACTAAATAATAATTATTATTACTTGAAAACAATTATTGACCATGTTATTATGTATCTACATTAAAATTATTATAAATAAGGCGGGGATGAAATTGGCAAATAACAAAGACAAATTAACGACTAGCTGGGGTGCTCCGGTAGGTGATAATCAAAATTCAATGACAGCAGGATCACGAGGTCCAACACTTATTCAGGATGTTCATCTTTTGGAAAAGCTAGCGCACTTCAACAGGGAGCGGGTCCCAGAGCGGGTTGTTCATGCCAAAGGTGCGGGCGCACACGGCTATTTTGAAGTGACGAATGATGTGACCAAATATACTAAAGCCAAGTTCTTATCCGAAGTAGGCAAACGCACGCCGACATTTGTTCGATTTTCCACAGTAGCGGGAGAACTGGGATCTGCAGATACAGTCAGGGATCCACGAGGATTTGCAGTGAAGTTTTACACTGAAGACGGAAACTATGATTTGGTCGGTAATAATACACCTGTTTTCTTCATTCGAGATGCAATTAAATTCCCTGACTTTATTCATACACAAAAGAGAGATCCGCAGACTCACTTGAAAAATCCGAATGCAGTGTGGGATTTCTGGTCACTGTCACCTGAATCGCTTCATCAGGTTACCATCTTAATGTCTGACAGGGGAATACCGGCAACATTTCGTCACATGCATGGTTTCGGAAGCCACACCTTCAAGTGGACAAATGCGGAAGGTGAGAGTGTCTGGGTTAAATATCACTTTAAAACAGACCAAGGGATCAAAAACCTGGATGTGAATCTTGCAGCAAAACTGGCAGGGGAAAATCCTGATTATCATACAGAAGATCTGTTCAATGCCATTAAAAATGGCGATTATCCATCGTGGACATTGTATGTTCAAATCATGCCGATTGAAGATGCCGATACTTACCGGTTTGATCCATTTGATGTTACTAAAGTGTGGTCGCAAAAAGATTATCCACTTATAGAAGTTGGACGGATGGTATTGAATCGTAATCCGGAAAACTACTTCGCGGAAGTAGAGCAGGCGACATTCTCACCTGGAACGCTCGTACCTGGAATTGATGTTTCACCTGATAAAATGTTACAGGGTCGCTTGTTTGCCTACCATGATGCCCATCGTTACCGTGTAGGTGCAAACCATCAGATGCTTCCGATAAACCGTCCGCGGAATGAAGTGAAAAATTATCAGCGTGACGGAGCGATGCGCTTTGACAATAATGGCGGAGGTTCTGTTTACTACGAGCCGAACAGCTATGGGGGACCGATGGAATCACCGGCAGACAGACCGGCTCCGTATACTGTTTCGGGAGAAGCGGCAAGTGTGGGCTATGACCACAACGACCATTACACACAGGCAGGGGATTTGTACCGCTTAATGAGTAAAGAAGAACGTGAACGCCTAATTGCCAATATTGTGGCTGCAATGAAACCTGTGGAAAAAGATGAAATCAAGCTTCGCCAGATCGGCCACTTCTACAAAGCTGATCCGGAGTATGGAACAAAAGTCGCTGAAGGACTTGGATTGAAAGTTCCAGCGGATGAAGTGAAGTCTTAATGGATAACGAAGAGAGCTGCGGGTATGAACTGCAGCTCTCTTTTTTATACAAAAAATTGAACAGCAATCCCTCTTCTATACTAATGATAACGATAGAGGCATAGGATGGAATGAGGGAGGAAACGTTATGGCGTTCAGTTATGTCACACATTTATCCTGTTCAAAATGTTCGCGGGCCTACAGCCCCGATGCGGTTCATCATTTGTGCAGCTGCGGTGCACCACTGCTTGTAAACTATGATGTAAGGAAATTGGCAAAAATACTCAAGCCGAATGATCTGTTGAAAAGAAATCACGATCTTTGGCGGTATCATGAATTGCTTCCTATTCGAAGTCCTAAAAACGTTGTTTCACTGGGAGAAGGTATGACTCCTCTGGTTCCAATGAAAAAGCTTGGCGCCGAAATAGGTATTTCCCATTTGTATATGAAAGATGAAGGGATGGCGCCCACAGGTACGTTCAAAGCGCGAGGAGCTGCGGTAGGCGTATCGAAAGCGAAAGAATTAGGCATTAAAGGACTTGTCATGCCGACGAACGGAAATGCAGGTGCCGCCTGGTCGCTTTATTCTTCCAGAGCTGGTATTCAATCGGTGATTATCATGCCTGAGGGAGCACCTTCAATGATCCGGTCTGAGGTGACTTCTACAGACACCCATTTGTTCCTGGTCAATGGAGTGATCAGTGATGCAGGAAAAATTGCCGCAAAGGCTGCCACTGATTTCCGTTTATATGATGTATCAACGTTAAAAGAGCCGTACCGGATTGAAGGGAAGAAAACGATGGGCTTTGAAATTGCAGAACAGCTTCTTTGGGAAACCCCTGATGTTATTTTATATCCAGCGGGTGGCGGCGTCGGGCTTATAGCTATTTATAAGGCGTTTAAGGAACTGAAAGAGTTGGGCTGGATTAATTCCACGAAAATGCCTCGGTTTGTAGCTGTTCAGGCTGAAGGCTGTGCCCCCATCGTAAAAGCTTGGAAAAATAAGAAGGGAGAATCTGAGTTTTGGCCTGATTCCCGCACCGTGGCGTTTGGGATAAATGTTCCCAAGGCTTTGGGTGATTTTCTTGTCCTTCAAGCTATTTACGAAACAAATGGATGTGCACTGGATGTAAAGGATAAAGAAATTTTAAAAGAACAGAAGAATATTATCAGGAAGGAAGGAGCCTTTGTATGTCCGGAAGGGGCGGCAGCATTTTTAGCGGCACGCAAGCTGCGCGACTCCGGATGGATCGAAGAAGATGAGAGAGTGATTATTATCAATACAGGGATGGGCCTGAAGTATATGAACAAGGAGTTTATGGATTTGCCTGTACTGCAGCCCGGCGAATCGATTGACAGTCTCCCAGTAATGCAATAACGTTCTTCCCTCACCATAGCAATACGAGGAGGGCTTGTTATGAAAAAGAATTTCATGCTTCACATTTTGGCGGCCTTTATCCTTGCTATTATTGCCGGAATCATTTTTGGGGAAAGAGCGACCGTTGTCCAGCCATTGGGTGATCTCTTTTTAAGGCTTATTAAGTTTATCATTGTTCCCTTGATTCTCTCGACTATTGTGGTTGGTGTGACCAGCGCAGGAAGTATGAAAAAGCTGGGGAGCTTGGGTGGAAAAGCAATTGGATACTTTCTTTTAACAAGTTTTATTGCCATTGCCCTTGGCCTGTTTGCCGGATTTGTTTTTCAGCCGGGAGCCGGTGTGGATCTTGCTGTTCAGGGAGATGCTGTGGAAGCCCCTGAGACTGAGGGAGTCATTGCAACTTTATTGAATATTATTCCTACGAATCCGGTTGAAGCGTTAACGACCGGAGCGGTCCTGCAGATTATTTTCTTTGCGATTTTTCTTGGTGTCGGTATTTCGCTTGTCGGGGAAAAAGCGCTTCCGGTCCAGCGGTTTTTTGAAGGCTTAGCTGAAGTGATGTACAAAATTACGGGCATCGTCATGAAAATCGTTCCGCTGGGAATATTCGGCTTGCTCGCTCCTATTGTCGGGACCTATGGACCTTCCGTATTGATGCCGCTGATCAAAGTGATTATTGCCATGGTTGTTGCTGTTATCGTCCATGTCGCCCTTGTCTATTCGGCGGCTGTCAAGACGTTTGGAAAAATGAATCCTTACGACTTTTTCAAAGGAATTTTCCCTGCAGCCTCGGTAGCCTTTGCCACATGCAGCAGTTCAGGAACGCTGCCTGTCACGATGAAAAATACCCAGGAAAATCTGGGAGTCTCAAAAGAAACGAGCAGTTTCGTACTTCCTCTTGGAGCGACGATCAATATGGATGGAACAGCCATTTACCAAGGTATCGCAGTCATGTTCATCGCGCAATATTTTGGTGTGGAATTGACGATGGCTCAAATTTTAATCGTGGCATTGATGGGAACGCTTGCTTCCATTGGGGCAGCAGGAGTTCCGGGTGCAGGATTGATCATGCTGACGATGGTACTGACAGCCGTCAATCTGCCCTTGGAAGGAATCGCTCTGATTGCAGGTATCGACCGGCTCCTCGACATGTTAAGAACTTCAGTGAACATTATAGGGGATGCTTCTGCCTGCGTTGTGGTGGAAGGGGGAAAAACTGGATCAGCAATCAAGAGAGGGGCCTGACAAAGGTAGAACATGCGCAGGGGTTTCTGGGGCCATGCGCATGTTTTGTTTTTTGTTATTCATTTGATAGATTCAGCGCCTCTAATAATTTAAAGAACAGGCTAAGGAAAATCGCAACTACGGTTGCAAGTCCCATTCCGGCTAGAGTGACAGGTCCGATGTGTAAGGAAGCTCCACTTACACCAATTGCTAGGACAACACATGTTAAAATCATATTATGAGAATTGTTATAATCAACCTTTGATTCGACGAGCATGCGCAGCCCGCTCACTGCGATGATTCCAAATAGAAGAAGCGAGATGCCTCCCATAACAGGTTTCGGAACGGAGGAAATCAAGGCAGCTAACTTTCCACAGAACGAAAGAGCAATGGCAATGATCCCAGCACCTCCAATGATCCATGTGGAATATACTCGCGTAATAGCCAACACCCCGATATTTTCACCGTACGTCGTATTAGGGGTTGAACCGACAAAGCTGGAAATGATGGTGGAAATCCCGTTACTCATCAAAGAACGGTCGAGCCCCGGATCTTTTACCAGATCTTTTTTAACGATATTTCCCGTGACTACTAAGTGGCCGATATGTTCCGGAACGAGAACCAATGCTGCGGGAAGAATGAGAAAGACATCCGCCCAATTGAATTTCATCGCGTAGTATGTTGGAGCGGAAATCCAAGCGGCCTCATGGAACTCCGTCAAATCGACAATCCCTACAAAGAAAGCGATAATATAGCCTGAAACAATGCCGATCAGAATCGGGATAATCTTTAAAAAACCTCGCAGGGTGACCCAGCAAATGATGGTGATCCCCAGTGTTAATAAAGAAATCATGATAGCATCCGGATCTGGTTTCCATGTCTCCAGTGCATCTTTAGGTTTTACCAATCCAGCCATTTCACCTGCAACCGGGAGAAGCTCCAATCCGATGACAGCTACGATAGCGCCCATTGCAGCAGGAGGGAAAATGAAGTCAATCCAGGCAGTTCCTACTAGTTTGACAATCAATGCAATAATGACGAGCGTCACGCCGACCGCGAGAAAGCCTCCAAGTGCATAAGCATATCCTTCTCCGCCCGTGTATTTGGACAATACCGCGAAAACAGGGGAGATAAAGGCAAAACTTGATCCGAGATATGCGGGAATTTTCCCTTTTGTAATAAATATATAAAGCAGTGTTCCAAGACCGTTCATCAACAAGATGGTCGCGGGGTCTACTTCAAATAAAAGCGGTACTAGGACAGTTGATCCGAACATAGCAAATAAATGCTGGAAGCTGAGCGGGAGACTTTGCAATATTGGTAAACGCTCATCCACCTGGATTTCTCTTTGACTCATTCTTTTCTCTCCAATACATGTTATTTTTTGAAAATAAAAAGCACCTTACCTCAAAGGCAAGGTGCTTGGCTACATTTCCACAGCAAAATTAACGCGCGGGAAGTCTTCGCATGCGCGACGCACCTTGTCAGCCTCACTGGACTGGTTTAAAGGTATTCTTAGATATAATTGTCAAAAATATTATGTCAGTTGTAATATCGAAAGTCAATCATTTTTGTCAAAAGTACAAAATGATTGTCAACATATGTCCGCACCCTACTGAAATTTCTCCGCACGTTCTTCAAACAGCTTTACAATTTCAATAATCGTCTGAACAGATTTTTCCATCACATCTACTGAAACAAACTCGTAAGGACCGTGGAAGTTTTCTCCTCCAGTAAAAATGTTCGGAGTGGGCAGTCCCATAAAAGAGAGCTGGGACCCATCCGTTCCGCCGCGGATTGGTGATATTTCGGGTTCGATACCCAACTTTTTCATCGCATCTGAAGCGATCTCCACAATTTCTTTCACAGGTTCGATTTTTTCCCGCATATTGTAATATTGGTCCTTCAACTCTAATTGTATCCTGTCATGACCATATTTCTCTCCTAAATCCTTTGCGACCTGCTCCATAAAAGCCTTCTTTTTCTCAAACTCTTTCCGGTCAAAATCTCGGATAATGTAATGTAGAACGGTTTCTTCCACATTTCCTTCAAAAGAAAGGAGGTGGTAAAAACCTTCATATCCTTCAGTTAATTCAGGCACCTCTTCAGCAGGAAGGCGGTTATGGAATTCGATGGCCATTTTTTGTGAGTTCACCATGATTCCTTTTGCTGTTCCTGGATGAATATTCGTTCCTTTGACAATTAGTTTTGCACTTGCAGCATTAAAACTTTCATATTCGAGCTGTCCGATTTTTCCTCCATCAACAGTATAGGCGAATGAGGCATTGAATGCTTTGACATCAAAGCGGTGGGGGCCCCTGCCTATTTCTTCATCCGGAGTAAAAGCCACTCTTACTTTTCCATGATTGATTTCAGGGGATTTAAGCAAATAATCCATCGCAGTCATGATTTCCGCGATTCCGGCTTTATTGTCAGCTCCGAGGAGGGTTGTTCCGTCCGTCGTTATAAGCGTGTGCCCTTTACAATCAGTAAGAGAAGGGAATGCTTTTGTAGAAAGGGTGATCTGCTTTTCCTGATTCAGTATGATATCTTTTCCATCGTAGTTTTCTACAATTTGAGGATTGACACCTTTTCCCGTGAAATCTGTCGCTGTATCGATATGCGCCAAAAATCCGATAACCGGCACTTCTTTCTCCGTGTTGGCTGGGAGGGTGGCCATGACATATCCGTTTTCGTCAATAGTCACTTCTTCCATGCCGATCGATTCCAGTTCTTTCACCAATTGATTGGCCAATGTCAGCTGCCCAGGCGTAGAAGGGCATGTCTTATTGTCTTCATTGGACTGCGTATCCACTTTTACATAGGATGTAAACCTCTCAATGATATCCCTTTTCATTTTAAAAAACTCCTTTCTCTATATTATTTATCTTAAAGGGGGAACAATAATCAAAATAAAAAGCCGACTGACTCATTCAGAGCAATCGGCATTTATTCAACAGGAATTTCCACCCATTGCTCAGCCCATGAAGCAATTTCATTCATAAGCGGTTTGAGCGCCATCCCTTTTTCGGTCAAGGAGTATTCAATTCTAACCGGTGTTTCGGGAAATACCTGTCTTTTTACAATTCCTTCTTTCTCCAGGTCTTTTAAACGCTCGGACAGGACGCGTGCACTGATCGGCATGGCCGCTTCAACCGTACAAAAACGCTGCGGGCCGTTCAGCAGCTGGTAAATAATCAGTCCGGTCCAACGCTGTCCCAATATACTCATGGCTTTTTCAAATCTAGGACATGTGTTTCCGTTCATACTGTTCACCTCGATAATGTCATTATATCATTAATTGTGTCTACTTGACAGATAAAATAAACTTATATATAGTTACTTCCATAAAGTAAGTGATCACAAAGGAGGGTTGGCCTATTCATCAATCTGCCCATCCTGTCATTGGTACAGCAACATTAATGGTGCATAACATTGAGCGAATGCTTGCTTTTTACAAGGATATCCTTGGTTTTCGGGTGCATGAACGTAGTCAAGGAGCCGTTTCTTTATCAGCTGATGGAAAAAATGTTTTATTAAAGCTTGAAGAGGATACAGAGGCAAAACTCCGAGAAACGCGTACGACAGGTTTATACCATATAGCCTTTTTGTTGCCGGGACGGACCGATTTGGCTGATGTTCTGAAACATTTGGCTCAAAGGCGCTATCCCCTTCAGGGTGCGTCAGATCATGATGTCAGTGAAGCATTGTATCTTGCTGATCCGGAAGGAAATGGCTTAGAAATTTACGTGGACAGAGATGCAACCTCATGGAAATGGGAAAAAGGTCAAGTGTTCATGACAACAAAACCGCTCGATATAGATGATTTGTTGATGGATGCTTCCCAAGCAGGTTGGAATGGAATGCCATCTGATACTTTGATTGGGCACATCCATTTGCAGGTATCCAATTTAGAGGATTCCAAAGCGTTTTATTGCGATGGGATTGGTCTTGACCCTGTCCTTCGGTTCGGAAGCCAAGCATTGTTCATCTCATGGCACAACTATCATCACCATATCGGGCTCAACACGTGGAACAGTGCAGGAGAAGGCCAGCCAAAAGAAAAAAGTACGGGTCTGAAGCACTTCTCCATTGTATTTTCTGATGAAGATGAAAGAAGAAAGGCTATCGCCCGGCTTAAAATATTAAATGCTTGGATTACCGAGGAAAATGGAACTATAATAACGAAGGACCCGTCAGGGATTCATATGATTTTAGAAGTTTCAAGAAAAGGGGAATAACAACATGATCAAAACGGAACAGGATTTTTATACTGCTGTCAAGGAAAGACGTTCAATTTATGGAATCAGCAAGGAATCACCCATTTCCGATGAAAAGATTGAGGAAGTGATTGAACATGCCATCATGCATGCGCCATCTTCTTTCAATTCACAAAGTGCCAGAGTAGTGCTTCTTCTCGGGGAAAATCACGACAAATTATGGAATATTACCGAGGCTGTACTAAGGGAAATGGTCCCTGAAGATCAATTCGAGTCTACTGCCAAAAAAATGGAAGGATTCCGAAATGGGTACGGAACTGTCTTGTTTTTCGAGGACCAAAAAGTTGTAAAAGGATTGCAGGAGCAATTTCCGACATACGCGGACAAATTCCCGGATTACGCGCTTCAATCATCTGGAATGCTTCAATATATTGTTTGGACAGCATTGGAGCTTGAAGGATTCGGCGCTACTTTGCAACATTATCAGCCACTAATTGACGAGGCAGTCCAAGAAATTTGGAATGTTCCTGAAAGCTGGACATTGTTGGCACAAATGCCGTTCGGCAAGCCGACTGCTGCACCAGGCGAAAAACAATTCCAAAGCATGGATGAAAGGTTTAAAGTGTTTAAATAATCGGATGATCGTGGGGAAAACCCTACTCCAAATATGCAAAGTGATGAATAACTGCCGGCCTTTGACAAAGGCCGGATTTTTTTATGGAATACTTGAACACTATTACCCCTTCACGGACTGAGCGATTGATTTTTTTGTAGTAGGGTCGTAATGAGCCCTCCATAGTGACGGGCCAATGGATTTCAGCAACTGTCCGTATGAGCCTGTGAATTAAAAGTCTTACATAAGCGCCCACTTTGAAATCCAGAACGTTACTGCAACTGTTATTCGAATTGCTCTATATCATTCAGTTTAATCTTCTCTTCTTTTGTAAAGGAGCCAGAAAATTTCACATACCCGAATTCGTCTTTATCCGCGTATTCCTTATCTTGGACATTCGAATTGATGGTCACAGTGTCATACTTATAGCCATTGTCATTCAAGCGTTTTTGGATTTTTTTCATCGTTTCAAAGATATCCTTTTTCGTTTTGCCTGCAGCGTCTGTCGTTATATGGATATACATGGGTTTTTCAAGTTTCATGTTTTTATTCCATTGTGTTGAGGTGTCATATTTTCCTTTTAACACTTCCATTTGTACTTCAATGTTCAACAATTCCGGGACGTCTTTTTCAAGGAGTTTGACCATTTCTTCGGACGCTTCTTTTCCCCATTTTTCAATCAACGGCTCATCAAGATGATCATAGTAAATACCATCATAGGAGACGGTGGGCATAAATAAGCCGGTGACTTCGAATTCATATTCCTTTTCGCTCCCAATTTGAACAACCTCATAGGAGTACCCGCCGATTTTAAAGTTGTAGAATCCGTCATTGATGTGAAATTCTTTATCGGGATACGTTTTTTCCAAATGTTTTTTTAAAACGGAATTGGAGACCAGTTTGCTTACCGGATTTCCATTAAAAGCGTTATAGAAAAACAATACCGGGATGATAATGATGCAAATCAATGCAAGATAAATCCACTTTTTCTTGTTCATTTATTTCCCTTCTTTCTTGAATTTTAATAGGAGGAAGGCGACCAGACTCCCGATAATGGCGAACAATAGATGGATTAAAGCCAAAAAGGAAGCTCCCCAGATCGCTTCCGAAACAGAAACACTCTCGTTCACTGACTGAGCCAGCGACCAAAGAAATGTCGGCAAGAATGCGATGGTTATCACAATCATCAGTCTTTGATAAAAGAAGTAAGTGGCAAACCCCAATACTGCATACGATAAAATGAACCCAAAGCTTTCATTGAGAAGGGATGTCTTCATAGCGAAAAAGAACGAAAGGGCAACAAATATGATCTGATAGACAGACAATTTCAGGTTTATTTTCGCGAACATTTTATCATGATCCACTGAGGAGTAGACTGTCCCCTTTTCAACCGGTTCTTTGGACAAATGTGACAAATCCCGGCAGCTCTTGCATGATTTTAAATGATCCTCCAGCCAAACAGCCGTTTCGTCCTGTAGCAAGTCCTCATTGTAAAGAGGAAGAAGGTCCTCTGCGATATAGCAATCTTTATTCATTTCTCACCCTCATTTCTTTTTTTAGTCTGATTTTGGCCCGGTGAAATGTCACCCTGGCAAAGTTTTCGCTTTCACCAATAAGATTGGCTATCTCCTTAAAGGACAGCTCGGCATAGATCCGAAGGATCACAATCTCCCTTGTAGTGGGAGGCTCCAGTTTGTTTATATGTTCCATCAGGTCCTGGCTTCCTTCTTTCAAAATATAAATCTCCTCAGGTGTGGAAGAGGCGGGTGCCCCTTGAGTCGAAAGCTGCTCCGTCAAACCGGCGGTGTACTTTTTTGAACGAAAATATTTCTTCAATCGGTTTTTGGCTATGGAGAAAATCCAAGTAATTAAGGATGAATCTCCTTCAAATGACGGCAACCCTTTGACTGCCGCATAAAAAACATCATGCGTTAGATCTTCAGCCAATACTCGGTCTCCCAGTTTTACGTAGAAAAAGGCAAAGACTTTTGGCTGGATTTCTCTATATACATTCTCAAGCTCATTCATCATGCTCCTCCCTAAATATCTCTTTGTCAGATTAGTACCTTGAAAATTAGATTTGTTACAGAAAAAAACGGGTTAATTGTTAACTTTATAATTAATTAGGTTGACAATTAGGTTTGTAATCAATTATCCTCTTAATATATTAAACAACAGAGGTGAAAAAAATGGGCAGTGAAGTAATAAAGTCTAAAAGCAGGCTAAAAACGTTGGACATGGTTTATATTAGTCTATTTTCCGCTTTGATGATGATAGGAGCCAATATCACTTCCTTTATTCCGTTTATGGTTATTGGGGGGGTTCCCATCACCCTTCAGGGATTCTTTGCCATTTTGGCAGGAGCATTTCTAGGCAGCCGTCTAGGGGCTATTTCCATGGCTGTCTATGCGTTTATCGGGCTTGCAGGGGCGCCGGTGTTTGCCCGTTTTCATGGGGGGATCGGGCAGCTGCTCAGTCCTACGTTCGGATTTATCATTGCATTTATTTTTACGGCATATATAACAGGGAAAATCATTGAAAAAAACAACAAGGTCCATTCATATGTCATAGCTGCATTGCTGGGAATGGCATTCTGCTATTTATTCGGTACAAATTGGATGTATGCAGCCTATAAACTATGGGCAGCAGCACCGGATGTTTTTACATATAAAGTGGCATGGATGTGGATGGCAGTTCCGCTTCCTAAAGATATTTTGCTCGGCATTTTGGCAGGATTGTTTGCCCACCGGATGCGGGGGATTGTAAAGAGATCAAGGTGAAGGGAGAAGGAAAAATGGATCTATATGATGTGATTGCAGAAGCTTCACTTGCAGGAGAAGAGTTGACAAATGAGCAGGCCATGGCAGTACTTGACTGCCCGGATGATGAGCTGCTTCCTCTTTTGAATGCAGCCTACAAGGTGAGAAAGCATTTTTACGGAAATAAAGTGAAGCTGAATATGATTATTAATACAAAATCGGGATTGTGCCCGGAAAACTGCGGCTACTGTGCGCAGTCGATTGTTTCCAGGGCGCCCATTGAAAGATATTCAATGATGAAAAAAGATGAAATTGTTGCAGGTGCAGCCCGTGCAGCCGAGTTGAATGCCGGTACTTATTGCATTGTGGCAAGCGGCAGGGGGCCTGCGAACCGTGAGTTGGATATTGTGGTTGAAGCAGTAAAAGAAATAAAAGATAAGCATGAGGGAATGACTGTTTGTGCCTGTCTCGGTATCTTAAAACCAGGCCAGGCAGAACGTTTGAAGGAAGCGGGGGTTGACCGCTACAACCACAATATCAATACTTCAAGCAGCTATCATGAAAACATTACGACCTCACATACATACGACGATCGGGTCAATACAGTGGAAACGGCAAAAGCGTCAGGGATTTCACCTTGCTCCGGCGTTATTATCGGCATGAAAGAATCGAAGGAAGATGTCATTGATATGGCGCGCAGTCTGAAAGTACTTGATGCGGACTCTATTCCAGTGAACTTCCTGCATGCAGTGGATGGCACCCCGCTTGAAGGCACCGATGAGCTGAATCCACGCTATTGCTTGAAAGTACTTTGTCTGTTCCGTTTTATCAATCCGACAAAGGAAATCCGGATTTCAGGAGGAAGAGAAGTCAATTTGCGCAGCCTTCAGCCGCTTGGGTTGTACCCTGCCAACTCGATTTTCATCGGTGATTATTTAACAACAGAAGGGCAAGAAGGGCCGAAAGATTGGAAAATGCTTGAAGATATGGGCTTTGAAGTAGATTTGGAGCCTTTGAACCGAGAAATAGCAAATGCTTTGACGTGAAATCAACCGGGCTGATTAGCGCCCGGTTTTCCTTGTGCACACTTTACATACCATTTTTATTTTTTTGCATTTATCGTTATACTGGAAATAACGAATCGAAATTGGGTGCTCAATATGTTTGACATTATTTTTCAGGAATCCTACGCGGAGTGGTTTATACCGCTGACTATCCTCATCATGTGGATTCTCAGCTTGGGAATTGTTTCTCTGTCCCGTCCAGTAAATACACAAAATCACTTCCAAAATTTCAAAAAGGAAAATATCCTTCACATAACCACGGTTAATGATGAACCTTCACCGTGTTTTTCGCTTCAACTCATTAAAACTGTCAGGAGGAAAGTATGTCCTGATGATGGCGATGCCCATGTGAACCTTCTATTTAATTAAAATATTAATTTAAATAGAAGGGTGAGTTTAATTGAAGAAAAAAATATTTATCCTAATCATGCTTGTCATCACGTCCGCTATGCTTGGCGGCTGTTCGGGAGTTACAAATCAAACAGGGTTTTTTTATGATTTCTTTGTTCGGCCGTTTGCCTGGCTCATTCATGAGATCGGGACTGTCCTTGGAGGAAACTTCGGTCTGGCTCTGATCATTATCACATTGTTGATCCGTTTGGTCTTGATGCCGTTTATGCTGAAAACATATAAAAACCAGCAGATGATGAAAGTGAAAATGGATAAACTGAGACCAGAAATGGAAGAGATTCAAAAGCGTTCCAAGGAGGCTAAAACACCAGAGGAGCAGCAGAAGATCCAAATGGAAATGATGAATCTTTATAAAAAGCATGAAGTGAATCCACTTAATATGGGATGCTTGCCGGTACTCATTCAAATGCCGATCTTAATGGGGCTGTATTATGCAATCCGCAGTTCAACGGACATTGCTTCGCATACTTTTCTGTGGTTTAATCTGGGGCACTCCGATATTATCATGACAATCCTTGCCGGCTTAGTCTATTTTGTCCAAGCGCAGGTTTCGTTGGCGACAGTGCCGGAAGCACAGAAAAACCAAATGAGATTATTTTCATATATGTCTCCAGTCATGATCATTTTCATCTCCTTGAATGCTCCTGCAGCTTTACCGTTATATTGGGCGGTTGGCGGGATCTTTCTTATCATTCAGACTTATATCGGAAGGAAATACTATACGCAACATCCGGAGAAAGCGGAAGAGTAAGCAAAAATGGCCAGGGATTGTACCTTGGCCATTTTTTATTTGATAATTCGGGGGTGTGATCTTTGGAAAAATTAAATAATATTTTGAAAATTATACATCACGAAAAACCCTCTGAGCTCAGCAAAAGCAGGTGCGGGTTATTTCGGAATTGAATTGGAACAAACCGCACCCACGTTAATCATAAAAACCGATAAAGGATATTACTCTTTAGTTGTGTCGGGAAGCCGTGGAAAAGTCGATTTTGAAAAAGTTGCTGAAATTTTAGATTGCAGCAAAGTTAATCTAACAACTCCAAAGGAAGTTCAGGAAGTGACGGGTTATGAAGTGGAAGCCGTTCCTATGATAGGGCTCGAAATACCGTATGTAATAGAGGCCCGGCTTTTAAATTACGAGTTTATTTATGGTGGTACAGGGCAGCCATCTGCTACTTTGAAGATTGAGCCCAGAGCCTTGGAAGAAATGAATCAAGTGGAAGGCTTATTCTATTAAAAAATGTCTCTTTAATTTATTACCTGAAAGAAGAATCGAGGAAACATTAATCAATGACCACTAAAAGAATAGCGGTTTTTTTCTTTTCTATATCAATAATCATGATGAGGGTTCAGGGGATATCGAGAAATCCAAGCAAGCTGAACGCAGGAAATACATTCCATATAAAAGTTCACCAAGAGTTTGGCCGGAAACTCGAGTATTGTCTCTGTGAGGCCACTATAGATGATTTTTCCTTCTCATTGAACTTTATCAGTTTATGATATTATTTATATATTAAGGCCAAGGGGGAAGAGTAGACATGGATATATATACAGATTTATGCAGTCTGATCGGTGCGGATAAAGCCTCTGTCAATAAAACTGTGCTCAGGAATCACAGCAAAGATGAGTCCGATCATACAGCGAGTGAGCCGGATGTGGTTGTATTTCCAGAATCCAGTGAGGATGTCCAGAAAGTATTACACTATGCAAATAAGCATAAGGTTCCTGTCGTCCCTTTTGGAGCGGGATCAGGTTTGGAAGGGCAGGCCATCCCTGTAAAAAAAGGCATATCCTTAGATTTTGAACGGATGAATAAAGTGATTGAAGTGAGGCCCGAGGATTTGGTTGTCATTGTGGAGCCGGGCATCACACGTGTTCAGTTGAACGAAGAATTAAAGAGATATGGGTTATTTTTTCCGGTAGATCCTGGAGCGGATGCTACTATTGGCGGAATGGCCTCAACGAATGCAAGCGGCACGATGACCGTTCGTTACGGAGGAATGAGGGATCAGGTACTGAATCTTAAGGTGGTCCTTGCAGATGGACGCATCATCGAGACAGGCAGTTTGGCGAAAAAATCTTCATCAGGTCTTCATTTGAATGGTTTGTTTGTGGGATCTGAGGGCACTTTAGGCGTATTTACAGAAATAGCTCTAAAATTGCACGGGATTCCGGAAGATATCGTCGCAGCTAGATGTTCATTTCCTTCGGTAAAAAGTTGTGTAGAAGCCGCAACAGCTATCTTGACAGCGGGTGTTCCGATGGCACGCATTGAACTGGTGGATGCCCGCAGCATCCGTCAGGCGAATGAGCACTCTGATACGGATTATCCCGAAGCCCCGTCATTGTTTTTTGAATTCCACGGCAATAAAGGGGGAAACAAAGAGGATATCGAGTTTGTCCAGGCTATTGCGGAAGAAGCAGGGTGTCTTGAGTTTTTATTTGAAACAGATTCTCTTAAGCGCGCCGCTTTATGGAAGGCTCGCCATGAATTGAATTATGCCTATAGACACGGAAATCCTCAATTGGCCAGCATGACGACGGATATATGTGTTCCTATTTCAAAGCTGGCGGAAAATGTAGAGTTTGCAAGTAGTAAGCTGGATGAGTATGGGTTCAAGGGAGGGGTCGTCGGACATGTGGGTGACGGCAATTTCCATACGATGATCATGTATGATCCACAAGTGGAAGGAGAGTTTGAAAAAGCTGTCGAGTTTAACCACCAAATGGTCGAGCTTGCTCTGCAATCAGGGGGTACATGTACCGGCGAGCATGGTGTCGGCCTAGGGAAAATAAATTTTCAAAGGAAAGAGCATGGAGAGGCTTTGGATATCATGATGGCATTGAAGCGCACGTTGGACCCCAACCAAATAATGAATCCAGGAAAAATTTTCCCACAGGAAAAATAATAAAAGTGGCTCGATCTATTTGATCGAGCCACTTTTTGACTGTATTAAATGATTCCTTGAACAATCATCGCATCAGCCACTTTAGTAAATCCGGCGATGTTCGCACCGGCAACCAAGTTTCCGCTCATGCCGTATTTATCAGCAGATTCTACGCTGTTTCGGTAAATATCAACCATGATTTTCTTAAGTTCTGCATCGACTTTCTCAAGTGACCATGCGATACGTGAGCTGTTTTGAGCCATTTCAAGAGCTGAAACTGCAACTCCGCCCGCATTAGATGCTTTACCTGGTGCATAGAGGACATCATTTTCAATGAAGACCTCCGCCGCATTATGCGTTGTCGGCATATTTGCTCCTTCACCGACTGCCTTTACACCATTAGCCACGAGAGTTTTTGCGGCTTTTTCGTCAAGCTCATTTTGAGTTGCACAAGGAAGTGCAATATCACATGGTATAGTCCAGATGCCTTCACTTCCCTCAATGTATTTTGCATGAGGGTGTTCGTTGACATACTCGGCAATCCTAGATCTTTCAACTTCCTTCAAGTGTTTAAGCGTATCAAGGCAAATGCCTTTTTCATCATAGATGTATCCGTTGGAATCACTGCAGGCGATGACTTTCGCACCGTACTGTTGTGCTTTTTCAATCGCATAAATAGAGACATTTCCTGATCCGGATACAATGACCGTTTTGTCTTCAAAGCTCATGCCTTTGTCTTTTAACATTTCATCGACAAAATAAACAAGTCCATATCCAGTTGCTTCGGTTCTTCCAAGGCTTCCGCCGTAACCAATGCCTTTACCGGTAAGAACCCCTGCATCGTAGTGTCCGGCAACTCTTCTGTATTGACCGAATAAATAGCCGATTTCCCTTGCTCCTACTCCAATATCGCCTGCAGGAACGTCAATGCCGGATCCGATATACTTGCTTAACTCGGTCATGAAGCTTTGTGTAAATCTCATGACTTCCGCCTCTGATTTTCCTTTTGGATCAAAGTCCGATCCGCCTTTACCGCCACCAATCGCTTGGCCAGTCAAAGCGTTTTTGAAAATTTGTTCAAAGCCCAAAAACTTGATGATGCTCGCATTAACGGAAGGATGAAATCTGAGTCCGCCTTTATAAGGTCCAAGAGTACCATTGAATTGTACGCGAAATCCGCGATTAACTCTCACTTTCCCTTTATCGTCCACCCAAGGTACCCGGAATGAAATCATGCGTTCCGGTTCTACGATTCTTTCTAATATTCCGTTTTCCATATACTTTGGATTTTGCACTAATACGGGAAGAAGAGAGTGGAAGATTTCTTGGACAGCCTGGAGGAATTCAGGTTCGTTTGCATTACGTTCTTTTACGGTATCATACACACTTTCGATATACTTTTTGGCTGTTTGCAATTTATGAGTTTCCATTTTCATAATCATTGCCATTTGTTATCACTCCCATTCACCTGTATTTGATTTTTAAAAATTTCCACGTCCTAAAACTTGGTACAATTCATTCTATCCTTTACAATTAATCTATAGCAATATGGATTTGAGATAAATTTAATGCTTTTTTGATATCAATCGGTAAAAAGGAGAATCCGCTGATGGAATTAAGACAAATTCAGTATTTTATCGAAGTGGCACATAGAGAGCATATGACAGAAGCAGCAGAAGCCCTGCACGTTGCCCAATCGGCCGTCAGTCGGCAGATTGTCAACCTTGAAGCAGAGCTTGGGGTTGATTTATTTATTCGGGAAGGGCGGAACATCCGGCTGACCCACGTTGGAAAAATGTTTTTAGAAAAGATGGAGACCGCAATGGACTTGATCTACGAAGCAAAACGGGAGATTGAAGAACAGTTGGATCCCGAACGGGGAACTGTACGAATCGGTTTTCCCAGCAGCTTAGCGGCATCATTGCTTCCAACGGTCATCTCAGCTTTTCGCAAAGAGCACCCGACAGTCAATATTCAGCTTCATCAGGATTCTTACCGCCATTTGGTGGAACGTGTCGTAATAGGTGATATTGATATGGCCCTGCTTGGACCGGTCCCTAAAAATGATGCAAGGGTAATGAGTGAGATTTTATTTGTGGAAAACCTCGTAGCCCTGCTTTACGCAAAACATCCGCTAGCTTACAAAAAATCTCTGCAGCTTGATGAGCTGCGGAATGATCCATTCATATTATCTCCTAAAGGATATATATTGCAAAATATCGTTGAGAATGCCTGCCGACAACATGGATTTGATCCGCAGGTCTCTTTTGAGGGAAAAGACATTGATGCCATCAAAGGCCTTGTTGCTGCAGGTTTGGGCGTTACTTTACTCCCGGAAATCACACTTGTAGATAGCCTACCGCGTACAACAGTAAAGATCCCGCTTGCTGAACAGAATGTCACACGGACGGTAGGAATGATCATCCCCAAAAACCGGAAGCTGATGCCGACGGAACTCCTATTTCACAAATTCCTAAAAGACTTTTTCCATACTCTACGCGGCTACCAGTAGAATTCCAGATAGTAAATATTGAAACATTTCCACATCTATCTTACGATGGATTGTTGTTATATTATGATAGAATATGAATATAACGAAATTAACGGATGGGGGAAAGCCGCATGAAATTTGTCTATGAAGGTAAAACAAAAACCGTATTTGAATTGGAAGATGGAAACTATTTATTAAAATTCAAAGATGATGTCACTGGAGAAGACGGAATATTTGATCCTGGTGCCAACACGGTCGGCTTGACAATTGAGGGGGCAGGCAAGACGGGGCTCCGCCTTACTAAATTTTTCTTTGAGCTTTTAGAGAAGAAAGGAATTCCTACCCATTTCGTTAATGCCAATATAGAAGAAACGACAATGACGGTGAAGCCGGCGCAAATGTTCGGCAATGGTTTAGAAGTGATTTGCCGTTACCGTGCAGTGGGAAGCTTCTTGCGCAGATATGGAATGTATGCAGAAGAAGGCCAGGAACTGGATGGATTCGTTGAAGTTACATTGAAGGATGATGCCCGCCAAGATCCGCCGATCAGCGAAGATGCTTTAGCTATGCTTGGAATTTTAAGCCATGACGAATATAAAAGGCTGAAGGAATTGACAAGGGAAATCGGAGCAGTTGTTAAAGCCGAACTTCAGAAAAAGGGAATCGACCTATACGATATAAAGCTGGAATTCGGAAGAGCGGGTGACAATAAAGAAATTACCTTGATCGATGAAATCTCAGGAGGGAACATGAGAGCATACAAAAATGGAGATTACATCGAACCATTGAAACTTGGGGAATTAATTCTCAGCGAATAAATACCCATTCCCGTGAAAGCCGGAAAGAAGTAGCCCGAAGGGAGTTACTTATATGAGGATTGTTTCGTTGTGTCCGAGTAATACGGAAGTCATCGGTTATTTGGAGAAGGAAAGCCTGCTCGTCGCGGTAGACGATTATTCCAACTGGCCGGAAAGTATAAATGAGCTGCCAAGAATAGGACCAGACCTTACGATTAACATGGATAAAGTGGAGGATTTGCAGCCTGATCTTGTTATTGCCTCTCTCAGTGTCCCGGGGATGGAGAAAAACATTTATGAACTCAGCAGACGGGACATCCCTCACATTGTTCTTAATCCTAATTCCTTGGAGGAAATTGCCCGTGATATTGAAACGGTCGGGAAAGCAATCGGTTTTTCTGAATTGGGAAAAGAGAGGGCTGCCCATTTCAGGGAAGAAATCCGCCAAAGTCGAATTTCTTCCAAAGAGAGGAAAGAACATTTTACGATCTATTGGGAGTGGTGGCCGAAACCCGTTTTCACACCGGGAGGGCCCAATTGGCTGACAGAAATCAGTGAACTTGCGGGAGGCCGGAATATTTTTGAATCTGAGCCGAAGGCAAACGTTCAAACAGATTGGGATGAAGTAGCCAAAAGGAACCCGGACCATATATGCATGGTCTGGGTAGGCATTGAAAAAGAAAAGGTCAAGCCAGAATTGCTGAAAAAACGGCCTGGCTGGGAAAAGCTCAAAGCTGTTCAAAACAATCGGGTGCATGTACTCGGCGATTCCCTGTACTGCAGGCCATCGCCGAGGTTGTTATTGGGCTTGGATAAACTCATTGATACATTGTCGGGTCAATCTCCTTTGCGGTAGAATTCTTTGCTGCTGAATGGGGGTTGACCCATTTTAATAAACAAGAGGGGCAACGGTCATCCCTTCGGTTATATGCAGAGCAGTATACGGATATTCGGACGGAAAAAATGATGTCTCCGAAAAAATGTGTCGGGTCCGATTCCTATGTTTAATGCGGACATATTCAGGTTTATAAACAAATCTCCGGTTCCCGACATGAATGAGCTGATACCGGAATAAACAATATAATGGGTGGCAAATCACAGTGTTGTGATTATCAACAAAGCGGATATCTTCCGATTTTTTAACAGGTTTGCGAGGTAAAATGAATGATTTCCACAGCATTATCTGCCTCGATGGAAGGCAATGTGAAAAGTATGAATAAAAACAGACAATAAAACGAGGACAGTCCCCCGGTAGGCCCGCCATTTGTAAGATAATCCCGATGAAAGTACCGAGAAGAACCCCGAATACATTAGCTGCACTAAGCTCATAGAAGAGTCCCATTGGTTTACTGGTTACAAAAAGGGATGTCCCCTCTGTAAGTACGGAGCGTCAACTGCAAATGGGACGGCGTAGGTTGTAATCAGTTATTCGACTTCCGATTCTTTTGTATGAAAAACTCCAACAAATCAGGAATAATCAACTCAGCCATAGCCACTATAAACGTCCCCAAGATAAAAATAAATGGTAAGCTTTTTTCATTTCATATAACCACTTTCCATATTCCAGTCATGTAAATACATAGACAATAATGGCATTTGAAAAGTACAATATCAATAATGGATGGGAATATTAAGCTTTGCGGCTCACATATTCAGCGCTGCAGCAGAAAGGAACCAGACATAAGCCATGAAATATGATGCGCAGATGACAAGAAAAAAAAGAATACTTATCGTAATATGCTTAATATTCGCTGTCACATTGTTTATTCCTACACCTTTTTATTTATTTCAGCCCGGTTCTGTTGAGGAATTGAGTTCAAAGGTAACGGTTGAAGAGGGGGAGAAGGCTGAGCAAGGGCATCTATATTTGACAACTGTTCTGTCCGTGAAGGCCAGCAATATCTATTATTTGGCTTACGGATTGCTTGCACCACATACTGATATTCAGAGGTCACACGTTGTGAAAGGTGATATGTCTGACAAGGAGTATAATCGCTGGCTGGCCTATTTGATGAAATCATCCCAAGAAAATGCCATTACCGCCGGGTTAAAGGCGGCAGGCGAAGAGGTACAGGTAATTCCCAATGGGATGATTGTAAGGAATATAAGCGAAAATTCAAGGGCAAAAGGAATAATCGAAGCGGGCGATATCATATTGAAGGTTGACGGGAGAAAGATTAAAGTAACCGAGGATTTGCTCAGCTATTTTAAAGAAAAAAAGCCAGGAGAAGAAGTAAGTGTTGTTTTTACCCGAGATGGGGAAAAGAAAGAGGAGCAGGTGGAGCTTGTTCTGCTGCCAGGGAAAAATTCACAGCCTGGTATAGGGATCGGCCTTGAGGAATACGTAGAAGTGAAGACTGGCCGGAAAGTCAATGTTCAGGCAGGAGATATTGGAGGACCGTCAGCCGGTCTGATGTTCTCTCTTGAAATATACAGGCAGGTGACAGGGGAGGATATCACCAAAGGATATGAGGTAGCCGGAACTGGTACAATTGACAAGGCCGGAAATGTTGGTCAAATTGGCGGTATAGCTGAGAAGATTGCAGCTGTTGATAAAGCTGGAATGGACATATTCTTTTGTCCGATGGATGTTCTTCCGAGCGATACAAATGAAAAAGAAGTAAAAGCTGAAACTGAAAAGTATGGATATGACGTTAAAATAGTACCGGTTAAAACATTGGATGAAGCTATAGATTATTTAGACAGGCTTCCTCCGAAGTCATAGGAGGTAATCAACATGTTAAAAAGAATAAGCACACTGTTTTTAGCAGGGATTCTGAGTATTGGGCTTATTTTTTTCGGGCAGGGACAAGCATCCGCCGAAAATGATGATGTGATTAATGAAAAGCTGGGAGTCCCGATTGTGGTATACGGTGAAACCCTTACAGCTCAACAGAAAGACGAAGTCAGAAAGCTTCTCAAAGTGGATAATCCGCAAAATGTCGATGAAATTACAGTCACTGCGAAGGATTTGGCCCGCTTAATCAATGGGAATCCAAATTCCAGAATGTTTTCATCGGCAAAAATTACATTAAAAGAGAAGGGGAATGGACTGGTTGTTACGATTGTCACCCCTGAAAACATTACTGAGGTCACAACTGAGATGTATGCCAATGCCCTTTTGACAGCGGGAGTGGAAAATGCGAATGTGGAGGTAGCGTCACCTGTAAAAGTGACAGGCCATTCCGCATTGGTCGGAATTTATAAAGCTTATGAGAGCAAAGGGGAAGTCCTTGATAAAGACCGTATGGAGGTTGCAAATGAAGAGCTGGAATTGGCAACAGAATTGGCGGATAAAGAAGGCTTGAGCGATGAAAAGGTAACGGAGCTGTTAACCGAGATTAAAAAAATGATCGCGGAACAAAATCCTGCTACTAGAGAAGAGGTCGAAAAAATCGTTCAGGAACAGTTGGACAAAATGAGTATTGAACTTAGTGAACAGGACCGCCAGCTGCTGATTGATCTGTTTGATAAAATGCGCTCTTTGGACATTGATTTTAACCATGTGAAGCAGCAACTTGAAGATATTTCAAAAGATATAAAAGGGAAGCTGGAAAAGGTTGTTGGAGATGAAGGGTTCTGGGACAGTGTTGCGAATTTTTTCCAAAACCTGTTTGATTCCATTCGCAATTTGTTTAAATAACAATTTTTTACAGAGGAGAGTGGATGCCAGTGAAGACGAATATCTTATTTTCCGGGAACAAACTAATTCACAAAACTGCTATCACGGAATATATGGAAAATGGTAATGGCGACTTCATTCCTGTGTGGGTTGACGGGAAATTTTATACGGTGATCAGGCCGTTTAAAAAAAAGAAAATGACATATGAGGAGATACGCCATTTGGCAGGGGGGATTGCAAGGCATTTAAGCTCCCAAAAAGTGGATGTAGCCTTTTTAAGTATCGATGAATTGTCGAGGGGTATTCCCTCTTTGGAAAAAGGAGAAACTGTCCGAGCATTTGTGGAAGGATGGCACCTTGGTTCCTATCAATTTTTTACATATAAATCTGAGAAAACACCATTCCAGACAAAGCTGGAATTGGAAGATTGCGAGAATGTAGGACCATTCATCCTTGATGGGAGAATAAGGGCGGAAGCCGTATCGTTTTCAAGGGATCTCATGAATGAAGTGCCGAATGTCTTAAATCCTGAAACGTTTCCGGAAGTCCTTCAGGAGGCATTTGAGAATGAAAAGGTTGAAGTGCACATTTTCCGAAAAAAGCAACTGGAAAAAATGGAGATGCACGGGTTATTGGCCGTGAACCGAGGGAGCAAATACGATCCGGCTTTTGTCGAATTGACTTATCGGGGGGATGAGAGCAAGCCTCTAATTGCCCTTGTTGGAAAAGGCGTTACATTTGACACGGGCGGTATCAGCCTGAAACGTGGACGGGATATAAGTGATATGAGGATGGACATGGGCGGAGCGGCAGCCGTTGCAGGAGCAATGAAACTATTGGCCTTGTCCGGGGCAAAAGTGAATGTAACAGCCCTCATACCAATGGTGGAAAATATGCCAGGCAATTCGTCCCTCCTGCCTTCCGAAGTTATCCGTTATAAAAATGGATTGACTGTACAAGTCGGCAATACTGATGCGGAAGGGCGGCTAATTTTAGCAGATGGGATAATCAGGGCAGGGGATATGGGAGCGGAGTACATCGTCGATATAGCAACGTTAACAGGAGCGGTAGCCAATGCACTTGGATCAAAAATAGCCGGTGTATTTGGAAGTGAAGAGCTCTCTGTTCAATTGAAACGTATTGGTGAAAGAAACGGCGACCGGGTTTGGCCTCTACCGTTAGTTGATGAATATGACCGCTATTTGGATAGTGATTATGCAGATTTGTGCAATATCAGCTCAAAAGGTGAAGCCGGTGCGATTACCGCTGCACTTTTCCTGCGCCGTTTTGTACCTGAGGGGGCAAACTGGCTGCATGTGGATATGGCCGGTGTCATGGAAAGCAGTAATGCAACAAGTTATTATCCAAAGTCGGCGACAGGCTTCGGAGCACGTCTGCTGGCTGACTTTTCAGTAGAAATCTCAAGCTAAAAACAAAAAACTCCTGGGATCCAGGAGTTTTTCTTGATTTTTACACGTAGAAAATCAATATGATGATAAAGTAAAGAACCATTGCAATCAAGCCTACTGGAACACCGAAACGTGCCCATTCTCGGCTTGTAATATTTAATTTGCCCGCTGCAATAATGTTCGGGATGTTTCCAGGAATAAGCATTCCACCGCTGATAAGCAGCCCGAGTAAAATAGAGATGAGAGTCGTATCACTCATTTGTGGACTGATTTCAGCCGCAGCCAATGTCGCATTATCCAATATAGCAGAAATCATGTTGATCCAGTATAGGATTTGCGGGCTGAGCCCAAGCAGATATCTTTCAATAAATGGTTCAAAACCTGCCCCGAGCAATGTGAGACCCATGACGAATAAATAAACTTTAAAGGCACGAATCAGGATTTCGGGATAGCTTTCCGCTTCAAGGCTGGCTGAGAGCCTCTCTTCGCTTCTGGCAGGATTGACAATGACTGCTGCAAGAATACCAAATAAAGTAACTGCCGGTATGACGTCCGGACCGATTAGCTCAAGTAAATAAAAGAAATCTTCATTCAACTTGCTCACAGCAATCGTTGACAGAGGTTCGCCAATAGGAGTTAAAGCTGCCCCAAGTCCGATTGAGAAGCATGCCAAAATGACAAGGCGGATTTCTGATTGCCGCTGAAGTCGCAATACGCTTACAATCACAACTAATACGATTGCTGCGATAATTGCAGTAATAACACTGGAGATCAAACCGAGAACGATTACAACTAAAGCTATAAACAAACGTGATGGGATAGCGCGGCTCATTCCGAGAATACCTTTTTCAATGGATGCTTGGAACCACTTGAACAAAAGACCGGCAATAAGAACAGCCAGCGTGATATGTATCGGGTCCACCAACGCCTTTGTAAAAAGCTCCCCGTTCAACACATGACTGACCCAAGCAGCCAAGATACCCATTACAAATAAAAAGGCTTCCAAATTCTTTTCTACAATACCTACAGTAAACGGCAAGAATAAGACAAGAATTAATATAATAGTTAAACCTAGAATCATAACCCCATATCCTTTTCTGTATGATTTCGATATTATCTATTATATATGAAAGGGTATTAATAAGGAAGTAGTACAATTTTACATGAAGACTTTAAAGAGTAGTCGCAAGTAGGGGAAATAAAAAAGCGGAAGGCTAGGGCCTCCGCTTTACTATTAGTCTTTCATCCAGACAACTCCGTCTATATTATTGTATTCCACCTACAATCTTCTCGTAATCAACCGGTTTAGGAGCTACCCTGGCTCTTTCGAGTGCAGGTGTATCCGGGCGTGCAACATGATAAACCGCTGCCCCCACGATTTCTGCAGTTTCTTGCAGTTTTTCTTTGCTAATCTTATCAAGAGAGTCTTCTGGCGTATGATACCAAGGCTCTACAGGATTGTGGATAAACAATGCTGATGGAATGCCTGCCTCATAGAACGGAACGTGGTCGCTTCGACCTTCCTGTCCATAGGTTAAAGGAGTGCCGGTCCTCACTCCAGCAGCGGCTGACAAGTCTGTAACTGTATTTTTCTCTCCATCAACTGTAAACATGACGAGTTCTCCTGCATCTCTGCTTCCAACCATATCCATTTGCCACATTCCGACAATCCGATCGCGCTCATTCTGTGAGAGGGAATCTACATACTCATAAGAGCCGATCAGTCCAAGTTCTTCAGCACCGAAGGTGACGAAGCGGATTTCCGTGTCGGTCGGCATATTGGCTATTACGCGTGCCAATTCCAGGGAGGCTGCTACCCCGGAGGCGTCATCGTTTGCACCTGGTGCTCCATCAACAGAGTCATGATGAGCTCCGACAACAATGATTTGATCCGTTGCTTTTTTCTTTTGTGTCGGCTTTTTGACAGCGATTACATTGTGGGATGTTTCTTCAACGATTCGGCCATCGGTAACGCTGACTGTTGCAGAAATAGTTTGGCCTTCAGACAATACAGTTTTAAGTTTTTCTCCGTCATCCTGCGAAAGAGCTACGGCCGGAACGTAGTCATCGTTTGCCTCGCCCAGCGTTCCGTTTATCACTCCTGGTGCATTATTGAAAATGATTACCGCGGAGGCTCCTGCTTTGGCAGCGTTCAGAACTTTCTCAGTAAAGGAAATTTCACCTCTTTGAATTAAGGCGATTTTTCCGGACAGATCCATGCCTTCTACGTCTGAAACTGTACCAAGTCCTGCATATACCAAGTCTGCTGTCACTACCCCATTAGGTGTATATGTAAAGCTGTTAGATGACAAAGTCTCTCCACCTGCTGTGACAGATACCTTTGGAGCATAATAGTTTTCGAACTTGAACGGCTGGATTTCTGTTTCATAACCATAAGAATTGAACTTCTCTTCAATATACTCGACGGCCTCCCACTCCGCTTCCGTCCCGGCCACGCGGGGCTCAGCGGCAAGATGGGCAATATGATTATACATGTTGTCGGCTTTGATTTTTTTGATAATTTTATTATCAAAAGCTTTTTGTGCCTGAGCTGGAGGGGCGGGCGCATCCTTGGCGTAAGCAGCAGGGACTCCGACCGCTAGACTGGCGGCAATCAATAGAGCTGCGAATGGTTTTCTTCTTATTACCACTATGAATCAGACCTCCTAAGAATAATTAATATATTACTATATTAATTGTAGCAACTATTCAAATGATTCTGGAAGTGGAGATAGTCCTATTATGAAGGTGGGTCTTTTGTTGCGAATAGGAGGGGAATGAATGAAAAATGAAAGTCATATACTATATGACATTTTGAAAAGAGGAGCTGTACCCATTGCGAAAAACAATCTTTGTTGATATTGCCTCGATACATAATAAATGCAAAGGGCTATCTTATACAAATAAGATAGTCCTTGTGGGGATTTTCAGTGGATTGGCAGCTGTTTTCCAATCTGCGGGTGCATTATTTCCTGGGGTAGGGTATATCATCAGTCCGCTGGCAACTGCTCCAATTATCTTTTGTTCCATATTTTCGATACGACTCGGCTTCCTTTCTTATGTACTAACCATTCTTATCCTACTATTCTCGCACCCAAGTGAACTGATCATATTTCCTTTTACCACTGGGTTACTAGGCCTTGCAATTGGGGTTGGCTTCTTGATTTGTGGTACATACCTTACTCTCAATATCATGGGCTGTTCAGCGTTGTCTTTAGGAATACTGACGGTCCTATATGGATTAAAATTCCCTTTGCTTGGACCGCTGGCTTCGACAACACCCAAACTGTCAACAGTTGTTGGCATCGTCATTTTTTCAGCCCTGTATAGCTGGATTTGGATACTTGCAGGCAAGATTATGTTAAAAAGGATGATTAGAATTATCGGATAGTCATTTTTCAAATTACTCAGTGTTTGGATCAAGAGGTCCTTTTGTTGGAGGATAAGGTGAAAAATCGGCAAGTTATACCACTAGATCGAGTGGGCTTTCTAAGCTCTTGTTTTCGGTTTTGATACGGTAATAACTATCATATTGATACAAGAGGTACGATGTACAATTGCGGAAGACTCGTTTCTCCCGAATGTTCCAGGGTCGTTGTTTCTGAGGGCTGCAATGAAAGTTTCCATTGACGGATCCAAAGCAGTAATTCCACAAAGACCATAACTGGGAGAGTAAGAAGATTGGTTTCGAACATTTCGGGAGGCTGCATAGGGTGTCGTTAAATAAAAATCCAGCCGGGCACTTTTCTCCTTTAAAAAAACAGGGTTGAGAAGTAATAATAATTGGACAAGCCTTCAGGGATGCTTTCCTTTTAGATCATGGCAAGGATGATCTCACCAGGACTATCCGCTTATTTTTTCTTCCCATGGTCAAGCGGTATATCGATCAAAACAAGTTCCGATGTTGAAATCTCAGACTGGAGCATTTTTTCAAAATCTGTCAGAGTCTTTGGCCTAAATCCTTTGATGCCGAAACTTTCGGCGAGCATTAGAAAGTCCGGGTTTTCAAAAAATACACCAAAACTTTTTCCGAATTTTTTGTTCATCATTTGCTGTTCAAGTTTTAATACCTGATCGTTCAATACAATAATAATCAAGGGAAGGCCAAGCCTTTTTGCTGTCTCCAGCTCGGAATATGTCATCAATGCACCACCGTCTCCGGTAATGCAAATAACAGGGGCATTTGGTCGGGAGAGCCTGGCGCCAATCGCCCCAGGAATTGCAATGCCCATGGAAGCAAGCCCGTTTGAAATGATCAGGTTCCCTGGCTTTTTGGGCTGGTATGTCCGCGCAATTGATATTTTGTGTGCTCCTACATCTGAGATTACAATGGTATTGTCACATGACAACTTTTCAACTATGTGCAGTACATTCTCTATCGTCAAAGACATTTGCTCTGTAGTGCGGTATTCTAATGCGATTTGATAAGACTGCTGCATTTTCTGTTTCAGATTGCCGGAAGGGATCCAACTTTTTGGGGGGACATCAAAACTATTAAGTATTTCCAACGACTGTTTAATGTGCCCAACGACCGTTGCCGCAGTAGGGTAATATTCATCCGGCTCTTCCGGCTGCGAATCGATATGCAAGACGGGAATTCGCTTGCGATTCCATTCTTTTGGGGGTCTTTCCACTTTGTCAAACCCTATGGAAATCAATAAATCAGCTTCATCAATTCCTGATAAGATTAGATCATTTTCATTGAATCCGAACGTAAAATAATTATTGGGAGCATCTTTTGGAATCACTCCTTTTGCCATAAAGGAGTGAGTGGTCGGAGCCTGAAGTTTGGAAATAAAGTTGAGCAATTCTTCACAAGCATCCTGTTTTATCACCTTTTGACCAATGATTACGAACGGTTTTTCACTTTGATTTAGACAGGAGATGGCAGTCTGGACAGCTTGATGTGAAGGAAGAACTGACTGCTCACTAGTGATTGGCAAAGGCCTTGGTGGTACCGGTTCCAGTGCGAGGTTTTCAGGCAATTCAAGATATACGGACCCGGGCTTTTCCTCATTCGCGGTTTTGAATGCCTTCCTAATCATTTCGGGTATTGCAGAAGCCTCTTTGATTTGTGCAGACCATTTAGTCACGGGGGTCATGACAGCGACCATCTCAATATACTGATGAGATTGCTTATGCTGTCTGTTCAATCCAGCCTGGCCTGTAATGGCTACTAAAGGTGAACCATCGAGTTGAGCTGTTGCCACTCCTGTTAACAAGTTTGCAGCTCCGGGACCCAATGTAGCCGTGCACACTCCTGGCTTTTTGGCAAGGGTTCCATAAACACTTGCCATAAACGCTGCCCCCTGTTCCTGTCGGACCGGAATAAATTGAATTTGTTTTGACTGGGAAATCGATTCAATCAGGTCAAGGTTCTCTTTCCCTACAAATCCAAAGACATACTCCACACCTTCGTTTTCCAAACATTTTACCAGTACATCGGTCGCTTTCATGATGGTCCCCCATTGAAAAAAGTTAGATTACCAGTTAGGTTTGGTCAACGGTAGTAAAAATATGAATACAATCCCTCTATTTATTAAATAAATGAAATAGCATTCGATCTTTATCATCAAAGAATTGTTTCATGAGAGTGAAATGTTCTGTGTTTTCCAGTGTTGTTTCTCTTACTCCTTTCTTGGTGAACTCATATAAAAGAGCGTCGGGATAAGCCATGATGATAGGGGAATGTGTCGCAATAATGAACTGGGAGGACGTTTGAGCAAGCTCATGGATCCTGGACAGCATTGAAAATTGTCTTAAAGGAGAGAGGGCTGCCTCGGGCTCGTCCATAATATAAAGGCCTTTTCCCTTAAAACGGTTTGTGAAGGCGGCAAAAAATGACTCTCCATGTGATTGTTCGTGTAGAGAAACCCCTCCAAACTGATCAATGATACGCGGGCCGCCCGATTCACTGTCCAGTTGCTCAATATTTGTGGCTACATTATAAAAAGTCTCTGCCCGAAGAAAAAACCCGTCTTTTGGCCTTTGAACACCTTTTATCAGGCGAAGATACTGTTCCAATTCCGAATGTGAGTCATGGGTTGAAAAATTGAAGTTGAAAGAACCACCTTCGGGATTGAATCCAGCTGAGATGGCGATCGCTTCTAATAAGGTTGATTTCCCCATTCCATTTTCACCGACAAAGTACGTTATCTGTGGGTGTAACGGGAGTTCCGAAAGAGATTCGACTGCTGGAAGGCAAAAGGGATATTCTTTTTTTAATGGGATTTGGTCACGCAATAATTCGACTCTTTTAATATATTGGTTAGAGTCATTCAACCTCATTTTTATCCACTCCAAAATAAGATGTTTCTTTCATCTTACCTTATAAAGAACAAAGATTTGATAAAGAAATACCTTAATAATATTTCCCCGGCAATAATCGACAACGCTATATGTATTTCCTCGGGAATAATCGACATCATCAATATTTCAATAGGGGTGATGAAATTGAAAATACAAAAGGTAAGGGCACTGAAGCTAAATGATACAGTCGGATTAATGGCACCCGCAGGGCCTGTAAGCCAAGAAAAATTGCAAAAGGCAATTTGGGCATTGGAAGAGTGGGGGGTACAAGTCGAAGTTGGGAAAACATGCCGGATGGAATATAGGGGCTATTTGGCAGGACCGCCCCGAAAGAGGGCAGAGGAATTGAACAACATGTTTTCAAATAAGGAAATTTCGGCGATTTTTTGTTTGCGGGGAGGGTATGGCTCGCCGCAGATTTTGCCGTTTCTCGATCGGGAAATGATTAAGAACAATCCGAAACTGTTCATTGGTTACAGCGATATCACTGCCTTGAATATTTTTCTTCTACAGCACTGCGGAATTCCAGCAGTCCACGGTCCAATGCCCGCTTCTGATCTGGTTGATGCTGATCCATTCACAAAATGGGACCTTTACCAGTTATTGAAAGGTCATACTCCATTGGGGAAAGTGAGTAATCCTTCTGAAGAAAGAATGGAGGGAATAGTTCCTGGAAGGGCATGCGGGATCTTGACAGGGGGTAACTTGAGTCTCATCTCCGCTTTGATGGGAACACCTTTTGAAATAGACACAAAGGGAAAAATCTTGTTCCTGGAAGATATAAATGAGGAGCCGTACAAGTTGGACAGAATGATGACCCAACTGGAGCTAGGAGGAAAGTTTTCAGAAGCGGAAGGGATTATCCTCGGTACTTGGACAGGATGTCAATCTGTTTCAAATTTAGACATAAAAGTTTTATTCAAGGAGATGCTTCAACCGTTCGGAAAGCCTGTGCTTTTCAATGTAAGGTCAGGACATTGCATTCCGATGGTATCCCTGCCTTTTGGGGCATTCATAGAAATAGATGCCGATACGGAGGAATTGGTGATCAAAGAGGGGATCATACAATAAGCTGAGTCCTTGCCATACTATATTAATCCATTATAAGATAATGGTTAATTCGTAATTTTCACTAATATCTTAATAAGTTAGGAGCAGGCGCTATCAATGACGACAACAAACTTGGTGATTTTGCAGACAAGTGATATCCATGGAAACATCTTTCCAATCAATTATGGAACGAATACCTATAATGATGTTGGATTGGGTAAAATTTCGACCCTTGTAAAAAAAGAACGTGAAAGTAATCCCAATGTCCTTTTAATTGATAACGGCGATCTGATCCAGGGAACGCCGCTGACTTACCACTATGTCCGTTCGGATGAAAATAGAGAACTGCCAAACCCTATGGTAGCTGTATTAAACGAGATGAAGTATGACGCCGGAGTGTTTGGAAACCATGAATTCAATTACGGTATGAAGAACTTGGAAGCTGCTGTAAACCAGGCAAACTATCCTTGGCTGTCAGCCAATATTTTAAATGCGGCTGATCAAACTCCTTATTTTGGTAAACCTTACACGGTAAAAAAGTTTTCTGATGATTTGAAAGTTGCTGTATTGGGATTAACAACTCCCTACATACCATATTGGGAAAGACCGGAAAATATTGAGGGGATACACTTTGATGACCCTGTGAAAACTGCCCGAAAATGGGTGCCTTTATTAAAAGAAGAAGAACAGGCCGATATCGTTGTTGTGTCATACCATGGCGGCTTTGAAAGGGATTTGGATACAGGTGAGCCAATTGAAAAAATCACAAGGGAAAATCAAGGTTATCGCCTATGCATGGAAGTGCCGGGGATTGATGTGCTTTTAACTGGCCACCAACACCGGCAAATATATGGAACAGAACTGAACGGAGTGATTGTGCTTCAACCGGGCAGTTCAGGAGCTTTTCTTGGAAAGGTAGTATTGGAGCTTGAAAATATTGAAGGGAAATGGATGACAATCAGTAAACGTTCCAAACTTTTATCAGTAAAAGGGGTGCCGGAGGATCAGGCTCTGCTTGATAAAGTTCAAATATACGAAAGAAGTACCCAGGCATGGCTGGACCAGCCGATCGGCAAAATAGAAGGGAATATGCTGGTGGAGGATCCCCTGAAAATCAGATTGAAAGACAATGCGCTGATCGAATTTATTAACAAGGTACAAATGGAAGCTGCTGGAGTGGATATTTCAACTACAGCTCTTTTTGACAATGAATCTCCGGGGTTTCCTGCAAATGTGACGATGCGCGATGTTGTTTCAAACTACATATATCCGAACACCCTGAAGGTAGTCCGGATCTCGGGTAAAGACATAAGAGATGCACTAGAGCGTTCCGCTTCTTATTTCATGCAATATAACGGAAACGAAATAGAAGTGAACCCCGCATTTACCACGCCCAAGCCCCAGCACTATAATTATGACATGTGGGAAGGAATCGATTATATACTCAATATTTCCAAGCCGGAAGGGAAAAGGGTCATCAAACTCGAGTATAAGGGTGCTCCCGTACTGCCTGACCATACATATGAGGTTGTCATGAGCAATTATCGGGCGGGAGGCGGCGGGCAATATTTCATGTACCAGGGAAGGCCCGTTATTAAAGAAATTCAAATAGATATGTCCGAGTTGATCGCCAATTATTTTATTAGGAAGAAAACGGTGAAAGCCACTGTAAATTATAATTGGAAAGTCATTTATGATTAATATTAATGTAAGAAGCATTGATCAAGCCTCCGATCAGCAAGACGGCGGCTGTTAAATAGAACCAGATCATAAGTACGATTATGCTCCCGAGCTGTCCATACAGTTGTGAATAGTTGATATAAGACACGTAATACGAAAAGCCGATAGATGCACACTGCCAGCCGACAGTTGAAAAAACTGCTCCCCGCAAAACGGATGAAAAAGGGATATTTCCACTTGGCACGAATTTATAAATGAGCATAAAGAAAAAAAATAAATAGATCGTGCCGATCCCCCATTTGATTAAGAACCAAGATTCATAAAAAATGAAAGGCATATCAAGGCGGGAGGATAAGAAAACCCGCCCAATTTCTTCTCCGATGGGTACGAGAAGTGAGATAGTCAAAGTGACCATCAGGATGGCTGTTAAAAATAAATCTTTGCCCAGAGCCAAGAAAAACCCTTCTTTTCTAACAATACCGTACGCATCATTCATTGCCCTTACAAGAGACTGGACAGCCATGGAGGATATCCAAAAGGAGGCGATCAAGCTGAATGAGGCGAGCCTTGTACTTTGTCTATCAAAAATAAGGATGACATTGTTTTCGATAAGCGCGTAGCTTCCTTTGGGAGCGAACTGCTCGATGGCAGACAACACATCTGTAGAATAAATCGGTAAAAAACTTAGAATGGAAAGGACAAAGATAAGAAATGGAAAAATGGATAGCATGAAAAAATAGGCCATTTGGGCAGATTGATCATGGAACCGGTCTACAAAAAAACGTTTGGAAATATCCAAAATGAACCTCATTTCCACCCTCCCCTGGTTTGAGCCTGTTTCAATATACATTATTCCCTTACCACCCAATTTATTTTCTCTGCATTTTATTTTCCGCCATGAGGGTAAATTAGCACTAAGTGAACTTTCAGAGACGGTACTTTTCTTCCGGTCCTGCTGTAACGATGATGTTGGCTATTGGTTTTTTTGCAAGTGAAAAGTCGTTTGACGACTTCACCTGCAAGGCCTGTATCGGTAAGGTCTTCGCTTTTTTAATCGCCAAATTCAAACAGGCTTATTTTGGGGGGCTTATCTGTTCAATTGTCCCGCTTCATTTCAGGCCAATCTTATCTGATGGCCTAAAGGAAAAGGGTACAGGCAGTAAGCTTTTGAAGAAGATCCGCTTTGTTACCTGCTATCGCCTTTAAGAAATGGTCAGCTCTTGAGCGTTTCTAATCTTCAGCTCTTTGGGTATTCTTATCTACAATAATTGCTTTCAACTGATTCATCTTCTTTCATAACATCCGTTTTTCATGTAAAATTGGTGCGTTGCTGTTATCGTAATAAAGATTTTTTAAATAGATGGGGTAGATAAGAATGGAATTTCATGTGTTGGCTCAAAAACGGACAATGGCTCAAAAACTATTTCTCATTGCCGGAATTGTATTCATAGCCTTTAATTTACGCCCTGCCATCACTTCAATCGGACCGCTTGTAAGTTTTATCCGGAATGATACAGGCCTTTCCAATGGAATGGCGGGTTTCTTGACCACCCTCCCGTTGGTTGCCTTTGCTATATTGTCGCCTTTTGCTCCGAAAATCGGACAGAAGATCGGAAATGAATTGACGATCCTGTTGGGAGTCGCTCTTATTGGTGTCGGTATCGTCATCCGTTCCATGGGAAGCATTTTCCTCCTATTCGCTGGTACGGCTGTAGCGGGAATAGGGATAGCTGTAGGTAATGTATTGTTGCCCGGCGTTGTTAAGATGAAATTTCCCAATAAAGCCACGTTAATGACTGCGGTATATTCAACATCACTTGGTATATCGGCGGCCATCGCGTCCGGTATCAGCATTCCCCTGGTTGAAAAATTTGGATGGGGATGGGAAGACTCCCTTTTGATTTGGGCTTGTTTGGCCTTGGCTGCATTTCTTATTTGGATTCCGCAGATCAGAAAGCCCAAAGTGACTGAGGGAAGAGTGAAGATTATCAAATATGGCAACTCTCTTCTCAAGTCCAAGCTTGCATGGCAAGTTGCATTTTTCATGGGTTTTCAGTCGCTTATTTTTTACTGCCTGATTACTTGGCTGCCGGAAATATTATATAGTCATGGATTTACCCGAATTTTATCCGGTTGGATGCTTTCGGTTGTACAGTTTGCCGGCCTCCCGGCTTCCTTCATTATTCCTGTCGTTGCGGGAAAAATGAACAACCAAAGAGGACTCGTCCTGGGGCTGGGGGCTGTCTATCTGATTTCTTTTATAGGGTTGCTGTTTGGAGGAGGGCCCCTCATATTTTTATGGGTCGTTTTGATTGGGTTGGCTCAAGGTTCCGGCTTCAGCTTAGCCCTGACGTTTCTCGTACTCAGGGCCAAAGATGTCATGGATGCTTCCCGTTTATCCGGAATGGCCCAATCGTTAGGCTACTCCCTTGCTGCCATCGGCCCCGCTTTGATCGGCTACGAATATGATCATACTCATTCTTGGTTCCTGCCGATCCTGACCCTATTGATAATCGTAATTTTTTTGGTTGCTGCAGGTATGGGGGCAGGAAGAAACAAGTATGTATTGGAAGATTAATCTTTTTTTAAAAAGGAGTTTTTTTAATGAACAGGTCAGAAATTGAATACAAGATTGCAGATTTAAAAGCGGATTATGTTCGGCTTCAGCATGATTTGGAAAAACTTGAATACGTAAAAGGGATATTGCATCCACTTGAGAAACAGTTGATGGAAATAGAGGAGGAACTCAAAGTTTTAAACAGAATGCTTGATGAAGTCAGCGAATGACGCACCGTAATCGGACTGCCCGGTTTTTTAAATATTTAAGTACCATCCCTTCACCCAAAGCATAGGCTGAAGAAAGAGTAAAGTTAATAGTATTGAGGGTGACAATGTGAGCGGAAATGTCTTGCGTTATTTTGCTGGTGGTAATACTGCAAAGGGTTTTAGTCATTTGTATGATTCCAATTTGCGCGGACTGGACCGAGTCTTTATCCTTTCAGGAAAATCATGTCTGGAGAAAAAGATCCTGATTCAAAAGCTGATGGATGAATGGGCTGAGAAAGATATAAAACTTGAAGCACTTCATTCCCCAAACGATCCGGATTCATTGGAAGGGCTGATTATTCGAGACCTCGGATTTGGAATTGTGGACGGTGATTCTCCTCGTGAGATCGGAAAAGGATTTGTTGGTGACAGGTGGGAAACGGTAGATCTGGATGCAATGGATCTCTCATCCCTAGGGGCAGCCACAAAGAAAGATATCATACAGCATACAGCAAATAGGGATCGTGCTCTGGATAACGCTTATCAATCATATGCTGAGGGATTACGGGTTCATGATAAGTGGGAGAAGCTCTACATTGACCGGATGGATTTTTCAAAAGCGGATCATGTATCAGATCGCTTGATTTTAAAGTTGCTTTCTAAAGAATCCACGCGAAAAGATCGAACATCAATCCGCAGATTTCTTGGTGCTGCAACACCAAAGGGACCAGTCGATTTTGTAGAAAATATCACGTCTGGCCTGAATAAGAGATTTTTTTTAAAAGGGCGGGCAGGAACGGGGAAGTCCACTGTCTTGAAAAAAATCGTGGTAGAGGCCGAAAAACGAGGATATGATTTGGAAATCTATCATTGTGGTTTTGACCCTGATAGTCTGGATATGGTTATTGTCAGGGAACTTGGGTGGGCTGTGTTTGACAGCACCCAACCGCATGAGTATTTCCCTTCCCGTAAGGGAGATGAAGTAATCGATATGTATGAATTGGCGGTTGCGCCTGGAACAGATGAATTATATGCCAATGAAATTGCAGAGATTGAAAGGCAGTATAGAGAACAAATGAAGGCAGGGAAAGACTACCTCGCTGAAGCAAAACAAATCAATGATCAATTGGAATCGATATATCAGGTTCATATGGACCACTCGCGGATCGACGAAATATTTTCCGACATTCAAAAAGAAATTAAGCTTCTTGCAAAAGATTAACGCCTCTTCAAAAGACTGAAGGGGTTTTTTTAGGTAAGAACCCAAGTATACCTGGCAAAAACATTAATTTGCTTTGTCTAGCTCAAGCATCAGGTACCTCAATATTACAAGCTTGTTAGAAGGCTGCCTCTTTTGCGCAAAATCTTTTTTGAACAATTTTGTTTAACTCTCGGCAAAGTTCCGATGAGGTATGACCCGGTCAGTTTTACATGGGTTGTCAGTTGGCAATTCTGAGGTGGTTGAAGAACTGCCTGATGCGTCCTATTTGACTGCGCTGATCAAAGGTATATTCGCTCATCTATTGACATAAATGCTGTCTTCCCTCAATAAACATAATATAGAGAATTAGATACGTTTGAATGATGATTGCATAAATGGGGTTCGAGTGTGTCCTTTTGGAAAGTACAGAAGTTTGTATGAGTTTCCATAATGGAGTGATCGATATGACGAAAGTACTGCAGCAATTTTTAACCGAAAACTTGTCTGAGCTTCGCAGGCAGGGCCTCTACAATGAAATAGACAAGGTTGGAACGCCAAATGGTCCCATCATCCGTATTCATGGTCAAGAGCAGATCAATCTTTCATCCAATAATTATCTCGGCTTGGCAACGGATGAGAGAGTGAAAGCTGCTGCTGTTGAAGCAATCAGGAATTGGGGAGTCGGTGCGGGAGCGGTCCGTACAATTAACGGGACGTTTGAAGTGCATGAGAAGTTGGAAAAAACGCTCGCCTTATTTAAAGGGACGGAAGCCGTCATCTCCTATCAATCAGGGTTTAATTGTAATATGGCCGCCATTTCGGCGGTCATGGACAAAAATGATGCCATATTGTCAGATGAGTTGAATCATGCGTCCATTATTGACGGGTGTCGCCTTTCGCGGGCAAAAATCATCCGTTTTAGTCATTCCGACATGGATGATTTGTACCGGCAGGCGAAGGCGGCAAAGGAATCTGGCAGTTACAATAAGCTGATGGTGATAACTGATGGTGTTTTTTCAATGGATGGAGATATTGCCAAACTGCCTCAAATCGCAGAAATCGCTGAAGAATATGATTTGATCACTTATGTTGATGATGCACACGGCTCGGGAGTACTCGGAAAAGGAGCCGGAACAGTGAAGCATTTCGGACTCCAGGAAAAAATAGACTTTCAAATTGGCACTCTTTCAAAAGCGATTGGCGTTGTGGGCGGTTATGTTGCGGGAAAAAAAGAGCTGATTGACTGGCTTAAGGTCAGGTCAAGGCCATTTCTGTTTTCCACTGCCGTTACACCTGCAGATGCTGCTGCGGCAACGAAGGCAATTAAGTTGTTAATGGAAAGTACTGAGCTATTTGAACGCTTATGGAAAAACGCAGATTATTTGAGAAATGCCCTAAAGAAACTGGGGTTTGATATCGGTCGGAGTGAAACACCGATTACCCCATGCATCATTGGAGATGAAAAAACAACACAGATATTTAGCAGACGTCTTTTTGAAGAAGGGGTTTATGCCAAGTCTATTGTTTTCCCTACTGTTCCGAAAGGCACTGGGCGTATACGGAACATGCCAACCGCAGCACATACGAAGGAGATGCTGGACCGGGCAGTTTCAGTTTATGAAAAAGTAGGAAAGGAATTAGGTATCATTTAATAGAGTAAAAGGAAGTTCACGGCGCTACATTGTATATACCAGGAGGTCATTTGATGAAAAAAATCTTGGTGACCGGATCCTTGGGGCAAATTGGTTCAGAGCTTGTACTAAAGTTGCGTCGCGAGTATGGGAAGGGAAGTGTCATTGCATCAGATATCCGCCGTCCGAGCAATCATTTCGTTGAATCTGGCCCTTTTGAAATAGTGGATGTTATGGACGGTACAAGAGTAGTGGAAGTCGTAAAAAAATATGAGGTTGATAGTATCATCCATCTGGCTGCCCTTCTTTCGGCATTAGCGGAAACAAAACCGCTGCAGGCTTGGAACCTCAATATGGGAGGTCTTATAAATGTGTTGGAGGCAGCCCGGGAGCTCGAACTGAAAGTTTTTGTGCCTAGTTCCATTAGTGCTTTTGGTCCCGGGACACCGAAGTGGAGAACACCGCAGATTACCATACAACGACCTTCCACCATGTACGGAATCAATAAAGTGGCGGGTGAACTTTTATGTGATTACTATTTTCATAAATATGGTCTGGATACACGCGGTGTCCGTTTTCCCGGGCTTATTTCATATGGCGCTCCACCTGGGGGAGGAACAACAGATTATGCTGTAGAAATCTATAGTGAAGCTATCCGAAAGAAGAGTTACACATGTTTTGTGAGCCAAGAAACCTGCTTGGACATGATGTATATGCCAGATGCGTTAAATGCTGTTGTACATCTAATGGAGGCCGATCCCGGAACGCTTACATGCCGGAATTCCTATAATATAACGGCAATGAGTGTTACGCCTGAAGACATTGCGAATGAAATTAAAAGGCATATCCCGTCGTTTGTGATTGATTATAAAATTGACCCGGTCCGGCAGTCAATTGCAGATAGCTGGCCAAGCTCGTTGGACGATTCAGCCGCCCGTCAGGATTGGGGATTTAACGCGGAATTTGATTTGGTTGAAATGACCAAAGACATGCTGGAAAAAGTCAAGAAGAAACGATCATGAGCCGCCTGTGTCTGTAGCAGGAAGGCTCTTTGTTTTGATATACTTGGACTATCATAAAATCTGGGGGTCTATAACATTGTTGACGAAAGCAAAGGACTTTCTACAGTCTTATTTTGGATATGATGAATTCCGCAGGGGACAAGATACAATCATCCAAAAAGTGCTGGCGGGTGAGGATACCCTGGGAATTATGCCGACCGGAGGCGGAAAGTCCATTTGTTACCAGATTCCAGCCTTATCACTTCGTGGAATTACCATTGTTGTTTCACCATTGATATCCTTGATGAAGGATCAGGTGGATGCACTGGAAAAGGCTGGCATTCCTTCTACTTTTATTAATAGTACGATTACGGGAGAAGAAATGCGGGAGCGGATGTCCGGTCTATATAACGGTAAATATAAGCTTGTTTACATTGCACCGGAAAGATTAGAGACCGACTATTTTTTAAGGCTTCTCGACGAGGTTCATGTTTCCCTCGTTGCAATAGATGAGGCACACTGTATTTCTCAGTGGGGACATGATTTTCGGCCGAGCTATTTATTGATCCGTGAACTGATTAATCGAATTAAGCCAAAACCGGTAGTGTTGGGATTGACTGCCACAGCGACCCCACAGGTACGTGAGGATATCCGCCAGCTTCTAGATATTCATGTGGAGAATACAGTTGTAACCGGGTTTGAAAGGGAGAACCTTCGCTTCCATGTAGTGAAAGGGCAGGACCGTGATCTGTTTTTGATTGACTATATCCAAAAAAATTCCGGACAGGCAGGTATTGTTTATGCTGCTACCAGAAAAGAAGTGGAAAGGTTATATCATCTGCTGAAAGCGAAAGGAATCGCAGTTGGAAAATACCATGCTGGAATATCGGAAAAAAGCCGCGAGCGTTACCAGGAACAATTTTTATATGATGATATAGATGTGATGGTTGCTACAAATGCCTTTGGAATGGGCATCAACAAGTCGAACGTGCGGTTTGTGATCCACTATCATATTCCACGCAACATGGAGTCCTATTATCAGGAGGCGGGGAGAGCAGGAAGAGATGGGGAAGAGAGTGACTGCATCTTGCTTTTTGCCCCGCAGGACAGCCACATCCAGTCATTCCTCATTGATCAGTCCGAAATGGATGAGCATCGTAAAGAAAACGAGTTTGGCAAGCTAAGGAAAATGATTGCCTACGGCCATACAGAGTCATGTCTGCAGCAATACATCCTGCACTATTTTGGCGAGGAAGATGCCAATATTTGTGGAAAGTGCGGCAACTGCACGGATGACAGGGAACAAGTTGATGTGACTGTCGAGGCTCAAATGGCCCTGTCATGCATCAGACGGATGAATGAGAGATTTGGCAAAACGATGATTGCCAAGGTGTTGACTGGTTCGTCTGACCAAAAAATACGAAGCTTCGGTTTTGATCAGCTGTCAACCTATGGAATCATGAAGGATAAGACCCAAAAGGAGACAACAGAGTTCATCGACTTTTTAACAGCGGAAGGGTATTTACGCCCAACGGATGGCTCTTACCCCATATTGATGTTAACCGAAATGGCCAGGGATGTTTTACATGGTAAAGAAAAAGTAATGAGAAAAGAAAAGGCGCGTATCACACAAATTGTAGAGGACAATATGCTGTTTGATGTGCTGCGTAAACTTAGAAAAGGAATTGCCGATGAGGAGAATGTTCCTCCATATATCATTTTTTCTGATGTGACATTAAAAGAAATGAGTACATTGCTTCCAAGAAGCGAAGAAGAGCTAATGCAAGTAAAGGGGGTTGGTAAGCAGAAGCTGGAAGCTTACGGAACGGTTTTCCTGAAAGAAATAAATAAGTATTGTGAGGTTCAGGGGATTGAAAGTCGTAAAATCAGCCAATTCATGACTCTTTCTAAAAAGCAAACGGGAAGATCCTCAAGAACAGAACCAAGCCATCATATAACCTATCAAATGCTCCAGGACGGTTTTTCCATTACTGAAATTGCAGGTGAACGCGGCATGACGGAAAGGACAATTGAGGGGCATTTGCTGAAATGCCCGGGCGACGGTTTGGAAGTGGATTGGTCTTCATTCATCCCAAAGGAATATGAACCATTAATAGAAGAAGCTGTTAAACAAGCTGGCCAGCGGAGATTAACACCAATTAAAGATCTTTTGCCCGAGGAGATCAGCTTTTTTATGATTCAAGCCTATTTAGAAAAACAAAAAGCATAAAAATCCGCCAAAATCTGTGATATGCTCCCCAATAGGTAGACAGATTAAAAAAATAAACATCTGGCTACCTACGGGGGGGCAGTTCAGCCCTTCTGGCGGGTTTTTTGCTGGAAAATTACCGGTGATCAAATAAAAACGGCACCCGTTTCGAATGTTTTAACTAAATGTTTGGTTAAAAATAGAGTCTAAGTTTAGGAAGTCTTAACTGACTATTTGATTAAAAATAGACTTTAAGTTTCGGGTATCTTAACCAAACGTTTGATTAAAAATAGGGCCCAAGTTTAGGAAGCCTTAACTAACTGTTTGAATAAAAATAGGGCCAAGTTTTGGATATCTTAATCAAACGTTTGATTAGTAATAAGAATCCAGGTTTTGGCACTTAATCAAACGTTTGATTAGCAGTATGCCAAAGTTTAAAAGCTCTTAATCAAATGTTTGATTATTATTCAGCAGATCATCGCATACAATGAAATTTAACCATCAAAACAAGGCCGAAATAAAGAAGATTTCGTTGCATTTTTGAAGGTTTTCGGCTAGAATACATGCCAATATCAGAGGGCGGAAAAAGCCTGTAGAGAAGGGGATATGACATTGATTAAATGTATCGCCACAGATATGGATGGAACGCTGCTTAATGCCAACCAGGAAGTAAGTGAGCAAAACAAGCTTGCAATCCAGGCAGCCCGGGACCAGGGAATTGATTTTCTTGTTGCAACAGGGCGCTCCTATCATGACTTGCGCTATGTTTTGGATAAAGTTGGGGTTCAATGTCCTGCTATCTGCTTGAACGGCGCGGAAATCCGAGATGAGAATGGAAATGTGGAATTCGGCATCGGTTTAGCGGAAGAGACGGCTGAGAAAGTAGCCCATGTACTTGATACTGCGGATATATATTACGAACTCTATACAAGTAACGGGACCTATACTACAAACTATGAAAAGGGTATTCAGGCTGTCATGGATATTTATCGGACTGCCAATCCATCTGTAGAAGTTTCAATGTTAAGAGAGAGAGTCGAAAAACGCTTTAAAAAACGTCTGATTAAAATTGTAGATGACTTCGATGGAGTTTTTGGTGCGGAGGACATTGTCACTTATAAATTTTTTGGCTTTTCGAAAGATGAATCATTGCTTGTTGATATATATAAACGGTTTGAACAAATTAAAGGAATTACAGTGACAACTTCCGGGCGCCATAACATTGAAATCACTCACAGGCACGCCAAGAAGGGTAATGCTTTAAAGAGATATACAGAGAAACGGGGAATTTCCCTTGATGAGACGATGGCGCTGGGCGATAATTACAATGATTTATCGATGTTGGAGCTGGTGGGACATTCGGTCGCCATGGGAAATGCCGAAAAAGAGATAAAAGATGCCTGTCGCTATGTCACAGGCTTAAATACAGAAGACGGGGTTGCCAAAGCGATTTATAAAGCACTCGAGGAAATGGCTATCTCTTGAATTAGAAATTCTTATAATAACTCCTGCCATAACCGACTATGACAATATTGAGCTGCATCGCAATTGTTAGATGATGTCTACAGTTGGGAGCAGTTTTTTACTTTACCCTTAAAAGTTATGACACCTGTCATATATAACATCTGATAGGTGTGAATTCTCCCTCGCTTTTTTTCTGTATACAATCGGATTAACCGATTTTTCAAAAAGCGAGGAGATTGACATGAAAAAAGAGCGGATTCGCCTACTGGATATTTTACGGGGATTTGCAATTGCAGGAACATTGGGTACCAACATTTGGATTTTTGCCCATTTAGGGGATTTGTCATATATCACTACATATGAATATTCATCTTGGTGGTCGCTTGAAGACTTTTGGAGAATGTTCATCTTATTTTTAGTAAACGGGAAACTGCTGGGCTTGCTGACGATTATGTTTGGAGTAGGGTTGGAGTTGAAGTATAGACAGTCACTCAGAAAGAACCAGCCTTGGCCAGGCCTGTATATATGGACGTCATGTATATTGATCATGGAAGGGTTCATTCATTTTTTATTCGTCATGGAGTATGATATTTTGATGAGCTATGGGATCACAGCTATCATTGTGTCACTCATCATTAAAGGCGGCGACCGTATTATTTCCAGAACGATGAAGGTGATCGGTGGTATTCACGCCGTATTTGTACTTTTTCTGTTACTGGTCGGCATCCTGGGGGCGAATATGTCCTTGGGGAGTTTTTACGATGTCACTTTACTGTACAAAGATGGTACATGGCTTGAACAGGTAAATTATAGATTAGATCATTTTCTGCTCCTTAGAAGTGAAGCCATTCTTGTGATTCCAATGAATATCTTTCTATTTTTGCTCGGTGTACGATTTATGCGTTCAGGAGTTTTTTCGCCAAATGAGAGCGGGAAGCGCAAACGAAAAAAACTGTTCAATATAGGGATTTATGTCGGTGTCCCATTAAACCTCCTGGTTTTTATTCCAGGTGGAGCTTTTGACCTTCCTGTCCGCTATCTATTTGCCCCGATTCTATCACTGGGGTATTTGGCCTTGATTGCGAGAATGGTAGAAAGAAATGAAAGGTTGTGGATTTGGCGGCGATTGGAACAAATGGGAAAAATGTCTTTAAGCTGCTATGTGATGCAAAACCTAATTGCTTCCTTTATTTTTTACGGATGGGGATTGGGACTTGGGGGAAAGGTGAACTCCCTGACCGTCATATTATTATGGATTCTTATTTGCTGCTGTCTCATGATCATTTCTTCATTTTGGCTGAAATATTTCACGTTGGGGCCAATGGAATCCATGCGCAAACATGCTACTGGTGTTATGCAAAGATGAATTTTTAGCCGGGGGCTGCCTATGATTCATAAAATATATCCACGGGAACAAATATCAAACTATTTATTAATAGATACATTTGCTGCCGTTCTACTGACATTCATGGTTTTGACTTCGGAGTCGACGACGCCATTGATGATGAAGCTGTTGCTCCTTCTTCTTTTCTTCTTTTCATTTTATATAGCATTATGGTTTAGGGATTGGCGGCTTTTAACAGCAATGACCTTAGGTTGTTTCTCCCTTTCTTTGCTATGTATCTTCACAGAACAGTCCATTTTCCTTTTTGGCTTTATATTTGCCGATCTACTAGGGCGAGCAAATGAAAAGCTTCATATAGGAATCGGAATGCTGGCAATCGCAACAATGTTTGTGATTGTCCAATGGCATGAAACAGGATCATTGATTTCCATGAAGTCTTCTATATTCTTGCCAGTGGTGATTCTTCAGCTTCTGCTTCCAGTCATTATTTATATAAGGGAAAAAGCAAAAACATTGGAGGGAGAGCTGGATACAGCAAATCAGCAAATTGAAAGGTATATTCAGGAGGAGGAGAGACATCGAATCGCAAGAGATTTGCATGATACCCTGGGGCAAACATTAACAATGATCAAACTCAAAAGTGAGTTGGCAATTCTACTGGTTGATCAGGACGAGCAGCAAGCAAAGGCAGAATTGAATGATATTTTGGAATCATCAAGGGTTGCACTCAAACAAGTGCGAGAGCTTGTAACGGGTATGAAGTTTATCTCATTAGAAGAGGAAATTGCCCGCTCAAGAGACCTTTTGAAAGAAGCAAATATTGAATCGAATGTAGAAGGAAAAGGGCAAAGGTTGTTAATGCCCAGTGTCGACGAAACGATGCTGGCCCTCTCTTTGCGTGAAGCAGTTACAAATATCATCAGACATAGTGGGGCTAGAAAATGTAATATCCGTTTAGAAACAGATGAAAGCTATTTTAAAATTCTTATTAGAGATGATGGCGTTGGTTTAATGGATCAATCGAGTGGGAATGGCATTCAATCGATGAAGGAACGGCTGCAAACATTGAAAGGAACTGCCGAAATCGCCAATGCTTCAGATGGAGGTACGGTTGTTACGTTAGCTTTGCCTATCAATTCATACGAAAAGGAGAAATCAGTATTGTGATACGGGTTGTGGTTGCTGAAGACCAAAGAATGCTCAGGGGCGCACTTACCTCCTTAATAAAATTTGAGAAAGACATCGAGGTTGTGGCTGAAGTTTCCGATGGACAGCAAGCTTGGGAAGCGATACAAAAATACAAGCCTGATGTTTGCCTTGTGGATATCGAAATGCCCAATATGACAGGGTTGGAGCTTGCTGAGAATCTTCGCAGTGAAGGAAATGGCTGTAAAATCATTATTGTGACAACTTACGGGCGGCCCGGTTACTTACAGAAGGCTGTGGATGCGAAGGTGGAAGGTTATTTACTTAAGGACGAACCGATCGACTATCTCATTAGATCCATTCGTAAAGTTATGAATGGGGAGAGAGTGATCAGTACTGACTTGGCTGCCGCCCTACTATTAAAAGAAGAGAGCCCCCTGACTGAACGTGAAACCGAAGTTCTTCGGTTGACAAAAGCAGGACTGACAACAAGTGATATCACTAAAGAGTTATTCTTGACGAAAGGAACGGTCCGCAATTATTTATCATCCGCTATTCAAAAGCTGGGAGCCGATTCAAGGCAGCAAGCGGTAAACATTGCCGTTGAAAAAGGGTGGATTTGAACATTTACAAATAAAAAAGCAGGTCCGGTAGTGGATTTGCACTGAGGCCCTGCTCTTTCATTCAATTTAGTTAACCTGGAATAGATTAGAGCACGTTATCATTCTCCCAATCATACGTCCAAAACCGTTCCCTCAGCATCCTCTCCGTCCAAGCGGGATTTTCTGCCGCAACGTTTTCCAGCATTTCATCCATCATCCAGGCTGTTTGGGAAATGTGAGCTTTTAATACTTCCACTTTTTTCTCCCAAACATCACTAATATCATGAACAATATTAGCCTTTCCGAGTTCGGCTTCATGATTATTTGAAAACGCCACGAGATGAAGCTTCGGCCTTTTTTCTTTAGGTAGTCTTCGTACCGATCGTATGACCGCCCTCGCTGTCGCTTCGTGATCGGGATGAACAGAATAACCGGGATAAAAAGATATGATAAGGGAGGGGCTCAATTCCTCCATTAGCTTGAACACCATATTTGCCAGTTCTTCATCATTTTCAAACTCAAGGGTTTTATCACGGTAGCCCATTAGCCGTAAATCTTGAATTCCCATGATTTTTGCGGCTTCTTCAAGCTCAGCTTTCCGGATCTGAGGCAATGACTCCCTTGTGGCAAACGGTGGGTTTCCAAGATTCCGCGCCATTTCTCCTAAAGTGAGGCACGCATAGGTTACTGGTGTTCCATTATTTATATGTTTCATGATAGTTCCCGAGACTCCAAAAGCCTCGTCATCTGGATGAGGGAAAATCACTAACACTTGCCGTTCCTGTTCCATTGGCTTTTCGCTCCTTTTAAAAGTCTCGCTCTGTCTTTTTATTCGAAAGGGGTTTTGCTTATTTGCAGGGCAACTGCCAGCTTACCTTCAAAATCATGCCCCGCTAGCAAAAGCCTTCCCTTATCGTCAACTTGAAAATGTGTCAGTCCTTCTGCATAAACCCAGCCGACGGGCAGCTTCAATCCGACTCTATATGGACCTTCACCTTTGATTTTTCCATGCTCGTAACAGATTTCCGCATTACGGATATAAGCACCAGATGAAAAAAACGATTCATCTTTATGTGAAGCGTATGCACCATTTGTGGTTTCCAGATGAATATAGACATTTTTGCCCGCAAACTGATTGATCATATATTGAACCTGCTGAACATTTATATCTTCCAAGCCCATTGGCCTCCTTCGCCTTGTGACATAAAATCATTTTACTAAAAAACATGCTGAATTACGAAAGATTGGATTTTATATGGGAAGATTTGCGGTTTGGTAGTTATAGTATGAATGACTTTTTGCTTTGTATAGGAAGGGAGAGGGAAATCGGGGAAGAAAAAACTGACGATGTGTATGGTACCAAAAAGTTGTTTATGATAAAACCAACTACAGGTGAAGTTTTAAACATATCATTTTCTGCTCGACTCTGAATTCATAACCGATACTGCAAGGAGAGTTTCATACAAATCCTACCTTGGAGCAGATAAAAAAAAACCCAGCAGAACTTTCCTTCCACCAGGTCTCCTGTTAATTTTTAAGACTTCCAACATATTTCGTATAAGCGCCGTGCATGACCGGCCCGACATATTGGTTAAGTTTCCAACCATGTTCAATGGCCGCAGTGACAAATTTTTTTGCTGCTGTAACTGCTTCTTTGACCGATTTTCCTTTTGCCAAGTTTGCCGTAACTGCAGCTGCAAATGTACAGCCTGCACCATGATTGTATGTTTTATCAAGTTTTTCCTTTTCAAGAACAGTAAATTCGTGTCCATCATAGAAAAGGTCCACTGCTTTGTCGGTGTTCAACCCAGTGCCCAAGAGGAAGGAATTTTCTGCTATAATAATTCTAATCTCATTCTGGTGAAACAGCAGTTTTTAAAAGGGCCAACCGCTCTCTTGTTATTAATTTCAGCCTGACAACTGCAGGTGTTTCCGCTTCGACTACATCTGTCTCCAGTCCGAGTTTAACGGCAATTTTTCGGGCGCGTGCCAAGTGATAATCACTAGTAATGATTGTAACACCCTTGTTTGATGGTGGAAGCAATGTTTTAGAATAAAAAATATTTTCATAAGTAGATGAAGATTTCTTTTCTAGAACTAACCTGTCTTCTGAAATGCCGTGATTAATGAAATAGCGTCTCATTGCTTCAGCTTCCGATATGAGCTCATCAGGTCCTTGCCCACCGGATAAAACCAGTTTTACAAAGGGGTATTTCTCAGCATATTGAAGAGCGGCTTCCAGCCGATATTGCAAGGAAAGTGAAGGAGTTTCTCCATTGACCTTTGCTCCCAACACAATAGCGTATTCATATGTGCCATCCGCTTTCGGCTTTTTACCGTCGGCAATCCATTTTCCTGTAAGGATCCATAAAAACAGACAAACACCAAAGAAAACACTCATAACACAGAGGGCCAGTTTTTTTAACAACATAGAACCACCCGATTCTTTATAGAGTATGTTTAGATTACAAGATTCGCTGCAGTTCGTAAATAGACTTTTGGGGGGGCGCTGTTTTGAATACAATTATTTTGGCCGGTGGAAAATCGAGCAGGATGGGACAGAATAAAGCCCTGATAAAAATAGGAGGAAGGCGGGTCATAGATCGGATTGCGGCTGAATTGGAGCCTGTATCAAATAAGATGATTGTCATTGCAAACGACCCTGCTCAGTATGAACATATGAATGCCTTCATTATCGAAGATGAACCTGCTTTTAAAGGACAGGGGCCACTAGTAGGAATTTATACTGGACTAAAGGAAGCGGGTTGCGGACCTTGTCTCGTTGTTGCTTGCGATATGCCGTTTGTATCCGCCAGGATTGGGCGGGAACTCGTGTCGATATTAAAAAGGAATAAAGTGGATGCTGTTGTTCCCATCCATGAAGATCGCATGCATCCGCTGTTTGCCGTGTATGATGCCCGCGTTGCGGAAACGGTTAAGAAGACGTTAATGGCTGGAAAAAGGTCGGTGAAATCATTTCTTGACCGGATAGATGTGGAATATTTTACAATAAAAGAAAAGCGTGATGCCGTTTGGAATATGAATACAATGGAGGAATACATACAAGCGGCGAAGATGGCAGAAGGGAGAGAAGGAGAATGACTTGTGAAATCACAAGAGACCCGATAAAAATTGAAGACATTTATCATAAAGTAGTGAGGAGGGAAGCTGGCGCTGTCACTACATTTGTCGGCACTGTCCGTGAATTGACACACGGAAAGAAAACGCTTTATCTTGAATATGAAGCTTATGAATCGATGGCTCTGAAAAAAATGGAGCAAATTGTGGAGGAAATGAAAGAAAAATGGCCAGTCCTTGAAGTGGCAATGGTGCATCGGATCGGCCGCCTCGAAATTACCGATATAGCCATAGCGATTGCAGTGTCTTCTCCACATCGACCAGAAGCATATGAAGCGAATCGATATGCACTTGAAAGAGTAAAGGAAATGGTCCCGATTTGGAAGAAAGAGCATTGGAAAGATGGGGAAAAGTGGATCGGAAACCAGCAGGGAACAAAGGAATATGCAACAGGGAAACCGGAGGAAGGTGACTTACTTGAATAAAATCATGTTATTTGCCCAATTGAAAGAGGATATGGGGAAAAGCTTGATGAAAGTTGAGGTTTCAGGAAAAACTGTTGGAGAGCTCCGCGTTTTTCTGGAAGAGGAAACACCATTGGGGAGCTTAGACGGTATTATGATAGCGGTCAATGAAGAGTTTGTAAAAGATGACTGGGTCATTGGAGAAAAAGATGAAATTGCTTTAATACCTCCGGTCAGCGGAGGTTGATACAGATGGATTCACAATTGGAGCGTTATTCAAGACAAATGCTATTTAAGCCGATTGGGCCAGAAGGGCAGATAGAAATTGGAAAGAAGCACGCGCTTATCGTTGGAGTAGGAGCTCTTGGGACTCACACTTCCGAACTGCTTGCCAGGGCGGGAGTTAGAAAGCTGACACTCATTGATCGGGACTATGTTGATAGGAGCAATTTGCAACGTCAGCATCTTTTTACAGAAAGAGATGCAGCGGAACAATGGCCAAAAGCGGAAGCGGCAAAAGAAAGACTGAAAAACATTAACAGCCAGGTTGAAGTGGAGGCGATCGTTGCACAGGCGGATGCTGCACTTTTGGAAGATATAATAGCAGATGTGGACCTTTTGGTGGATGGAACAGACAACTTTGAAACCCGGTTTCTGATGAATGATCTGTCTCAAAAATATAAAATTCCATATGTTTTCGGATCCTGTGTAGGAAGCTTCGGAATGGCATTTACCATCATTCCCGGCGTAACACCATGTCTTCAATGCTTGATCAAGAGACTGCCGTTGCAGGGTCAGACGTGCGACACAGTCGGAATCATCGCACCCGCTGTTCAAATGGTAACGGCCCATCAAGGAGCAGAAGCGTTGAAAATTCTTTCAGGAAATATGGAAGCTGTAAGAAAAACGTATGTTTCATTTGATCTATGGGAGAATGAATATTTATCCTTAAAGGCAGATGCTTTAAAAGAAAGTAATTGTCTTTCATGTGGGGAGACTCCCGAATATCCTTTTTTACAATCTGGACAGGAGATGAAAGTGGCTGTACTATGCGGCCGCGACACGGTCCAGATAAGGCCTGCAGATAATCAAAGCTTTCCATTGGAAAAACTGGTTGACCAATGGCGTTCGGCAGGTCTTGCAGTAGGCGGGAACCCATTTTTGATTTCAGTAACAAAGGATGGGGCAAAGGCTGTGTTTTTTAAGGATGGCCGCGCCCTGATCCATGGTACGAAAGATTTGAATGAAGCTCGAAAAATTTATCATTCACTAATGGGTTAAAAAAGAAAGGAGAGATTATGTTGGTTTCCTCTTTCACCATTGCATCTATCATTCTATCTCTTTTTGTTGCAGTAGGTATACCGATAGTTCTCCTTATTATTTCTAAAAAGAATTTCAACATATCCATTAAAGTAGTTCTCTTTGGAATGCTGACATTTTTCGTATTTGCCTCTATACTAGAGGGTTTTTTTCACGCCATTTTTCTGGAATGGAATAAATCAACCAAGGCACTTCTGGAAAATACATGGCTTTACATGCTGTACGGTGGATTAATGGCGGGAATCTTTGAAGAGACGGGCAGATTCATCATGATAAAATATGCATTGAAAAAATACAGGGAATGGAAGGATGGCTTGGCTTTTGGATTGGGACATGGAGGAATAGAATCCATTCTTATTGTCGGAATAAACAGTGTTGTCATGGTTGTTCTTGCCTTTATGATCAATAACGGGTCATACGATTCTTTTATTACAGGGCAAGCTGCAACAGCATTGGCTCCCCTTTATGAGCAATTGACCGGATCATCCTCATACCTCATGCTTTTTGCCGGAGTTGAAAGACTTGGGGCTCTAGCCATCCATATCGGGCTGTCCATCTTTGTATTGTACGGCATAAAGGAAGGAAAGAAGGCCTATCTGTTGTATGCCATTCTCATTCATGCAGTCATTAACTTTCCGGCCGCGCTGTATCAAAAAGGACTGATCAATGTTTTTGTTGTAGAAGTGTATATTCTTCTCATTGCTGTTGGTTTTATTGTTTGGATTGTTAAGTCAAAATCGCTGTTTTCTTCTAATAAAATATGAAAATCCCCCGCATTGGCGGGGGTTTATTGTAACTATTATTTTTTTGCAACCAGAACAAGCTCTCCGTTATCAAGTACCCTTTCGTACTTCGCTGCTTCCTCTTTACTTAGTCCAACTGCTTCAAACTCTGAACGGAGCTCGTCTCCTCTTTTATTGAAAATATTTTTTACAGAGTCTACCAATCCTTGTTCGGAAATACCTACATTTCCTGTATCCAATGCGTCAGTCAAGTCTTTCGAACGCTCTTCTCCATGTGCAAACAAATAAATATGATCTTTATCATAACCTTCAGCAGTCAGTTGATTGACCATTTCTTGAGCTTGAACGCCATTTTCGCATATTTTCACAGTGTTCATGAAAACTTCCTCCTTTTATTATTTATATGAAATGCATCTCTTGCGGATGCGCTAGTATATATATATCCCTTCTATTTATGATTAAACATGGGACGAGGTTTCGGTGCTGGCTGTTTGTGCAATAGCATAAAGGATGGACATGATATAATGCTGAAGAAGGAGTGATGTACGTGGCAAGTAAAATATTGGATAATGATTGGGCGCCTCTTATGGAGGAAGAGTTTAAAAAGCCATATTATTTAAGGCTAAGAGAGTTTCTAAAAAAAGAATATGTTGACAAAACAGTTTATCCTCCAATGCACGACATATTTAATGCTTTAAAATTCACCCCCTATCACCATGTAAAGGTGGTGCTGTTAGGACAGGATCCGTATCATGGTCCAGGTCAGGCACATGGACTTAGCTTTTCAGTGAAGCCTGGTGTGAAAATCCCGCCATCTCTCATAAATATTTTCAAAGAGTTACGGGATGATTTAGGGTACCCCATTCCAAACAATGGCTGTCTAGTGAAATGGGCAAACGAAGGAGTCCTGCTTCTAAACACAGTATTGACAGTAAGAGCAGGCGAAGCACATTCGCACAGAGGCAAAGGGTGGGAGACTTTTACCGATAAAGTGATTTCCTTGATCAATGAACGGGAAAAGCCTGTCATTTTTATTCTATGGGGGAGGCCAGCCCAAGAGAAGATTCGTTTAATAGATACTACAAAACACACCATTATCAAATCGCCTCACCCGAGTCCGCTTTCAGCAAACAGAGGCTTCTTCGGCAGCCGCCCATTTTCCCAAGCAAATCAACGCCTTTTAGAATTAGGTGAAAAACCGATTGACTGGCAAATTCCAGATCTATAAAAGTGTTGCCTTTTTGCTTTTTTATACTTTTACGTCTATGCTAATATTGCGTTAAGAAGTATTATAGAAAAGAAAGGCTGGAGCTGGACATGCATATTACATATAAAGCTCTTATCGGAAAGATGGAATCGGAACTTAAAAAGGCAAAAGAAGCGAGGGATCCTGAGCAAATGCGTGGCCATCTATTTGCAGTCAAAGCCCTTGCAGAATTAACATTGGATACAGGGGAAGAAACTCAAAATGAGCAGCCTCAATTATTAAAGGAATATCTTGAGCCGGCTTCGAAAGAAATTCCTTCTTCAGCAGGTAAATATCATGAAAACCATGGTGGCGGGGATTCAATCCTTGATTTTTAAGAGGAAAAAGAGGGTGTATACATGAAACTGTTTATCATCATCGGAGCAATCAATGCATTCCTTGGAGTAGCGCTTGGTGCATTTGGTGCTCATGGGCTTGAAGGGAAGGTTGAACCGAAATATTTGGAAACCTGGGAAACAGGGGTTAAATATCAGATGTACCACGCTCTTGGGCTAATTGCAATCGGTATTATTTCCGGAAATGTATCTCCCGGATCTTTACTGAACTGGTCCGGCTGGCTGATGCTCATTGGAATTATTCTGTTTTCCGGCAGCCTTTATGTGCTGACATTGTCCGGGATCAAAGTGCTTGGGGCTATCACACCATTTGGTGGAGTCGCTTTCCTTGTATCTTGGGTGCTTTTGATTGTGTTTGCCGCAAAACATCTATAATGGGGAAAGACCTCATCCAAACCGAGATGAGGTTTTTTTAAATGGTCGTTGCGATATTTCCCTTATTTCGTGTAATCGTATAAACCTAATTTTACTGCAGGTCTTCTCAGCCTGTCTCTTTCCTTAACGCGGTGAATATCTTGCAACAGCACCAGGAAAATGATACTCATAATCGATTGGTTCGTTGAATGTCACATAATCCACATAAACCATTGGAATTAGATATCTGTCACCTGTTTCGGGATCACTCAAAATCAAGTGATCCCGCCCGGCAGCTTCAATGACCCCTTTAAACACTTTTGCATTCCATTCTCTGTTGTTTTCAAACGTAGTAAAAACTTCAACAAGCTTTCCTTTATTTAGCCGTAGAATATTTTCAATATACGACTCTTCAATTGGCAGCATACCGGGTACATTTATTCCGCCTTTTGCTCCGGCTACTCCCGCAGGGGGCTGCATCGGTGGAGCGGTGTATGGCGGCGGCTGCATACCGTAATAAGGACTTTGCTGGCCAAATGGCATTTGGGCTTGTGGATAAAAACCGGGTGGTTGTTGTGGATTATTTGTCATAGCCAAAGCGTTTCCTCCTTCGCAGAAGATCTAAATGAACTTGATCCAAATAGGTTCACCCTACTTCTCATGTTTATGCTGAAGAAGGATTGGTCATGCTTCTGAATGTAAAAATTAAAAATCCTCCTGGGTTGAACTGCACCCCGAATGTTAGACACATACTCGAACATTTGGAGGTGCTTTTTTAGATGGTAAAAATATCAGATTCAAATAAACATACTGCTGTTCTTCGCTATTTAGAAGGAAAGGAGTCATATCAGGATATTTCAAACTCTCTTGGAGTTGATTGTGGAGATTTTCGTCTTTGGGTTAAGCGTTATGAGTACCATGGGGAACAAGCATTTATAAAGAGCTATACAAACTATACAGCAGACTATAAACTAGACGTACTAAACTATATAAATGAACACGGGACGTCTATCCGAGAAACATCTGCGATTTTCAACCTTCCTACCACCAACTTGATACGGAGCTGGAAAAAACTCCTGGAGTCTGGTGGGATAGATGCCCTTATTCCAAAGAAAAAGGGGCGTCCAGCCATGAAAAGAAAAGATGAAAAGCAACTGAATAAAAAACGTTCAGCCGAAGGATCCGTAGAATCTTTACAGGCAGAAGTAGAACGTTTGCGTATGGAAAATGCTTATTTAAAAAAGTTGAACGCCTTAGTTCAAAACAAGGAAAAGTCACCAAACAAGACAAGGCACAAGTAGTCTATGAACTAAGGCATGAATTTCCGGTAAAGGCACTAATCAAACTAGCAGGTATTCCACGCAGCACTTATTATTACAACGTAAAAAATTTTGGCCGGCCAGACCCTGATAAAGAACTGAAACAATTGGTTCAGTCTATTTATGATGAACATGAAGGTCGTTTTGGTTACCGCCGTATACGCGATGAACTCAGAAATCGTGGGTATAAGGTAAACCACAAAAAAGTACAGCGCCTCATGAAGGAACTGGGGATTAAATGTATAGTCCGCATCAAAAAATATAAATCCTATAAAGGGACGGTTGGTGAGATCGCGCCGAATATCTTAGACCGTAACTTCCAGGCTGAAAAGTCAAATGAGAAATGGGTTACCGATATTACGGAATTTAAATTATTTGGGGAGAAGCTGTATTTATCACCCATACTGGATTTGTTTAATGGGGAAATCATCACTTATACAATCGGGCCAAGACCAACCTATTCACTAGTTTCCACCATGCTGGATCAGGCATTTAAGCGACTATCAGAAGAGGATGAACTCCTGCTTCATTCAGATCAAGGATGGCATTATCAGATGAAAAAATACCGGCATACCCTAGAGAAACGCGGGATTACGCAAAGTATGTCACGTAAAGGCAACTGTTATGACAACGCCGTTATTGAAAACTTTTTCGGTATCCTGAAGTCTGAATTTCTTTATCTTAAGGAGTTTGAAAGTGTGGAACACTTTAAACTAGAACTAGAAAAGTATATAAAATACTATAATCACAAACGGATTAAGGCCAAATTAAAAGGCATGAGCCCGATACAATACCGGGTTCATGCCCAACATGCCGCCTGACGAAATAACCGTGTCTAACTTTTTGGGGTCACTTCAG
>NZ_KB894693.1:88280-168252 GCF_000374565.1 Siminovitchia fordii DSM 16014 = CIP 108821 | reverse complement strand
CGGAATTTCTTCTCTTATCTGGTTTTGAGGGAATGAAAAATTTCTCTTGAAAAATACATAAAACACAGTATAATAAAAGATGTTGTAAATTGTCTGGTGGCGATAGCGAAGAGGTCACACCCGTTCCCATCCCGAACACGGAAGTTAAGCTCTTCAGCGCCGATGGTAGTGAGGGGTTTCCCCTTGTGAGAGCAGGACGTCGCCGGGCAATAAAAAAACTTTAAGGATGGCATGCTAAGTACGCGACGTCCTATCGCAACGCATGCACTAGTACATCCTGTACTTTGGAGGATTAGCTCAGCTGGGAGAGCACCTGCCTTACAAGCAGGGGGTCGGCGGTTCGAACCCGTCATCCTCCACCATAATATGCCGGCCTAGCTCAATTGGTAGAGCAACTGACTTGTAATCAGTAGGTTGGGGGTTCAAGTCCTCTGGCCGGCACCATCATAAATTGTTTGTGTCTGATTATGTCGAGAGACTGGAAACTATTTTAATGCGAGCCATTAGCTCAGTTGGTAGAGCATCTGACTTTTAATCAGAGGGTCGCAGGTTCGAATCCTGCATGGCTCACCATTTTGCGGGTGTGGTGGAATTGGCAGACACGCTAGACTTAGGATCTAGTGCCGTAAGGCGTGGGGGTTCGACTCCCTTCACCCGCATATTAAGCGGAAGTAGTTCAGTGGTAGAACACCACCTTGCCAAGGTGGGGGTCGCGGGTTCGAACCCCGTCTTCCGCTCTTTATTTTGCCGGGGTGGCGGAACTGGCAGACGCACAGGACTTAAAATCCTGCGGTAGGTGACTACCGTACCGGTTCGATTCCGGTCCTCGGCATTCAGCTTATTGCGCCCGTAGCTCAATTGGATAGAGCGTCTGACTACGGATCAGAAGGTTATGGGTTCGACTCCTTTCGGGCGCGTTACTTGATTTTTCTCCGGGAAGTAGCTCAGCTTGGTAGAGCACTTGGTTTGGGACCAAGGGGCCGCAGGTTCAAATCCTGTCTTCCCGACCATCTCATAACATATCGGGGCCTTAGCTCAGCTGGGAGAGCGCCTGCTTTGCACGCAGGAGGTCAGCGGTTCGATCCCGCTAGGCTCCACCAATTTAATAAAGAAATAATATGTGGGCGGCGTAGCTCAGCTGGCTAGAGCGTACGGTTCATACCCGTGAGGTCGGGGGTTCGATCCCCTCCGCCGCTACCACTTGTAGGACCTTTAGCTCAGCTGGTTAGAGCAGACGGCTCATAACCGTCCGGTCGTAGGTTCGAGTCCTACAAGGTCCACCATTTTATTTTTGGAGGAATACCCAAGTCTGGCTGAAGGGATCGGTCTTGAAAACCGACAGGCGGGTCAAACCGCGCGGGGGTTCGAATCCCTCTTCCTCCGCCATTTTATATCGTCGCGGGATGGAGCAGTCTGGTAGCTCGTCGGGCTCATAACCCGAAGGTCGCAGGTTCAAATCCTGCTCCCGCAATTTAACATTAGGTCCCGTGGTGTAGCGGTTAACATGCCTGCCTGTCACGCAGGAGATCGCGGGTTCGATTCCCGTCGGGACCGCCATTTTAACATATAGCAGCCTAATTAATATGAATGCTGCTGAGATTGTTATAAAACTTCTCATAGCTTAATTACATAAGGCTCAGTAGCTCAGTCGGTAGAGCAAAGGACTGAAAATCCTTGTGTCGGCGGTTCGATTCCGTCCTGAGCCACCATTAAGACGTTTTAATACAACGGCAATGCATGGCGGCTATGGCGAAGTGGTTAACGCATCGGATTGTGGCTCCGACATCATGGGTTCGATTCCCATTAGTCGCCCCATTTTAAACATGCGGGTGTAGTTTAGTGGTAAAACTACAGCCTTCCAAGCTGTTGTCGTGGGTTCGATTCCCATCACCCGCTCCATATTTATTGAGGGCCTATAGCTCAGCTGGTTAGAGCGCACGCCTGATAAGCGTGAGGTCGGTGGTTCGAGTCCACTTAGGCCCACCATTCCGCAGTAGCTCAGTGGTAGAGCTATCGGCTGTTAACCGATCGGTCGTAGGTTCGAATCCTACCTGCGGAGTTTTCTTTAGCTCTTTTTTCTGTTCACATAAATGTTTTTCATGAATAATATAGTGGGGAAGTACTCAAGAGGCTGAAGAGGCGCCCCTGCTAAGGGCGTAGGTCGCGTGAGCGGCGCGAGGGTTCAAATCCCTCCTTCTCCGCCATATATTATGGCCCCTTGGTCAAGCGGTTAAGACACCGCCCTTTCACGGCGGTAACACGGGTTCGAATCCCGTAGGGGTCATCCATTGATAAAAAGAACCATTCCACAACCGTGGAGTGGTTCTTTTTTAGTTCTAACTCAACGTTTATTCTTGTCAACATATCCATCAGTTTGATGGTAGGGGAGATCCCCAAATGGAGCGTCAGTTCCTTCTTCCTCCAATTCTTCTGTATATTCCCGTTCCTTCTCCGTTTGGAACACTCTCACATCATCAGCTTTCATATCGTTACCTGTAAACATCTCGTATTCCTCAGTAAAACCGTCGCTGATTTTGTCACGGTACAGTTCTCCATAACTTTCGTAATCACCTTCAAAATCTGAAGGGGTCTCCGATGTCCCATATTTAGCTGCTTCTTGAAAACTGTCATGGTAATCTCGGATACCTTCCTCCTTATGGCGGCCTGCAAATGAGTTATCGAATGCAGGCTTTAAATAATCCTCTTCCACCGGACGGTCTTCAGCCCTCGAACTATCAGGTGTATGTTCCATACAAGTTGTTGCATAGGGGATTGCCTCAAGTCGTTCATAGGGTATTTCCTTTCCACATAACTCGCATTTGCCATAGTTTCCCTTAGCCATTAATGAAAGTGCAGCTTCCACCTTTCCCAGCTGATCCTCTTCGTGGACAGAAAGGGCCATATCCTTTTCTCTCTCAAACAGCTCTGTACCCAGATCTGCAGGATGGTTGTCATATGCTGAGAGTTCTGTGTTTTCCTTCTCGCTCTCTTGCTCCAAGATTCCGTCTTCAGCGTCAATTGTTCCCTGTAGATTATGCTTTTCTTCCAACAACATGTTCTTTAATGTATTTAATTGCTGCTCTGTCAGCAAGATTTTCACTTCCTTTATTGTTTATGTTAGTATGAGCTATTTTTGATCTAATCATAAAAGGCTTGCAATAATTATTTTCCTTTTTTTCAATTTGAATAAACATTAGAGGGGAATAAAAAAACATGTCCGAAAGAAGGACATGTTTTTTACTGTAGGAGGTTGCTTATAAGAAAACTGATGGCTAACAGAAATCCAAAAATTGTATTCGTCTGAGCAGTGGCTTTCATCGCTGGCATCATCTGGATGGGCTCGGTTTTTCCAATGAACCCTTTGACCGCACTGACCGCTTTCGGGATACTGGCAAATGTGATTAAAAGGAATGGAGATAAAGAAAAGAATAATATTAATGCTAAGATAAACAAATATGAAACAATAAACATTGCAGCCAGTAATTGAATCGCTTTATTACGGCCTAGAAGAATAGCAATGGTCTTCCTTCCATTTTTTTTGTCCCCCTCCAAGTCACGGATATTGTTGGCCAGCAAGATGGAGCCAATCAGAATGGAGATAGGGATGGATGAAAGGACACTGATGGATTCTATTTTCCCGGCTTGAATAAAATAGGCGATCTGTGTAATAACAAATCCCATGAAGAAACCTGATGTGATTTCTCCAAACGGAGTATAGGCGATTGGGAAAGGCCCGCCGGTGTAAAAATAGCCAGCTGCCATGCAAACGAGTCCGATGATGGCTAGCCACCAGCTGCTGTTCGCGGATATATATATTCCGAGAAGCAAGGCTACTCCTAGAAATGCAAACCCCAATCCAAGGACGGTTCCCGGTTTGACACCATTGCGTACAATCGCCCCGCCTATTCCCACCGAATGCTTTGTATCAAGTCCTCTGGCAAAGTCATAGTATTCATTAAACATATTGGTCGCTGCCTGTATGAGCAGGCTTGCTATAAGCATAGATGCAAACAGGAGACCGTGTATAGGGTACTGCTTTGCTGCTAAGACTGTACCCAAGAGCACAGGTACGAATGCGGCCGTTAATGTATGCGGGCGAGTTAAACGCCACCAAATCCGCCAACCTTTTTCAGAGGGGACAGCAGATTGAGCATGAAGGTTCATAAATATTCTCTCCCTAAACATATTCACCTAATAAAGTCTAGAGAATGTATGAAGAAGTGTCAATCCCTTTCGTCGTAAAGTTTCTTTTTAAGCAAAGCTGTTTTACTTACATTTAGTGCTTCCATTCATATATAATAAGTAAGGAGATATAAGATAAGTCTATCGCTTTAGGAGAGATTTATGTTGATTAATTCACCATTCCAAACAAAGTATACTAATACATTAAAGCATAATGCCCAGTCCAATCATGTGTTGGTAAGTTATACAAAAAAAGTGAATAAGATCGATCCTTTTGCCTTTTATCAAATAAACAGTCCCGTATGTGAGGGGGAGCGTTTCTTTTGGAAAAGCCCGGACGACGACACAACTATTGTTGGCTCAGGCCTTCTCTGTTCGTTCTCTAACAGCGGAGCGGATGACCGCTTTAGCAGGATTGAAGCAGAGTGGAATGAAATTCTTTCATCTGCTGTGATCGATAATCCCTTTCGTGTACCTGGCACGGGACCGCTTTTGTTTGGCGGTTTTTCTTTTGATCCATATAGCCTAAAAGAAGAAAAATGGCAGCCTTTTGGTGATGCTTTATTTTATTTGCCTGAATATATGCTGACCATTATCGGGGAAGATTATTATTTGACAGTAAATCTTTTTGAAAGCGAAGAACTGGCCAGTCAATCAAATAAGGTGAAAAAAACCTTTGATATATTATTAAAAGGTGCCGAATCATCACAAGTTTCTGCGCCGAAGTTGGAAAGAAAGGAAGAACTTTCTGTTCCGGAATGGCTTACTTCAGTGGCTGAAGTTGTTGATGAACTACAGTCATCAGACACTGTCAACAAAGTTGTTTTATCTAGGGAAATGAAATTAACTTTTTCAAAGCCGATATCATCAGAGTATGTAGTGAAACAGCTTCATCTCCAGCAAAAAGACAGTTTCATTTTTCTTCTTGAAACACCTGATGGAAGCTTTGCGGGAGCATCCCCTGAAAGGCTTGTAAAAAAAATGAACGATCAAGTGTTATCTACAAGCTTAGCCGGATCGATCGGCAGGAGCGAAGACCCTGCAGAGGACACGGACCTTGGGAACATGCTGTTAAACGATGAAAAAAACCTTTACGAGCATGACTTGGTCGTAAAAATGATCAAAGGGGCACTGGAGCCCTACTGTAATGAGCTGCAGGTCCCTGAAAACCCCGTCCTTTTGAAGACGCCGTATATCCAACATCTATATACACCGGTCTCAGGTATTTCAAAGCCTGGCACTTCTATTCTTCACCTAGTGGGCCAAATGCATCCGACACCTGCTTTGGGCGGCGTTCCTACTGATCAGGCGATGAAAATAATCAGAGACAAGGAGAAGATGGACAGAGGTTTTTATGCTTCTCCAATCGGCTGGACTGATTTCGATGGGAATGGAGAATTTATTGTTGCTATCCGTTCAGGCTTGCTCAAAGGTAAACAAGCCTTTTTGTATGCTGGCTGCGGGCTAGTTGCAGACTCTGATCCAAATGATGAGTTAAAGGAAACGGGTATCAAGTTTTTGCCGATGTTGCAGGCAATGGGAGGAAAGAGTGAATGAATTGGCAAGAGACTTTAACGGAATATGCGGCAGGCTTTATAGAGGGCCTTGTCCATTCGGGTGTAAAAGAAGTTGTCATCAGCCCGGGTTCCAGGTCCACCCCGTTGGCCATGCTTTTTGTTGAGCATGAGGACATACAGGTATATATGAATATAGACGAGCGTTCCGCTGCTTTTTTTGCTATGGGCCTTTCAAAGGCATCGGATCATCCGGTTGCCCTTCTTTGCACATCAGGAACTGCTGCTGCCAATTATTTCCCAGCAGTCATTGAGGCAAGCCTTTCAAGGATTCCGTTGATTGTTCTGACAGCCGACCGCCCACATGAATTGCGAGATATCGGAGCTCCACAGGCTATTGACCAGCTTCACTTATATGGAAGATATGTAAGGTGGTTCACCGACTTGGCATTGCCGGAGTCCGGAAAAGAGATGTTAAAATACGCCAAAAGCTCAGCGATACGAGCCGCTTCAGTGGCCAAAGGAGTGCTTCCGGGACCAGTTCATGTCAACTTTCCATTAAGGGAGCCCCTTGTACCAAATTTACAGCAACCATTTCATCCCGATTCAAATCTGTCCTCTCCCCATATCTCGGAAGGATATTTGAATATTCCGCTTGAAACTTATAAAGAAATTGCTGACAAGTGTTCAACAATTGAAAAAGGTTTGATCGTTTGTGGAAATATTGATAAACCCGGTTTTCAAGAGGGTGTTCTTGCATTGGCAAATTCACTGGGATTTCCGGTATTGGCTGACCCCCTTTCTCAATTGAGGAGCGGGACCTTCGATAAAGATATGGTTATTGACTGCTATGATACATTTCTAAAATCTGAGGGGGCTAACGAAAAGCTTAAGCCTGAGCTTGTCATTCAGTTCGGCGGGCAGCCTGTTTCCAAACCCCTTTCACTATTTTTAAAAGGCATTAGAGAATCAGCAGAACTGTTGATTATAGACGGAAGCGGCGGATGGCGCGATCCTAACCGCGCCGGAACGCACATGATCCATTGCGATGAAACGGTATTCTGCCAACAACTGAATCAATTGGTGGAAAAGAAAGATGGAAGCACCTGGAAAAGGTTGTGGACCGATTTAAATCGGCGGACAAAAAATATCATTAAATCCTATATTCAGTCAGTATCCGACATGGAAGAGGGGAAGGCTGTTTCTCTTATATGCGATTTACTGCCTCCTGATTGCACGGTGTACATCGGGAATAGCATGCCGATCAGAGACATGGATACTTTCTTCCATACAAACGAAAATAATATTCGATTGATGGCTAACCGCGGTGCAAATGGAATAGACGGAGTTGTGTCTAGTGCAATTGGTGCCGCTGTACATTGCCGGCCACTGTTTCTTTTGATTGGGGATTTGTCTTTCTTCCACGATATGAATGGTTTGCTGGCTGCAAAGCTTCAAAAAATCAATATCAATATAATTATTTTGAACAATGACGGAGGCGGTATCTTCTCTCATCTTCCGCAGGCAAAAGAAGGAGAAAACTTTGAGCTGATTTTTGGAACGCCGACAGGATTGAACTTTGAACATGCTGCAATGCTGTATAACGGTCAATATACAAAAGCGGTGGAATGGGAAGATTTGACTGTTTCCATCAGGGAAGCGGCCTCAAATGAAGGTTTGAATATTATTGAAGTCCCGACAGATAGGGCAAGGAATTTGCAGGTTCATCGAGGTTTATGGGAACAAGTTTCCCGGGAAATAAACAAATATCTGCAAAGTGACGAAATATGCTGATTCATGTAAATCAAGTCAGGTACAATGTCGAAGTAGTTGGCAAGGATGAAAAACCTGCAGTTGTTCTTTTACACGGCTTCACTGGAGACCACACAACTTGGAAGAGCCTGAGCAATAAGTTAAAGGACTCTTTTAGAGTGGTTGCCATCGATTTGCTTGGACATGGAGAGACGGATTCTCCAAGCAACCCGGAACTGTATGAAATGACCAATGCAGCGAAAGATATCATTCTATTAATGGATCATCTGGGAATAGACAGTGCCCATTTTCTTGGCTATTCAATGGGAGGCAGGCTTGCTCTGGGAACTGCCATCATGTATCCAGACAGAATCAAGACTCTAATGCTTGAAAGTGCATCTCCTGGTTTAAGGTCGAAAAAGGAAAGAAAATCAAGAGTTCAAAATGATGAATTCCTGGCAGCTAACATTTTAAAAAATGGTATAGAAAAATTTGTAAATTACTGGGAAAACATACCCTTATTTCAAACACAAAAAGGACTTCCATTGGATATTCAGGAACGAGTCCGTGCCCAACGGCTAAAAAATGACCCTTATGGGCTTGCGAATAGCTTAATCGGGTTTGGCACTGGAAGGCAGCCCTCCTGGTGGGACAAACTTCAAGAAATCGATGCTCCCGTTTTGCTCATGTGCGGGGAACTGGATGAAAAGTTCTGTCATATTGCAGCTGAAATGAATCGGATGATCCTGAGATCCTCGCAAGTGAAATTTAAAAAGGCGGGCCATGCTATACACGTGGAAGAACCGGATAAATTTGATACAATAGTAAAGGAGTTTCTGATTGAACAGGAACATATATCATAAGGAGGAAGTTCTTTATGGCAATTAATTGGACAAAAGAAAGAGAGTACGAAGATATTTTATATGAAACGTATAACGGGATCGCTAAAGTGACGATTAATAGGCCTGAGGTACATAATGCGTTTCGACCTAAAACTGTTATGGAATTGATCGATGCTTTTGCTTACGCTAGAGACGATGAAAAGATCGGGGTCATAGTTTTGACAGGTGCAGGCGGACGAGCATTTTGTTCAGGAGGGGATCAATCGGTAAGAGGACACGGAGGATATGTGGGTGAGGACAATATCCCTCGTTTGAATGTATTGGATTTGCAAAGGCTCATCCGTGTCATTCCGAAACCCGTCGTTGCAATGGTAGCCGGTTATGCAATCGGAGGAGGGCATGTATTGCATGTGGTCTGCGACTTGACAATTGCTGCGGATAACGCTGTGTTCGGGCAGACTGGACCTAAAGTCGGCAGCTTTGATGCCGGCTATGGTTCCGGATACTTGGCCCGCATCGTCGGACATAAAAAAGCAAAAGAAATTTGGTTTCTTTGCCGCCAATACAATGCCCAGGAAGCGCTTGACATGGGCTTGGTCAATACTGTTGTTCCACTTGATCAATTGGAAGAGGAAACAGTCAAATGGTGTGAAGAAATGCTTGAGAAGAGTCCTACTGCCCTCAGGTTCCTCAAAGCGGCCTTTAATGCTGATACAGATGGTCTTGCAGGTCTTCAGCAGCTGGCGGGAGACGCCACATTGCTTTATTATACGACAGACGAAGCAAAAGAAGGACGTGATGCGTTCAAGGAGAAGCGCAAGCCAGACTTCGGACAGTTTCCTCGTTTCCCTTAAAAAAGTGCATGCGTCTGTATAGGGGCGTACAAAACTGAACAGAAATACGGAGACGCCTTGATCAGCCCTGACAAGTATGAGGCTGATTCCCGGGGAGGCAGTGTTTCAGTTACGACAGGGAATCGGATATTATCCGGATGACGTAGGAGTCATTGTTGACTTTTATGTGCCTTGTATGGAAACTTTGAATAAACATCCTGGCGAATAATCAAAGCTTTTCTGAGAAAGGAAAGTGATGTTTGTCAGCAGCCGGGTGTTGGCCACGTTAAAGTGTCACGAATTGTGGCTTCGGCAGGCTTCCAACGCAGCAACCTGTCTACACTTGTACTAATACTTCCTGTGGACAGTACCTTATTTAAACAAAGGACCTGGTGGGTGATCCATCGGGTCCTTTTTGACCATAAAAAATAAGGAGATTTTTACATGGAAACAACCACTCCAAATTGGCTGAAAAAAAGGGCCGATTTGTCACCGGAGCGCACGGCTCTTATTTTTAACAATCAATCTTGGACATTTAGCGAATTGTTTAAGGAAGCCATAAAAGTAGCAGAGAAAATAGTCAATGTGGTGCCAAGAGACTGTAGACGTGCTGCTATCCTCATGAATAATACACCTGAAACTGTATGGGTAATCCATGGTCTTCAGCAGCTTGGACTTGAAACAGTCTTTTTAAATTGTAGATTGACTGCAAATGAGCTGCTGTTTCAAATAAAGGACAGTGAGACTGAACTGATCATTCACGATGGTTCTCTTATGGACACTGTGGGTGAATTGAAGAATACTTTAAATATTCCTATCATCTCTTTCAAAAACCTTGTTGGTGGACACTCTTCTCATACATCTCTCAAAAAAGAATTCACTCTCAATGATGTTTGCTCAATCATGTACACTTCAGGGACGACCGGAAAACCAAAAGGTGTCCTTCAAACATACGGTAATCATTGGTGGAGTGCCACAGGATCCGTATTGAACATGGGTTTGCAGGAGAATGATTCGTGGCTGTGCACCGTTCCAATTTTTCATATAAGCGGCCTTTCAATTTTATTGAGAAGTGTCATTTACGGTATCCCTGTCATTTTAATGGAAAAATTCAATGAAAAAACAGTGAACAGGCTGTTGTCGTCAGGGCAAGTGACCATTATGTCGGCAGTCACAGCCATGATTAGCAGGATGCTTTCTGAACAGGGGAATAAGCCGTATCATCCGGCATTTCGATGTTTGCTTGCAGGAGGTGGACCAATACCGAAACCGCTGTTGCTATTATGTAAAGAAAGAAAAATTCCTGTTTTCCAAACATATGGGATGACTGAAACTTCATCACAAATTGTCACTCTTTCTCCTGAAGACAGCTTAAGAAAGATTGGTTCTGCCGGTAAGCCGTTATTTCCATCACAATTAAAAATAATGGTCGGAGAAAAAGAAGCAAAGCCGTTGGAAGAAGGGGACATCTATGTAAAGGGGCCGAACGTGACCCCGGGCTACTTGAATAGAGATGATGCCAATCATGCTTCTTTTAAGGATGGCTGGTTTTCGACCGGAGATCTGGGTTTCAAAGATGAAGAGGGTTTTGTGTACATTCTGGACCGCCGTTCGGATTTAATTATCTCGGGAGGAGAAAATATTTATCCCGCTGAAATAGAGGAAGTACTTCTTGGCCATGAGGATGTTGCAGAAGCAGGGGTAACAGGGATTCCCGACGAAAAATGGGGCCATGTCCCGTATGGTTTTATTGTTTCTGCAAAAAAAATGAGCGAAGAAGAGATTCTTGCGTTTTGCCGCGAAAGACTTGCTTCATATAAAGTCCCTAAAAGGATTATTCAAGTGGAACAGCTCCCTAGAAATGGTGCAAACAAGTTGCTGCGCAGATTATTAAGTGAGTTAACAGCAGACGAAGATTAAACCGGGGTGCCTTCACTTAAGACACCCCGGTTAATGAGCCTATTACCAACGGTTTGGAATAATTGTATTACTAACACTTAAAGCTTATCCTATTTTTGAACAAAGGTTTGACAATCAGTCTCCCGTTCGTTTTCCGCTTCGTTGCCAGTATGGCTGACGATATAAATGCGGTCGGCAGCACATAGGTTGCCATCTTTCCAAAAATGACAGTTTTTCACTTCACAAAGTACATCTTCTGCCAATTGGTATCACTCCTTTAAGTTGATACATTCAATAGTGTTGGCGCAAAAAATGCTACTATGTGAGGAAAGATACGTCAATTCAGGAAATGATCTGTCTTATTTTTTTCGGGAACTTGGTCGATTCCTCCAGGGTGGAACGGGTGGCATTTGATAATCCGTTTTAGTGTAAGCCATCCTCCGTGAACGGCTCCAAACCTCTGGATTGCTTCCAGTCCGTAATTGGAACAGGTTGGGTAAAACCTACAGGTTGGAGGCTTCAGTGGGGAGATGAATTTTTGATAGAAACGGATGATTAATATAAAAATTTGTTTCATTGGAAGATCGCATCCTTCAATTCAATCAGGATATTTTATTCTCTTTAGATGGATGGTTTTCATTGTCATCTGTCGGCATTGGGTCGATGGTATGTTTGACTGAGTACGCTTTTGAAGTCACCAAAGCAGTAACAAGGACAACAATGATACACATGATGATGGATATAACCATGACAAGCTTCATCAACTCTATTTCTCCCTTCTTCCTTGAGCCTATTGTAGCATAGATTTAATTGGAAAAGCCGAGCATATAAATGTTTGTCTTGTAAAAAAATAGGGTAAAGTAATTAAAGGAGGACTGATAAAATGTCAACAGATAATCAACAATTGATCGAACTGGTAAATAAGCAGGTGGCCAGCTGGACGGTACTTTACACAAAGCTACATAATTTCCATTGGTATGTAAAAGGGCCAAACTTCTTTACGCTTCACGAAAAATTTGAGGAGCTTTACAACGAGGCAGCCCTGCATATCGATGAACTGGCAGAAAGGCTTTTGGCATTGGGCGGAGAACCCGTTGCAACACTTAGGGAGTCGCTTGAACTGGCAAGTGTACAAGAAGCGGAGACTGAAAAGGCAGCGGAGCAGATGGTTCAAGCGACGGTGAGTGATTTTGAGACGTTGACAGCCGAATTGAAAAAAGGAATGGAACTGGCTGATCAGTCTGGGGATGAGACAACCGGTGATATGCTGCTTTCCATCCATCAGAGTCTGGAAAAACATATTTGGATGCTGAATGCTTTTTTGGGTGAAAAAGTTCATTAATGACAAATGCCTGGGACCGTCCCAGGCATTTTTGAGTAAAAGAAATTTTTTGTTTGAGAATAGTGTATGTCGTTTGTCCAATTCAGTTGTTTTGTTTTATGTAGTTATTAGTGCAGATGTCTATAATACGAAGCCCCGTCTTCTTTTCGACCTTCAATTTGGGCAAATTTCCCTTTTAATGTCTCCATTAAATACAGTCTGATGAAATATTGGAGTTCATATTCATTCATTTCTTTTACGATCCCCAATAAGTCATCGTGATCGTATCCTTCAAGTACTGCGAAGGTGATCATATCCAGATCTTCTTCATCACCGGTAAGTTTATCACGGTACATTTCAAACAATTCGTCTATAAGTTTCATTCGGATAACTTCCTTTCCAAAAATACGTTTTTCCTGTGCTTATTATATATATACCCGTAAATGGTAACAACAATCAAATATATAAATGACATTTCTGCTATTAAGAATAAAATAGGCGTCGACAATGCAAAATATGCATATAAAATCGTTAAAGGAGCCAATCGCCTTGGACCAACAAAAGAAAACCTACTATATATCAGTCGGGGCCGGAGAAATACTATCCATTCCTAATGCATCGCCCTGGGATTTTAAAATTGAAGCAAATGATGATGAAATCACAAGGCTTCGGGAAATATTCGATTCGAGCCAAGACAATAGTATAGACGATTTCCTTAGGGCTCACGTTCCTTTCGTGGAGTATTCTCACGACCCGACGAATGATCAGCATGATCAAAATTTGTTAAGGATTTACAGCATGATCTACGAGCTCGGGGATCAAGAAGCCAAACAGCATATAGAAAATATGGGGATTCTTGAGAGTTTTAAAAGCGAATAGCCTGATTATATAGTATAGTTAAAGCGTTGGAATTGGTTCCAACGTTTTTCGTTTAATATCTAAATAAAGGAAGACATAGAATCATGCTAAAGTTTTTAGATGAAAACCGTAATGAAGTCCATTTAGTTTTCGAAAGAAATGCTTTTTCTATCAAGCCGGAACATGTGCTTGTCATTTGCAGATACAAAGATGAGTGGCTGCTGACAAAACATACGGAGCGCGGCTTGGAATTTCCGGGCGGTAAAGTGGAAAAAGGTGAAACTGTGGAAGAAGCGGGAATTAGAGAAGTTTTTGAGGAAACAGGCGGAACCGCCACTATCAAGGACTATCTGGGCGAATATAAAGTACATGATGCCAAAGGGGAATTTGTCAAAGCGGTCCTTCTTGCTGAAGTCCTTCATTTGGAGAAGAAGGATCATTATTACGAGACGGATGGACCGCTGCTTGTAAAAGGGGATCTACTTTCCAAGATCCACAATGACGAATTCAGTTTTATTATGAAAGACGAAGTGGTTTCAGCTTCATTGATTAATGTAAAGGAAAAGGGGCTGATCTATTAAAAAAACCGCCCTTCAAAAGAGCAGTATCAAACTTGATCTTTGATCAATTTCCTTTCAAGCCATTCGACGAGTTGATACATGATTGTCGCAAAAATTACGATTAGGAAAAGGGCAAGCATGACCAAGGTGAAATTAAATACCTGGAATCCGTAAATAATCATATATCCGAGACCTTTTGCTGAAACGAGAAATTCACCGACAATGACTCCTACCCACGATAATCCGACATTTACTTTCAAAGTGGAAATGATGGTGGGAAAAGAAGCAGGCAAAATGGCATCTTGGAAAGCCTGCCGTTTTGTTGCTCCGAAAGTACGAAGAACTTTTACGTAATTTTCATCAACATCCCGGAAAGCCGAATAGACGACGATTGTTGTGATAATGACAGAAATGATGGCACCCATTGCAATGATTGAGGTGAATCCAGGTCCAAGGCCTACTATTAATATTGGACCGAGAGCAACCTTTGGCATGGCATTCAGGATGACAAGGTATGGATCCAGGACTTTGGAAAGGAATGGAGACCACCAAAGAATTGCTGCGAAAATTGTTCCGAGAAGCGTACCCAGAATGAAGCCCATCACTGTTTCAAATACGGTTACGCTAAGATGTGCAAACAAGGTTCCGTCTGAAACCTTCTCAATGAGAAGACCCCAAACTTTGGTAGGGTAGCTGAAGATGAGTGGATCAATCCATTTACTGCGGCTTGCCGTCTCCCACAAAATGAAAAACAGCGTCAAAATGAGCAGCTGATAGAAAAGTACCCATCGATTTTCTAAAGTCAGCTTTTGCTTATATTGTGAGTGAAGCAGTGCAGGATCATTTGTTTTCTTCAAGAGTCTCCAGCTCCTTCCAGATGGTGCGAAATAAATCGGAATAGGCATCTTCGCTTCGGACTTCAAAAGGACTCAGTCCGCGCAAATGATCAGGGACTTCAAACACTTTATGGAGCCTTCCGGGATTGGTTGCAAAAAGCAATACTCTATCACTCATGGAGATGGCCTCGCCAAGGTCATGTGTAACTAGAACAGCGGTTTTTCGATATGCTTTTAATATTTCAAAAACAAGATCTTCGAGCTTCAGTTTCGTTTGATAATCTAGAGCGGAAAATGGTTCATCCAACAATAACAGTTTTGGATTGACAGCCATTGTTCGGGCCAATGCTGCACGCTGTCGCATCCCTCCTGACAGGTGGCGTGGAAACTGTTTTTCCACGCCTTCCAAGCCGATTTTTTGCAGGAATTCAAGAGCACTAGCTTTAGTATCTATGTCTAGCTGCCGATTCAATTTCAATCCGATCAAGACATTTTCCTCAATTGTTTTCCACGGAAAGAGATAGTCCTGTTGAAGCATATAACCGATCATATTTCTTTGTAGATCCGGAGGCTGACCGTCAATTTTCACTTCTCCGTCTGTTGGTACCAGTAACCCGGACAAAATGGACAACAACGTTGTTTTTCCGCATCCAGATGGACCGATCAGGGAAACAAATTCCCCTTCCTTGATTGAAAAGGAAACATTTTTTAAAGCGGTTCTGACGGAAGACGGAGTGAAGTAATGGTGTCCGATATTTTCAGCTGTTATAAAGCTCATGATGATTCCGGCCTCCTTACTTTATTTATATTTTATGAATGGCGCGTGCTCTTAACATTACTCTTTCATCACTTTTTCTACGATTTCGGTATTCACCAGCTTGTTGTAATCCACTCTTTCAGGAAGCTCTCCAGCTTCTTCCATGATGTTTTGAAGATTTTCCCAGCCTTCTTCTGTAAGAGTCATTTTCTCTGCAAATGACCCTTGATTTTTATAACGTTCAATGACAACGGCCAATGTTTCCAAGTCAGAGTCCTCAAAGTATGGTTGAACCACCTCGGCAATTTCTTCCCCGCTGCTCTTTTCCACCCACTGCTGTGCTTTATATAGGGCCCGGACGAACTTTTCGACTGTTGCATCATTTTTCTTAATATAGCTTTCTTTTGCCATGAATGTGGTATAGGGTACATGACCGGACTCTTCACCGAAGGATGCAACAATGTAACCTTTTCCTTCTTTTTCAAAGACGGAGGCTGTAGGCTCAAACAACTGAACAAAGTCGCCAGTCCCGGAGGCAAAAGAATTGGCTATGTTCGCGAAGTCGATGTTCTGAATCAATTCCAGATCTTTATGTGGATCAATTCCATGTTTTTTAAGTACAAACTCGCCGACCATTTGCGGCATTCCGCCTTTTCGCTGCCCGAGGAATGTGGAGCCTTTCAGTTGGTCCCACTTAAATTGTTCGTTTTTGTCTCGGGAGACAAGGAATGTACCATCAGTTTGGGTCAATTGGGCAAAGTTGATGACCGGGTCACTCGCCCCCTGGGAGTATACGTAAATGGATGTTTCCGAGCCGACTAGAGCAATATCGGCAGAGTCGGACAAAAGGGCTGTCATTGTTTTATCGCCGCCCCAGGTTGTTTTTAATTCAACATCCAGTCCTTCCTCTTTAAAATATCCTTTGGCAAGGGCAACATATTGGGGTGTATAAAATACGGAACGCGTTACTTCTGCCAGACTCACTTTTTTCATTTCTTCTTTTGGTGAGCAGGCAACAGCGAAGATCAATAGGAAAGCAGCGGCAGCCAACAGTCCGATTTTAAACCATGATTTCATTCATGAACCTCCAGTCAGTCTTGCAGGACTTTAGTAAATTGGGCTAACATATCGTATGATGGGCCCGAAAAATTGTGATTAAATACCGGCAAGGAGCAAACCAATAATGGAAAATACTCGAATTTTGGAGAAAGTCATGTTTCCCTCACCAAGCCCTAAAGTATATATGTACCTCGTCACTTACCTATCCGCCGGCTTAAGAGTGAAAGGGTTATTGGCCGAGCCGGTTCAGGAAGGCGTTTATGAGGGGATGCTTTATTTAAGGGGGGGGAATTAAAAACGTTGGCATGGTAAGGCCTGCCAGGGTCAGTCAATTCGCTGCCGAGGGATTCATTGTATTTGCACCCTTTTACAGAGGAAATTGGGGCGGTGAAGGCAACGAAGACTTCGCAGGTGATGACAGAGAAGATGCGTTCGCCGCATTTGAATTGTTAAGAAGCCACCCGTCTGTTGCAGGCAGCCGAGTTCATATTTTCGGTTTTTCCCGCGGCGGTGTAATGGCCCTTTTAACCGGAGTTCGATTTGAAGAAGCAGCTTCAGTTGTTACGTGGGGAGGAGTGTACGATATGGAACTTACCTATGTGGAACGAAAGGACCTGAGAAGAATGATGAAGCGTGTGATCGGCGGTTCTCCGAAGACCGCAGGTGCCGAATTTAAATACCGCACCCCTTTATACCAGCTTGAAAAACTGAGGTCCCCAGTTCTGATCATCCATGGATTACGTGATGAAAATGTGTCAATAGAACACGCTTACCGTCTCGAGCAAAGGCTGGCCGCACTTAATAAAGAGGTGGAAACATGGTATTTTGAACACGTCAATCACTACTTTCCGCCCAATCTGAACAGGAAAATCGTGCATGATCTTTGCATATGGATGAAAAAGGCATCAAAGTAAAGCATCCTTCCATTACAAATGGAAGGATGGTTTTTTACATAAAGTTGGATGCAAAATGAATGGCGAATGCCAGGCTGATGATATACATCATCCAATGGAGTTCGTCTCTTTTTCCTGTCAGCAGCTTCAGTAACGTAAAGGAAACAAATCCGAATGCAAGACCTTCAGCTATGCTGAATGTTAAAGGCATTAAGATAATAGTAAGGAAAACTGGAACAACCGTTGTGAAGTCATCAAAAGAGATATTTCGGATCTCAGAAATCATAAAGGCCCCGACAAGAATCAGAATTGGTGCAGTAGCAAATGTCGGGATAAAACCGATCAAAGGTGCAAAAACCAATGCAAGCGCTAGAAATAGAGCGACAAAAATGGCTTTAAGACCTGTTCTTCCACCAGCTGCTACCCCGGTTGCATTTTCCGCATAGGCGTTCAGGGCAGTCCCTCCCATTGTGGCACTGAGCATCGTACCGACCGCATCTGCCTGAAGGGCGCGATCGATTTTTTCAATATTGCCTTCTTTGTCAACAAGACCTCCTTTTTTCGCCAGGCCGATAAGGGTAGCGGTGTTGTCAAAGAGCTCAACGATTGTGAATGAGAAAATAATTGTGAGAATCCCATACCCAAAAGCTGATTTAATATCCATTGCCATAAAAGTTTCGGAAAGACTTGGCAATTGAAATGAAACAATATCGTTGAATGAAGACGGGGCTTTCTCATAACCGATAATCATGGAGAGTGCGGTGGTGGCAAGTATAGCATAAAGCAAACCGCCCTTTATATTTTTTGCAGTAAAATAAGCTGCGGCAATCAATCCGAAGCACGCCAGAAGTACCCCGGGATTTGCCAAGTTTCCGATTGAAACAATGGTCGCTTCGTTGGCGACAATAATGCCGGCATTTTTAAATCCCAAAAATGAAATGAATAGACCGATACCGACCGTAATGGCTGACTTCATTGATTCCGGTATGGCATCAATAATTTTTTTTCGGAGACCGGTCACTGTCAGAATGGTAAAGATGATCCCTGAAATGAAAACCGCACCCAATGCTGTCTGCCAGGTCAAGCCTTGCCCGATTACTACCGTATAGGTAAAGAATGATACAAGGCCAATACCCGGAGCCACTGCAGCTGGGAAGTTCGACCAAAGGGCGAAGACAAGCGTACAAATCACACTGACATAGATGGTTGCTGCGAGTGCTGCTTCTGCTGGCATGCCCGCTTCCGATAAAATGGATGGGATCACAATTACTATATAGCTGATTGACATGAAGGTTGTCAGTCCGGCAATCAGTTCGGTCTTAACATCGGTCCCACGTTCGGTCAATTTAAAAAAATGGTCGATAGGCCCTCTCTTTTTGGCCAGCATTTGCTTTTTTTCTTCCAAACTCTTATGTGGCAGAGACATGATGAATAGTCACACTCCTTATATGTTTTTTTATCCAGTACAGCGGGTCTGCAGGTTTTCTATCATTCAAGTAATTATTTTGTGCCAAATCCCCCCTTTTTGACTAAAAAAACCGCAGCGACAAATTTGCCATTTGAAAATACAAAAGGCAAATTTGTCGCTGCGGTACAGACTAATCCGTAAACAGACACTGTTGTAACCGCTTACCAATATGAAAAGTCAGAACGATTATTTGTTCCTGCCTTTCCAGAATTCTGCTGAAATTGACTGAAAAAAGTAAAATAATGTACAGAAAAATTTATATCATTCCATTTCTTTTGTCAAGGTTAAATTTTCTAAAAAATAGCTTGACAGTTGTAAGCGAATTCATTAACATTATAAGTGCAAGGGGGTCATCAAGATGAATGGAACCTCATCAGAAATAGAGATAAGAACATTAAAAAGGGATATTGCCCAAGTGTACAATCGGGTAAACCAGGAATTTTATGCTACAGGCGTCCGAAGCCAACGGGTTGAAATCTGTGATGACAGGGTAATTATCTTTGCAAAACATAAACGAGTCACGGCTTTTAAAGCATTGAGCAAAAATTTTTGGGAACTCACAACTTATGCTGATGCAGCATTGATTGTCGAATTTAAGATTAAACTCAAGAAGATAGTCGAAGATGTTACTGGTATGAAAGTAATATCTGTTTTAAAAGACTATGATCCGGATTCCGAAGATGCAGTTTGTGTCGTCATATTCGAAGAAAACATTATATAATACCAATTTTTACAAAAAACATCTAAGCACTCTGGAATGAAAACGCAGGTCCGTTTTTATTCAAGGCTTTTAGAACGGTTACATAAGTCTCTGTTGTACGGAGATTATTTGAACCGCAGATTCAGTATATTCCTTATTTTTTGAGGGAGTATTTTGAATCTGCGGTTTTTTATATACAAAGGAAGCAAAGGTTAGATAATGTAGCTTATCTGCGATGGTACGATCCTTCTGAGAGCAGAAAGCTGCACCTCATTATTCGACCTGTGGGCGAAAGCTTTTGCTTTTCTTTTAAGGAGGTGAATTAAGTATTTTAGTTTGAAGCCCATGATTCTATGAAATTAGTATTTAGCATATTTATCATTTTGAAGGGAGAGAGAAAAATGGATTTAATCTTAAAAAACGCGCTGATTCCACAGGGGGATCGAAAGGTAAAGACAAACATTTTGGTTGACAATGGAAAAATTGTTGGGTTCACTTCAGCACTAAATGGCTTGTCCGCAGATAGGGTTATTGATATTAAAGAGAATCTGGTGGTTCCGGGATGCATTGATCCACATACCCACTTCATGGATCCTGGATTCACTCATCGTGAAACCTTTACAACAGGAACAAGATCAGCAGCTGCTGGCGGAGTGACGACCCATATCGACATGCCGTGTTGCAGCAAGCCTTCCGTACGAGATGCTGAAAGTTTCCACAAAAAGCTTGCCCCTCTGAAAGATCAGGCTTACATAGACTTTGCTTTCTGGGGAGGAATGACCGGCGAAGATGTCCGTGAAGGACTGCTCGATAATATCCATCCGCAAATTGATGAAGGCGTTGTTGCTTTTAAAGTGTATATGACTCCGTCAGTTCCTACTTTCCCTAAGGTTTCAGATGCAGAGATGCTTGAAATCTTCAGCCATATCGCTCCAACTGGAATGCCGATCGGCGTCCATGCAGAAAACTATGATATTTGTACCTTCTATTCTGAAAAGTTGAAAAAGGAAGGCCGTCTTGATGGTCCGGCATGGGCGGAAGCAAGAATGGCTCTTGCTGAGAAGACTGCGATCCAATTGATCATTAGCTTTGCAGAAGCAACCGGTGCTCGGGTCCATGTTGTTCATATGAGTACCAAAGAAGGTGTGGAACTTGTAAGGGCAGCCAAAAAGCGTGGAGTGAAAGTAACTGCGGAAACATGCCCGCATTATTTGATGCTCAACGCTGAAGACTCCATGTCAGAGCGAGGCACATTTGCCAAAATTGCACCGCCGCTCCGTGAAAAAGAAGATAATATTGTCCACTGGCAAGGCTTGGCCGACGGAACAATCGACTTTGTTGGAACAGACCATGCTCCATATGAAATAGCCACGGAAAAAGATGCACCTGACTCCACGATCTGGAACAGCTTCCCTGGAATCCCGGGAGTGGAAACAATGGTTCCGATCCTTGTTAGTGAAGGGTTGAATAAGGGCAGGCTTTCATTATCACGTTTTGTCGAAGTGACGAGTAGAAATGCCGCGATCCATTTCGGAATTTATCCGAAAAAAGGAGCCTTGGAGATTGGCAGTGACGCTGACTTTACTGTCATCGATCTTGAGCGTGAATATACGATCGATGAGCAAAAGACTGAGTCTATGGCCAAATACAACCCGCTTCACGGTTTGCAGCTTAAAGGAAAACCGATCCAGACAATTGTTCGCGGCAGAGTAGTCTATGACGAAGATAATGGCGGAATCGTCGGCGAAGCTGGATATGGACAATATGTCAAACGACAGGCTATTCAGAGCCTTGAGCGCGTCATTAAATATGAAACTTACGAAGAAGGGGCAAAAGAAGCAGAAGCCAAGCCACGCGTAGAAAAAGCATTACGAAGAGACTTGATTACAAACTAAGGGAGGAAGGAAAAAAATGACACAACAATTAAAGGGAGAAAAGCATGCGCTCGTTATCATTGACATGCTGAATGATTTCATTGGTGAGAAAGCTGCATTGAGATGTGAGAATGGTGAGAAAATTGTTCCGAAGATTCGGGAAGCTATCGACTTTTGTCATGAAAACGGCATTCAGGTAGTGCATGTTCAGGAGGCCCATCGGAAAAATGATGCGGATTTCAGAGTAAGACCGGTACATGCAATAAAAGGTACATGGGGTTCCGAGTTTATCGAAGAACTGCAGCCTGAAGAAGACAAGGGCGATTACATTGTACAAAAACGCCGCCACAGTGCATTCAGCTATACAGATTTCGACCTTTTCTTAAGAGAAGAGAAGATTGATACGGTTGTTCTTACAGGGGTTTGGACGAATGTTTGTGTAAGAAGTACAGCTTCCGATGCATTGTACCATGGGTATAATGTCATCGCGCTATCCGATGCAACCGCATCCCAGGATGACGATATGCACCGTGGAGGGCTACGTGATATTGGAATTTTTGGGGATGTCATGACTACAGATGAATACATGGATGCCGCCAAAAAGAAATTCTCCCAAGATCCACAAACGGTCTGATACCGTGAGCCAAGAGGCTGGGAAATGAGAATTATCGTCGGCATAACGGGAGCAAGCGGATCATTGTATGGATATACCTTGATCCGTGCGCTTCACCAATTGGGAATTGAAACCCACGTAGTTGCTACCGAAATGGGAGTAAAGGTAATGCAATTCGAATGCGGCGTCAAAATGGATGATTTAAAAGAATATGCTGTCGTCCATCACAATCAAAATCTGTTTGCCTCCATAGCCAGCGGCTCATTCAAGACAGATGGAATGGTGATTGTACCTTGCTCAATGAATTCATTGGGAGCAATTGCCAATGGCGTGGGGGATACGCTGTTGAGCCGGGCGGCAAGCGTGGTTATGAAGGAAAGACGCAATCTTGTGGTTGTACCCAGGGAGGCTCCTTTCCATGTGATCCATTTGCGAAACATGACAACTTTGGCCGAAGCGGGGGTTTCAATTTTACCGGCGAGCCCGGGCTTTTACCACCGCCCGACGGAAATATGGGAGCTGGTGAACTTCATTGTAGCCCGGATACTGGATGAGTTAGGTATTGAACATGAATTGATGGAAAGATGGGGTGAGAAGAATGAATCCCCTTAATATGAGAGAACTGCTTGCTGATTGGGACAAGCGTGGATTATTGCATCATGTCAAAAAAGAGGTCAGTCCCGAATACGAACTAGGCGCGGTAGTAAGAGCAATGAAAGGGGAGCAGCCTGTTCTGTTTGAAAATGTACAGGGCTATTCCGTTCCCATGGCCGCAGGCTTGGGTGGAAACCGGAAGTTCATGGCCGACAGTATTGGTGTGGATGAAACCGAATTGATTCCCAAAATGGTTGACGCCATTGTGAATCCGCTTCCTACAAAGCTCGTTCCAACCGGTCCCGTTCATGAAAATGTCGTTTTGCCGCCGTTCGATTTGGATGATTTTTTTCCAATACCGACCTTTCATGCAGAAGACTGCGGTGCTTACTATGTTTCAGGAGTTTTGGTTGTAAAAGATCCTGAAGGAAAGAAGAGGTATACATCCATTCGGAGGATGAAGTTTATCGGTGGAAACAAAACGAATATCGTCATAACTTCCCCTGAACTCAATCGGCAATTTGCGCATTTTGAAGAAAGAGGGGAGCCAATGGAAATTGCCGTCATGTTCGGAGTGGTCCCCGCAGTCGTGTTGGCATCGCAGGTCAGCACCCATTTATTCCATGCTGATAAATTGGATGTGTCCGGAGCGCTTCTTGGACAGCCGCTTGATGTGGTTCAATGCAAGACCGTGGACATTGAAGTGCTTGCAGAAGCCGAAATCGTTTTGGAAGGAAAAATACTTCCGCATGAAAGGGACCCGGAAGGAGCTTTCGGTGAGCTCGGCGGTTATTATGGCGGAAACGAGCCTCAACCTATTGTCGAAATGACAGCCATCACCTACCGCAATAATCCAATTTCCCAAACCATTTTCCCCTCAAGTTCGGAAGAAAGACTTCCGATGTGTCTTGTTCGTGAGATGACTCTATTAAGTACGGTTAGACAAACAGTTGAAAATGTAAAAGCAGTCCACGTTACAATGGCTGCTGCGGCAAGACTCCATGCCATTATTCAAATTGACAAGCAAACGGAAGGCGATGCTAAACAGGCTGCGATGGCCGCTTTTGCCAGTGATAAAGATTTGAAGCATGTAGTCGTAGTAGATACAGATGTAGATATTTTTAATCCCGAGGATGTCGAATGGGCGATTGCCACTCGCTGTCAGGCTGATCTTGATGTTTTTATTATCCCGGGTACAAAGGGATCTCCCTTGGAATCATCACATAATTTAAGAGGCGTATCTGCCAAAATGGGGATAGATGCAACATACCCGCTCTCCGAAAAAGAGATGTTCAGAAGAACGTCTGTCCCTGTTGAGATTGATTTGAATGATTACTTATAAGCTATAAGGCGAAGGCGGGTGAAGATTGAATGAGTGCAATAGGATTAGTGGAAACAAGAGGGCTGACGGCAGCGATAGAGGCTTTGGATTCGATGGCAAAAGCAGCGAATATTTCTTTGGTTGACATGAAAAGGGTCGGCTCAGGCCTGGTGACTGTCATCGTAGAAGGAGATGTTGCGGATGTAAAATCTGCCGTGGAAATTGGAAGACTTGCTCCTGAAGTTGCCGGCGGAGAGCTGATTTCATCAAATGTCATTCCACGGCCGCATGCTGAGCTGAAAAAAATTCTTTAATGGGAGGTGTAAAAGTTGTCGGATGTGATGAAGCAGGTAGTACAGGAAGTCCTCAAGGGAAATAAAACAATTATTTCCAACAGAGTAGAGAATACGAGTAAACCGTCTGCAAGTAAATCTCTCAATGATATTAAAAGACCGAACTATCAGCGGTTAAAAAAGGAGCAGCGGCTTTCGGTACTGGAAAACCAAAGATCGTCACCTGCTGGCTATAAAAAGCCTGCAGCACAAGGCCGCCCGAATGGATTATCTGCTAAACAATTCAACGAGGAGGCCATGTCGAGACTTAGATCGATTTCTCTGGCACAGGGGAAAGTATCAAGAAAAAGCAATACGCCTGCACACGGTGATCACCGGCAGACAAAATCCGCAAAAATTATTGGACATACCCGAAATGGGGGCTGTGTCTGGTTTTTTCCGGACCTTCCACAGGAACTGATGGGAAGCTTCCACAGGCCGTTAAACAGGGCGGCGGTAGGAACGGTGAGAATGCCGGAATGTCTGCCCAGCTATCTTTTGCTAGTCAATGAAATCATTCGTGACAATCAGGACATCAAGTTTTACATATCATGGGAAAGAGGTGGTGATGCACCGTTTACTGCTGAATTTTACGATGATGATGTCGACAGACTTGAAAAAATCATGAATGAAGTCTATCAAAAACTTAACAGGCGCTCTTTGAAGCACTTCGAAGCATATACAGCCATTTCCCCAAGTCCTTGGCTGACGAAACAACTTAATATCAGTCTGTCAGTGGATGCAATCGCAATTCTTGAAGGGGTTCCGTATTACACAAGCATTGTGTTGATGGATTCATTACTGAAAAACTTTAAGAATACTGGCATAGACTATGAAATAGAGGAAAAATATTTGCTTTTGAAAGGAAATTATCATGTCATTTCCGAGCTTGTCACGGAGCTTAAAAAGGAATCGGGCAGGCTGACAAGCGCAGACAAGATAACGATATAGTCCGGAAAGGAGGATGGGGTGATTGTTTGCACTGGGATTAATTGAGACTGTTGGTTATACAACAGCAGTTTCGGCGGCAGATGCTGCGGTGAAGGCGGCAGATGTGGAAATCATCGGAATGGAAAAGGTAATTGGAGTCAGTGGATACGTCGGGGTAACCATACATCTTTCCGGTGATGTTGCAGCCGTTACTTCAGCAGTGGAAGCAGGAAGGAAGCAGGGGGAGCTGATCGGAGAAATCATTTCAACAGATGTGATTCCAAGGGCTCACTCAGAGGTTAGCCAAAAGCTGTTGAGCAAATTCCTTATTAAAGAATCTGCGGAAAAGAAATCACAAAATATATCTCCAACGGCATCAAAACCAGGAACAGAGAGTATAAATCCCAAAAAGAAAACAAGTAAATCGGCAGGATCCCCAAAATCAAGCAAGGGGCAGTCTAAAACAAAAGATACAGCTACTGAAAATACGGAAGCGAAAAATGTCACCGAAAACGGAGACGGAGAGAAGAAAGCTTAAATAATCTGAAACTTACAAGGAGGGTCTTAATATGGGTGGAGAAGCTTTAGGATTGGTTGAGACAAAAGGACTAGTAGGAGCGGTTGAAGCTGCAGATGCGATGGTAAAGGCCGCAAACGTGGAAATTTGCGGATATGAAAAAGTGGGTTTTGGTCTTGTAACAGTCATGGTACGCGGAGATGTGGGTGCAGTAAAAGCCGCGACTGATGCGGGTGCTGATGCAGCAAGCCGTGTAGGGGAACTGATAAGCGTCCATGTCATTCCTAGACCGCACAGCGAGGTCGAGCGTGCCCTTTTGACAAAAGGTGAATAAGAGTGAATCTCAACCGTAATAGTGCTCTGGCAGAGTCAATTTTGCGGGAGCTGTTTTATAGGAATAAGAGCAGCATTGAAAATGCACGCCCCAGAACAGTGCTTGCTCTCCTTTTCTATCATATGAATGGGATGGAAGAAGGATTACAAAGATTGAAAGAATTAAATGGGTGGTATGGCAAGCATATTAGAATCCGGATATGTCCCGATCAGTCAGTTCTGGATCATTTGAGTATGACAGAACTTGCCTGTATGGCCGGAGTTGATGATTGGATTTCATTGGAGGATGCGGAATATCTGAAAGAAAAAGTGGACCATTTTTTTATTCCGGTATTGCCTTTTTCCGCAGTTTCAGATTTATTGCGCTTCAATGATAAACATAGACCTATCAGACTTCTATTATGGGCATTGATGAGCGGGAGGAAAGTCAGCGCATATGCTGCGGGGGCAGATCCTTACCATTCGATTTGGGAAGCGGCAGGATTGAACAATGGAACCCCTTTTTTAAAACATGAGATGAAAAAACAGCTTCAGAAGCTGGGGGGGTTTGGAATTCAATTGTTAAAAGACGACGCACAGCTTCAATCATATTTCAAGCCGGCCGTTTTGCAAAAAGAGAAACAGATAGTTACGGCAGAGTCGATAAAAAGGCATGCCGATGCGGGTAACCGGCTTATTGAGGTTGGACAAGGAATGATCATAACGCCGTTGGCGCGGGACGTTGCGCAAGAATATCAAATCGAAATCTGTACTAAAAGCGCAAGGAGCCCGATTATCGGCGACAAGCACAAGGCGAATTTTGATAAGGCAGTTCCTCAGCCACCACAGCAATTTGACTTGTGATCTCGAGCCGATGGCGCCTAGTCGCCTCAGAACGCCACATCTTGTTGCGTCGGCAGGCTAGGGCGCGACGTCCTGTCGCTTCGCTTGCACTAGCACTTCCTGTGCGTCGGTGGCACTAGGACTTCCTGTCCGTCGAAGCTAGACATAGCGCATATTATTTTAATAGAAAACTTAGTGTAACTTTATACTTTCTTATTTAACGAGAAAAGGGCGGGGGAAATCTATGGAAATGGGAATCGTAGTTGGAAGAGTAACGGCAACCAGGAAAGATGAAAGATTAGTAGGAACAAAATTACTGGTTACCCAGCCAATCGGCCTGGACGGTGTCCCCCTGGATTCTCAGCCCGTTATTACCGTTGATACGGTCGGTGCAGGAATTGGCGAAAAGGTCATCTTTGTCAAGGGTAGCATGGCCTCAAGAGCTATGCAAAACAAGGATGCCCCTGTAGATGCAGCGATAGTAGGAATAATAGACAGTTTGGAATGAGAGAGGAGAAAGGGTGGCGAGTGAGATATGCAGGCTGAGAATATAAAGAAGGCCGTTCAGTACCGAAAGTTAATCGACGTCCTACTAGACTCCAATCAGTATGCTGATATCGTACTGAAGGATGGATATGTCATCAATACGGTGACAAGGGAAATTTATGAAGCGGATGTGGCGATTAAAGGCGAATACATACTAATGGTAGGAGATGCGAGCGGCCTGATCGGCAGCAAGACAAAAGTTGAAAACGTCAAAGGCAAATTTGTATCGCCCGGTTTTATCGACTCACATATGCACTTTGAGAGCGCGATGTTGACTTGCACCGAGTTTTCAAGACTATCGATCCCTACAGGTACAACTACAATCGTAGCTGATCCGCATGAGATCGGAAATGTTTTGGGAGTTCACGGAATGCAGGAAATGATAAAGGAAGCCAAGACTTTGCCGAATCAAATTTATTTTACTGTACCTTGTGCAGTACCAGATGCTCCTGGGCTTGAAACGGCAGGCTTTGATGTGAATTCATCCCATATGGAGGAACTTTTGAACGACCCTTATGTTCAGGGAATCGGGGAAATTCAAAGCTTTAGTAATATAGGTCCAGTTTATGAAAATGCCCCCGAACTGATTGATGATCTTGTTGCAGCAGTTTCCTATGCGGAAAGCATAGGGAAAACCGTTGAAGGGAATGCTCCAGCTTTATTCGGAAAAGAACTAGCTGCGCATATCATCAGTGGTGGCGGACATGTATCGTGTCATGAGACTACTACCAAAGAAGAAATGATGGAAAAGCTTCGCTACGGAGTGAGTGTGTTTATGAGGGAAGGATCTTCCCAAAGAAATATGGCGGAATGCATCCGTGCGATTACCGAAGAAGGCATGGACTCTAGGCGTGCCATCCTCGTATCAGACGACATGGTGCCGGAAGATCTATTAAAAGACGGACATATGAATGACATTATTAGACGGACGATCGCTCAAGGGGTTGACCCGGTAGAAGCGATTCAAATGGGGACCATCAATCCGGCAACACACTTTGGATTCAAGGATGTCGGGATTCTTGCACCAGGCAAGCGAGCCAATATTGCAGTTATCAGCAATTTGAATGAAATGGCCATCGATCAGGTATACCTGAATGGAAGCCTTGCCGCGGAAAGGGGACAATTGACAATTGACCTCGGCTCCTACACTTATCCGGAGAGCGTCAAAAAGTCAGTTAAAAGAGGACCTGTCAAAGCGGAAGATCTTCACATTACCGCAAATGGAAGCCGTGCTCGTGTTAGATCAATTGTAGCCATTCCGTTCCAGAACCTTACAGGTGCGCAGGAATTTAATTTAAATGTTTCCGGCGGTGTAGTCCAGCCGTGCCTTCAACAGGATGTCCTTCCACTTATAGTGGTTGAGAGACATGGTAGGACAGGGAATATCGGAAAGGCATTTTTGAATGGCTTTAAACTGCAAAGCGGGGCTATTGCGGAAAGTGTAGCGCATGATACACATAACATTATTGTTACAGGTACCAACTATGAAGACATGGTAACAGCTGTAAACCGGGTCATTTCAATGGATGGCGGAATTGCCATGATTAAAGACGGCAAGGTCGTCGGTGATCTCCCATTGAGGGTCGGAGGTCTGATTACGGATGAACTGAGCGGACAGGAAGTAAGTGAAAAAATCGCTGAACTGACGAGATTGGCAGAGTCCGAGCTTGGCTGCGGTATACCTGTACCATTTATGCACTTATCCTTCTGGTCGCTTGTCACAAGCCCTGAATGGAAGATTACAGATATGGGATTAATTGATGTAGATAAATTCGAAGTACTTTCCCCGGTTGTGGAATAGGAGGGAGACAGTTTAAATGGGTATCAGACTGGTTGATCTTTCACAGGAAATCTATCAAGGCATGCCGGTGTTTCCCCTGCATCAGCCTACACATATTTGGCAGAACATTTCCCATGAAGAAAGTTTGAAAAAAATCGGATTCGAATTCGCTACAAACAATATCCTGATAAACGAACACGGCGGTACACATACCGACGCGACTTACGAATTCGATCCAAATGGTAAATATATCAATGATATGCCGCTTGAGTATTATTATGGTCCTGCTGTTTGTTTGGATGTTTCCCACGTTTCTCCGGATGACTACATCACACCTAGGGATTTGGAGTTGGCTTTACAAAAATCGCAGCAGGTCTTGGAAAAAGGGGATATCGTCCTTCTATACACCGGCCATTATAACCGAAAGTTTGGAACGGATGAGTGGCTGACGCGTTACACAGGTCTAAATTACGAAGGGGCAAAATGGCTTGCTGAAAAAGGCGTGGTCAATATTGGAATCGACTCCCCTTCAGTGGATAATCCCAAAGATGACCGGTACTCAGGCCATTTAGTCTGCAGAGAATACGGAATATCCAATACCGAAAACCTGATCAACCTGGATCAGGTTGCCGGAATGCGTTTCCTTTACTTTGGTTTGCCGTTGAAAATCAGGAAGGGGTCTGGCTCGCCAATCAGAGCCGTTGCTTTATTTATTGATTAACTGAATGCGAAAAAGAGGTGTGGAATGATGGTGAATTCAGCACGGGAGCGAATCAGGGAAGAGATTATCATACCCCCGTATGAGGGAAGGAGCGCATTGCTAAAACCAGGTGAAGAACTGATCATTATTGATATGGACGGAAAACAAGTCGGTGATTTTGTTTGTTTCAATAGAAATGATCCAAAAGAGTTTGTTTCGCCTGTTCATATGAGGGCTTCCCTCAGCAGCATCCGCTTGAAGCCGGGAGATGCCTTATACAGCAACAGGCGCCGCCCATTGATGACTTTTGTCGAAGATACAGTCGGAAAGCATGATTTCTTTTTCCCTGCATGTGACTACTATCGCTATAAAATTGATTTTGACATGGAAGATCACCCCAATTGTCATGACAATTTGAAGAAAGCGTTGGAGTCATTTGGGTTGGGAAATGAGCCTGTTCCGGATCCGATCAACTTCTTCATGAATAATGTATTGGACGACCAGGGGGATTATAAGATTCAAGAACCGTTGTCAAAGCCTGGAGATTACGTCAGGTTGAAAGCATTGGAAGAAGTGGTCATTGCCTGCTCAACGTGCTCACAGGATATGGCCCCAGTGAACGGTTTTAAAGTGACCTCTCTTAAAATGCAAATTGTGGAGAAGATTTAGATGGATGCTGTCCGTTTCTTACAGGAAATGATTCAAATTGACAGCTCCAACCCTCCTGGTAATGAAGATAAAGTATCAAAAATGCTGGCTGAAAGATGTAAATCAGCCGGCATTCCCTATCAAATTACCCAAGTTGAACCCGGCAGGAGCAATTTTGAAATCCGCTTAGAAGGAGAAACAGACGGGAAGCTGGTCTTTTGCGGCCATATGGATACAGTACTTCCAGGTGAACAGCAATGGAAGTACTCTCCGTTCTCCGGTAAGGTTGTCGGAGACAAGATGTACGGCCGCGGAGCTTCTGATATGAAAAGCGGTCTTGCGGCAATGTTTTTGGCTGTTGAGTCATTAATCAAAGAAGGCAAAAGGCTTCCAAAGGAAGTTGTATTCTTGGCTACCGCGGGAGAAGAAGTCGATAGCTGCGGTGCAAGGAAATACCTAGCAGATCAGACGATGGAAAATGTCGAAGCTTTGGTGATTGGTGAGCCGACCAAAGAGAAAGTCGTCGTTGGGCATAAAGGTGCCTTGTGGATTGAGATTGTCACACTTGGTAAAACAGCGCACGGTTCCATGCCGGATAAGGGAATCAATGCGGTTGAATGGATGAACAAGGTTATAGATGTATTGAGTTCATTAAAGGAAAAGTGGAAGAATTCCGCTGAACCACTGGGTGAAAGCAGTCTCGCTATAACCAAAATAAATGGGGGAGTCCAAACGAATGTCATTCCGGACCGGTGCAGCATCTCTGTGGATATCAGATCGGTTCCTCCTCAATCCCACGAACGATTACTCATGGAAATCAAAAATAGTTTGAACGAATTATTTTCTACAGAAGGCTCCCCGGATTATTCTGTCAACATGCAATTGGATCGGCCGGCTATCCTAACTGATAAATCCAGCAAACTGATCAGTTTGGCATTAGAACTGAAAAAGCAAGATTCGTTATATGGTGTTTCTTATTATACGGATGCCGCTGTATTAAATCCCGAGAGCAGGATTCCAACGTTGATTTACGGACCCGGTGATGAAAGTCTTGCCCACCAGCCCAATGAAAACGTTGATATCCAAGCTTACTTAAGGTCCATCGATTTTTATAAGGAGTTAGCGGTGAGATTCTCTAAAGATAAAAGCAAAGCGTCAATTAATCTATAAAAAGAGAGAGGTAAGCGGTATGCCCAGCATTCTGATTAAAAATGCGCAGATCATCACGATGAACGCCCAGGAGGAGATTATCCAAGGGGATTTGTTTATTGTGGATGATAAAATAAAAAAAATAGGGAAAGATCTCGGGGATCAGGCTGATCGGGTGATTGATGCTACGAGTAAGACAGTTATCCCAGGCTTTATCCAGACGCATATCCACCTTTGCCAAACATTGTTCCGAGGTCAGGCCGATGATTTGGAGTTGATGGATTGGCTGCAAAAAAGAATTTGGCCGCTGGAAGCTTCACATGACGAAGAATCAAGCTATTATTCAGCCATGCTTGGTGTAGGGGAATTGATTCAAAGCGGTACAACGACCATCGTAGATATGGAAACCGTTAACCATACAGATTCCGCCTTCCAGGCAATGGCTGAAAGTGGTATCCGCTGCCTTGCTGGGAAAGTGATGATGGATATGGGGGACGATGTCCCTGACCTTTTGCTGGAGGATACGGCGAAGTCCATCCAGCAAAGTGTTGACCTCTTGGAAAAATGGAATCAATATGATAACGGACGCATCCAATATGCTTTTTGCCCAAGATTTGTTGTTTCCTGTACAGAAGAACTGTTGATAGAAGTACGGGATCTGTCCAATCACTATAATGTCAAAGTCCATACTCATGCATCGGAAAATAGAAAGGAAATCGAAATTGTTGAACAGCAAAGAGGGATGAGGAATATCGTTTATCTTGATCATATCGGCCTTGCAAATGAGAATCTGATTTTGGCGCATTGTGTATGGCTGGATGATGAAGAAAAACGGATCATCAAAGAACGCGGTATTAAAATGAGCCATTGCCCGAATTCCAACATGAAGCTCGCTTCGGGAATTGCAGATGTACCCGATATGCTCGACCTTCAAGCTCATGTTAGTCTTGGAGCAGATGGTGCACCTTGCAATAATAATCTTGATATGTTTAATGAAATGAGAATGGCATCACTCATTCAAAAGCCGATTCATGGACCAACGATCATGGACGCAAAGACGATATTCAGAATGGCAACTATTGGCGGTGCAAAAGCTGTTGGACTTGAAGATCAAATAGGAAGCATTGAGATCGGAAAAAAAGCGGATATCGCTATTCTCGACCTGAACAAATTCCATACGTTCCCATCTGCTGAGGTTGATCCGATTTCCAGAATCGTCTACTCTGCCACAAGGGCGGATGTGGATGCTACGATTATTAATGGAAGGATCGTAATGGAAAGCGGGACTGTTAAAACAGTCGATAAAGACCTTGTTTTACATGAATCAAATAAGTCAATCAAGCGTCTCTTGAAAAGAATCCCGTCCATTATGAAGGTGTCAAGCTAAAAAGTTTTACTCATTATTTCGTTCACAGTGTTGACATAAATTTAGAGTTGAGATATATTAGAAAAAGCAGAATATTTGCGAATGATAATCGCGGGAGAGACTAAACAATTAGTTTAGCACCGAAGGAGCAAGTCCCAAAAAGACCATGGGATCCAATCTCTCAGGTAAAAGCACCGCGTTTGGACGCGTCTCTGGAGAGAGCCTATTCAGGCCACCCAAGGGGAATACTTCTTTATGAAGTTAAACTCTCAGGTAACAGGACAGAGGAAGGTAGATGGATATCTATCTTTCCCCTGTCCTTTTTGTGTTTTCTTTTATGGCAGGGGCGGGTAGGAAAAAAAGGAGGATGAAACAATGAGTTTGGTGAGTTCAGATATTGAAGTTTTTCAAGCCATCGAGGAAGAACGGAAAAGACAGGATCAGTCACTTGAACTGATAGCATCTGAAAACTTTGTCAGTGAAGATGTAATGGAAGCAATGGGGTCAGTCCTAACGAACAAATATGCGGAAGGATATCCCGGGAGACGCTATTACGGCGGCTGCGAGCATGTTGATCTTGTGGAGAATTTGGCTATCGACCGTTTAAAAGCACTATTTGGTGCTCAATATGCAAATGTTCAGCCCCATTCAGGAGCCCAGGCAAATACGGCAGTCTTTTTCTCGCTGCTTGAACCAGGTGATACGATTATGGGAATGAATTTGTCCCATGGTGGCCATTTGACGCATGGCAGCCCAGTCAACATGTCTGGGAAATGGTTTAAAGTAGTGTCTTATGGGGTGAGAGAGGATAATCATTTGATTGATTATGAGGAAGTGGAAAGAATCGCTCTTCAGGAACGTCCCAAGTTGATTATAGCCGGGGCGAGTGCCTATCCAAGAATCATCAATTTTGCAAAATTCAGGGAAATTGCTGATAAAGTCGGGGCCTTTTTCATGGTTGATATGGCACATATTGCCGGCCTTGTTGCAGCAGGACTTCACCCATCTCCGGTCCCTTATGCGGATGTTGTTACAAGTACCACCCATAAAACACTTCGGGGGCCACGCGGAGGAATAATTCTGACAAACAGTGAAGAAATCATGAAAGGGGTCAATAAGGCCATTTTCCCCGGTATTCAAGGCGGACCGCTGATGCATGTGATTGCGGCGAAGGCTGTAGCATTCAAGGAAGCCCTTGACCCGAGTTTTACAACCTATGCATCTCAAGTGGTAAGCAATGCATCAACACTCGCGGAATCGTTGAAAAAAGCGGGGGCTGCCATTGTTTCCGGCGGAACAGATAACCATCTACTTTTAGTGGACGTCAGACCATGGGGACTCACTGGAAAGGAAGCTGAGCACCTGTTGGAAGAAGCGGGCATGACCGTCAATAAAAATACGATCCCGTATGATCCCGAAAGCCCTTTTGTCACAAGCGGCATCCGGATCGGAACAGCTGCTCTTACTTCGCGTGGAATGAATGAAAGGGATATGGAAATTATTGCTGGAAATATTGCAGATATCTTAAAAAGCAAAGGTGAACCTGAAGTCAAAGAGAGAGTGCAGGAAAATATCAGTAAGTTATGTGATTCGTATCCTCTTTATCAAAAAATACTGGTTAGGTAGATATGGAGGCATTCATATGGTTTTTAACAGTTGCTTCGATATAATTGGACCCATTATGGTTGGTCCTTCCAGCTCCCATACTGCAGGGGTTGTATCGATCGGGAAGTTCGGACACGATCTCTTTGGCGGGATTCCGGATTCTGTGAATATAACATTTTTCGATTCCTTCTCCGAAACATATCAGGGCCACGGAACGGATAAGGCCATCGTGGGAGGACTGTTGGGGCTTGAAACAGATAACCCCAGAATCAAGCATGCATTCGAGCTGGCAGATAAGCAGAGAATGAATGTGTCTTTTCAACTTGAAGAGAACTGTCCATACTATGAACATCCTAATACGCTTTTAATAGATATGAAAAATGAGGCCAATACGATAGAAATTGGAGGCGTTTCCCTGGGAGGAGGAGTCTCGAAAATTTTCCTGATCAATGGACAGTCAGCGGATATATTATTAAATTCCAAGATTGATATTGAGTCTATAAGACAGAGGTATCTTCTTCAGGAGCGGAGATGATAGGGATGGATTTTCAGACTATTAAAGAACTTCTTCAGCTTTGTCAGGAAAAAGAAATGACGATAGGCGAGCTGATGATCGAGACTGAAAAACAAAAGACAGGGAAGAGCAGCAATGAAATTTTTGCAATGATGAAAGAACGACTCCATAAAATGAAAGAGGCAGTAGAAAATGGAATTACAGACCCATCGCCAACTCCGAGCGGTATTTCAGGCGGTGATGCGTATTTAATGCAAAAGTATAGAGAAAAAGGGAATTACATGGTAGGGGGTCTGATGATCGATGCAATGAAGTATTCATTTGCCACCTCTGAAATGAATGCACGGATGGGGGTCATTGTGGCTACTCCTACCGCAGGGTCGGCAGGAGTACTGCCAGGCTGTATCTTTGCCCTGAAGGAAAATACCGATATTCCTTTTGATCAGCTTGTGATGGGGTTGTTCACAGCCAGCGCAATAGGGTATGTGATTGCCAACCGTGCTTTTATTTCCGGAGCTGCCGGCGGTTGTCAGGCAGAGGTGGGATCTGCGACAGCTATGGCATCAGCGGCAATTGTGGAAATGAGGGGAGGAACACCGGAACAAGCGGTACATGCAGGAGCCATGGCTCTCAAATCCCTTCTTGGGCTAGTGTGCGATCCGGTGGCAGGACTCGTAGAGGTGCCTTGCATAAAGAGGAATGTGATCGGTACATCGATTGCCTTTACATCAGCTGAAATGGCTCTTGCCGGATTGGAAAGCCGTATTCCATTTGATGAGGTCATTGGAGCGATGTACGATATCGGAAAAAGCATGCCCAGATCGCTGAAGGAGACTGCGCTTGGTGGTTTGGCTGCTACCCCTACTGGTGAGGAAATGAAGAAAAAGATTTTAGGAAAACCATGTCTAAAAAGAGCTTAATGCCTTCAATGGAAAAAATAGCGGGTGAAGATTGTGGGAGAGCGCTTTTTAATAAGCCGCCGAAGGAGCAAGGTCCAAAAAACCCCTTGGAACAAATCTCTCAGGCAGAAGAACCACATTCGGACGCAACTCTGGAGAGCGTGATCTGTTAAACGCCACCAAAGGAGAAAACCTCGAAAATCAGGGTTAAACTCTCAGGTACAAGGACAGAGAAGGGAACAACACCCTTTTCTGTTTTTTTATGAAACATAGGTAGACGGAGGGCCAGCATCTTCGCAATTAATCCTATTTTCGCGGATTAAATAAAAGGCAGAACGATAAATTCAATTCCAGCAAACGAACGAGGCTTTGTTAGGAGAGCTTTCGCTTTCATATGAAAGGCAGGAGGGATAACAATGGTTATTACGTTGACGGAGGCAGCTCTGAAGAAATTAGAAATAATGGATATAAAAGCAGGGCAAATTCCGCGGATAGATGTGGATATTACCGGAGGCTGCGGTATGTCGATGTCCTACAAGTTCATAGTGGATGAGCCGAGGAGAAACGATCATATGATTGAGTATAACGGCATTCAAATCGGAATGGACCGATTTACTATGCGTAACCTGGACGATGAAACACAAATAGATTACACAGAGGAAAATGGTTTTATTATTGGAGACAGTTTTTCCTCAGGTGCCTGTGCGATCGAGATCAAATAATAAATATTAGATAAGAGGGGAAGATGGGAAGTGAAAAAGATATACGATGTAGTTATTATCGGCGGAGGGCCTGGAGGATATGTAGCGGCTATTCGGGCCTCCAAATTGGGCCTGCAGGCAGCCGTTGTGGAAAAAGCAAAATTAGGAGGAACTTGTTTACATGCGGGCTGTATACCTAGCAAGGCATTATTAAGAAGCGCGGAAGTTTATGCCAATACGAAAAACGCGGAAAAGTTTGGAGTTGTTGTCCCGGAATGTGGCATCGATTTTTCAAAAGCCCAATCAAGGAAGGAACAAATTACGGAACAGCTTTTTAAAGGTGTCCAGCATTTAATGAAAAAAGGAAAAATTGATGTTTATGAAGGGATGGGGAGGATTGCAGGACCGCGCTCTGTCGTAGTTGAGAGGCCAGGGGATGGAACGCTAACTTTAGGAGCCGAAAATATTTTAGTAGCAACAGGATCCCGCCCAAGAAGCCTGCCGGGTCTAGAACCGGATGGGAAATATGTGATGACTTCAGATGAAGCGTTGCAAATGACAGATCTTCCAAAATCTATTATCATTGTGGGCGGCGGTGTAATTGGCATTGAGTGGGCATCCATGTTTTCGGATTTTGGATTGGATGTTACGATTATTGAATATGAAGACCGCATTCTGCCAACGGAAGACCGGGACATTTCAAAAGAAATACAGCGTCTATTGAAAAAGAAGAAAGTCAAAATCGTAACACATGCCAAAGTTCTTCCAGAAACATTGGAAAAAGGGGACGGAGTTTTCATTAGTGCTGAACATAAAGGTGAGATAAAGTCTTTTGTGGCTGAAAAAATTCTCGTATCGGTCGGCCGTATCCCCAATACAGAAAATATTGGATTGGATATTTTGGATGTTGAAATGGACCGGGCATTTATCAAAGCGAATGAGTTTTACCAGACAAATGTGCCTAACGTCTATGCCATCGGTGACGTCATTGGGGGACTGCAGTTGGCTCATGTGGCTTCTCATGAAGGGATGATTGCCGTTGAGCATATGGCGGGAGTCTATCCGGCCAAGCTCGACCCCATTCTTGTTCCAAAATGTGTATACAGCAATCCTGAAGCCGCAAGTGTAGGATTAACGGAAGATCAGGCGAAAGCTGAAGGCTTCTATGTAAAAACAAGCAAATTCTCATTCCGTGCTGTTGGAAAAGCACTTGTATTTGGCAATTCAGACGGATTTGTCAAGTTTGTAGTGGAAGAGGGATCAGGACAAGTTTTAGGCGTACATATGGTTGGGCCAAATGTAACGGAAATGATCTCCGGTGCGGGTTTGGCACAAGTCTTCAATTTGACAGCAATGGATATTGCTGAGGCCATACACCCGCATCCGACCTTGTCCGAAGCCATGGCCGAAGCTGCTCTGGCAGTTACCGGAATGGAGATTCACGCATAGGCAAAACGGATTAATTTAAAAATAAACGGAGGAAAAGCAATGCAGTCAGAACAGAATAGAAACAGGACCACCTTATTGATTTCCTGCCCAGAAAAGCCGGGAATTATTTCAACTGTATCAAACTTTTTGTTGGAGCACCAGGCGAATATCGTACAATTTGATCAGCATACAACAGACCCGAAAGCGGGTATGGTCTTTATGAGAATCGAATTTGATTTATCGGATTTTGATTCCTCTTATATCAAGTTGCAGGAAGATTTGGATGGACTTGCGGAAGAATATCATATGAAGTGGCAGTTAAACAATAAAAGAGAAAAAAAGCGCATGGCCATTTTTGTGACAAAGCAGGACTCCTGTTTGATGGAATTGATATGGAGAGTCAAATCAGGAGAAATAGACGCGGACATACCAATGGTTATCAGCAATCATAATGACCTGAGAGAAATCGTAGAAAGAGAAGGAATTCCTTATCATTATATACCGGTTAGTGTAGAAACGAAGGATGAAGCAGAAGCGAGGACGTTGGAGCTATTGGAAGGAAAAGTTGATTTTATTGTCCTTGCAAGGTACATGCAAATTCTCTCACCTGAATTTATCTCCAAGTTCCCGAATCGAATCATCAATATCCACCATTCATTTTTACCGGCATTTGTGGGAGCCAACCCATATGTACGGGCTTTTAACCGCGGAGTAAAACTAATTGGAGCAACCGCCCATTATGTAACAAACGACCTTGATGAAGGCCCGATTATTGAGCAGGACGTACTGCGGGTTACACATCGCTATACAGCAAATGATTTAAAAGTTGCCGGCCGTCACGTAGAAAAACATGTCCTCGCCCATGCTGTTGCGTGGCACGTGGAGAACAAAGTGATTGTGCATGGTAATAAAACGATTATATTTACTTAAACAACCGGTAACTCCACCAAAAATGTACAGCACTTGCAATTTAGTGTAAACTCATACTTGAAAAAATGTGAACAGATATGGTAAATTATTAAAGGAAAAATTTTTATAACCGCAAATATGTATAACCTCAATAATCTGGTTTGAGGGTCTCTACCAGGAACCATAACTCCTGACTACAAAAATGGCAATCTTATTTTTGTGGGCAGGGGTTTTTTGTTTTTTTAAAAATATGCGGCGAAAAGTATAAGGAGGAGCTTTCATGAATTTTAAAGTATTTATACTTGCTGCATCTACGATTGCAGTAGGGCTGGTCGAATTAATTGTAGGTGGAATTTTACCTGTTATTGCTGATGACTTGAATGTCTCTCTTGGCACAGCCGGGCAGCTTATTACTGTGTTTGCTCTTATTTATGCCATTTCCGGCCCTGTCCTTTTATCATTGACGGCAAAAATTGAAAGGAAAAAATTATATCTTTTGGCTTTATTTATATTTTTCCTTGGGAATGTAATGACATACTTCAGCCCTAACTTTTTTATAGTGATGGTTGCGAGAGTTATAACAGCTATGAGTACTGCCCTAGTAGTTGTCCTTTCTTTAACGATTGCTGCAAAAATCGTTGATCCGGCCCATAGAGCGAAAGCTTTGGGGTTTATTTATATGGGGATCAGCTCATCACTTGTCTTAGGCGTGCCTATAGGAATCTTGATCACGGATCATTTTGGATGGCGAACTGTGTTTTTGGGGATTGCTTTTCTTTCAATCATATCTATTATTTTAATCTATGTATTTTTAGAGAACATTCCTACTGAAGAAGTTCAACCCATATCTGTGCAAATAAAATCTCTTGGCAGCGTTAAGATGGCAAGTGCACACTTGGCCACCATGTTTATGCTTGCCGGACATTACACGTTTTATGCATACTTTACCCCTTTTTTGGAAACTACCTTGAACATGGGGCAATACTGGATTAGTATTTGCTATTTCTTGTTTGGTCTTTCAGCTGTATTCGGTGGTGCATTTGGGGGTACGCTAGCTGATCGAATCGGGTCTCAAAAAAGTATTTTACTAGTCATTAGTTCCTTTGCCATTGTATTATTTTTGCTTCCATATTCAACGTTCTCTTTTCCAATATTCTTAGTAGCCATGCTGCTATGGGGAGCGCTAAGCTGGAGTCTTGCTCCTCCTCAACAGAACTACATTATACAAATTGATCCTGATGCTTCTGATATTCAACAAAGTATTAACAACTCAGCTCTGCAAATTGGAATATCGTTGGGATCAGCAATTGGCGGTGTGGTATTGGAGCATACACATTCAGTCATTAGTACAGCGCATGTTGGTGCCGGAGTTGTCGTGATAGCTTTAATATGCGGGATTATTTCTTTAACCAGGCCCTACGGGGTTAAACAAGCGGAAAGTTGATTGTAGGTCTCAAACACTGGAATCACTTCGCAATTCATATGTACATCAGACTAGAAGGCTTGCAATCAGTGTCTGGATAGATTCGTGATATAATTAAAACTGCACAATGGGCTAAACATTTTGTTTCTTAGTGGAAAATGGTTTAGATATTATGATTTGGGGGTCGTTGGATTGAAGACGAGAATAGGATTTGTCGGACCAAAAGACTCATTAAACATTATCAGCCAGATTGCTGATGAACATAAAGATGAACTGGATCCTGTCTACTTTATGTATAACCATGCCTCTGAAACGGGGGAAATAGTAGAAACGAATCAGCATTTGGTGGATTTATGGGTGTTTTCAGGCCTTACGCCATATACTTTGGCAAAAAAAAGCTCTTCTAGACAACCATTCTTCTATTTAAATTTAAATAGTTCTAGTTTAATGAAAGTGCTGTTAGAGAGTGGATACAAAGATCAGAGAAGTTTAGGGAATATAAGTGTAGACATGCTTGAATGGCGGGATATTACCGAAACTTTCACTGATTTAAAAATACCTACTGTAGATGTTCAACTTTATGAATATAAAGGGTATACGCCAATAAAAGAAATTGTAGATTTTCACGAAAAGAATTATAAAGATGGTGTAGCATCAGTATGTTTTACGTGTTTGAGTGACGTATATGCTCAATTAAAGGCTAAAATGATTCCGGTTTACCGGATTTCACCTACACGAGCAAACATACGTTCAACAATAAAATTGGCATTGCAGTATTGGACGGCCTTTCATTTTAAACAATCACAGATTACTGTTCTTTTGGTCAAAGTGAAAAACGCGGACAAATCCGAACAATCAAATTTAATGTCTTACGATGTTCATAGACTGGATCTTGAATTACAATCAGCTATTTTAACTTTTACTGAGGAAATATCAGGGTCATTTGTTCCTTTGGGAAGCGGTTCTTTTATAATATTTTCAACAAGGGGTTCATTTGATAATATAGGCAAACAAAGCAGTTCATTACTTGAAAAATTAGCTTTAATAACGGATTTGCCTGCAAATATAGGAATTGGATATGGAGATACAACCCTTGCCGCTGAAGAAAATGCCCGCCTCGCGTTAGCACATGCACAGAATTATGATGGATACTGTGCATTCGCTGTTGAATTTAACGGGAAAATCGAAGGGCCCTTAAGTGATAAGCATAGCATCAGCTTTGGCTATCGGAATGAGAACAAAGAAGTTGGTGTAAAATTAAAAGAAAGTGGAGTGTCTATTACAACATTTAATAAAATTATCTCCATTCAAAAAAACACAGGCAGGCATGCAGTAACAGCGAACGATGTGGCAGTTTGGTTAAAAATGACTGAAAGGAATGCCAGGCGCATTCTAAATGATCTAACTAAAACAGGCTTTGCCAGAATCATTGGTGAAGAGGCCCCTTCATCAAGGGGGCGTCCAAGGAAAATATATAGGGTCGGATTAGATTCTGCATCAATTCAAGATTGAAGAACTTAGATTCAATTGAATCTAACGTATAGTTAATAGGCGTTTTTAAAGAAAAGCGTCTATTTTTATATTCTGCAAAAAAACACAATAAAAAACCTTGACAATTATCAGAATCAATTTTATAGTCTATTTAAAGAATACTTACAGACTTTTACCGTAAATATGAATATGGTAAAAGTACAAACAAGCAAATGATAAATTTGCATTTTATTTTAGTATTTAAGGAATAGAAATGGAATATTTCCTTAATTGAGTAAAGGAGGAATACGCATACAATGATATCTGAAAAAAACAGGATACCAACTGTTGACAATGTCTTATTCAGGGATGTGATTGGTCATTTTGCAAGCGGTGTCACAATTATCACGACTAAACATGAAGGAGTTGATTATGGTATTACGGCCAGTGCGGTAACCTCGTTATCAATGGAGCCTCCAATGCTTTTGGTTTGCGTAAATCAAAGCACCGGTACATGTCATGCGATTTCTAAGTCAAAGGTTTTTGGGGTTCATATACTTCATGCAGAACAAGGAGAATTGGCACTGCAATTTGCCCGCTCCAACACAAATAAGTTTGAGGGCGTTGAAATCACCTACGGAAAATTGGGGGCACCAATACTGAATGATGCACTAGCCCATTTAGAATGTCGTGTAGTAAAGGAGGTAACAGGAGGAACCCACTCAGTTTTTCTGGCTGAAGTAGTTCATGCCGGTGCAGAAGATAAACATCCATTGGCATACTATCGCGGAAAGTTTGGACACTTTCAACCATATGACAATGAGAGGGCCTACCGTGAAATTAAAAGAAAGGTTCTGGAACGGGAGTTTACAGCCGGTGAAAGTATTACTGTAAATTCTTTGGTCGACTTGCTTGATATGACCAACCAGCCAGTTCTTTATGCACTTGCAAAGCTAGAAGGAGAACAATTATTGAACCGAACTAAGGATGGTGACTATACTGTTACTCCGCTTACTGTAGAAATGCTCTATGATGCACTGGAAACACGAAATGTCTTAGAAGTCGCAGCAATCGAGAAGACAGTTGGAAAACTATCCGAAGAAGAACTTGAAGAATTGAGAAAACGGGTACAAGAGACAATTCCAAAAACCGCTTCTCAACTGAAACCGGATAAATATATCGAAGCCAATATAGCTTTACATGACTATACTGTCGCCTTGGCCCAAAACGCAGCACTGCTGGAATCATACCGTCGACTGACTGCCGAAGCTGTTATGTTCAGTGCTTTAAGAGCGGCGCTGGAGACTAACAACAGAGAGGCATATGATGAGTTGAACAAGCTGGCTCAAGATCACATATTTTTATTGGCTGCTTATGAAGCCGGAGATAAAGAAGAAGCCAAAAAAATCATCCAACAGCATACCGAAGAAGCGAAAAAGCTAGGCAAATATTTGATCGGAAATGCAGGAGGAAGTATTTAAATAAATTTTAATAGTAAGAGGAGGCAATCAGATGGCTTTGCGTACAGGTAAGGACTATAAGGAATCAATCAATGATGGAAGAGAGGTGTATATTGATGGAGAAAGGGTTTACAACATAACGGAGCATCCCGCTTTCAAACCAATCATCGATGTAAAGGCACGAATGTATGACATAAATCATGAGGAAAAATATAAAGAAATTTGCACCGTAACACTGCCGGATGGAGATGAGATAAATCGAGGTTATCATATGCCGAAATCAAAAGAAGATCTTGCTGCAATTCGTAAATACGTGGACACAGTTTTAGAAGATCTTGGCGGAGTGTTTTATCGTGTAGGAGACGAGACAATTGGGGAAATGTGGTCTTTATATGATGCACAAGATCGACTGAACGAAATTGACCCTACGTATGCTGAGAATATTAGAAACCATATTGACCGCATTGCAAGATTGGATCTGTTCCACGTTTCGGCAAACACTGATCCTAAAGGAGACAGAAGCAAATTAATCAACGGAGAAGATGGTGGAACACTTCTTCATATTGTTGATGAAAATGAGAAAGGGATTGTGGTAAGGGGGGCAAAATTTGAAACAGCGGCAGCATATGCCAATCAGGCTTTTGTCAAACCAACCATCTCCAATTGGTCTAATTCTAGTGTCAATATGGAAAACTATGCTGTTGGTTTCATTTGCGATATGGGAGCGCCCGGTCTGAAACATATTTGCCGTTCTCCTGTCGGGGCAGGAAAAGACCCGGAAAACTACCCGATTTCCTCGAAATTTGAAGAGATTGATACTCTGCTCATTTTCGATGATGTTTTAATTCCTTGGGAAAACGTGCTGTTTCATCGATCCTTGGAGTCTGCCAAGTATATTAGGGAAACGGTTCATCGTTATTCTGCATTTAATTATGTATTACGTATATTGAAAAGAGCCGATTACCTAATAGGAGTAGCGTTGTTGAATGTAGAGCAGACCGGTTTAACTAAAATTCCTTCTGTTCAGGAAAAACTCACTGAGCTGATAAGTTACCGTGAAACAATCAATGCACATCTAACTGCTGCTGTTGCAGAGGCACAGGAAACGGCCGGAGGTCTAATGATGCCGAATCAATCTCTATTATATACGGGAAGGATTTATGCCTTGAAGCACTTCCCGGCAATGGCGCATTTAGCTCGTGAATTAGTGGGGGGGCAATTGGCAGTAACACCTGATATGGCAACAATGCGAGATCCAAAAATCAAGGATCACATCTACAGATATTACTCGGTAGGTAAATGGAGCGCTGAAGAAAGAGCAAAACTACTATACTTCGCTAGAGATTTATTAAATTCCTCATTGGCTGGCCACCAGATAACATTTGAACTCTTTGCTCAAAGCCCGCCATTTGCACAGTCAGCAGCAGCATTCAAAAACTATGACTTGACGCCACATCGCGAACTGGTCATTAAAGCAGCTAACTTAAGTTCGGACCTGGTTAAAAGCTAAATGGATACATTCAGGGAATGTGATACTTGAAATACATGATAGGGGGCTTTTCTATGCAGACTCATAAATTGAACAGCTTGCAACTGCCTGAGTGCATCCTTACTATTGGGGCTCTTGACGGACTGCATAAAGGTCACCAAACACTTATCCTTCATGCCAGGAGAAGAGCCAGGGAGATGGAAGTTCCATTGGTAGTCTATACATTTGACCCGCCCCCAAAAGTATTTTTTCAACGTGCAATGTTATTAACACCATTGGATGAGAAATTAACCATGTTAGAAAGAATGGGGGTTGACCATACGATTATCACCCCATTCAATGCAAAATTCATGACACAAGGTACAGAAGCTTTTCTAGAGGAGTTGACAAAGTTGAATCCTCGGGAGATCTTTGAAGGTCATGACTTTCGGTTTGGCAGAAATAGAGAGGGAGATATTAATACTTTGGGAAAGCATTTTAAGGTATCCATTTTGGAACCTGTCAAGTGTACAGAAGGAAAAGTCATATCATCAACGAGGATCCGTAATTTATTTGCACAAGGAAAGATACATGAAGCATATAACCTTTTAAACTGGAGCTGGTTGAAGGAAACTTCTTTTTCATCCGCTCAATAAATATATAAAACTAACTATTTATTAGGAGGAGAAGTCGTAATGTCAGTATTTGGAGAAATTAAAAAGGTTGATATTAAGAGGTTCAGAAAATTTAAAACGAAAAATTTTTATCCATCAGAATTAGGAGAACCGGAACATCATATCGATAATGAATTCAGTATGGCTGTTCGTGCCGGGAATAGAATATTCTTACGCGGGCAGACAGGATTTGATCTGGATGGAAACTTCCACGGAGAAGGGGATGTTGAGACACAGGCAGAAATGGCCTGTAAATGCGTTAAGCAATTGTTGGAAGAAGCAGGCGGATCGGTGAAGGATATATGTAAGATCACTGTTTATATACTGAACCGGGAAGATCGCAGTAAAGTTTACCCGGTCATCGCCAAACATTTTAAGGATGTCTATCCTTGCAGTACTGGGTTGATTGTAAGCGGGTTTGCATTGCCGGAAATGTTAATGGAGATTGATGTTGAGGCAGTAGTAAGTGAGTAAAAAATAATCGGATCAGGCGGGAGGTTCCCGTCTGATTAATCAACAAAGGGAAGGGAGATATCAAATGAAGATCACCAATACATTCTCTGTAGCCGGAAGGTGTTCAGAAACAGGAGCGTTGGGAGTTGTTGTAACGTCAAGCAGCCCATCTGTTGGTGCCCGTTGTCCTTGGGCAAAACAAGGCGTTGGGGCTATTTTAACTCAAAATGTAACGGATCCAAGATTAGCAAATATTGGCTTGACAGTTTTGGAGCATGGATTAGGCGCCCAAAATGCTTTACAAGCAATGAAGGAGTCTACACCATTTCCAGAGTACCGTCAGTTGGCTATCGTTGATGCAGAAGGCAATTCAGCGGTTTTTACCGGAAAAAAGGCACTGGGGGTTCATGGGGAATTCAGAGATCATAACGTTGCAAGTATTGGAAACCTTCTGAGTGATCCGAGTATTCCTGAGAAAATGGGGCGGAAGTTTCTAGAGACGGAAGGGCTTCCTTTTACTGAAAGACTGATTTTAGCGATTGAAAAAGGCTTTCAAATGGGCGGCGAATTAGATCAGGAACGATCCATTGGTCTTTTAATCTATAAGGATGATTCATTCCCTTATGTCGATCTTAGAGTAGATTACAGCGACAATCCTCTTGAAGATTTGAAAAAGCTTTGGGAGATATATGGACCACAAGCTGAAGATTACAGGATCAGGGCAGTTACTCCAGAGGCAGCCCCATCCTATGGAGTTTTAGGGGATCAGTAAACCCATCTTATTGAAGTTACAAGATCTTTTGGGCGGAGGTTTGAGAATGAAGATTAACCGTCAAAGACTGTTAGATGATATTGAAAGATACGGCCAATATGGAAAAGATATTATGGGTGGGATTACAAGACCAAGTTTTTCTAAGGCGGATATAGAAGTACGGAAGTTGTTTACAAATGAATTAGAAAAGATGGGTCTAACAGTTACAATAGATCCGATAGCAAACATATGGGGAAAATGGGAAGGTCACTCTAATGAGAGTGGGAGCATCGTCATTGGGTCACATTTGGACACAGTACCTAATGGTGGAAAATACGATGGTGCTGTGGGGGTACTCATAGCGAAAGAAGTTATTCAAACATTGATAGAAAACAAAGTTACTCTTGCGCATGACCTTGAAATAGTTTCATTTACAGCGGAAGAGTCGAACGATTTTGGTTTATCAACCTTGGGAAGTAAAACATTCGCGGGAAAGCTGGGGGTAGAGGATTTAAATCAAGTCAGTGATTCCCAGGGAGTTTTTTTGAGGGATGCCGTCAAGTTGGCCGGCGGTGAAATAGGAGAATTAAATAAATTAAGTAAAGCCCGGAAAGAAAAAAAAGCTTATGTTGAAGTTCATATAGAACAGGGAAAAAGGTTGGAAGCAAAGAACCTTGCTGTCGGAATTGTTGAAGATATGGTAGGGGTTTACCGGACGATGGTGCAAGTAAAAGGAGAGGCGAACCATTCGGGAACAACGATGATGAATCATCGGTTCGATGCCCTAAGTGCAGCATCAGAAATGATTTTAGCAGCAGAATCAATTTGTAATGAAGACGAGACAGACCTGGTTGGAACAATTGGTCAATTATTCGTTTATCCCAACGCTGTGAACATTGTTCCAGGCGAAGTGAATTTTGTCTTGGAAATCAGAAGTGAAAACCAGTGGCGCATGGATAAAGTGATTCAACTGATAGATAACAAATGGAATCAAATTGTTGAAAAAAGAAAAGTAAGGTTTGAGAAGGATCTGATGGTTAAACAAGCCCCGTTAAGGATGGATGGAGAGATCGTATCGATATTAGAGAAAACAGCCAGAGATATGTCAGAGCCATTTATAAGATTTCCAAGCATGGCTGTCCATGATGCAGCACATATGGCCTCCATCTCCAAAGCATGCATGATTTTTGTAAAAAGTATTGATGGAAAAAGCCATTGTCCGGAGGAATATAGCACGCCAGAAGATATAGAGAAAGCTGCCAACCTTCTGTTGCATGGGATTATAAATATCGACAAGATTTTTGCAGAAAAAACAAACCTGTAATGATAAAAGAATAAAAATGTAGAAATTTAAAAAGAAAAACTATTTTAAATATTGACAAATAAATGACGATGATTTAGATTCTATTTAAGAATACATATGGATAATTTCCGAAATGAGTGGTGATAAAAAGGGAAAACATTCAAATCAAAAGTAAAGTGCACCTTTGTTCGGATTTGGAAGCGATATCAAATGGTTTAAATGGAATGGCCAGCAGGCATAAAAATGTACCCACCATAAGAGAATCGGCGATAAATTCCATGAGAGAGCAGTTTTGCTATTTGAGAAAAACGGGGGGTACCGTTATTTATGAGTCAACAGTTAAATAGAACATTAGGACTTGGAGCTGCAGTAGCAACTGGTGTGGGAATTGTAGTCAGCTCGAGTGCACTTGTTTCCTTGGGACAAGGGTTTGGTGCTGGTGGAAAAGGTTTTATCATAGCGATGTTTGCAGCTTTGATTTTAAATCTTTTTGTGGTCTTTTCTTTTGCTGAGTTATCAGGCATGATTCCTGTTGCCGGAGGAATAAACCATTACACACTTCCAGCCATGGGGCGGTTTATAGGTATGATATCTGTCATCAGCGGCTACGTGCTTGTAACAATTTTTTCCGGAAGTGCAGAAGCCGGGATTGCAGGGATAATATTTACTGATGTATTTGCTCCGTGGCTGCATCCAACAGTGGTATCCATCGCAATTACGGCACTGTTAGGTGTAATCAATATTTTGGGAATCAGAGCCTACAGTTGGACCCAAATTGTACTGACAATGATTTTAATAGGTTCAACAATTGTCCTTGGAATTATGGGATTGACCGGCACAGGAGTATCCGGAGAACCGGTGGAAACATCCTTTAAATTCAATGAAATGGGATGGGGAGTATTTGGATTGACAGCCTTGGCCATTTGGTTATTTATAGGGGTTGAATTTGTTACACCTCTTGCTGAAGAAATTAAAAAACCAAAAATTTATATACCATTGGCAATGGGGTTAAGTCTATTTGTAATATTGATCGCAGATATCCTTTTTGGACTTGCTTCAGTTAAATACGTTCCATTGGGAACTTTGGCAGAGTCTGCATCACCACATGTTGACTTTGCAAGCGCCATGCTGGGAAGGCCTGGACAAACATGGATGGGACTTGTTGCTATCATTGCGACCACAAGTACACTAAACACCTTGATTTGTTCTATCTCTCGGATGCTTTACGGAATGGGGTTAAATGGACAGCTGCCAAAAATATTTGGGAAGACAAGCCGTTTCGGTACTCCATATGCTGCTATTATCACACTGTGCATGCTTTTCGTTATATTTTTGCTGATGGGAATAACCACTGGTGAAACGATCGTGACATTTATTTTGGCAGGATGCTTCTGCTGGGTAGTTACCTATATTATTGCCCATGTGGATGTAATCATTTTGCGTATCAAGTATCCAAATGCCAGAAGGTCATTTAAATCCCCATTGGGTATAACCTTTCAAGTGATAGGAATTATGGGGATGATCTACGTACTGTTTAATATGCACCCTGACCCTGTTATACAAGGGGAAATTTATAAATATTCGTTGTTGTTTTTAGCGTTGACTATTATTTATTCTGCCATCTGGGTCAAGTTTGTAATGAAAAAACCTCTCTTTGAAACAACCCCGCTTGAAGAGTTGACGGCGGAATTGGATGAAGATAGTGAAAATGTAAGTAACATAGTTTGATAGCCTTGTAACCTTTTTAAGGAGGTGAAATTTTTTAGAGTCAGCAAAATTTCAGACCTGAAAAAATCAATTACTTGATCTTTAGGAGGTAGTACTAAATGACAAATATCGTAAAACAAAATACCAATATTGATAACCTCAGCAAAATAGATAAAGAATATTTTATCCATCCAACAACCGTTCCCAAGGACTTCATAGAAAACGGACCGAAGATTATCTTCTCTGAAGGTAAAGGAATCCGGGTAAAAGATGTAAATGGAAATGAATATATAGACGGGGTATCCATGTTATGGAATGTAAATCTGGGATATGGTCAAAAAGAACTTGCGGACGCCGCATATGAGCAATTGAATAGACTTCCATACTGTTCTTCTTTTTACGGCTATTCAAATGAAAACGCTATCCGATTAGCAGAAAAGGTTGTTTCTGTGGCTCCAGGGGATTTAAGTGCAGTGTTCTTCACATCAGGCGGATCCGAGTCCAATGAAACTGCATTTAAGCTGGTAAGGCATTACTGGGACATGAAAGGCTTGTCTGATAAGAAAAAGATCATCTCTTTAAAACGCGGCTATCATGGTGCTACGATTTCCACCGGGTCTGCGACCGGAATCATAGGATTCCATAACTTCTCCGGCTCAAAGGATATGGATATCCTTCATGCTAAACCGCATTTGACGAATTGTGAGCTTGGTGACAAAACTGCCCCTGATTATGATGAAAGTATTAGAAGTATGATAGAAAAAACGGGCGCGGATCAGATTGCAGCCGTAATAATGGAACCTGTTCAGGGGGCAGGTGGAGTTCATGTTCCGCCAGAAGGCTATTTGCAAGCAGTCAAAAAGTTGTGTGAAGAAAACAATATCCTCTTTATTGCGGATGAAGTGATTTGCGGATTCGGCAGAACCGGAAAAATGTTTGGTGTCGAAAATTGGGATGTTGTACCTGATGTAATGTGTGTTGCCAAAGGAATCACAAGCGGTTATGCACAATTGGGAGCAGTTCTGTTAAATAAAGAAATTAGAGATACACTGGTCCAATATGATCAAATACTTGGACACGGATTTACTTACAGTGGACACCCCACAGCTTGTGCTGTCGGATTGGCAACATTGGATTTCCTTGAAAAGAACAACATTTTACAGAATGTAAACGAGATGGAAAAGGAATTGAAAAAAGGATTCAAATACCTGGAGGAAAACCACCGTCATCTCGCAAAAACAAGAGCGGTTGGATTATTGGCCGGATTTGAATTGATGCAGGATCCGGATACTGAAACTCCGTTCGAACAATCGATTAGAGCGGCACGCTACGTAGTAGATCATTGCTTTGATAATAAATTGATTTTGAGAGCTGCTGATTTTGAGCATCAAGTAAATATTGTAGCCATCGCTCCACCGTTGATCATTAATAAGCAAGAAGTGGAAGAAATTATCAACATTGTTGATGATGCTTTAACATCTTTTGAAAAAACACTTTAAAAGAGAGCAAGCTGCTCTCTTTTAAGCAAACCTTTATTTTCAGGAGGATTAAATAAATGGATACCGCAACCGTTAGCTTAAACCCGAGAGTGGAAGAGTTTTTAAAGGGAACAAAGAAATTGTATATCAATGGAGAATTTGTCGAGGCAGCTTCCGGAAAAACTTTTGAATCTTATAATCCGGCAACAGGAAAAGTGCTGGCAATAGTAAGTGAAGCGGATACAGCAGATGTTGATAAAGCGGCAAAAGCGGCAAAAAATGCATTTGAAGATGGTCCATGGTCTAAAATGAGTGCGGCTGAAAGAGCCAAATTGATGTTTAAACTTGCTGATCTGATTGAAGAAAATCAAGAAGAGCTTGCACAATTGGAATCCTTGGACAATGGTAAACCAGTTAATGAAGCCAAGATGGCTGACCTTCCAAATACTATTGAGCAGTTCCGTTATTTTGGAGGATGGGCGACCAAAGTAATGGGACAAACAATCCCTGTTTCAGGGCCTTTCCTTAATTATACGAGGCATGAGCCGGTCGGGGTTGCTGGACAGATTATTCCATGGAATTTCCCGCTTATGATGGCTGCATGGAAAATAGCCCCGGCATTGGCCACAGGATGTACGGTCGTTCTAAAGCCAGCTGAACAGACGCCGTTAACTGCATTATATCTAGCGGAGCTGATTGAAGAGGCAGGGTTCCCGCCTGGAGTGGTGAATATTATCCCGGGTTTCGGGGAGACAGCAGGCGATGCTCTCGTAAAACATCCGGATGTAAACAAGATTGCATTTACTGGTTCAACTACAGTAGGAAAAATGATCATGAAAAATGCAGCCGATACTATGAAGCGCGTAACATTGGAACTTGGAGGCAAATCGCCAAATATCATCCTTCCCGATGCTGATCTCTCAAAAGCGGCACCTGGGGTCTTTACTGGAATCATGGCCAATCAAGGAGAGATTTGCAGCGCCGGCTCGCGCGTCTTTATCCAGAAAAAGCAATTTGACAATGTTATGTCCGAACTTGTCAACTATGCCAAAAATGTAAAGCAAGGCCATGGGTTGGATACAACCACTGAAATGGGACCACTTGTTTCAAAAGAGCAACAAGATCGTGTTGTCAACTATATTAATATCGGTCAGGAAGAGGGAGCGACTGTCGCCGCTGGTGGTGGAAGCTCGGAAAAGGGATACTTTGTTGAACCAACTATTTTCTCAGACGTCAGTGATGATATGAGAATAGCAAAAGAAGAAATTTTTGGCCCGGTGGTAGTTGCCATGCCTTATGACGACATGGATGAAATAATTGCCAGAGCAAATAACTCAGACTTTGGATTGGCTGCAGGTGTATGGACTGAGAACGTGAAAAATGCTCACTACATAGCCAGCCGCCTAAAAGCGGGGACAGTATGGGTGAATTGCTACAGCATGGTAGATCCGGCTTCACCTTTTGGGGGATTCAAGCAATCCGGGTTTGGTCGTGAAATGGGATCTTATGCATTGCAAAACTATACAGAAGTTAAGAGTGTATGGATTAATTTGGGATAAATTAAGCATTGGAAATACCTCCTATCTGGTAAATATAAAAAATTTTACAAGGGATGGGAGGTTTTTAATCTTCTTTCTCTTGGCGATGGTAACTAGAATTATTATTCAAGAATTTTAGGGGTAAAATCCTATAGTGAACCATTACGTCAATTTTTCTGGTCGGATTATACAGAAATTTCATTCAAATATGATTTTTGAGTGCATCAACCTAAAAGGGGGATTAAAATGGCATTTAAAACCAAATTGTTGGGTATAGTACTTTTCTTAATTCTGTCAACATTGGTAGTCGGTTGCGGAACAGATGGTGCCTCATCAGGAAGTAGTGGCTCATCTTCAAAAGATAATGATGTTATCAGAGTGGGATTACAAGCTCCTATGAGTGGCGATAACGCACAATATGGGGATGAGATGAAAAATGGAGTAGAGTTGGCTTTTAAAAATATTAACGACAATGGCGGAATTAATGGTAAAAAGTTAGAGTTACTTGTTGGTGATGATAAAGCTACACCTTCCGAAGCGGTCGCAGTAGTAAACAAAATGATAATGAATGATAAGGCAAAAGCTATTATTGGTGGATATAATTCATCACCTACGATTGCTTCTCAGGAAGTATCGGGCAAGGCAGAAGTTCTTCATGTGAACATGGGTGCAAGCCCGGAACTTTCGAAGCTATCGAATCCTTATTTGTTTAGAATTATTCTCACTGGCTCTGTTTATGTTCCAGCTGTAATGGAATATATGGCAGAAGAAAAAGGGATAAAAAAGGTTGTTTCATTATACGAAAACACTGATTACGGCGTAACGATGTTTGAGGCGGCTAAGGAATCTGCTGAATCTTTGGGGGTAGAGTTCATTGCTAATGAGACTTACAACCCGGGAGATAAGAATTTCTCTGCACAACTTTCAAAGATTAAGAAGCTTAATCCAGATGCAGTGATGATCGTAGGGCTTTACAATGAAGTGGCCTTAATATCTCAACAAGCTAAACAAGCAGGACTGGATGTTCAATTCTTTTCCCCTGACGATTCCATGTATTCCGAACAGCTAATTGAACTTGGTGGAGAAGCTGTGGAAAATCATATTTTTGCTTCTATGCTTAATTTAAATATGGAAACTGAGGAAATGAATGAATTTAAAAAATTGGCTGATGCAAATAATGTGAAAGTTGAGGCCAACACAGCAATTGCGTACGATGCTGCTATGACTATCGCGAAAGCATTTGAAGAAGGCGGCGATTCACCTGAGAAAGTTCGAGAAGCATTTGCCACTATTAAATATAATGGGGTGACCGGTCCGATTGAGTTCGATGAAAATGGAGACCGATCTAACAAGCCAATGATCATGCAAGTTAAGAATGGAGAGTTTATTGTAATTCAAGAACAAGAATAGGTGATATAAGATGATATTAGATCAATTGATAAATGGTATTGTATTGGGAAGTATTTATGCCCTTATGGCCATTGGTTACACTATGGTTTGGAATGTTCTTCGTTTTATTAACTTTGCACATGGTGAAGTATATATGGGAGGAGCGTTTGTCTCTCTATATCTCATTATACTTGATGTTCCTGTTTGGATAGCTTATGTGGGCGGTGTTGTAGCCGGTGCTTTAATTGGATATCTTATGGAAAAGCTTGTCTACAAAAAAATGAGAAGCGCACCTAAATTGAACTTGTTAATTGCTGCAATCGGCATAGCTATACTTTTACAAAATCTAGCTCAATTGATTTGGGGGGCCAGTCCAGAAAGATTAGCCTCGCCTTTCTTGGATAAAAATATCATTGTTGGAGGTATGCTGATCAATCAACATTATATTTATATCATTATCGTTACGATAATAGTAATGTTTGCTCTGGAATTGTTTATAAATAGAACTTTAATGGGAAAAGCCGTCCAGGCAGCTGCCCAAAATATTAACGCAACCGAACTAATGGGAATTAATGCAAATAAAGTTATTTCAATCACTTTTGCAATCGGTTCCGGTGTTGGAGCGCTTGCTGGTATTTTAGTAGGACCAGTCTTTCTTGTATATCCTACCATGGGGGTATTTGCCGGATTAAAAGGCTTTACTGCTTCGGTGATGGGGGGGATGGGCAATGTCCCGGGAGCAATGATAGCAGGCATAATATTAGGAATTGTGGAAAGCTTTGCTGCCGGATTCATATCGTCCGGATACAGAGATGCGGTAGCTATGATTATTTTGCTTGTTATTTTATTGGCTCGACCACAGGGGATTTTTGGAAAAATTGTACAGGAAAAAGTATAAAGGGGTAAAAGTAATGAAAAAGATTAATATCCGAAAATATGGGATTCTATTTGGAGGAATATTATTATTTCTTGTACCTCTTGCAATCACGAATCCCTATTTCATGTATGTACTTAACTTGATTTTAATTTATATTATTCTCGCTTTAGGACTTGATTTAATAGTCGGCTATACAGGACAGGTATCCGTCGGTCATGGTGCCTTTTTTGGTGTAGGTGCGTACTTATCTGCCGTGTTATCAACAAAACTAGGGTACTCGTTCTGGTTGACCCTTCCACTCTCCATTATCTTTACCGCTATAGTCGGGCTGATCATTGGATATATTGGATTAAAGCTGGTTGAAGAGTATTTGGTCATGGCTACTCTGGCATTTGGAACCATCTTATGGTTAATATTTCTTAATTGGTCAGACATGACGGGGGGGCCTATGGGGATATCAGGGATACCATCACCGCCACCAATTGGATTTGGAACTTTCAAGTTAACATTTGAGGAATATGGGAACTATTATCCGTTATTCCTAATTTTTGTACTTCTAGCCATTTTCGTCTCACGATTGTTAATGGAATCCGGATTTGGACGTGCGTGTAATGCTATTAGAGATGATGAGCTTGCTGCTCAGGCCATGGGAATACCGGTATTTAAAACCAAGGTAATGGTTTTTACCATCTCTACTGCTTTTTGTGGGGCAGCGGGATCCTTATACGCGCATTTTCTTCATGTAGTAAGTCCAGAAACATTTGGCTTCTCGATGTCTGTAACTATATTAACGATGGTAATGATAGGCGGACAAGGAACCATTACCGGAGCGATTATCGGAGCTTCTCTATTAACCGTGTTTTCTGAAGCGTTGCGGGCTACTCCGGAATTAAGAATGGTAGTTTACGGTTTTCTTATTGTTATCATGATCATGTTTTTCCCAAGGGGTATTATGGGGTTAACTCATCTCTTTCGAAAGAGATTGTCAAGAAGCGGTGTACAGGTAAATGGAGCTGCCAAGAAGGAGGGGTTAAGGTATGAATAACATGGAAGGGAAAGAAATTTTGAAAGTGGATAACCTTTCAAAATCATTTGGCGGAATTAAAGCCGTGAGTGATCTCTCCTTTTCAGTTGAAGGGCATCATATTCATGCTGTTATTGGTCCCAATGGAGCGGGAAAGAGCACGTTATTTAATCTTATAACAGGAGTTATTTCATCAGATAAGGGCAGAATTAAATTTTTAGGTGAAGATATTACTTCTTTAAGACCAGACAAAATATCTGAAAAAGGAATATCCAGAACATTCCAAAATATAAGACTGTTCCCGGATATGACAGTCTTTGAAACGGTATTAATAGGTACCTATCTGTTAACAGGAGGTAAAATTCTACCGGCTCTATTTTTATCTAAGGAATTTCGGAGAAAAGAACGTCTCGCAAAGGAAAAAGTAGAAGACATCCTTAATTTTGCAGGTTTATGGGATGTGAGAAATGAGTATGCCGCCAAGTTGTCATATGGTAATCAGCGTCGAGTAGAAATGGCCAGAGCCTTAGCAATGGATCCGCAGCTTCTATTACTGGATGAGCCTACAGCAGGTATGAATCCAAAAGAAACAAAGGAACTAATGGATTTATTTTCATTAGTGAATAGCCAGGGCATAACAATATTGATTATTGCCCATGATATGCATCTGGTTAATACGTTATCTAATCAGGTCACGGTAATCAACTTTGGTAAAAAACTTGTAGAAGGACCACCTGCAGAAATACAGCGCCATCCTGAGGTGCTCGAGGCCTATATGGGGAGGGCTGAAGCAAATGCTTAACGTACAAAATATCAGTACTTTTTATGGGCAAATATGTGCTTTGGACGGTGTAAGTTTGCATGTTAATGAAAAAGAAGCTGTTTCGGTTATCGGAGCAAATGGTGCCGGAAAAAGCACATTGTTAAAAAGTATTATGGGAGAAATCCGACCAAGGAATGGAACTATTCTATTATCCGGAAAATTAATTAACAGTGCGAAAACCTTTCAGCTCGTAAGTCGGGGGATGACACTTGTACCTGAAGGGAGACAGGTATTCCCTTATCTTTCCGTGTGGGATAATCTACTGCTCGGAGGATATACGCTGCCATATACAAAACGACAACAAATGGCTGAAGAAGTGACAGAACCTTTTCCGATACTGCGTGAAAGGAAGAATCAAATGGCGGGGCTGTTATCAGGAGGAGAGCAGCAAATGTTGGCGATAGCTCGTGCTATGATGACAAGTCCGAAGATCTTATTGTTGGATGAACCATCCATGGGGCTTTCACCAAAACTTGTATATGAAGTCTATGAAAAAATATCAGAATTACACCAACTAGGTACAACAATTCTGCTTGTAGATCAAAACGCAGAAATGGCTATAGACTTTTGTATACGAGGGTACGTTCTGATGGCAGGCCGTTTAGTCGGTGAAGGTACGAAAAGCGAATTGAAAAGCAGTGAACTGGTTCATAGTTCTTATTTAGGATGATTCATTTAAATCTATATAACATGGGGGGATTGTAGTGAGAACCGGATATATTTATGATGAGAGTTACTTTTGGCATGACACAGGCACGGGGACTTTATTTCTCCCCTCGGGAGGCTATTTAGAAACAGATGTTTTTGCTGAACACCCTGCAACGAAAAGAAGAGTAAATAATCTATTAGAAAGATGCGGGTTAATGAGGGAACTGCATCATATTCGGCCGCGTAAAGCTACTTTGGAGGAAATTCAGTACTATCATACACCTGAATATATCAAAAGGGTGAAATACTTGAGTGATACTACAGGGGGAGATGCTGGTGACCATGCAATTGTCGGAAAAGGTTCGTATGAAATTGCATTACTATCTACTGGTGGGGCATTAACAGCTGTGGATAGTGTCATGAAAGGGAAAGTAGATAATGTTTATGCTCTCACAAGACCGCCTGGACATCATGCCGAGTCGGACAAGGGAATAGGGTTTTGCCTATTTAATAATGTGGCTATTTCCGCAAAATATGCCAAAAAGAAATACGGCTTAGAAAGGATCATGATATTGGATTGGGATGTCCATCATGGGAATGGAACGGAAAAGGCATTCTATGATGATGATGAAGTTTTATTTATCTCTATTCATGAACATTTAAATTTTCCAAACAACTCTGGCTATGCAACTGATACGGGAGAGGGAAATGGGGAAGGTTACAATGTAAATATTCCATTGCCGCCTGGGTCCGGCAACGCAGCATATTTACAAACTCTAGAAACAATCGTAAAGCCGATGGCGGACGAATTCCAACCCCAACTAATCATTGTTTCTGCCGGTCAGGATCCGGGGATGTTTGATCCGTTGGGAAGAATGAGAGTTTCAGCAGAAGGTTTCGGAAAAATGACAGAGATTATAAAAGAAATCGCCCAAAAGCATTGTAATGGGAAACTCGTTTTTTGTCATGAAGGCGGCTACAGTAATGCGTATGTCCCATTTTGTACGTTAAGGATTATGGAAGTATTATGTGAAAAACAAACAGATGTAGAAGATCCTTTTGCACCTGGGACGAACGGATATCCTGATAAGGTATATGAACACGAGCAGGATGCAATTAATAAAGTAATTAAAGTCCAATCGGAATTCTGGCAAAATCTACTGCCTAAGGTTGGCCAGTAAACGAAGAAAGACTAAACATCTGGAGATAAAAGGCCATTCAGAATCCTGAATTGAATACTTTAATAAGTTTATGTCACTAAAGCTTAATGAAAAATCAATAATATTGGGGGAGGAATACATGAGGGAAAATAATAGTGCCGGTTCAATAGAAAAAAAGAGTTATGAATATATCTCTTTATCTGAAAGGAAAGGAAATCCCAAAGAATTATTTTTTACTTGGTTTGCAGCTAGTACAGTTTCTACAACGTTGGTCACAGGGGCTTTGGCAATAGTAATTGGGTTGAATTTTTGGTGGGCGGGCCTGTCTATCATTCTTGGACATGCTATTGGTGCTGCAATCATGGCTCTTCATTCGGCACAGGGTCCAAAGCTAGGAATCCCGCAATTAATTCAGAGCAGAGCTCAATTTGGCTATTACGGTGTCATTCTGCCAATGATAATCGTCTTTATAATGTATTTGGGTTATGGTGCAACAAATACTGTTTTGGTAGGACAAGGAATCAAGGAAACTCTAGGAGTCAATCTTAATTTAACAGTAGTCATCAGTCTAATTCCTATGGTGTTGTTAGCTATTTATGGGCAAGGGTTGATTCAAAGGTCAATGAGAATATATACCGTTGTTTATTCAGTGATTTTCCTGATTTTAACTATTCTTGTTATTAGCCAATTATCCATGAATCTTTTGAACAAAGGTGAATTTTCCTTTTCACAATTTTTATTGGCAACATCTATATGTGTTACTTGGCAAATTACTTATGGACCTTATGTATCAGACCATTCCAGATATATGGATCCGACCCACGCCAAAAAGACCTTTTTATATTCATATTTAGGGAGTTTTCTTAGCTCTGCCTGGCTAATGCTTTTAGGCGCAGCAATTGCAACTATGGTTGTTAATGGAAACGTAATGGCACAAATAAAAACTATGGGAGGGCTTGGCTTTTTTATAGTTCTTCTGCTTTCTCTAGGAGTCCTGGTTATTAATTCACTAAATATTTATGGGGCTGGGATTATCGCCTTATCGATTGCTAGTAATTTCATTGCATTTAAAACAACAATAAAACTTCGTATAATTACTTCCGTTACCATCGGGATTTTTATTGCTTTGGCTGCTACAGTAGGCGCTGGGAATTTTATGAGTAACTTTCAGTTATACCTAGGATTTATTTTATTCTTTATCATACCTTGGAGTGTGATTAATTTAACTGATTTTTATCTGCTTAAGCATAATGACTATCACCATGAAGAATTTATGAAAAAGGATGGAGCTTTTGGCAAACTAAATAAATCTACTTTATTGGCATATCTTCTAACAGTCTTATTTCAAATACCTTTTATCAATACCGAGATATACCAAGGTCCTATATCAGTAATGATGGAGGGATTGGATTTAGCCTGGATTGTTGGAATCGTTGTCTCTTTCTGTTTATATGTTTCTTTATTAAAAGTTCAAATAAATAAAAGGCCATTAAATAAAGCGGGGTAAGGAGGTCTATTTTTATGGGGGTATCAAAACAGGTAGAAATAAAAAAATCTAAACCAACTCAATTAAACCGTTCTTTAACACTTTTTCCACTTGTTTTCATGGGTTTGGCGTATATGATTCCAATGGCTGTATTTTCGCCGTACGGAATTGTGTCTGTTATTACAGAAGGGAGGGTTCCGGCAGCATATTTAACGGCTTTAATTATGATAGCGTTTACTGCGTACAGCTATGGAAGAATGATAAAAGCCTACCCCTCTACTGGTTCGGCTTATACTTATACCCAGCAGTCGATTGGGGTCTATCCCGGTTTTATTGTAGGCTGGGTAGTCATGATGGATTATTTATTTTTGCCTATGCTCAATGTATTGGCTGGAGGTATATTTTTGAACGCTGCAATCCCATCTGTCCCATTTTGGGTATGGGCCTTGATATTTATAGTTCCAATTACCATTTGCAGTATACTGGGAGTTAAGCTGAGTGCTAGACTTAATACACTTTTTATTCTATTTCAGGTAATGTTCGTTGTAACTTTTGTTGCGTTAGCTATTTATCAAATATCTACTCAAAATATAGGAATGGGCTTTTCTTTGAGGTCTTTTTATAATCCAGAACTTGCATTCTTTCCTGTTATAACAGGTGCATCAATTGTTGCAACGAGCTTTCTAGGGTTTGATGCTGTTACTACTTTTGCTGAAGAAACAAAAGATCCAAAGAGGACGGTTCCCAAAGCAATTTTTCTTGTAGCTGTTATTGGCGGTTCGATATTTATCATTGTCTCATATATGTTGGCTTCAGTCTTTCCGGACTTTACAGCATACAAAAATACAGATGCTGCAAGCGAGGAGATTATAGGAGCATTAGGAGGCACATTTTTGACTTCGTTTTTTATTGCTGCGCTTTCAGTGGGGGGAATTGGTGGAATTTTGGCTGCTCAATCAAGTGGAGCTAGACTACTCTATGCAATGGGAAGAGACTCTGTTCTCCCCTCTAAGTTTTTTGCCTATTTACACCCAAAATATAAAACACCCGTTAATAATATACTGATCGTTGCACTAATTTGTGCTGGTGCTTTCTTTATAGATCTTGACCTGGGATTTTCACTAGTTAATTTTGGTGCGCTTTTTGCTTTCACATTTGTGAACTTGTCGGTGATTGCACATTTTTATATTAAGAATAAACAACGTGGTTTAATGGGGACTTTATTATACCTCCTCATACCTATGATTGGTGCATGTCTTTCTTTCGGTATTTGGCTTAACCTCAGTACCAATGCGTTGGTCGTTGGTGGAATATGGACATTCTTGGGTATTGTATACCTATTATTTTTAACAAAAGGATTCTCCAAGAGACCACCTCAATATCATTTCGAAGAGTAGTTATGAGCTTAATGGTACAGAATTATTCTGAAAATTAAAATTTAGAGATAAAGTGACGGATAAGATAACTTTTTTTCTTATTGAATTGATATGTTAAAAAATATTTAAAGGAATGGGAAGATGAGAATAAAAACGTCAGTAGAAGGAATACGCGATCAGCTGATTTCATGGAGAAGAGATTTCCATAGATATGCTGAATCTGGGTTTAGGGAAATACGTACCGCCTCATTAGTGGCTGCATATTTGGAGAAGCTTGGTTATGAAGTGTCGGCAGGAAAAGAAGTAATGAAAAAAGAATACCGTATGGGTGTTCCCGATGTTAAGATATTGCATAGCCATAAGGAGTGGGCTCTTCAAAACGGTGCGAATAAAAAATGGCTTGAAAAGGTGGCAGATGGATTTACTGGGGTTGTAGGCATTTTACATACCCATAAGCCGGGGCCTGTGATAGCTTATCGATTTGATATGGATGCATTGGAGATACAAGAGGATCTTACTGAAAAACATCGGCCGTTCAGAGAGGGGTTTTCCTCCGTCAATGATGGGATGATGCATGCCTGTGGACACGATGGGCATACTTCGATCGGCTTGGGACTGGCCACTCTATTGCAGGAGAATAAAGAATCCTTGGCTGGAACAATTAAACTTATTTTTCAGCCTGCAGAGGAAGGTACACGAGGTGCAAAATCAATGGTTGAAGCGGGGATTGTTGATGATACGGACTATTTTATTGCAACACATCTTGGAGCAGGGGTAGCTTTAGGAGAGGTTGTAACAGGTCAAACCGGATTTTTGGCCACAACAAAACTTGATGTTGTTTACCGAGGAAAGGCTGCTCATGCGGGAGGGAACCCCGAGAAAGGAAGGAATGCATTGATGGCAGCATCATCAGCAGTGCTTGGATTATATGGAATACCGCGTCACAGTGCGGGGGCATCTAGGGTGAACGTTGGAGTTTTACAGGCTGGTAGCGGTCGAAATGTTATTCCTAACCAAGCATTATTAAAAATTGAAACACGGGGAGCCACCTCGGAAATCAACGAATATATGGAAGAAAAGGCGATAGCCGTGATGAAGGGTGCTGCTGCCATGTATCAAGTGGATGTAGATATAGAAATTGTAGGGTCTGCCAAAAGCGGTACTCCGAGCCCAGAATTGGTTGAAGTGTTAGCTGAAATTGCAGAACACTCTCCATATGTTAAAAAGGTGACAAGGTTCAGTGAAAACCCATTTGGTTCGGAGGATGCTACTTTTTTCATGGAGAGGGTTCAGTCCAAAAATGGGCAGGCAACATATATGATCATCGGAACCACGTTAGCGGCCGGGCATCATCATGAAAGGTTCGATTATGATGAGGAAGTTCTATCTATAGCAGTTGACGTATTGTTCAGATCGGCAATGACGATTTTAAGCCGTTAAAACGGTCTCCAATAAGATCATTTTCTTATTACTTTAAGCAGGTTATCTTATTTGGCGAATGTAAGAAGGCTAGGATCGTCCAAGCGTATATTATTTGGCAATTGGCGAAAGTTATTACCATCATACTAAAAGGTGGTAATGTGATGAACACTATGCGTGCACAAGAAATTGCTGATTCTCCAGTGATGGCTCATGTAACATTGAACGGAGAGAGGGTGTATATCCAACACGTAGATGGAGACAACGAAACAGCAAGAGTGTACCCGCTTGATGATCCTGCTAATGAGCAAAACGTTCATTTATCTGAATTAGAGGAGCATTCATAAGAAACAGGAAGTATAAAAATATATTTTAAGGGTGAATGGAGGGCTTTCTATTCATCCTTTTTAACGAAAAATGATTCTGCCCAGCTAGAATATGAGGTTCTTGAAGGACTGAAAAAACACTCATAAACTGAAAAACATTGCCACATAAATTAAAGAATGATAGTCATAAAAGCTTATGAATATACGCTGAAAATAAAAGCTCCAATTATACATAGCCTCAAAATAAGTCGGTATTTTGTTCATAAATCTTTGTATAATTTTATTGTGTCATCTAAACACTTAATAAACTTTAAAATTAACTCTTTAGGATAGATAATACGGACTTTATTTCTAAAATTTATAATTTGTGTTATAGCTTGATCAATGGTGTAATAATTTTTTTCAACGATAATTGTCCCATCTGGATTATTAACTATTTCATTTTCCTGAAAGTTATCTAATACTTGCGCCCTCATCTCTTGGCTAAATTGGAGGCAAACCGTGAATGGCCTTATGCTGCTTTCCAATTTCTCATCTTCTTTTTCGTATAGATCTTCAATCGTATATGGGCGCCTGGTAAAGAAGCGATTTGTGTTATCTATTTCCATTATCCTTGTTAATTTAAATACTCTGAGTTCATTTCGCAACAAGCAATAAGCCCATGTATACCAGTGGGTATCTTTTAAAAAAATGCCCATCGATTCAATGTCTCGCTCTGTTTCATTTCCTTTATGGTCTACATAGCGAATCTTTATTACACGACAATTTTGAATGGATTTATATATGGTTTGTATATGTTGGGTACTATAATTCGAATGTGAGATTTGTAATTGGATGTTTTTATCTTGTATGGGTACTGAGTCAATTAATTGATTAATTTTTGAAATCAACTCATTGATATCTTCAAATCCAGTAGCTTTTTCAATGCTTTTCAATGCCCACTGTATTGAAAGTAATTCATCTAAAGTTAGATATTTTTTATCCAATTTAAATCTATCCATTAATTCATAACCGCCTTCTTGCCCAGGAAGCGATACGATGGGAATCCCTGCACGATTAAGGGAATCAATATCTCTATATATCGTTCTCTCTGATACTTCAAAGTACCTCGATAATTCTGCAGCCTTTATTTTTTTCCTATAAATCAATAACACAATGATTCCTAATAACCGATCGATTTTCAAGGTTAATCCTCCTGTATATCGTTTCTTAGATATTGTGCGGTTAGGGAGTTACTCCTTATTATAAATTCATGTGGTGTACCTGCGAACATGATTTCTCCACCTCTTTTTCCGCCACTAGGTCCAAGATCAATAATCCAGTCTGCTTGTTTCATCATGTCTAGATTGTGTTCAATTACAATAACGGTACTCCCGTTATCAACTAAACGGTCAAGAATATTTACTAAATGTCTTATATCGGACATATGCAGTCCAGTTGTTGGCTCGTCCAGAACGTAAATGTTACCAGATTTGTGCAGCTCGCCAGCTAATTTAATTCTTTGACATTCTCCACCCGATAATGTGTTCAAAGGCTGACCTAATGTCATATAGTCCAGTCCTACTTCTGATAATGTTTTTAAAGTGGACACCAATTCTTCCCCCTGAAAAAATTGAAATGCCTCGGATACTGTCATGTCTAATACATCTGAAATAGATTTCCCATTTAACTTATACTGAAGAACTTCATCCTTGAACCGTTTCCCATCACATGTTTCACAAGTTGTTCTAATAATCTCAAGGAATGCAAGGTCCGTATTAATAAAGCCGTTTCCTTGGCATTCTGAGCATGCACCTTCTGAGTTAAAACTAAAAAGTGACTTACTTACTTTGTTAGCAGAGGCAAAGGAATCTCGAATGGCATCCATCATACCTGTATAAGTCGCCGGGGTTGACCGAATCGAGGTACTCACTGACTTTTGGTTGATAACAATGGCATCTGGATGCTGGTCTAAAAACTCATCAAAAATCAATGTACTTTTCCCCGAACCAGCTACGCCAGTAATGACAGTGAGAACACCACAAGGAATATGAGCAGCAATGTTCTTTAGGTTGTGTTTTGAGGCGTCGACAATGGAAAGATATCCGTTAAATTTACGGGTTTCTTTTTTAAAAGATTGTTTAGTCCTCATATATCTTCCGGTTAGTGTATCAGCGTCGTATAGTCCAAGAAGATGTCCTTCATAGACAATTCTGCCACCGTTTGTACCTGCGCCCGGTCCAACATCCACAACATGATCAGCGATTTCAATAACATCCTTGTCATGTTCAACCACTATTACAGTATTTCCTTTGTCTCGGAGTTTTTGCAGCATCCGATTGAGTCGTTTCACGTCATGGGGGTGTAGTCCGATACTCGGTTCATCAAAAATATACATCATATCCGTTAGGCTGCTATTAAGATGCCGTATCATCTTTACACGCTGCGATTCACCCCCGGACAAAGTCGAGGTTTCACGGTCCAGCGTGAGATAATCGAGCCCCATGTTCACAAGTGATTGTAATCGATTCTCAAGATTAGAAACGATTGGTTTTGCGATTGGATCCTTGATCATTTCTATTAATTTTATCAACTCCGTTACTTCCATAGCGGCCAATTGAGCAATGTTATAGCCATTGATTTTACAATTTAATACTCCTTTACTTAATCTAGTTCCATTACATTCTGAACAATGTTTTAAGGTTATATAATTCTTCACATTACTTGGTATTTGGTTAATTTCTTTTTTTAAGTATAAACGATTAAACCGATCGACAACTCCTTCAAAATACTTGATAGGTTCATTTTTCAAAGGCAGTACGATTTTCTTGTTCTTTCCATATAATAACGTCTGCCACTCCTCATCGGTAAAATTATTTAACGTTTTATCTGGATCAAAAATGCCTGAGATTAAATGTTTATGCCAATACCAAGTTCCCACAGCGAAAGTGGAAAACAAAACCGCTCCTTCATTAAGCGATTTCATCTTATCGAATAACTTCTCTATATTTGGCTCAATTCTCCGTCCAATTCCCTGACACCTCGGACACATTCCTTTTGGATTGTTAAAAGAAAAAACATCAGATTCGCCAATAAAGGGCTTTCCAATACGAGAAAATAGTAATCGCATTAATGAGTAAATATCTGTAACCGTACCAAGCGTTGAACGTATATTTGCTCCTAAGCGTCTTTGATCAATCACCACAGCGGGGGAAAGATTCTCAATGGACAATGCATTTGGTTGACTGTATGTTGGTAATCGGTTTTGAATATAAGTTGTAAAAGTCTGGTTCAACTGGCGTTGGGCTTCCTTACTTATTGTGTCAAATACGATTGATGATTTGCCAGATCCAGAAACACCCGTAAATACAGTGATTTTCTTTTTTGGAATATTTATAGTTACATTTTTTAAGTTATTTTCCTTTAAGCCAATAAGTTTAATAAATTGATTTTCAATCATATTAACCACTCCTGTAAAGCTTCCATAATATAAGGATCATTATACAGAAGCACCCTGACAACATTATGTCAGGGATGAAAAGAATTTAAACTTCTTAGGTTTAAACATGTGGGGGCTAATTGCTTGGAGTGGGGAGAGTTTTAATATTGATATTGATTTCTTTCATGTACATGCTTTTTTTGATATTTTCACTTCTTATCAAATTTTTAAAGATAATAAAGTAGTACATCAAAAAAGCTGCTTGGTTGTTTTTCAAAACGATAATCCAATGCATGCCTTTTTCGAGATTTAGCTACACAATAATTCGATTACCCAAAAAATGAAGGGATGGTATTCTATGGAATTTAAGGTAGAATTATTTTAACTGGAAGAAAGAGTACTTTTGGTAGAGACCTTATTAAACTAGCTTCTTTTAGGAGTGGTATTATGAGCGATCGTACTTGGAATTTTATCGTATATTTTTTTACTGTGACAATTATTGTTGGAGGACTCGGATTAGCATTTTACGCTGAAAAAAATAATCTTGAACCGTTTTTTGGAAATACAGCCTTTAAGTATGTTTCCATTATTTACTGTTTAGTGGGAGTATTCTTTATTGTTCATAGTGAGGTACGAAAAAGGGCAGAAAATGTTAGTATTAAAACGGTAGGAACTACAATTGTAGTCATATTTGTTATTTTTGCTTGCCTTGCGTTAACGCGGTTGTAAGAGAAAGTAATGAATGTATTGAGTTCAAAATTATTTGGAGAGATGGATGATATGTTGACCTTATTAAAGAAAGCAGAAGAGACAGTGGAAGGGTGGTGGAGTAGTTGACTCCACCAATAAACGATAGTCATCGTCAAACTCCTTTATGTCCATTACTTTAAGGGGAAAAAAGTATATTTATTTATATAAATGCCTTTCTTGTTTTTAAGAGTAAATACAAAGCCCATTTTAATGTTTATGCTGTTTAAATCTTCAAAGATGGTTTAATTTCGCTTTTTTTACTTTTGGCCATCTGAATGATGGAACATGTTTCACCATTGTTTCAAATATGAGACCCCATTGCTGTTCCGATAAAGTTGCAACTGAAACCTCATTATTTATTCGAAGATTTCTTTTTAAATGCTTAATTTGAGGTGGTGTAAATATACCTTTTAGTGCTAGATCGATAGATAATTGTGGGTCTTTAAGTACGTGTTCGGCCAGTCCCCAAAAGATTAAATAATCGCTAATAGGTACAATCGGTTTTGCTTTTCTGTTTATTGTAATCATTGCTGAATCAACTCTTGGCGGTGGAGAGAAATTCTTTCTTGAAATCCCTTTAACATACTGAATATCAAACCACATTTTCCAAGCGATGATGTATGGATCTTTCACAAAATTTGATGTGAATCTTTTGGCTGCACCTTTTTCCACTACTATAACACCATTTAGAAACCCGCTTGACGGATTATTAAGAAGCATTTTCATAATCGGTGTTGTGATGGCATAGGGAATATTGGAAACAACTACAAAATGCTCTCGAGGTAAAGAAATTTTTAATATATCTTGCTCGATTATCACTGTATTTTTCATTTCAAGTTGTTTTAATTTCTTTATAAACTTTTGATCGTATTCAACAGCGAGAACCTTTCTAGCTCGATTACTTAAAACATTAGTAATTGCCCCTTTTCCTGCCCCCAATTCTAATACAAGATCATTTTCTGAAATGTGAGCAAGGTTTACAATATCATTTACTAAAGCTTTATTATGCATCAAATGTTGCCCGCTAAAATTTGGAGGATTTCCAGAGGTAAATTTTCTATTTTGATACTTTTTCCTTCTTTTTGTCACTATTCAAACAGCCCTTTCTTAATTTGACCTTTCGGCCCTGAACGCAAAAAAGCCACAGACATAGGCGTCTGTGGCTTGCAGTAAACAGGATCAGTTATTTGACAGTAAGACAAAAAGAATTTGTGGCATATTAAAACTAAATAGCACAAAATAGACTTTTTGCTTAAAAGTTAAAGAAAGTCCTCATAACAATATAAAAGGAAAGATTGAATAATCAGTCTTTCCTCTCATTAACAAAAAATATTTTAATGAAGATTGTTAAAAATGGGCACACTTATCCCGTTTACTCTGTAAGCGAAAACAGAGCCTTCGAACTTATTAAATTAACAGTTCAAAGCACGGAAAGTAATAATTACACCCATAGTTTTTAACAACCCTCCTTATGTTAATATAGGTGTATTATAATTTTAACTATAGATAAAGTCAATGAAACATTACTTGCTGCTCAAGTAGTAATACAGTTGATTTGCAACACAATTAAATCAGGTTATGCAATGTTTTCCACTCCATAATTCGAATACCCAAAATAATGGGTGAACTTATTTTTTTCAGTAAGAAATGAAAATAAAAAAACCGGGCAAATTGCCCGGTTTTTTTATTTTACAGTCGGTCCACCCAATTCAGAGATGGATTTATCGACATGATCAAATTTCTTGAAGTTATTTTTGAACTTCTCTGCAAGTTCTTTTGCTTTGGTTTTGTAGGCATCTTCGTCGTCCCAAGTCTTGATTGGCTGCAATACTTCGTCAGGTACACCTGGAACGTGAAGCGGGATCGAAAGCCCGAACACGTCGTCTTTCGTTGTTTCAACGTTATCAAGCTCACCGTTTAAAGCAGCCTGAACCATAGAACGAGTATAAGCAAGATTCATTCTCTTACCTACGCCGTATGAGCCGCCGGTCCAGCCAGTGTTTACAAGGAAGACTTGAACGCCATGCTCATCGATTTTCTTACCGAGCATTTCTGCATAACGTGCTGCAGGAAGAGGCAGGAATGGTGCACCGAAGCATGTGGAGAATGTTGCTTCTGGTGAAGTAACTCCACGCTCTGTTCCGGCAAGCTTGGATGTGAAACCGCTTAGGAAGTGGTACATTGCCTGCTCTTTTGTCAATTTGCTGATTGGAGGCAACACTCCAAATGCGTCGGCTGTCAAGAATACAATGACAGATGGATGTCCCGCAATACTTGGTTCCACGATATTGTCGATAGCTTGGATTGGATACGCAGCCCTTGTGTTTTCTGTCAATGATGTATCATCATAAAGAGGCTTGCGTGATTCTGGATCAACCATGACATTTTCCAAAACAGAACCAAAAGTAATGGCATTATAAATTTGCGGTTCTTTTTCGTATGATAGTCCTGATGTTTTTGCATAGCATCCGCCTTCGACATTAAATACGCCGTTTGGAGACCAGCCGTGCTCATCATCACCGATCAATCTGCGGTTCGGGTCAGCTGAAAGTGTTGTTTTACCTGTTCCGGATAATCCGAAGAAGAGGGCAACGTCGCCTTCAGCGCCTACGTTTGCGGAGCAATGCATGGATAGAATATCAGCTTCCGGAAGTTCATAGTTCATAACGGAGAAAATGGATTTTTTCATTTCGCCTGCATACTCTGTACCGCCGATCAACACGATGCGGCGTTCAAATGAGACGATAATGAAAGTTTCGGATTTTGTACCGTCAACTTTTGGATCTGCTTTGAAGCCCGGTGCAGAAATGACAGTGAATTTTGCGTCATGTTCTGCCAATTCCTCTCCATTCGGGCGGATGAACAGTTGGTGGGCAAACAGGTTATGCCAGGCATATTCGTTGATTACCTGAATGGGCAGGCGGTATTTTTCATCTGCACCTGCAAATCCTTTAAATACAAAAATTTCTTCCTGTTCCTGTAGGTAGGAAACAACTTTTGAATATAATTTTTCAAATACCTCAGATGAAATCGGCTGGTTCACAGAACCCCAATCGATCTTGTCTGTGACAGACGGTTCATCAACGATGAATTTGTCTTCAGGAGAGCGGCCTGTATATTTCCCAGTTTCGGCACGAACAGCACCAGAAGTTGTCAGAACCCCTTCTTCACGGCTCAGGACTTTCTCGACAAGTTGTGGTACTGATAACTGCGTATGAACGTTCTGTCCATTCAATAATTGCACTAATTCGCTTTTGATGCCTACTGAACTCATATGTTTACCCTTCCTTTGTTTATATATTTAAGCTATAAGTTTACTTGTGAAATAGTATAACACATTTAATTCATTAGTCTATACTAATTTTGAATTATTTCTTGAACAGGATTTGACTAAATGCAGATATCCTCAGAAGGATATGAAATAACTTGAACAAATCCCAAAAATAAGTCGAGATGCCTGTTTTTTTCATCTTTTTAGCAATAAAAAAAAGGTAGGCTATTTCATTAATATTACCCTTCCCGGTTGACATTGATTTATTATTTAAGTTAAGATTTTGAGTTGAACGGATACTCTTATCCTGAGATGGTGGAGGAAACAGGTCCTTTGAAGCCCGGCAACCTGCTGTCTAATGAAGCTAACGGCTTTTCAGACGGAAAGGTGCTTACCTGTAGCAAGGCGACCCGCCTTGGGCGATAAGAGTGAAAGGCTCGGAACACATCAACTAACCTTTCCTCAACTTCAGGAAAGGTTTTTTATTTTATCAAGTCCGATTTCCAGGATGTGCTTCTATTTAAGAGGATGTTCAAAAAGCCCAAATGATAAATGGCGAATCTTTACTTTTCATTGGATTGCTGCTCTAGTAAGGCAGAGAGGAATTTCGGTTAAAAACGCCCACATTCATTGGGCAATACTGAAGTCATGACAACCATTGAAAGTACGCTGCTCGAAAATGAGCTTCGACTTCCTGCTTCGAATTTGGCACTTTTTGAACACGCACTATAAAGGACAGAGTACCGTTGTTTTTTATAAATATTTATTTTGGTAAAAGGAGGAGCTTTGATGTCTCATAATCGGCATTTGTTTACATCAGAGTCTGTTACTGAAGGACATCCGGATAAAATTTGTGATCAAATATCAGATGCGATATTGGATGCGATTCTTAAAGAAGATCCCAATGCCCGGGTTGCTTGTGAAACTTCGGTGACTACAGGGCTGGTACTAGTTGCCGGAGAAATTACGACGACAACTTACGTGGATATTCCCAAAATTGTCCGTGACACAATTAAAGAAATCGGATATACCCGTGCGAAATATGGATTTGATGCTGAAACGTGTGCGGTTATCACATCCATCGACGAGCAGTCTCCTGATATTGCAGCAGGAGTGGATACGGCACTGGAAGCAAGGGAAGGAACTATGACTGAAGAGGAGATTGAGTCAATTGGCGCAGGCGATCAGGGCCTCATGTTCGGTTTTGCGTGTAATGAGACCGAGGAGCTTATGCCGCTTCCGATTTCACTCTCTCATAAGCTTTCGAGAAGGCTTGCTCAGGTTCGCAAGGAGTCTATTCTGCCTTATTTGAGACCGGATGGTAAAACTCAGGTTACTGTAGAATACGACGAAAATAATCAGCCAGCAAGAATTGATACGATTGTCTTGTCCACACAGCATCACCCTGAAATCGAACTGGAGCAGATCAAAGCGGATATTAAGGAACATGTCATCAAACCTGTTGTTCCTGCTGAATTGCTTGATGATGCTACGAAATACTTTATTAATCCGACAGGGCGCTTTGTGATCGGTGGTCCTCAAAGTGATGCTGGACTGACTGGAAGAAAAATCATTGTCGATACTTATGGTGGATATGCACGGCACGGGGGAGGAGCTTTCTCAGGAAAGGATCCCACTAAAGTTGACCGTTCAGCTGCCTATGCTGCCAGATATGTCGCAAAAAACATTGTGGCAGCGGGGCTTGCCAATAAGTGTGAAGTACAGCTTGCCTATGCAATTGGTGTGGCACAGCCGGTTTCCATTTCGGTTGACACGTTTGGAACGGGGAAAGTTTCGGAAGAAAAACTTGTGAAGGCCATCAGAGAAAATTTCGATCTGCGTCCGGCTGGCATCATATTGATGCTTGATCTGAGGAAACCGATATACCGCCATACAGCGGCATATGGACATTTTGGGCGTACAGACATCGACTTGCCATGGGAAAGAACAGACAAAGCTGAGGCGCTGATCCGTTCTACTTCACTTTGATTCCTATATAAAAAGGGCGGGGGTGTGGAAGGCATCTCCGTCCTTTTACATGTGAAAACTAAAAGATTTTATCGTAATAAAACTGCCAATCCATGTAAATTAATGATAATATAAAAAAGGTGTGCAGATTTTACTCGCAGCGCTTGAATCTTATTAGAGTAGGTGACACTTATAATGTGCGGTTTTATCGGGTGTATGCATAATCATACAAGAGAAGAAGCAACAACTGATCAGCAGTTATTTCAACAAATGAACAATATAATCACCCATCGCGGGCCTGATGATGAAGGTTATTTTCAGGATGAATCTATCCAGTTCGGTTTCCGCAGGTTGAGCATCATTGATATTGAGAGCGGAAGCCAGCCGCTTTCTTATGAAAATGAGCGCTATTGGATCATTTTTAACGGAGAAGTATATAACTTTGTCGAACTCCGGGAAGAGCTGACAAAAAAAGGATACGCATTTGAAACTGATTCGGACACTGAAGTCATTATCGCTTTATATAGTGATTTACAAGAAAAAGCTGTGGCAAAACTTCGCGGAATGTTCGCTTTTTTGATATGGGATAAAGAAAAGCAGGAACTATTCGGTGCAAGAGACCCCTTTGGTATCAAGCCTTTCTTTTATATAGAGGAAGATGATCGTACATTTTTTGCTTCAGAGAAGAAAAGCATCCTGTTGGCTTTGGAGAAAAAAGAATTGAATACAGAGGCTCTTCAGCAATATATGACATATCAATTCGTTCCGGAGCCGGAAACGATGACGCGTCATATCAAAAAGCTCGAGCCAGGGCATTATTTTACAAAGAAGCCTGGCGAACCCATGAGCATTAAACGTTATTGGAGGGCAAACTTTAAGCCGATCCAGAATAAATCTGAGGAAGATTTCATTAAGGAAATCAGGGACGTTTTATTTGACTCGGTCAATATCCATATGCGCAGTGATGTGCCGGTCGGCTCATTCCTTTCAGGAGGAATCGATTCTTCCATCATCGTATCAATCGCGAAACAGTTCCATCCGAATATCAAAACGTTCTCGGTCGGATTTGAACGTGATGGCTTTAGTGAAATCGATGTGGCAAAAGAGACGGCTGACAGGCTTGGAGTTGAAAATATCAGCTATGTAATCAGCCCTGAGGAATATATGAAAGAGCTGCCCAAAATCATGTGGCATGCGGATGATCCACTGGCTGACCCTGCCTGCGTTCCGCTCTATTTTGTTGCAAGGGAAGCAAGGAAACATGTAACGGTTGTTCTTTCTGGAGAAGGCGCAGATGAGCTATTTGGCGGTTATAATATATACAGAGAGCCGCAATCCCTTGAAATGTTCGATAAAATTCCGGAAGTGGGCAAATCTCTTTTGAGGGCGCTCGCCAAAACATTGCCTGAAGGTGTTAAAGGTAAAAGCTTTATCGAGCGCGGTGTAACACCGATGGAAGAGCGCTATATCGGAAACGCAAAAATGTTTTTAGAGGAAGAGAAAAAGGATCTGTTAAATCATTATCATCCGGATATCAACCATCTTGATATAACGAATCCCCTGTATGCGGAGTCGGCAGGATACGCCCCTGTTGAGCGCATGCAGTTTATCGATATTCATACTTGGATGAGGGGCGATATTTTACTGAAAGCGGACCGGATGACGATGGCTCATTCGCTTGAACTTAGGGTCCCTTTCTTAGATACGAAGGTATTCGACTTGGCCTCCACAATTCCGACGAGTTTAAAAACAGCAGACGGAACAACAAAATATGTTTTGCGGAAAGCAGCGGAAGGTATTGTCCCGGATCATGTATTGAATCGTAAGAAGCTTGGTTTCCCTGTGCCGATCCGTCACTGGCTTAAAGATGAAATGTATGACTGGGCAAAGGATATCATCAAGCACAGTGAAACAGACCACTTGATCAACAAGCAGTATGTTTTAAAACTGTTGGAAGACCATTGCCAAGGGAAAATGGATTACAGCCGTAAGATTTGGACGGTGCTTGTATTTATGGTATGGCATGCAGTATTTGTAGAAGAACGGTACAGCTTCGATAAAGAAATGGCAGCCGCTCACTCAGCATTATAAGTGAGCGCTTGGCTGCCCATTTGCACCCACGATTTCTCGAAATCGCCGATGGGTGCTTTTTTGTTTTTCTTTCCTGTAAGGGGATCGTTAAAATAAACATGCTGATCATCGTAGCCAGTGACTAAAACTGAATGTTCTTCCATGGTAATTTTGATCGGCCCTGAAGCTGTTTCCCATGTTTGAAAGTAAGAGTCGGGAAGTTCACGGTATTCAGCATTAATGATGACCCATACGGGTTTTCCCTCAGACAAAGTGATTTTCAAATCTTGAAATGTTTTGCCGGACAAATTGACTATTTTCCCCGGCATGTATTTTTCTCCAAGCTCCTGGATCGGTTCATGATAGACACCAAGTCCCGGTTTGCTGAATGAGTACATATCACCTACAAATCCGTTATGCGGATTCCCAAAATGAACCTTCCCGTTTTTTATGACCCGGCGGGCCGGGTCTTTTTTTAATTCTTTGGCCAATTTCATTTTATCTGTCTTAATTCCTGCATGTTCAAGAAGCATAGCTAAAGAAGTCACTTCGCAGCCCCGAGGCAGCTCGGGAAGCTGATTGATAATAGGAGCATCAATTGAGACTTTATCTTTTATTTTTATTTCAGGCTTCTTTTCTTGTTTCACTTGGATAGGACGGGAGTCCGTTTGGGTTTCTGTAGGTTGTGTATCCACAGAAGGGGGAGTCGCTTGATCTCTGGAGCAGGCAAGAAGAGTGGCGGTTATCAAGATCGATAAACTAAAAATGAATTTGCGCCTGTCATATTTTAACGGGAGAAGAGATTTACAAATGGCAACAATGTTGAACATCATGCCCTTCATTTTCATTTACCTCTCCTTTGAACAGAGCTTAAATCATATTGTCTGTATTCGATTGTCAGAGATACCGAACATTAAATGGAAGCCACGCAAGGACTATTTTTCCTTTTTAATGAAAAAAAGCAGCCGCTACTCAACCTTATAGGTAAGCGCCTGGCTGCCCATTTGTACCCACGATTTCTCAAAATCACCAATGGGTACTTTTTTGTTTTTCTTCCCTGTGAGGGGATCGTTGAAGTATATAAATTTTTGATCATATCCCGTAATCAGGACAGAATGTTCTTTTTTTGTAATTTTTACAGGTCCAGAATCTGTTTCCCACGTTTCAAAATAAGAATCTGGCAGTTCGCGGTATTCTGCATTGATAATAACCCAAACGGGTCTCCCATCAGACAGTGGAATTTTTAATTCCTCAAATGTTTCACCCGTCAAATTCATCAATCTTCCAGGAAGATACTTTTCTCCCAGCTCCATGATCGGCTCATGGTAAACGCCAAGCCCTGGTTTATTGAAATCATACATATCCCCTACAAATCCCTTATGGGGGTTTCCGAAGTATGTTTTTCCATTTTTTACAACGTAAGGGGCCGGATCTCGTTTGACTTCTTTAGCAAGCGTCATCTTATCTACGCTTGTTCCTGCGCTTTCAAGGAGCATGGCAAGCGAAGTGACTTCACAACCGCGAGGAAGCTCTGGTAACTGTTCAATTACAGGGAAATCCAATTTTACATTATCTTTTATTTTAATCAGCTGGATATCATCGTTTTGCTGTATTTCTTGAGATGCCGTAGCTTTTTGCTCTTCAGAATCATTAATGGTGTTAAAAAGGACAAAAGTGAATATGCACGCGGCTATAAAAAAGGCAAAGACTGCTTTGTACGAGCTGCGCTTCCCCAAAAAAAGAATAAGCATAAAACCGATAAAGACAACTACGAAAATGGGCCATGCATTCATATTGGATCTCCTTTTTAGTCTAGATACGCCGGACAGGATGTCCTAGTGGCAGGCGAAGCGACAGGACGTCGCAGAATGAGCCAGATGGTGGGCTGTCCTGGTTTCGCCTAAGCCAACAGCTCAATGTAAAGGTCGCTTTCACTTATGTAAAATACTCCGTTATCAATTACATCGACATAAAAGCATAAATATCCACTGTTTTTTGTGAAAAGTCTTTGAACCTTATTTATCTTTTTGCATGGCTTGATAATAGAGTCCCCTTTCAGCATACTCCTTTGAAATACGGATCATTTCAGCACGGTCTTCCTCATTCACTTCCCGGATCACCTTGGCGGGACGTCCGAATGCGACAGTGTTTGGGGGAATGACCTTTCCTTGAGGCACAAGACTACCTGCACCAATGAACGCTCCTTCACCTATTTCTGCTTTGTCCAAAATGATGGACCCCATGCCGATCAATGCTTTTTTCCGAATGACACAGCTATGAAGAATCACCTGGTGCCCAACCGTGACCTCATCTTCAATGATCAGAGAATTTCCTGGGCTTTGATGTAGCACGGAATTATCTTGGATATTTACTTTTTCTCCAATGATGGTTGGTGCGACATCACCTCTGATCGTGCAATTGAACCAAATACTGGAATTCTCACCAATAATGACATCTCCTGTAATAGTGGAATAATCGGCAATAAATACCGATGAAGGGATTTGGGGAGCCTTTCCTTTGTATGGGTAGACAGCCATAATAAACATCCTTTCTTTACTTTTGTAGAAGGTACCAAATAACCTTCGGCGATTTTCTACGTTGACCAGTTTCTTTGCGCTGCTCATATATCTAACGGAAGTCCTCATATACTGTGAAAAGTCAGCTATTCGAAATTTCACCACTTTGACCTTCTACTATTTTGGCAACTTTTTGAAAACAGGCATCTAACACTATCATAACGAAAAACTCTTCCTGCCTCTATATGTAAAGAGATTCTTGAGGGGAAAAAGGGTAGAATATTTATATATATGAATGGGAAAAGGGGGCAGGAAAATGCGAAAATGGGGAGCGGAAGGAAAAGCCAGGGGGGTCATTGTCATTGTACACGGAGCAATGGAGCATCACGGACGGTATAGATGGTTGAGAGATATGTGGGTGTTGAGTGGCTTTCACGTTGTGATGGGGGATTTGCCAGGTCAAGGACTGACGACCAGAACACACAGAGGTCATATTGATTCATTTGATGAGTACGTGATGGAAGTGAAAAAATGGATACAGGAAGCGGTGACATATCGTTTGCCCGTTTTCCTTCTGGGACACAGTATGGGCGGATTGACTGTGATCAGGTTGCTCCAAGAAGAAAAACAGGAAATAGCAGGGGTGATTCTTTCATCACCATGTCTTGGATTAGTCAACTATCCTCCCATGCCGGTAAACGCTTTGTCAGTTGGTTTGAATTGGATTGCTCCTGAGTTGAAAGTTGACAGCCACTTGGATGTGGATCTTGCCACCCGCAATCCTGATGCGATAGACCGCGCACTAAATGACAGTCTGCTCATTACGAAAGTTTCGGTCCGCTGGTACAGGGAATTATTAAAGGCAATGAAAGAAGCCTTCACAAATATTTCAAAATTTCCGGATATCCCTCTTTTGGTTATGCAGGGCGGAGATGATAAAATTGTGAATAAAACCGATGTGCGAAATTGGTTTGACGAGCTTGTAATATCCGAAAAGCTTTATAAAGAGTGGTCGAAGTGTTATCATGAGATATTCAACGAGCCTGAAAGAGAAATGATTTTTGATTATGCAAAAAATTTTGCTGAGCTTCGGCTGCGGCTGCTACCATATAAAATTTAGTAAGTTAGGTGATATTATTTATGCTGCCAACCCATCCTATTTCACTCATGAATAAAGTTTACCGGGAAATTATGCCGGCAGTTCATATGGAGTTATCCTACTGGAAAGAGCGGGCGGGTGAGATTCCAAACGAAGAGCTAAGACGGCAGGCTCTGGCAAGTATACAGTATAAGACCTTTCATTGCGAAGGTGGATCAATCATGGCCTTGGCCGCTTTGGAACATAAAAAAGACGCCATAAAATTTATCGTAGCTTATCAAACAATCAGCGATTATTTGGATAACCTGTGCGATAGGAGCACTTCTTTGGATCCGAAGGACTTTGCTGCTTTGCATGAATCCATGGAGGATGCATTGACGTTGGGAGCTTCAGAGAGGCTTTATTATCGTTTACGCGAGGACAAAGATGATGGAGGATACTTGGCCGAATTGATGAAGACTTGTCAATCCGTTCTCGAGAGAGTACCTCATTATGAAATAATCAAACCATATCTACTTGAACTTTGTACATATTATTGTGATTTGCAAATACATAAACATGTTTGCAAGGAAGAAAGGGAGGAGCGTCTCAAACAGTGGTTTGCAGAGCATGAACGCCTCCTGCCAAAGATGGGCTGGCACGAATTTTCAGCCTGCTCAGGATCGACACTCGGCATATTTTGTCTCGTGTCTTATGCTTTAAGGGATGATTTCGAACAGAAGCATGCTGAAATGATCCGTGAAGGGTATTTTCCGTATATACAGGGTCTCCATATTTTGCTTGACTATTTTATCGATCAGGATGAGGACAGGGAAGGCGGAGACTTGAATTTCTGTTTTTATTATAAAAATGAAGAGGAAATGCTGAACCGTTTCATTCATTTTCTTAAGGAAGCCGACAGGCATACAAAACATTTGCCGGACCGAAAGTTCCATAAGCTGATAAACCGAGGTTTGCTCGGAGTTTATCTTTCCGATCGAAAGGTGAACAATCAGGCCAGTGTCAGGGCGCTTGCAAAGAAAATCATGAAACACGGAGGAATGATCAGTTATTTCTTTTATTGGAACGGTAGAGTGTATAGGGCTTTTCAGAAGAAATTTTCAGGAACAAGAAAATTTGTTTCTACCCCTGTTAAGCCATAAAAAAGAGATTCTGTCCAAAAGAATCTCTTTTCTTTTACTTCATTGCCTTTTTGGCATTAATTTCTGTCATTTTTTTTAATATTCTGCCCATACCGAACAATAGAAAAGTGATGTTCGATTTTTAAGCCTGTTCAAGTGCCGTGAATGGCTAAAGGTGCCCGTGAATCCAATTAATAAGCTTGTACGGTCACAAAGACCGACAGAAGGTGCCCGTTTTCTCGGTATTTACGCCATTTCGGTCACTAATAGCCTCTAAAGGTTCCCGTGAATCTAATTTATAAGCTTTACCAGTCACTATGAACAACTAAAGATGCCCGTTTTCGCGGTATATACGCCATTTCGGTCACTAATAGCCTCTAAAGGTGCCCGTAAATCCAACTTTTAAGCTTATCCGGTCACAAAGACCGACTAAAGATGCCCGTTTTCGCGG
>NZ_KB894693.1:0-87841 GCF_000374565.1 Siminovitchia fordii DSM 16014 = CIP 108821 | reverse complement strand
TGCCCGTTTTCGCGGTATATACCTATTTTGGTCACCAATAGCCCCACAAGGTTCCCGTGAATCCAATTTTTAAGCATTTCCGGTCACTATGAACAACTAAAGATGCCCGTTTTCGCGGCATTTACGCCATTTCGGTCACTAATAGTCCATAAAGGTTCCCGTGAATCCAATTTTTAAGCATTCCTGGTCACAAAGACCGACTAAAGATGCCCGTTTTCGCGGTATATACCTCAGAATGGTCACTAAGAACCTCTCAAGTTTCCCCTAAAACCACTTTGTGTACGGTCACTATGACCACCGGAATCATTTTTTTTCAAACGCCAGCAGAAAAGGCGGATTGTTTTTTTGGTTGATAAAACCATATTGTAAAACGTGCACCTTTGTTTGATCCAGATTTTTTGCGTACTCTAAAAGAAGATCCCGTTCATAGGCACCTTCTTCGTGACCAGGATAAATGACGAGTCCGAGAATGCCCCCTTTGACCAGCATGTCAAGCAATTGATTGATGGCTGCAATCGTGGTATCAGGCTTCGTTACAATCGATTTGTCACCGCCGGGCAAATATCCGAGGTTGAACATGGCTCCGCTGATTTTTCCATGATATTTAACAGGTACTGACTCCTCAAGTCTTTCATGTCCCCTTTGGAATAGTGTAACTCTTTCTGCAACGCTATTTTTTTCTAATAACTCCTTTGTCTGTAAAATGGCTTGATCTTGGATATCAAAACCAAAAACATGTCCTTTTTCTCCGACGAGCTCAGCAAGAAACAAGGTGTCATGTCCGTTGCCGACCGTCCCATCGATTGCCAAACTGCCAGGGCTGATCACTCTTTGCATCAGGGAGCGGGCATATGAAAGAATACCCTCAATATTCATCCCAAAAAACCTCCTCATAAACATACAAAAAATTGTATCATAACTGTCATTAGTTGAGTACAAACTATGAATGGCAGGCCATAAGCCAAGCCATTGGAAAAGGGGAGGATTACATGACTACTCGGCAATCCATTGACAATTTTATAAATCGCTGTGAATCGGCAATACTTTTTGCAGAGGAACAGTACGAGGAAGGAAGCCGGCAGGAGCATTATCATGATGTGGAATTCAGCGAAGCGATGCATGAATTAGAAGTCATCCTCCAACAGCTCCTTAAAATGACTGAAAGTGCCAATCCCCAACAGCGGGAGCAACTTCACCGGGTACGTTTGAAGATACAGCAACTTCAAAATAAGATGATTCTTCTGAATCACGACCGCCCGCTATACAGTACGTGGCATTAACAAGAGACAGGGTAAGCCTGTCTCTTTATTTTTTGTGGTGCGCTCACCGCTGAGGTTCAGGGATTCCGCTTGAATATAGGCTTGAAAACATGTCTAAAATTGTCTACAATGGGGAATAAAGGACTTAATATATAAAACGGTTAAAAAGGACCAGTAATGGTGCCATCCTGTTTATAGAGAGCCGGCGGTTGGTGGAAGTCGGCCAGGACCATCATGAACTCCCCTTTCATTTCTGCAGGTGTGAAGGAAGGAATCCAGAACATGGATCATTCTTGTAATGCTTGCCGTTTTCTGCGTTAAAGAGTAAAGAAGTGAGTGGCCTATGCACTAAATTGGGTGGTACCGCGGGAGAAAACAGACCTCTCGTCCCAGGAGTTTTCTCGGGGATGGGAGGTTTTTTATTTGAAATAGTCAGGAGGCATCTTCATGGGATATAGTCATAAGGAATTGGAAGAAAAATGGCAACAATATTGGGAAGAAAATAAAACATTCAAAACTGTAACGGATGACGCGAAAGAAAAGTTTTATGCGCTTGATATGTTCCCGTATCCTTCTGGATCGGGGCTTCATGTAGGACATCCAAAAGGATATACAGCATCCGATATACTTGCGAGAATGAAACGAATGCAGGGATACAATGTGCTTCACCCGATGGGCTGGGATGCGTTTGGACTTCCTGCGGAGCAGTATGCAATTGATACGGGAAATGACCCTGCAGAATTTACTCAGCATAATATTGATACTTTCCGCCGGCAAATCAAATCCCTTGGCTTTTCATATGATTGGGACCGTGAAATCAATACAACAGATCCTGAATATTATAAATGGACCCAATGGATCTTTATAAAACTGTTTGAACACGGGCTTGCTTATGTAGATGAAGTTCCGGTAAACTGGTGCCCTGCTTTGGGTACAGTTCTCGCCAATGAAGAAGTCATCGATGGAAAAAGTGAGCGTGGCGGACATCCTGTTGAACGACGCCCTATGAAACAGTGGATCTTAAGAATTACAAAATATGCAGATCGTCTGCTCGAAGATTTGGAAGATCTCGATTGGCCTGAAAGCATCAAAGATATGCAAAGAAACTGGATCGGCCGTTCTGAAGGTGCGGAAGTCACTTTCGCTATAGACGGACATCCGGAAACTTTTACTGTCTTTACAACACGGCCGGATACACTTTTTGGAGCAACTTATGCCGTTCTTGCTCCTGAGCATCCATTCGTTGCAAAAATCACGACCCCAGAGAAAAAAGCGGATGTGAATGCATATATAGATCAAATCAAATCGAAAAGCGATCTTGAAAGAACGGATCTTGCGAAAGAAAAAACTGGTGTCTTTACAGGGGCGTATGCCGTCAATCCGGTTAATGGGGAAAAAATTCCGATCTGGATTGCCGACTACGTGTTAATGAGTTATGGAACGGGTGCCATTATGGCCGTTCCTGCCCATGATGAAAGGGACTATGAATTTGCAAAAAAATTCGGTCTAGACATAAAGGAAGTAGTGTCTGGCGGAAACATTGCAGAAGAGGCGTATGTTGGTGACGGTCCTCATGTAAACTCTGGATTCTTGAATGGAATGGACAAAGAAGAAGCTATTTCAGCGATGATCGACTGGCTTGAAAAAGAAGGGTGCGGTACGAAAAAGGTTACTTACCGATTGCGTGACTGGCTGTTCAGCCGCCAGCGTTATTGGGGAGAGCCTATTCCGATCATCCATTGGGAAGACGGAACAATGACAGCTGTCCCAGAAGATCAGCTGCCAGTTCTTTTACCTGTTACGGATGAAGTGAAACCATCCGGTACCGGTGAATCGCCGCTTGCCAATATTACAGATTGGCTTCATGTGGAGGACCCAGAAACAGGTAAAAAAGGTCGACGTGAAACAAACACAATGCCTCAATGGGCAGGAAGCTGCTGGTACTTTCTAAGGTTTATCGACCCTGATAATTCCAAGGAACTTGCAGATAAGAAACTGTTGAAAGAATGGCTGCCAGTTGATATTTATATCGGCGGTGCTGAACATGCAGTACTTCATTTGCTATATGCTCGATTCTGGCATAAATTTTTATATGATCTTGGTGTCGTTCCGACAAAAGAGCCATTCCAAAAGCTTTTCAACCAAGGAATGATTCTCGGTGAAAATAATGAAAAAATGAGTAAATCTAAAGGCAATGTAGTGAATCCGGATGATATCATTGAAAGCCACGGTGCAGATACGCTTCGTCTTTACGAAATGTTTATGGGACCGCCCGAAGCTTCAGCAGCCTGGTCGACAACGGGATTGGACGGGGCACGCCGATTCTTGGATCGTATCTGGCGTTTAATCGTGACGGATGACGGCAAACTGAGTGACAAAGTAAAAGATGTCACCGGCGGCGAACTTGAAAAAGTGTATCATCAAACTGTCAAGAAGGTAACGGAAGACTACGAAGCGATGCATTTTAATACGGCAATTTCCCAGCTTATGGTCTTTATCAACGATGCTTATAAAGCTGAAGTTCTCCCGAAAGAATATATGGAAGGTTTCATAAAAATGCTTGCCCCAATTGCACCGCATATTGCCGAAGAACTTTGGGAAAAGCTTGGCCATGAAGGAAGTGTTGCTTACGAAGCTTGGCCTCTCTATGACGAGACAAAACTTGTTTCGGAAGAAGTGGAAATTGTTGTCCAAGTCAACGGAAAAGTTCGTGCCAAACTGATGGTTTCCCGTAAAGCGGATAAGGAAGAGTTGGAAGAAATCGCCTTAAATCATAAAAAGATCAAATCAGCCATCGATGGTAAAACAATCAGAAAAGTAATTGCTGTTCCGGGCAAACTGGTGAATATCGTGGCAAATTAATCGAATAGAGGAAGTGGAAAAATTCGGTTGTCATAGACTCTTATGGCGGCCGAGTTTTTTAGTTTGTGCGCTTGTTTGGTAGGTACAGTATTTAAGCTTGATGGACCGACAAGACATGCAATTTTCTTATAAAAAACAGATCAAAGCTGTAGTTTATAAAGCTTCAAACTTAGGACAATAGTTGTTATAAGAAAATTTTTTTGACGGCTTTATTACTGTCCAAAGATAAGCTTTGCTATAATGTAAATGGTCAATTCCAATGAAAGGTGATAGTGATGGAAATTAGAACAATAACACCTGATGAGGTTAAATCAAAACTGGAGAATGACGAATCTTTATACTTGGTGGATGTACGTGAAGACGAGGAAGTCGAAGAAGGAATGATTCCGGAAGCGGTGCATATCCGAATGGGGGAAATTCCGGAACACTTGGATTTCTTTGAGAAAGAAAATGAATATATTTTTATATGCAAATCCGGCGGCCGCAGCCATAGAGTCTGCGAATATCTTGTAGCAAACGGTATTCCGAATGTCGTGAATATGACCGGAGGCATGCTTGCTTGGACAGGAGAATTGAAGCCAAAACAATGAAATTTTAAAATTGTATAAAAATAAAATGCATGGGCATACTGGTTTTAAAAACAAAGAGGTGGGGGTCCATGCTGCAGGTCAAATTGTTCGACTGTGAACATGAGCAGGATCTGGAGGAGGAAATCAACCGGTTTTTAAGAGAACTGGAACATAAACAAGTAGTTGACATTAAATATAACGTAGCAGCTCTGAGGGAAGCGGAAGATGAACAAATATACTGTTTCAGTGCCATGATCATGTATTTAAAGTAAGAGGGAGTTCCAATGACGGAAGCCCCTCTTATTTTTGTTTACTATATTCGGCGCTGTTTCCACCGGCAAGTCGTCCCGTTACTAGGGCAGCGGTAATGTTATAACCGCCGGTGTAACCGTAAATATCCAGTACTTCTCCGCAGAAGTAAAGTCCCGGCATTTTTTTGGATGCCATCGTTTTGGGCTCGATTTCTTTAACAGAAACGCCCCCGCCTGTAACGAATGCTTTATCCAGCGGCAATGTCCCGTTGACGGTGAAGCGGAATTGTTTACATATATTGGAAAAACCCATAAGTTTCTCAGTGGAAACAGTGGAGCAAGGGGAAGCCGGGTCAATGTTACTTTGTTCAAGCAGGAACAGCAAATAACGTTCAGGAAGCAGTCCTTTCAGGGAGTTTTTGATTGCTTTTTTTGGCTCGTCCTTCATCGTCTTTTTTAATTTCTGAAAAAGCTCCTCCTGGTTTATTTCCGGGAGGGCATCAAGATTCATTATAACCTCTTCCAGCCCCCATTTTTTCATTGCTTTCACAACAAATTGGCTGCATCGCAAAACAGCGGGTCCCGAAATGCCTACATGGGTAAAGATCATGTCCATCTGATGGGTAATAATCGTTTTCCCTTTTGGATTTAGCACGCTAAGGGCAACATCCCTTAATGAGAGCCCCTGGAGTGTTTTATTTTTTATAAAAGATTCGGCAGAAGCGAGCGGAACTTCGGTCGGAAACAGTTCTGTGATCGTATGGCCCGCTTTTTGTGCCCAAGGATAACCATCACCTGTGGAGCCGGTTTGCGGAACTGATTTTCCACCGACCGCAACGACGACTGCGCGGCTCCGTATTGTTTCGCCGTTTTTAAGCAAAACTCCAACGGTTCTACCTTGGTCAAAGAGCACCTCCTGCACCGGGCTGTTTGTCCGAATGTTAACGTCCATCTCACCCATGTAGTTCAAAAGAGCATCGACTACAGACTGAGCACGATTTGAAATGGGAAACATCCGGCCATGGTCTTCCTCTTTCAATTCGATTCCAAGGTTTTCAAAGAAACGGATGATATCCTCATTATTGAAAACGGAAAAAGCCCCGTATAAAAAACGTCCGTTGCCTGGAATGTGGCGGATTATCTCATCTATAGGAAGGCGGTTGGTCACATTGCATCTGCCGCCACCGGAAATTGCAAGTTTCCTTCCCAGCTTATCTCCTTTATCGATAAGCAACACATTCACTTTTTTTTCTGCTGCAGCGATAGCGGCCATCAATCCAGAGGGTCCGCCGCCGATGACAATAACATCAAAAAACATTTTATTCAACACCTTAATTTTCCATATCAATCATTTTATTTTAAGATGCCCATAGACGAAAAGCAAATATCAAAGGATGTCTCATTGTCAAAAGCAGTCGATAACTGTAAACTAGTACAGGAGAGTTTTATCGTTTTTTTTCCAAATATAGACGGAATAAGATATTTCTTTTTAAAAATAATTAACGGAGAGTCAGAGATTGAATGTCATCTAAATTAATTCGAGGAACCTTTATATTAACGCTGGGCACCATCTTATCCAAAGTTCTAGGACTTCTTTATGTCATTCCTTTTTATAGGATCATCGGCGGCGCAGAACAGGCTGCTTTGTATCAGTTCGGATATGTTCCATATACGATTTTTATCAGTATTGCAACAGCAGGCATCCCTTTAGCTGTTTCCAAATACATTGCCAAGTATAATACGCTTGAAGAGTATGCAGTGGGTAGAAAGCTGTTTAGGTCCGGCATTTACGTCATGATTGCCACGGGCATCGTATCTTTTTTGGCCATGTATGGACTAGCTCCGTGGCTGGCTGAATTAGTATTAAAAGGTGTAGATACAGAACATAGCTACACTGCGGCTGATGTCACCAAGGTAATCAGGGCGGTCAGTTTTGCTTTATTGATCATTCCGGTTATGAGCCTCATCAGAGGTTTTTTCCAAGGTCATCAGTCAATGGGGCCGTCTGCCGTTTCAACTGTTTTGGAGCAGCTGTTTAGGATCATCTTTCTCTTAGCTGGTGCTTTTATTGTCCTGTATGTTATTAAGGGGGATATTGTCACTGCCATCAGCGTCGCGACTTTTGCAGCTTTTATCGGCGGTCTGGCAAGTCTGCTTGTTTTACTATGGTATTGGTATAAACGGAAGCCGGGACTTGACGAGCTTCTTGCACATGATAAAGGAACAATGAAAGTGTCACTGCCTGACATGTATAAGGAGATTATTGTGTATGCTTTTCCTTTCGTCATGGTCGGCATTGCCAATCCGCTTTTTCAGTTCATTGATCAAATTACTTTTACGAGAGCAATGGCAGAGGCTGGGAAGGCTGCAGGAGCGCTGGACGCACTGGGGATATTGAATATGACAACCCACAAGCTCGTCATTATTCCGGTATCACTGGCAACAGCTTTTGCTCTTACGATAGTTCCTCTCGTAACGGAATCTTATGTTAAAAATGATAAAAAGCTGATGTTCCGGCAGTTGGATCAGACGTTCCAGATGTTGTTGTTCATTACAATGCCGGCGGCCATTGGACTTGCACTTTTGGCTGATCCGATGTACACCATGTTTTATGAATTCGATGAATTTGGAGCACAAGTTCTCCGCATTTATGCTCCGGTAGCTATCCTATTTGCTTTATATTCCGTAACAGCAGCAATACTGCAGGGGATCAATGAGCAACGATTTACAATTTTGAGCCTGTTAACCGGATTGCTTGTAAAATTGACCTTTAATATTCCTCTGATCAAGCTTTTTGCCACGGAAGGGGCTGTTTATGCAACAGCATTAGGATACGGAGTTGCGATCTTAATCAACTTGATTGTTATTAAACAATTCGCTTATTATCCTTTCAAGCTTGTCTATAGAAGGTCGTTGCTGATTGTTATTTTCAATGTAATGATGGCAATTCCTGTATATGTTATTTATAAAAGCTTATTATTGTTCATGACGCCGGAATCCACCTTCCAATCAATCATTATCATTATTGTTTGTGCCGGAGTTGGAGGTTTCATATACGCTTTTCTTGGATTAAAATCGGGACTGGCTGACAGGCTGTTTGGTGCCAGGCTTCAAAGGATCAAACAGAAGCTGCGAATCTCTTAAAGGTTAGAAGGAAGAGCCTTCAGCTTTCCTTGAGGCACAAGGCGATTCCCTATTGTGGCTGAAACACTCCAGCCTTGGGAATCGCCTTGTTGTGCTTGCGCTCTGCTAATATTTATCCATAAAATTCGGAGTGATTGGGGAGGTCGTAATAATCCGGCCGACTATAGCCCAACTGCCTTTCAATTCTAGAAACACGCCGGTCTAATCTTTCAACCTGTCTGTTGAGCCTTTCCACTTGCCGTTCAAGCTGATTTAGTCTTCTTTCTGTACCGGTGCCTGGAAAACCAGGAATCCCGGGGAAAAATTGTTGAGGTGCCGCACCTTGCTGTTCACCAAACTGTGGCTGAAACTCCATTGGTTGCTGCAGTGTGCCCATTGGCATTTGCTGCATTCCCATCGGAGGTTGCTGACGGAAGTCCGTATACATCTTCTTCACTCCAATCTTTTCATTCTTGCATCAATAGCCTATGTAAATAAGACAAAAACGTATAGACAGACGCCTATTTTGTATTTTTTATAATAAAAATTCCAAGGGGGTGAGTAAATGAGAATCGATAAGTTACTGGCCAATATGGGTTACGGGAGCCGAAAGGATGTAAAGAAAATTTTAAAGAGCGGGAAGGTCTCTGTGAACGGTGTAACAGTGAAAGAAGGCAAATGTCATGTAAACCCTGATGTAGATGCTGTAGAGGTTATGGGTGAAGAAGTGGACTACAGGAAATTTATTTATATCATGATGAACAAACCGCCGGGTGTCATTTCTGCAACGGAGGACATGCGTAATGAGACAGTCATCGATTTGCTAAGAGATCAAAACATGTTACTCAAGCCTTTTCCGGTTGGTCGTCTGGACAAAGATACGGAGGGGCTTCTGCTTTTGACAAATGACGGTCAATTGGCTCATCAGTTGTTGTCTCCTAAAAAGGATGTCCCGAAAACTTATTTTGCTGTCATTGACTCTCCTGTAACAGAAGAGGATGTGGAAGCATTTAAAAATGGGGTAATTTTGGACGATGGTTATCGGACAAAATCCGGAGAGCTTGAGATCATCAAGTCCGGCACGTATTCGGACATTGAGTTGACAATTACGGAGGGAAAATTCCATCAAGTGAAGCGGATGTTTGAAGCGGTAGGTAAAAAAGTCATATATCTAAAACGGCTATCAATGGGACCGCTTGCACTGGACAAAAATTTAGATCTTGGAGAATACAGGGAATTGACGGATAAGGAGTTCACCAAACTCACAAAGTATCTTGATAAGCAAAAATAGTACGCTCGAAATAAAAGAGCCTCCGTTCTTGGGAACAGGAGGCTTTTTGATGTGAGGTTAAAAGGCGGACTGAACTGCTTGTCGGTCGCCCACCGCTTTTCTATGTCCAGCTACGGCGCCAAGCCCCTCGAGGTCATAAACCAATTCCCTGTGGTGGCAGAAGAACGGCCTCCTCGGAAATTGTCTTATGCTTGTCGGGGCTGATCGAGGCGCCCACCGCTTTTCTACTGTCCAGCTCCAGCGCCTATCGACTAGCAGATTTCGCGGACTCCTCCTACGATAAGTCAACATCGTCTTGCCTATGGCTTCGCGTGTTGTCTAGCTACGAGTGCCATCGGCTCGAGGTCATAAGCCAAACGCTATTGAAGGCAAACTACGCCTTCTTTAGCGTTTGTCTTATGCTTGTCGCCGATAAACAGGCACTCTCCGCTTTTCCTTTATCTCGTCGGAGCCACTCCAGTCTGTACGTCGATGGACAGGCGCTTCCGCTTTTCTAATGTCCAGCTCCAGCGCCTATCGACTAGCAGACTTCGCGGACTCCTCCTACGATAAGTCAACATCGCTCGACTACGCCTCGCGTGTTTCCTTTATCTCGTCGGAGCCACTCCAGTCTGTACGTCGATGGACAGGCGCTTCCGCTTTTCTAATGTCCGGCTCCAGGCTCCAGCGACTGGCAGACTTCCTCCTCCTTCCTACGATAAGTCAACATCGTCTTGCCTATGGCTTCGCCGTGTTTCCTTTATCTCGTCAGGAGTCGTCCAGTCTGTACGTCGCTAAGCGTCGCCCTCCGCTTTTCTATCTATCAAGAAGTTATTTTGACTTTTTTCTCTGTTGTTGTCCACTTCCCGCGACGCGGGCTGCTAATCAGGTCATTGTATTCTAACACATTCAAATCCCTTTGAATGGTGCGAGGTGTACTTCCGAATGCATCTGCCAGTTCCCTTGTTGAAACTGTACCATTCTCTTTAATGTATAGGTATACATCTTTGATTCTGGTAAGCATTCTGTTCGTTGACGGCTTCAAGAAACCACTCCCTCATCTTAAAATTCCTTGGCAGAAGGTGCGGACAGCTTTATGCCTTTACATTATTAGGCTGTTGATTAAGTAATTCCAAAGGACAACTCCTTTTCAATCCCTTAATTTTTCTGCATTTCGAGACTGAAATGTCAGACACTTCTATTTTAACTTATTAGTAAGTTTTTTGAAAGCATAATATCTAACTTGGAAGAAATAGGTTGAAACATGTAGAAAATGAAAAAATGCAATAACATTATTCCCTTTCATACCATATTTGAAACTTAAAGACCGTTAAATCGTAGAATAATTTAGTGAATAGGAAAGGGATGAAGCTGTTTTGGCATTATTAACAGTGGATATTGAACAAGCTGGATATAAACCGCAAGATGCTGTTATTTCTCAAGTTGCTTTTAAGTTGGAGCGTTCTTGCCTAACAGGGATGATTGGGGCAAATGGGGCAGGTAAAAGTACGACGATCAAAGCGATTCTCCAAGAGTTGCCGTTTGTAGAAGGCAATGTAATCAAAAAGGAGGGGACCACTTATTCCTATATTCCTGAAAGACCCATCTTTTATGATGAACTGACCCTTTGGGAGCATTTTGAGTTTGTTGCTGCGGTTGAACAATTAGGTGAAGAACATTTAACTTATGCAAAATCATTGCTGAAAAAATTTCGTTTGGCTGAAAGGGTTCATGAGTTTCCTGCCACTTTTTCAAAAGGGATGCAGCAAAAAGGGATGATAGCGCTTGCCATGTTTACAAATCCTGACCTTCTGATTATCGATGAACCATTTATGGGTCTCGATCCCGGCTCAACTAAACTGCTTCTTGACATGCTTGAAGAAGAAAAAGAGAAAGGGACTGGGATACTAATGTGTACTCATATTCTGGATACAGCCCAGCGGGTCTGCGATTCTTTTGTTGTGATTGAACAGGGGACTGTCAAGGCATGCGGCAAATTGACAGAAGTACTTACCAAGTGTGGTGCTGAAGACGGGAGTCTTTATTCCTGCATTACAGTGGCGGATGATGGCAATGAGTAGTATCCGTCTTCTTTTTCATAGAATCAAGGAAAATTGGAATTATAAATATAAAATCATTAAGACGGTCATCGATTGGACTGTTCTTGTCTACCTTGTCATTCCAGCGGCCATTATCACCATAATGGTTTACAAGTCTTGGTGGACGGATCCTCCTGCGTGGATTGAATCCGTACCATTCCCGCTATTATTTGCAGTCTTTTTCTTTTTGTTATGGGGAGGATATTTTAAAACATATGTCAGAGAGGCAGACATTATTTTTTTAAGAAAAAATGAAAAGTTAATGATTGGAATGAAACAAGGTGGTATTATCGTTTCATATTTGAGCGAAGCTCTTTCGGCAGCTTTGCTTGGATTGTTTATTTCTCCCATATGGATGAACCACTATGGGCTAAATTTTAAACAGCTCATGTTATTTTTCGGAATATGGGTTTCTCTAAGGTGGGGCATCATGGCTGTAAATGGGCAGCTAAATGTACATTTAAGGGGATGGAGAAGTCTTGTCAGAAGCATCCCTGTTGTAGTTGGTGCAGCAGCCATATGGTGGATAAGCTATGAAGCTTTTCAGTCTGGTAGCCTGCTCTCAGTTTTTTTGATCGTTGTATTTAATGGGATCGTATCTATGCTGCTTATGAAAAAGCGTTTCACATCTATACATACCTTTGAGCAGGACCTTTCAATCGATGAAAAAGACAAAAACAAGTATACGGAAATGATATTCGGACTATCCATGGATATTGAAAAACTGCCGAAGCCTAGACCGCTCCGCAAAAGTCCAAGGCTTTATTCAAAGTCGAATCGGATATTTAAAAAAAGAACCCAAAGAAACGGGTTTTTGGAGATATTCATTAAAGTGGCAACTCGCGATACAGTATACATTCGGGGATATTTGCAGGTGTTCGGCGTCACTGCAGCAGCCATTGTCTTTGTACCACCGACTTGGTTAAAGATCACGATTGCAGCAACCGGCTTTTTTTTCCTGAACATTTGGATCGGCAGCGTTTGGCATAAATTGATTGGAAGCCATCCGTTTACAAAAAAATATACTGGGGAAGAAGGGTATGTAAAAGGTAAGAACCTTGTTACAACGGTACTTTCCATACCTTTTCTCATCATGTGTGCATTTAATGTATGGATTCTCCATATGTTTCGCAGTCTCTTTCCCTTTTTCTGACTGTACAAAAAGTTGTACAATGAGAGAAGCGACAATAGATCAAAGGAGTTATGTGCATGGCAATTATTGACTGGACGGAAGAAGTGGAAAAGAGAAAAATTAATCTGATCCGAGATTTGCAGGGGCTGCTCCGGATAAAAAGCGTTTTGAATGAATCCACAAGTACCAAAGATGCCCCTTTGGGCATTGAAGTGAAAAAAGCTCTGGACTACATGCTCGAGCTTGGCGAAAGAGACGGGTTTACTTCGAAAAACGTAGGAAATCTTGCCGGTCATCTTGAAATGGGATCGGGCGACGGGCTTATTGCAGCATTGTGCCATGTAGATGTTGTTCCAGAAGGAGATGGCTGGTCTGTGGATCCGTATGGCGGAGAAGTAAAGGATGGAAAAATCTTTGCCCGTGGTGCCATTGATGATAAAGGCCCGACGTTGGCGGCATATTACGGAATGAAAATTGTCAACGAGCTAGGTGTGCCCATTAATAAACGAATCCGGCTTATTATCGGTACGGATGAAGAAAGCAAATGGCGCTGTGTCAATCACTATTTTGAACACGAGGAAATGCCGGAAATGGGATTTGCACCAGATGCGGATTTTCCGATCATCAATGCCGAAAAAGGCATTGTAGATTTTGATTTGAAACAAAAAAGGAATTCACCGAAGGAACATGGAGCAAAGATTACTCTCATTTCATTTTTTTCAGGCAGGCGTTACAACATGGTCCCGGACCATGCAAGGGCAGTTCTCGATATACAATGTGATCATACTGAACTTTTGCAGTTATTTAATGACTTTCAATATAGCCAGGATGTTAATGGAAGGTATTATGTGGAAAGCGGTTATGTAGTATTGGAATTGGAAGGCATTTCTGCCCATGGAATGGAGCCGGATAATGGAAAAAACGCAGGCTTGCTTTTGGCAAGCTTCCTTTCCACAATTAAGCTTGATAGGAAGGGGATGGATTTTGTAAATGCCGCAGTCCACTTCTTTTTCGGAGATTCACGCGGCAGGACTCTTGGTGTGCAGCATAATGATGAAGCAATGGGAGACTTGACGATTAATGTAGGCAAAATGACCTTCAATGATGAGGATGGTGGACGCTTCGGTTTGAATATGAGGTATCCGGCTTCATTCTCGCTGGAAGAAGGTATGGAGGAAATCATGAGAAAGGCAGAAGGTTCCAACTTTGAAGTGACCAATGTCTCAAATCTGAAGCCGCATTATGTCCCATCAGATGATATTTTAATTCAAAAGCTCACAAAAGTTTATGAAGAGCAGACCAAAGAAAAGGCAGAATTGCTCTCTATCAGCGGTGGAACGTATGCACGGTCATTAAACAAAGGGGTTGCTTTTGGAGCTTTGTTTCCAGGAAGGCCAGATGTTGCACATCAGAAAGATGAGTATGTGGAAATCAAAGATCTGTTGAAGGCGACCGCTTTGTATGCACAGGCGTTTTATGAACTAGCATGTGAATAAAAAAAGGGGGAAGAACAATGGGAAAAATCATTCTTGGTGATCAATTGCTTGAACGGTCCGATGTACTTATCGATCTTGAAGACCGCGGCTACCAATTTGGTGACGGAGTATATGAGGTCATCCGTGTGTATGGCGGAAAGCTTTTTACAATGAAAGAGCATATTGACCGGCTTTTTCAAAGCGCCAAAAAAATCAAATTGGATATTTCCATGAGCCCTGAACAAATTCAGGATCTTGTTGAGAGTCTTTTGAAAGAAAACGGAGTGAATTTTGGCTCTGTTTATATGCAAGTGACGAGGGGAGCAGCTCCGAGGAACCATAAGTTTCCCCTGCCTGCAAGCAACACAAAGGCCGTTTTTACAGCATATACGAATGAAGTGCCAAGACCTCAAAGCCAACTTGAAAACGGGGTGGAAGCCATTACGGCAGAGGATATTCGGTGGCTCCGCTGTGATATTAAAAGCTTGAACCTGCTTCCGAATGTACTCGCGAAACAGGAGGCAGCTGATTCGGGTTGTTTCGAGGCAATCCTTCATCGCAACGGTATCGTGACCGAAGGGTCTTCCTCGAACGCTTACATTGTAAAAAATAACGAAGTGATGACCCATCCTGCAGATAATCTAATTCTTAACGGAATAACGAGGCAGGTGCTTGCAACATTATGCAAGGATAATAGCATTCCGTTCGTAGAAAAAGAATTCGAAGTACATGACTTACTCCATGCTGACGAAGTGTTTATTACCAGCACGACATCTGAGGTCATGCCAGTCATCAAGTTGGACGGAAGAGCAGTTGGCAATGGAGTGCCCGGAGAAATCACACGCAAATTGCAGTCCCTTTTTGAAGCGAAAATCAATCAGGAAACAAAGGTGGAAATTTAAAAAAAGGAGCATACCCCCATGCATTCAACCCACTATTTCTTTGCTTTGGCATTGCCTGATGAAGTAAAAGTTCATTTATCAAAAATCAGTGAACAGTTGAAAACGGAATTCCCATTTAAAAGCTGGGTACATCCTTCAGATTACCATATTACGCTGGCTTTTCTAGGAAATGCCGATAGACACCGGCTTGCTGAAAGTGTTTTTAATGTAAAGGAAGAATTGAAAGATTTTCCATCTTTTCAGGTGGGGTTGAATAAGGCGGGGACGTTTGGGAGGCCAGATCAGCCAAGAATATTCTGGGTCAATACTACTGAAAACTCTTCCTTATCAGGGGTGAGGGATAAAGTCTTCTCATCATGCATTAAAGCGGGCTTTGATCTTGAGACAAGGCCCTTTAAACCTCATATTACCATTGCAAGAAGATGGATGGGACAAGGGATATTCCAAATGCCGGCGGCTGAAAAAAGTTTGGCTTCCTTGCTGCCGGGCCCTTCTTTTGCAATGGAGGAAGCAGTGCTGTATCGGACCCATCTTGACAGAACACCGAAATATGAAAAAGTCGAGTCTTTTAAACTTATGTAGGATGTTCAAAGGGTCACTGAAAATAAGCGGTTTCTGTTCTGTACATCAATCTGATAGAAAGGCCCCGTTAACGACGCCCACGTTTCTGGTGGCCGGCACGGAAGTCGTTGCACTCTGTGGAAGTGAGCTGCTCGAAATGGCACCGCCTCGACCGACTTGCTCCTAAATAGGAACTTTTGAACATGTTTTTATAGAAGAGAGGAAGCATGAAGTTAAATGGCTCAGCTTATAAAATTAAACGATTATATATCGCGATACGAATCTGATTTATCCAGGTATACTTCTTTATTTGTCCGGCTGAAAATAAGAAGATGGAGATCAATACTTGAAGAGGAAACCAAAAAACAGGGCACCCCGCGCCTTGATCAAACCAAAGTGGAGGAACTGAAGCGCTCTTTCCTTGACCAACTCTTTTTCTCTCAAATCAAATGGGCGAGTTCAACCATTGTGGAAAAATCAAATCCACATTCTTCATTGTATTCCGATTCCCGGCTGCGCAGTCTTGTACAGCGTTTCCCTGATACATTTTTATTGATGTACAATCCTGTTTTTCAGTTAAATAGAGCGAAAGTTCAACTGGAAACTTTAATGCTCACTCCATCCAAATTAATGTGTATGTCTTTCTTAAATGATGAGGAAGATGCGCTTTATGTCGGTTCGAACGCCCATTTTTGGCAGAAAAAAAACAAAGACAGGGAAGAGAGTGTACTGAATCCGGTCATATCTGTCAGGCGTATGGATAAGGTTTCCAGGGTAATCCTTCAGGAAGTCGAATCTGAATTGCCGATTGAAAAAGTGGTTATTGCGGAAAAAGGATATATCACCTATCAAAATCCTCCTGATGACGTTCTATTTATTGATAAGCAAGACTATGAAACTTGGTTAACTGAATTAAGGAATCACACTTCGCCAATGAAAATGATGCAATTCCGCGCTGCAAAGGCATTGCTCGACAGATGCGTAATAACAAAAGCGAGGCGCTCCACCGGAGGTACCTCCATTACACAGCATTGACAAATCTACTCAGCATCAGCAGTTTGATTATAAAAAACTATGTGAAAATAATGGAACCCATTGATTGGGTCTTGACGAAAAAAGTCGGTTCGCGTTAAACTTTAAGGAAGGATGGCTATTGTTGTATTTTCATATATCCAATAGCTGTCTTTTTTCTTTCTGATGAGATGAACGGAGTGTCGCCTCCGGTATTTTAATTGAAGGTGAATGACGGTGAAACACTTATTAGAGAATGACTGGGAAATCATTCCTGCCGGCGGAGCGACAGGAAAGGCTTTTTTTGCGTCTAAAAATAATGAAAAGCTTTTTTTGAAACGCAATTCCTCACCTTTTTTGGCCGTATTATCAGCAGAAGGGATTGTACCTAAACTGATATGGACAAAGAGGATGGAAAATGGTGATGTGATTACCGCTCAGGAATGTCTGAACGGACGAGAATTTAAGCCGGAAGAAATGACCCAGGATGGCGTGGCGAAGCTTTTAAAGAAAATACATGAGTCCATCCCGCTTTTATCCATGCTTGGCCGTCTCGGAAAAACACCTTACAAACCGGAGATGATGCTGGAGGAAGTGATTTCGGCGCTGGATGAGGAATTGATGTCTTATCAGGCAGTCGTTCAATCGCTTAAGGTTCTGCAAGCTGAACTGACCAATGTCTGTTGTGAGACGTTTACTGTCTGTCATGGAGATGTCAATCATAATAATTGGCTTCTTTCGGACAACGATGAAATTTTTCTGATTGACTGGGACGGTGCTACGATCGCCGATCCTGCCATGGATATTGGACCTCTTTTATACTGGTATATTCCAAGGGATGAATGGCCTCATTGGCTTGACCTGTATGGACTGGAATATACGGACCATCTTCAGCTTCGTATGAAATGGTATGTCATTGCCCAGACAATGCTTGCAATCGGATGGCATAAGAGCCAACAACGGTATCAGGAAATGGATTTCTGGCTTGATTACCTGGAAACAATCTTTTAAGTATATTGATCAATATGTCCGATCCATTGAGATAAATGTCTTTGATGGCTGTCAATATGGCTTTCCAAATCAGCGGTTTGAGAGCCTGTTTGGCAGTATAAGTATATTTCCTCCAACACGGGTGCTAATTTATGATGTATATTCTGATTGGTAAGCAGTGATTTGACAAGTCTTTCGATTTGACGGCACTCTGAAACGGAGCCCTGGGAATCCTCCAAATGGTTTACCATTATATCTTTTAAAAGATCAATCTGATTTTGATAAGACAGAGACAAATGGAATCACCCTTTCGCCAAGTAGTATTTTATTGTATGGAAATATCATTTTTCTATCCTCCATAATCAAAAATGTATGATACAATGATTCGAAAAGCCGGGGAGATGAGAATCTTGGAGAAAATGCAGATTGGAAGTTTGACGTTGACTTGGTTGAATGGGGGAGTGACCAATCTGGACGGAGGCGCCATGTTCGGTGTTGTACCCAAGGCACTTTGGTCCAAGAAATATCCCGTAGATGACAGGAACCTTGTTGAGTTGCGGTCAGATCCCATCTTTTTACAAAAAAATGGAAAAAATATTTTAATAGAATCTGGGCTGGGCAGCGGGAAATTATCAGAGAAACAGATCCGCAATTTTGGTGTTACGGAAGAGTCAAAAATAGAAAAATCTCTCGCTGAACTTGGGCTTTCTCCTGAGGATATCGATGTTGTTTGTATGACCCATATGCATTTTGACCATGCCAGTGGACTAACCAAAAGGGATGGTGATGAATATTCATCAGTATTCCCAAATGCGGTTATTTACACATCGCAAATAGAATGGGATGAAATGCGGGAGCCGAATATTCGATCAAGAAATACATATTGGAAGGAAAATTGGGAACCAATAGCCGATCAAGTGGAAACGTTTACAAAGGAACTGATTGTCGAAGATGGGATAAAAATGTTCCATACCGGGGGACACAGTGCAGGCCATAGCCTAATAACAATTGAAAGTAACGGGGAAAAGGCTGTCCACATGGCAGATATTATGCCGACACATGCTCATTCGAACGTTTTATGGGTGTTGGCCTATGATGATTATCCGATGGATTCGATCCGTGCGAAACAAAAGTGGATTCCTGCAGAGATTGAGGCGGGGAGCTGGTTTATTTTTTATCATGATAAAGTATATCGAGCATTAAAATGGGACGGAGAAGGAAATATCATTGATGCTGTTAAACGAGAGCAGCAAAAAAGCAGGTGAAATGCAGTTTTCACCTGTTTTTTGTGGTTTAAGAAACATTAAAACGCCGGATTGTAAATAATTTTATTATCCTAATAATGCTACGTCCAGCTCAGATAAAAGGACGTACTAGTGTCGACGAGACTTGTCAAACCTTGAGTCCGATTTCGAAAACAGCTCAGTCTGTACATCGATGAATAGGCACTTGTGCTTTTGTTCTATGTAGCACCGTTTGGATGCTTGTTTTACTTTTTCAAACAGAAAAATTAAGCGTACGTTACAGGGTACACATCAATGACAGTACCGGTATTGGCATCAGCAAGGAATTCATATTGTTTAGTTTCTCCGTCTTCCTTTGTAGTAATGCCACCTCTGTACACTTGTGTTTTAACAGCGTATTTTTCATAATCTTCAGGCCTGAATTTAATCCACGAGCCTTCAATGCTGCCGGAATCCTTGAATGCTTCTTTAACGGTTTGAAGTACTTTTTCACCAGATGCCAAAGAATTTTTCTTTAAAGCTTCGCTCGCATAATAGCCAGCAATGACACCGGCACCTGCGCCTAGTAAAAAGTTTTTCCAATTCACAACGAGCACCTCCTAAGTCAAATCATCCCTTTTAGTATACCGTAATTTAAGAGGCAGTTCGAATAATAAATGATAATAAATTATGAAAGATAAAATATTGGTAAAATATATGAAAGCCAAATAAAATGAAAGCAATATAGGAAAAGGGGTAGTTTCATTGGATAAAAATACGATGGTTTTGTTTCAAACTCTGACAGAACTTCCTGGTGCACCAGGTTTTGAACACCAAGTACGCAGATTTATGAAAGGTGAACTGGAAAAATATTCCGATGAAATTGTACAGGATCGTTTAGGAAGCATTTTTGGCGTTAAGCACGGACAAGGTCCGAAAGTAATGGTGGCTGGTCATATGGATGAAGTAGGTTTTATGGTAACACAGATTACGGAAAACGGTATGCTTCGGTTTCAAACTTTGGGCGGATGGTGGAATCAGGTACTTCTCTCCCAGCGGGTGCAGGTCATCACAGAGAATGGTCCGATCATAGGGGTAATTGCTTCAATTCCTCCCCATCTTCTTAGTCCTGAGCAACGGAAGAAACCGATGGAAATAAAAAACATGATGATTGATATAGGGGCTGATGACAGGGAAGATGCCAAGAAAATTGGAATCAAGCCCGGGCAGCAGATTATCCCGATCTGTCCATTCACCCCGCTTGCCAATCCAAAAAAGATTATGGCCAAAGCATGGGATAATCGTTACGGCTGCGGCCTCGCAATTGAATTGATGAAGGAACTGCAGCATGAAAAGCTTCCAAATATACTTTATTCAGGAGCGACTGTGCAGGAGGAAGTGGGATTAAGAGGTGCTGCTTCCGCTGCCAATATGATTCAACCTGATATCTTTTATGCGCTGGATGCCAGTCCTGCAAATGACATGTCAGGGGATCAAAAGGAGTTCGGCCATCTTGGAAAAGGCGTCCTTTTAAGAATTTTAGACCGTTCCATGGTTACGCTAAAAGGGATGAGAGAATTTGTGCTCGATACTGCAGAATCCCATGACATCCCCTATCAATATTTTGTTTCAATGGGAGGAACCGATGCCGGCCGAGTACATATTTCCAATGAAGGAGTACCGAGTGCAGTGATCGGAATTTGCTCCCGGTATATCCATACACATGCGTCCATTGTGCATGTTGATGATTATGCCGCCGCAAAAGAGTTGCTTGTAAATCTAGTAAAAGCGACTGACAAGGCAACGGTTGATTCGATTCGAAACCAATAGACAGACAAGGAGTTTTAGATATGATCATCGCTATCGGATCAAAAAATAAAGCGAAAATAAAGGCTGTTGAAAATACATTCAGGGAATTAAATATGGAAGTTTCCGTCCTTTCGCTGGAGTCATCATCGGGAGTTAGCCCGCAACCATTTTCCGATGAAGAAACAATGAAAGGTGCTGCCAATAGAGCGGAGTTCTGCTTACACCAAATGGAAGAGGCAGATATTGCAATTGGTCTTGAAGGGGGGGTGACAGAAACACCTTTCGGGCTTTTCCTATGCAACTGGGGGGCTTTGGCTGAAAGTGGAAAGGAAACTTTATTTGCCGGCGGAGCGAGAATAAAACTGCCGGGTGACATAGCAGAGCGTCTGAGGGCCGGAGAAGAGCTTGGGCCTGTCATGGATGCTTACAGTAAAATGCAGGGGATCCGTCACAAGGAAGGCGCGATTGGAGTTTTTACACATGGTCTAGTTGACCGAGCGGCCATGTTCAGCCATATTACGAAACTTTTGATCGGACAGTACGAAAAGCTTAAGGGCAGTTCCAATTAAGGAGCTGCCCCTTATGTATTTTATTATTCGAAAATGTACGCCAATGCCTTCATTGCCTGGTTGACCGTTTCTACTGTGGCATTCGCTTTGTTTGAGAGTTCTTTCAACGGGTGGTGAAGTTCCTTGGGGCGAATCAAAATAAGCGGTTTTCCAAGAGTAAGGGCTGTGCTGGCATCCATTGCTGTATTCCATTGTCTGTATTTTTCGCCAAACAATGCGATGACCAAGTCAGCTTTTTGCATTAAAACTTGGGTCCTAAGATTGTTAAAACTGGAAGCGGCTTCATCTCTGAAAACAGCATCAGGCTGTTCTCCTAAAATCTCTTCCCCGATGGCGTCCGAGCGGGCGTGATTCTCCATCGGGCCTACAAAATCGACCGGAAGCTGAAGTGTTTGGGCTTTCTCCTTAATTTCCTCTCGCCAGCTGCTGTGAATCTCTCCGGCGAGATAGATAGTTAACCTCATTAAAACCCCTCCTAAAATGGTTTATCACCATCCATCTTACCATTAAAAGTCAGAATAATCCCGTAAATTATCTATAAATAAAAGAATTATCCAATCAATTGAATAAATATAATAAATTTGATTTTAATTGTTTAATAGGTTATAAGTAAGAAGTAAGCAAAATTAAATACGATTCGAGAAACACTAGGGGTGCCAAAAGCTGAGAGAGGATGGATCCTCAACCCTCGAACCTGATCTGGATAATGCCAGCGCAGGGAAGTGGTTGTTTGCAATTGAATGAAATTGCATACGTATGTCTATGATGTAGAGCCACTTCTATGAAGAAGTGGCTCTTTTTTATTGAAGACTAAGGGCAAACCTGGTATCTCGTCTGGAAAGGAGATGAAAGATGGCTGACAGTCTTGTATTTGAAGACGTCACTTTTTCATACAAAAGAAGTGACGGAAAAAATGCACAGATATTAAAACAATTGAGCTTTACGATCAAGGCCGGTGAATTTGTCAGTGTGATTGGTCCGAGCGGATCTGGAAAGAGTACATTGTTCCGCCTCATTTCGGGCCTGGAAACGCAGGATGAAGGCAAAATTTTCATGAATGGGGAGGCAATGAAGAACCGGCTTGGACATATTGGCTACATGGCCCAAAAAGATGGATTGCTTCCGTGGCTCACTGTATTGGATAATGCAGCATTGCCGCTGAAACTAAAAGGGCTATATGGGAAGGAAGCCCAAAAAGACGTAATGGAACAACTGGAAAGGTTTGGATTAAAAGGCTTTGAAGAAAATTTCCCACATGAGCTTTCAGGAGGCATGCGCCAGCGGGTGTCTTTTTTAAGGGCACTTTTAAGCGGATCGGAATTGTTGCTGCTGGATGAACCGTTCAGCGCATTGGATGCGGTTACGAAAATGGTTATGCAGGAATGGCTGCTTGAACAGTGGACAGAAATGGAAAAAACGATCCTTTTTATTACACATGATGTAGAAGAAGCGCTGTTTCTGTCGGACCGTATCCTTATTTTCAGCGAAACCCCTGTTGAACGACTGGGTGAAATTACGGTCCCACTTGGCCGTCCTCGGACTGTTTCGGATTTGAAAAATCCTGCATTTACCATGTTAAAAGAGAAGCTTCTGATGGATTTGAAGAAAATGGTGACAATATGAACTTTTTAAGAAGATATGGATTGTCGATTGGATTGGTGTTTTTTTTATTGATTGTATGGGAAACAGGAGCCCGTTTGTATGGGAAACCATTTATTTTGCCATCACCTGTAGATATATTGGTGAGATTATGGGAATTGAGAGATATATTATTTATTAACCACTTGCCGGCGACATTAGCCGTAATTTTAATGGGCCTTTTTTTGTCGCTCGTATTCGGAGCCGGCCTTTCTATATGGATGCATGAAAGTGGGATTGTAAGGAAGGCATTCTTTCCGCTTGTCATTGCTTCGCAAACGATACCGGTAATTGCGCTTGCACCGATATTTGTCCTATGGTTCGGATATTCCATCTGGAGTAAAGTGGTTGTTACTGTATTGATCACATTTTTTCCGGTTACCGTCAATACGTTTGACGGACTGAGATCTGCTGATCCTCACTTAAAGGAAATGCTGCAGACAATGGGGGCATCTAAACGGCAAATTTTTCTAAAGGTTGAGTTGCCGTCCGCATTGCCGCACTTTTTTTCGGGATTAAAAGTGGCCGTCACTTTAAGTGTGATTGGCGCGGCGATTGGAGAGTGGCTTGGGGCCGATTCGGGTCTTGGATATTTCAGCCGGAGAATGATGACGCAGTTTGACGGAGCCGGTGTTTTTGCACCTATTGTCCTTCTGTCATTATTAGGTATTGCTCTATTTTTACTTGTACGAATTCTGGAAAAAATAATGATGAAATGGAGAAATGTAAATTGAAGAAAAAGCTGATAGTGACCACAGTCATACTTTTATCTTTGTTTCTCGCAGCTTGTGGAGAAAACAAGGAGGAAGTCGTAGCAAATGAATCGAATCAAGAGCTTCAAGAGTTTGATATTATGCTCGACTGGTATCCAAATGCTGTACATAGTTATTTATATACTGCTGTGGAAAAAGGTTATTTTGAAGAAGAAGGCTTGAAAGTCAATATCCGTTTTCCGGCAAATACAACTGACCCGATCAATATGGCAGCGACTGGTGACATAGATTTAGGCATTAGCTATCAGCCGGATGTTATTGCTGCAAGAGCTGAAGGTGTTCCTGTAAAGTCAGTTGCAGCCATTGTAAGAAACCCGTTGAACCATATTATATTCCTGAAAGACAGCGGGATTAAACGGCCAAAAGATCTTGAAGGCAAAACGGTGGGCTGGCCGGGAATACCGGTGAATGAACCGCTTGTCCAGACGATTGTGGAATCAGATGGCGGGGATATGGGCAAGGTGAAAATGACCGATATCGGCTTTGAACTTAACGCTGCAATTGCAACGAAGCGTGTAGATGCAGTGAGCGGAGCCTTTATCAACCACGAGGTGCCGGTCCTTGCTGCTGAAGGAATTGAAACGAATCATTTTAATCCAGTAGATTATGGAGTTCCTAGTTATTATGAGTTGCTCTTTGTCACCAATGACGACACGTGGGAGACTAAGCAAGATGAAATTCGCTCTTTCTGGCGTGCAGCAACAAAGGGCTATGAATTCATGAGGGAAAAACCAGATCAGGCTCTTGATATTTTGCTTAAAAACCAAGACGAAGAAAACTTCCCTTTAAACGAGGAAGTGGAAAAGGAAAGTTTGGCTGAGCTGCTGCCGCGTATGGAAGCGGAAGGTGAGATGTTCGGAAGCCAATCGGAAGATTTATGGGAAGAGGTGGTTCAGTGGCTGGCCGATACCGAATATATAAAAGAAGTACCTGATATAGAAGAATTGTTCATCAATATCGCTGAATAAGCTTCCTTTCCTATCCATATCAATGGGTAATTCCTTTTTGCCTGTATTTTTTAACTTTGTATCACCCAATATATAAAAAAGAGATAGACAAAACATACAGTTGTCTTTACACTAGTTAAGGATATGGAAAATATATTGGGGGATATGGAATGAAAAAGTTTTTAGAGCGCAAAGGGGTTCAATTTACTGCCAAAGCATATTTTATAGATGCTTTAAGTTATATGGCACTTGGATTATTTTCATCATTGATTATTGGGTTGATCATAAAAACAGCGGGACAGCAGCTAAATTGGCCATTCTTTGTAGAGATGGGCGAAATGGCAATGGGGCTGATGGGACCGGCAATAGGTGCAGCGATTGCTTTTGGGCTTGGCGCGCCTCCTCTCGTTATCTTTGCAGCCGTGGCAACAGGGGCGGCGGGAGCAGCTTTTGGCGGTCCTGCCGGAAGTTATGTGGCTGCTTTGGTTTCTACTGAAATAGGAAAAATGGTCAGCAAAGAAACGAAAGTCGATATTATTGTGACACCATTTGTGACCATTTGTATAGGTTTTGCCGTGGCAAAGTTTGTTGGCGCGCCCATATCGAAATTCATGACAGTATTTGGAAGCTGGATCATGTGGGCGACCGATCAACGCCCGATCGTCATGGGAATTGTCGTGGCAACATTGATGGGGCTTGCACTGACGGCCCCCATTTCAAGTGCGGCTATTGCCATGATGCTTGATTTGAATGGACTTGCTGCAGGTGTTGCCACCATCGGCTGCAGCGCGCAGATGATCGGTTTTGCAGTTGCAAGCTACAGGGAAAACAAAGTCGGCGGTTTGCTTGCCATAGGACTTGGAACTTCGATGTTGCAAGTCCCCAATATTATCCGTTACCCGCTCATACTGATACCTCCCACTGTTGCAGGAATGATACTGGCTCCTTTTGGTGCAACTGTATGGAGAATGTCCAGTAACGCAGCGGGCGCCGGTATGGGAACCAGTGGATTTGTGGGGCAAATCATGACCTTTACAACGATGGGTTTTTCGGCCAGTGTACTGATCCAAGTCATTGTACTCCATTTTATCGGGCCTGCTGTGATAAGCTTAATCATATCGGAATATATGAGAAAGCGCGGCTGGATCAAGCCGGGCCAAATGCTCATCAATACTGGAGGTAAATGATATGGAGAAATTACAATCAAAAGAACAGTTTGAACAAATGAAGAATGAAGAACGGACGATCTTTATGTTTTCTGCGGACTGGTGCCCGGATTGCAGGTTTCTTGACCCTGTCCTTCCACGATTGGAAGCAGATTATCCCGAATACAATTTCATATATGTTGACCGGGATAAATATCTGGAGCTATGCCAGGAGTTAAATATTTTCGGTATTCCAAGCTTTATCGCTTATCATGAAGGTGAAGAGGCAGGACGATTCGTGAGTAAAGACCGTAAGACATTGGAAGAGATTGAGGACTTTATCAATGGTCTGTCTAATTAATATGAAAAGATGAAAGAATGGAGAAATGCGTCTCCATTCTTTTTTTGGGCGGATATGGTAGAAATAATGCCGTACACTAATTTATGTAACACTGTGAAGGCGTATATTTTTATTGAGAATTGGTGTAATACGAAGACAGCTTAAAATAGTAAGAGGCATCTCGCGGATACGGAACATGCCTCTTTCTTTTGGCAATTGGAGTTTTCGTGTATTATGTAATGTAGCCCATATTGCCAAGGAGGGTTAATCATGAAAATGAATGAACGGAAAATGAGCAAAGAGCTGGAAAGTCGGCTTCAAAAAGAAGGCCGAACTTTTACATATGACCGTGAAAAGGAAAGTCTCCGTATTGAGAATGAAAGAACAGGTAAGGGAATCGACATTGCGTTGCCTGGTATTGTCGCCAAGTGGCATGAACATAAAGAAAAGGCTATTGATGAAGTGGTTTATTATGTAGAAGAGGCATTGGATGTCATGGGTAAAGAGCAGACAGTTGCAGGAAGTGAGAAAAAAATTTATCCTGTGATCCGCTCCACTTCATTTCCTGTGGAATCTGAAAATGGAAATAAATTTTTGACAGATGAACATACAGCCGAAACAAGGATCTTTTATGCGCTTGATCTCGGAAAGACATACAGGTTGATCGATGAACAACTCATTGAAAAGGAAGGACTCGATCCGAAGGAAATCCGGGAAATCGCCCGGTTTAACGTGCGCTCGCTTTCCACTGCAATGAAAAAAGATACGGTTGCGGACAATGACTTTTATTTTTTAAATACAAATGATGGGTACGATGCAAGCCGTATTTTAAATGAAAAGTTTCTGGAGGACAAAGCCGGGCAGATCAAGGGAGACATGGCTGTAGCTGTTCCGCATCAAGATGTATTGATTATAGCGGATATCCGGAACAAGACCGGTTATGATATATTGGCACAAATGACCATGAGTTTTTTCACAAAAGGTCTCGTACCAATTACTGCACTTTCTTTTATTTATGAAGAAGGAAAGCTTGAACCAGTCTTTATTTTAGGGAAAAACCAACGAATGGAAGATGGGAAGGAGTAAGGGGAATGAATGTTTTTTACAATCGTGGTGGCGTAGGTGATACGTTAATTATTGTAATGAACGAATTTGATGATAAGAATCGTACATTCGAAAGAAAAGGGGACGCTGTCAGGATATTTGATAAAAAATCAAATGTTACAGGAGGCTTCAACCTTTTTAATGCTTCGAATTATGTGGATGTGGCCGCAAAAGGGCAGGTTGAACTGAGTGAAAAGCTGGTTGAAAAGATTAATGAGGCTCTCACTAAAAACGGGTTTGTTGAACGGGTTAAAGCGGATCTGTCACCCAAGTTTGTTGTAGGGTATGTTAAGGAAAAAGAAAAACATCCGAACGCAGACAAGCTTAGCATATGCAAGGTGGATGTAGGTACTGAGGAACTCCAAATCGTCTGTGGGGCACCTAATGTGGAGGCCGGACAAAAAGTAGTTGTGGCGAAGGTGGGAGCTGTTATGCCAAGCGGAATGATCATCAAGGATGCGGAACTGAGAGGTATAGCATCAAGTGGAATGATCTGTTCGGCAAAAGAGCTTGGGCTGCCGAATGCTCCTGAGAAAAAAGGGATTCTTGTTTTGGAAGGTCAAAAATATGAAGAAGGACAAGCTTTTCCTCTTAAGATGGCATAAATCCTTTTGTTGTAAAGGTAATGACAAGTATTGTTGAATATGTTAATATGTTTTTCGTCGTGACCATGATGAGAGTTCATGGTCAATTTTTTATTTTGAAGAGAGATGATAGATTGAGGGTTTTATCATTAAAAGAGCAATGGTTCGGCAATGTAAGAGGTGATATTCTATCCGGTATTGTAGTTGCCCTTGCATTGATCCCGGAGGCTATAGCCTTTTCAATCATTGCGGGGGTTGATCCGATGGTAGGATTATATGCTTCTTTTACGATGGCAGTTGTTATCGCTTTTGCCGGAGGGCGTCCTGCCATGATATCGGCAGCAACAGGAGCAATGGCATTGGTGGTTGTCTCCTTGGTCGCTGACCATGGTTTGAAATATCTGCTGGCAGCTACCATTTTAACAGGGATTATCCAATTCCTCTTTGGGCTTTGCAAATTGGCAAGGTTTATGAAGTTTGTTCCCCGGCCCGTAATGATTGGGTTTGTCAATGCCTTGGCTATACTTATTTTTATGGCACAGCTTGAGCAATTTACAGGAGCCAAGTGGCCTATGTATGCAATGGTTGCCGGAGCGCTCGCTATTATTTATCTGTTTCCTAGGGTAACCAGAGTCGTTCCATCCCCGTTGGTAGCCATTATCATAATCACGGTGATCGCCATCACTACAAAAAGTGATGTCCGTACGGTTGGAGACATGGGCCATTTAACTGCGGCGTTGCCTACATTTTTAATTCCGGATGTCCCTTTTAATTTTGAAACTTTGAAAATTATTTTCCCGTATTCTATTTCCCTTGCTGTTGTCGGTTTGCTGGAATCGCTGCTGACTGCATCTATTTTGGATGATATGACCAATACTGCAAGCGACAAGAATATGGAAATGAGAGGACAAGGAATTGCAAACTTTGTAACAGGTTTTTTTGGTGGGATGGCAGGATGCGCCATGATCGGACAGTCTGTCATTAATGTGAAGTCCGGTGGAAGGGGAAGACTGTCAGCATTCGTGGCAGGGGCGTTTTTAATGTTCCTCATCCTTGTTCTTGGTGACATTGTTGTTCAAATTCCAATGGCTGCATTGGTCGGCGTCATGATGATGGTATCAATCGGAACGTTTGATTGGGGCTCTTTTAAATACTTGAGAAAAGCGCCTATCACGGATTCTATTGTCATGGTAGTGACAGTAGCCGTTGTTGTGGCAACCGGCGATCTTTCAAAAGGTGTTTTTTCCGGTGTCATCTTAAGTGCGATTTTCTTCGTTTCCAAAATCTCTAAAGTAAAAGTGAAAATGTTCGAAGAAGGCCGCAGGCGTGTTTATCATGTGAGCGGGCAGATATTTTTTGCCTCTGTTGATGACCTGACTTCAGCTTTCGAAGTTCCCGAAGGAGTAAAAGAAGTGGACATTGACTTCAGCAGATCACATGTATGGGATGATTCAGGAGTTGCGGCCATAGACAAAATCATATTAAAATTGAAAGAAAATGGAATAACTGTCAGTCTGTTGGGGCTGAATCAGTCCAGTTCCAAACTATATAATCGGTTGGCTGTGCATGGTAAAGCCGAAATATAGGAATTTCTTTAAGAGAAGGCAGGGATACAGAAATGTATAAAAGATTATTAGTAGCAGCCGACGGATCGGAAAACTCAATCCGTGCGGCGAAAGAGGCGGCAAAACTTGCAAGATTGGCTGAGGGCACCGTAGTTGAAATTATTTATGTTGTGGACTATTCCAAATCCAAAAGCGAGGTTTTACAAAGCCGGGACGGCGCAGTGCTGGAAGCGGATCGCCGTAAACAATTGGTCCCGGTTGAGGATGTATTTGTCAAGGAAGACATCCCTTATAAATTAACGATGCTCCATGGTGATCCGGGGCCTGCTATTGTGGAATACGCCAATAAAAGTACATGTGATATGGTGATAGTAGGAAGCAGGGGCTTGAATGCTCTTCAGGAAATGGTCCTTGGCAGCGTAAGTCATAAAGTGGCTAAAAGGGTTGAAAGTCCGGTTCTGATAGTAAAATAGAGAAGGTTGAAAAAGCTGATTTTCTGATTCGGAAAATCAGCTTTTTGCTGGGAACTCTCTGATTATTACAACTTTTTCTTGAGAAACGCTATAATAAAAGCATCTTTTGAATGGAGCGTGGCCCGTCAATGTCTGTGTTTTTAGCTGTATCCATTTTTATTATCACGTTAATATTTGTCATCTGGCAGCCAAAAGGGCTGTCCATCGGCTGGTCAGCCTGTATGGGGGCAATCCTGGCACTTCTTGCCGGAGTTGTCTCGCTGCGTGACGTTGCAGATGTAACCGGCATTGTTTGGAATGCCACACTTACGTTCGTTGCTCTGATCATTATCAGCCTGATTTTGGATGAGCTTGGATTTTTTGAGTGGGCTGCTCTGCATATGGCCCGGTTCGCCCAGGGAAACGGAGTGAAAATGTTTGTCCTTGTCGCCCTTTTGGGGGCAATAGTATCTGCATTGTTTGCCAATGACGGTGCAGCTTTAATTTTAACGCCGATCGTCCTTGCGATGGTCAGAGCCTTGGACTTTCAGGATAAAATGATTCTTCCATTTATTATGGCTTCGGGCTTCATAGCCGATACTACTTCGCTTCCTTTTATCATAAGCAATCTTACGAATATTATTTCAGCCGATTTTTTCGGTATCGGTTTTGCCGAATACGCCACTCGCATGGTTGTGCCCAATATATGTAGCCTGGCAGCCAGTATTCTGGTACTGTACATATATTTTCGGAAAAACATTCCATCTGTGTATAATATGAATCGGCTAAAAAGGCCTTCGGAAGCGATCCGGGATGTTCGGCTGTTTCGCATTTCATGGGGAGTACTGGCCATATTACTCATTGGCTATTTTGGCAGCGAAATGACTCATATTCCTGTTTCTTTCATCGCGGGGGCGGTGGCTATCCTGTTTTTAATCATTGCCAAAGGTAGTCCAGTGATTCAGACGAAAGCTGTCCTCAAAGGAGCACCATGGGCCATTGTGTTTTTTTCAATCGGAATGTATGTAGTCGTTTACGGTCTAAAAAATGTAGGATTGACCAATCTATTGGCGAAAATGATACAGGTTACAGCGGATCAAGGGTTATTTTCAGCTACGGTAGGAACTGGCTTTATAGCGGCCATTTTATCTTCCATCATGAACAATTTACCTACTGTCATGATTGATGCGCTGGCAATAGATGAGACAAATACAAATGGAATTGTGAGAGAGGCGCTCATTTACGCAAACGTCATCGGGACAGATCTGGGGCCAAAAATCACCCCGATCGGCTCATTGGCCACATTGTTATGGCTGCATGTGTTGAAGGGGAAGGGAGTACATATTTCTTGGGGGTATTACTTTAAAGTTGGTATCATCTTAACTGTTCCGACGCTTCTGATTACATTGGCCGGTCTGTATATATGGCTCATTTTAATTTATTAAGTAACCATTAAACATGCCGTGGGAACACGGCATGCCTTTTATTCTACTTGATAATATAACTTAATTCTTTGTTTATGCTGCCGTTCTCTAAACATCGTTTCTTAAACGTACACTATTTTAAAAGTTTTATAGCTTCATTACGAATCGTCTTTTCCTTTATTTTTCATCCTCCCGCTTTTTTCTTTTTCCTTTATCTCCTCATATCGGCTGTACTGTCTATAACTGTACGTGCTTCTTCGGACTCTTTCAGGATTTTCAAGTCCTGCTCCGATTGCACCAGCAAATGTGGCAACAGAGGTGACGAGCCAAGCGAGTTTTAAATAATTCAGCGGTCCTACAGCTTTATCAGCCTCAGCTTGGTAAAGGTCCGGAGGAACAAAGACAGAGACTGCGATAAGAAAGAGTAAAAATAACACAATATAATATATAACGACCGACGTACCTAATGTAAGGACTGTCGTTGAGTTATACATCCACCTGAGCTGATTTTTATTTTCATTGCTTTTTTTCTCCCATAAGTCATGGGCAAATATAATCCAAATAACCATCCCGAGAACAGCAGTTGCCGTGAGACCGATGAACCGATAGATTTCATAAGAAATGCTGAGCTTCCAAAGTGTCGGGAATATAAGGCCATATGCTCCGGTGGCAAAAGCGATGGCTACAACATTTTTAAAGGAAGGCAATATGGTCCACGGACGATTGGCAATGGTCATCCCAAATAAAATCCTTGCCAATCCATTTAGTTTTGGCACGATGATAAAACGGACTGTTGTTTCACCCGACTTATTTGACGATTCTATTCTTCGAACAGCGGAGAATCGGAAAGGCTTCTCCAATTTATTAAAAAAACTTTTCTGTTTTTTGTGATCACGCGGCCCTATTCCTTTTTGTTCCAAATCATTTCTTTCATACTCTTCCGTTTGCCTGAAATATAATTCCTTTATCATATGAAGCATGATGATTTCAACCCGGTTTGGCGTCGGTCTCCAACCGAAAGCAGGCAATGATATTTGAGCTGTGCATGCAGTAATATTCGCATCGGCAAGTACGATGCTTTTTCCGTTATATATCGGCAGATCTGTCAGGGATATGGCAAAGTCCCAGCCGTTCCTTTTTTTCAGATGTTCAGCAGCTTCTAAAACTTCCGCAACCTTTTCAGTTGCCCCAGTGAGCAGATCAAGTTCAACTTCTACCTGCCATTCAAACTTGCCCTCTGCAATATAATTGGAAAGGTCGTGCTTAAATTTCTTTTTTATGATGTTGGCAATCGTATATGGGAGTTCTGGTGAAGAAACAATACCGACCGTTTTTACTTCCATAAAAACCTCCAGGTAAGTTATTTCTCCATGATACTTACCCTGTAAAAAAATGGGCAAACAATGTTGAAAAGGATCATGTAAAAAACATTTAAATTTAAATGAACGGTTTCTGCTAAACTTACGTCATATCATCGAAGGCAAAGAAAGGGGGCTTGGCGTTGGTTGGAAAGAGAAGTGGAAAAGGATCTTATCAGGGAAGCGAGAAAGGGAAAAGATGAAGCATTTACGCATCTTTTTCAAGAAAATTATATGTTTTTATATAAATATTTAATCAAGCTGAGTCTCCGTCCGGATGTTACAGAAGATCTGATACAGGAAACAATGATCAAGGCATACACTCATTTGCATAGCTTTAAAGAGGAATCAAAATTCTCGACTTGGCTGATTGCCATAGCTTCAAGATTGTATTTAGATCAGCAACGAAAAGAAAAGAGACAAAGGCGGATTGTTGAAAAAGCAAGGAATGAAGCGATTCGAAAAATGAAATGGCAGCTTTCCCTGAAGGGAGAGGATTGGACGGGAGATCTGGAACTGTTTTCGGGACTTGATCCGGAATTGAAAGCTCCAATCCTGCTTAGGCATTATTACGGATATTCTTATGCCGAAATTTCCAAGATGCTGAATATTAAAGAAGGGACTGCCAAGTCCCGGGTGCATACCGGGCTAAGCAAAATACGAAAGGAGTGGTCTGATTGAAGGAAGGCAATGAAAAAGATTGGATAGATCGTTTAATGCATGATATGAAAAAGCTGGAGGATGCACATCAAGCTGAAGCCCCGCGGCAATACGAGCTGATGCATACTTTGACTCAGTTCAAAAGACAGCGTAAAAAGGCGTGGATGCGTGAACTGGCCATCTTTATTTTTACAGCCTTGATCATCTTGGCCACGTACTTCGTTGTCTCATTAAGGGTTCCAGTGGTTTTTTTATGGGTGCAGATAATGGCTTTTATTGCCATTCCAATTATTTATACTGCAGAAAAAAAACGCCGCAGGAGCTTGAGTGAGGTGTTGGATGATGGATTCTGAACAGCTTTTTGCACTTGTGTTGGTATCTCCCATTATGTTGACACAAAGTATCCTTCTTTTTATAGATGCCAAGAAAAAAGGGGCATACGCTTGGTTTTGGGGGGTATGGGGATTGATCCAGTTCCCATTTCCGTCTATATTTTATTATTTTATTGTGATCAGGCCGTACAGGAAAAAAATGAATCATTAGGTTTGGAGGGATTGTTATGCCAATTTCATGGGAATTAGTTGCTCCCATTATCGTATTAGATCTTATATTGGTGATTACGGCTCTTATCAGTTGCCTTAAGGAACAGAATACAAACGGCCCCAAATGGGTGTGGGTCCTTATTATCCTCTTTATCAATTTGATCGGACCGGTTCTTTATTTTATCATCGGCCGGAAAAAACAAGGTTAGGAGAAGACATTACATGTTACTGACAGTAGAAAAGTTAACAAAAAAGTTTGGAGTTCATACGGCGGTAGAGCAGTTAGACCTAAACATAAAAGGTAATGAATGTGTTGCCTTGCTGGGACCGAACGGAGCGGGGAAAACCACTACATTGCAGATGCTCGCAGGGTTATTGACTCCGACTTCCGGGAATATTCGGTTTGGGGGCAAGGAAAATATCGACCGGAGGTTTATTGGATACTTGCCGCAATACCCCGCTTTTTTTTCATGGATGAGTGCGAAAGAATACCTGGAGTTTTCAGGAAGGCTTTCTCAGATCCCCAAAAAACAATTAAAGGAAAAAATCGAAGAAATGCTCTCATTTGCAGGGTTAGAAGATGCAAAGAACAAAAAGATAGGGGGTTTTTCCGGAGGGATGAAGCAACGGCTCGGTTTGGCGCAGGCAATGATTCATGAACCAAAATTATTGATTTTGGATGAACCGGTTTCTGCCCTGGACCCTTCCGGCAGAAGGGATGTACTGGAAATAATGAATGAACTGAAAAAGAGGATGGCCATATTATTTTCAACTCATGTGCTGCATGATGCTGAGCAGGTTTGTGATGAGATCATCATGTTAAAAGGCGGGAGAATGAAGTGGAGCGGTAATCTTGTTGATCTAAGGAACATCCGGGGAGAAAATCGTGTAATTTTGGAGACAAAGGAAGAAATGGGAGAATGGCTAAGATCAAAAGACTATATTGCGGAATGTTCTTTTTCTTCACCATGCTTGGTTGAACTCAGACTTAGGAATTCGGATGATCGGAACCATTTGCTAAGAGATTGTATGGCAAAAGGTTTCACGATCACTCAATTTGCTGAAAATGGACGTACATTGGAAGATGCTTATCTGGAGTTGATGGAACAATGAGAACTTTTACAACCCTTTTTAAAAAAGAATGGCTGGAGGCTTGGCGTGACAAGAAGCTTATTTGGCTCCCTGTCGTTTTGTCCTTATTAGCTGTTTCCCAGCCAATCAGTACGTACTTCATGCCTGAGATTTTGGAAATGGCCGGCAATCTTCCGGACGGTGCCGTCATCGAATTTCCCGTTCCATCCGGTGAGGAAGTCTTAGCGGGAACTTTATCGCAATTCGGGATGATCGGGACAGCCATTTTTGTTTTGAGTGCAATGGGTGTCATATCAAATGAGCGCAACAGCGATTCACTCTCGCTGGTTATGGCGAGACCTGTTGAACCTTTTGAATATATTTTCAGTAAATGGGTGGCTCAGGCATTGATTTTTCTGCTTTCGTTTGCCTTAAGTTATGGTCTGGCCTATTATTATACGAACCTCTTATTCAATCAGGTGGAATTTAAAAGGTTCATCTCCAGTTTGGGAGTTTACAGTCTTTGGATTTTATTGACCCTATCTATTACTCTTTTCCTCGGGACATTGATGAAGAAAAACGGAGGAATCGCCGGGCTGAGTATCATGACAGTCGCCACCTTGTCAATTCTCGGTACGCTTTTTCCGAAATATATGGGATGGAGTCCTGCCAATGCCCTAAATCAAGCGGGCAGCGTACTGCTGACTGGCAAGTGGGAAGAATCTATTGGGGTGATGATGTTTGTAAGCTTAGCTTTGATATTTGGTTTGGTGCTGCTGTCCATTTTCTCCTTTAAAAAATACGAAAGCTATTGAACGTCGGAGCAGTCGGATGCCTGGGACATACCGGCTGCTCAATCTCTTTTAAAACGCTCTTCAAAAATTCCGGTCACTATTTAATCCCTTTATTCAACTCGTCGGCCAATCTCCTTTGGAAAAAATAGAATGAAAGCCAAATGAGCACATAAATAACGATATAGATTCCGAACATAAGGAGCATGTTTTCAAGGGAATGAAACCAACCTAAAGAGTATCCGAATATTCCATAGCCAGCCACAAAACCAAAGAATTGAATACTTGATTTAGTAAACAGTGACAATTGGTTGCTTTCATGTACCAGGGAAACGATTCCGCACAAAGCTCCATAAGCCATGCTTCCAATGACCTGGGTTCTTAATAACGCCATATCCATTTGGGTCCAACCGTAAGAACCGGCAAATAAAATGAAGATCAGCAGAGAAATATTTGCTATACCGAAACCGATTAAGATATTTCTGATTGCTTTCAAGACCAGCATAATGATTCACTCCTTAAAAAGTGATTTTTTTAATTCCTTTGCATATTTCCGAGAAACGATCTCTTTTTCACCGTTTTTGAAGACAACGACTAAGCTCCCTCCGAAAGTGGCTTCAAAATATTCCATCCAAGTTATATTTGCGAGACAATATTTAGAAATTCTTATGAAATCATGATGATTGTACTGTTCTTCGAATTGCTTCAAAGTTTCTTTATAACGGTATTTCTCCTTGCCTTTGAATGCAAAGCATTTATTATCTTCTGAAAAAACATGGGAAACTTCCTTTGGCTCCATTAAATATATCCGCTCCTCCCTTTGTAGGGGGATGAACTCGTTCGCATCATCTTCGTTTATGATGGATAATATTTTTTCCACTTTTGTATTCATTTCTTTGATAGATATCACGATTTCATCTTCTTCGACGCCGGGATCGATATTCAAATGAACCTTCACTGCATCAGCTCCTTTCTCCATGAGTATAGTTTCTTGTGAGCTTGCTGAAAAGGAAATTTGCGTCAAGTGGTCGAAATAATACTGTAAGATGATAAAAAGGAATATGGAGAGGAGAAAGACTTTTGAAAGAAACAATATATATAACGCGAAAGCTTCCCTCCAGTACAGTAAAAAAACTGGAGGAAAACTTTAATGTTATCATGTGGGAGCAAGAAGAAGAGGCAGTTCCGAGACAAGTATTGCTTGAACGGGTAAGCGATGCCCACGGATTGCTTTGTATGTTGACCGAAACGATAGATGAAGAGGTGATGGATGCTGCTCCGAATCTAAAAGTGATAAGCAACATGGCGGTTGGCTATAATAATGTCGATGTGGAGACAGCTTCTAAAAAAGGGATTATTGTTACAAATACACCAGGGGTTTTGACGGAAACAACGGCTGATCTGACATTTGCTTTAATGATGGCGACAGCAAGAAGGCTGGTTGAGGCATCCGATTATCTCCGTAAAGGCAAATGGGAAACATGGTCTCCGCTGCAATTGACAGGCATGGATATCCATGGAGCGACGCTTGGAATCGTCGGTTTTGGCCGAATTGGACAGGCGGTTGCAAAACGAGCAGCCGGATTCGGAATGAATATTCTTTATTATAACCGATCGCGAAAGCCTTCTGCAGAAGGAGAAACCGGCGCCCGATTTGCAGAACTAAATGAGGTGTTAAAAGAATCGGATTTTATAAGCATTTTACTGCCGTACAGCGAAAAGGTCCATCATCTGATCTCTGCCAAAGAGCTGGCGCTTATGAAAAAGACTGCTATTTTGATCAATACAGCCCGAGGAGGAATTGTGGATGAATCCGCCCTATATATTGCATTGAAAAATGAAACCATATGGGCTGCGGGATTAGATGTATTTGAAAAAGAACCTATGGATCTCAGCCATCCATTGTTGACACTCCCCAATGTTGTCACCTTGCCGCATATTGGGAGCGCCAGCATAGCGACTAGAATGAAAATGGCGGAATTGGCCGTAGATAATTTACATAATGTTCTTGTTGGTTCCGGTGATGTAAAAAGAGTGAACTAACAGCCGGCTGTTAACAAGGCTTGTGGGCATGATATAATACGTCAATAAAAGTAAAGTTGGAGGGAGAAGAATGAACTATTATGCTGTTTTTTTACCAATGAAGGATGAAGAAAAAAGCCAGCAGCACCGGCCGGCACATTTGGAATTCCTGGCAAGGATGAAAAAAGAAAAGAAAGTGGCAATGTTTGGCCGTTTTACTGACGGAGCAGGCGGCCTTGTCATTTATCAAGGTGAAAATCTTGAACAAGTTGAGTCATGGGTAAAGCAAGATCCCTATGTTGTAAATGATGCTAGAACTTATGAAATACATGAATGGGACATGGTCTCCGACGCATAATGCAACGAATGAAAAATGCCGAAATTTCATTGTGAAATTTCGGCATTTTAGGTAATTACTTCCAGTGCCCAGTGACTGGGGAAACCCTACTCACCTTTCCTCGAAAACTTCCGCTTTCCCTGTGTAGACTTTTTCAAGGAAGTTAAAGCAGAGGGATTTCAATAAGTTAACGAGTGCTATCGGAGCAAGTTAAAGAAGGCAAACTACCCTTCTTTCCATCGTATAGCTTTGCGCCGAAAAGCGGGTATACTCGTATTTCTTTTTTTCTTTATCTCGATGGGAGTGCTCCAATTTGTACGTTGTTAAACGGATGCTTGCCCTTTTATTTATCTGGCGTTAGGAAATACACGTTGTACAGTCTCGGTAAATTCATCAAAGAAACCGCCTATTGGACGACCGTTCCGAATGTCATTCCCATATCCTCTCATACGGTCGTAAAAGTCAGGGTTCTCGGAAATGTACACATTGTCAAAATCATGTTTAGTATCTCTTACCGTACGAGAAATTTTCTTCTGTAGATCATTGTTCATTTTTCTGTTACCCTGGTCACTGAGCTTCACTGCTACATAGGCGTTGCGGTTCGTTACAAGTACACTTGCATCGTCAACCTCTTTCAAGTCGGTCACTTTGTCGGCAACGTCATCTGCAAGGTCGATGTTACGGTTATTGTCTCCTGCATTGTCAAGTCCATCATTTCTGTTATCATTTACACCATTCCGGTTATCGTTCACCCCGATGCCGTCGTTCATGTTATCAGCATCGTCACGGTTATCCGTAGGGTCGTAACGGACTCCAAGAGGACGGTTGTCATCACTTGTAAACCGGTCGTTATTATTTGCGGTGCCGCATCCGACCAGTACCACAGATATTAAACCTGCAAAAATGAACGGTTTTATAAATTTCATTTTAGTAACCTCCTTTTTTAAAATCGTTTTTAATGTTCCAAACCCATCAATTATTATTCGTTTTTTTGTTATAATGAATGGATGACAGATATTACCTTAAATGAAAGAAAGAGTGGTTGAATATGCACTGGTGGAAAAAATTTCTTTCAAATTTTTTTTCAGATAAAGCAATGGATGAACAAATTGAACATATAGAGTCACATACAGAAGAAAATCGTAAAAATGAACAACATGAGATGAAAACACGGATGATTTACCAATATCCAAAAGGGGAGTTTCGTTTTCCTTTGATCAAGGATCAGCCCGAAACACCCGTTTCCGGCAGACAAAGGAGGCAGGAGGACAGGCCGCATAAAAACAACGGAAGAAAAGCTCCTGAAGTCAGGCAGCAACGTCAAGGAAGCCGAATGACGACAGAAACAGCAAGCAGGAAGATTGAGCCGAAAAATAGCCAGCCATTTAAACCAACTCACACCCCTTCGCCCATATATGGATTTAACAGACCGGTGGTAAAGAGAAAAGATACGTCAACCACTCCTGAATCCGAATTGACTCATTATAAGTCGACATCTAGGAGTGAAAAGGGTGAACAGGGGGAGTTAAATAAAAAGGCGGTTAATGGAGAAGAAGTTTTGGACGTATGGTCCGCAGAGTCTGACGCAATCGACACTGAATTTGAATCTGCAGTAAAAACATACGATGAAAATGAAGTGGAAGCACAAAATGTACCATTTGAGATAAAAACATGGACCCAAGACCAGGAGATAGAAGAAATAAATGAGGAGTATGAAGAAAAAATACCAGATCGTTTTCTTGCAGATTCTCATGAAGATGACGAAGCAACAGATGAGGACTCTTCGATGGCTCTAGATGAGATAGATTTAACGGAGTCTGAAGCAATAGATGAACTGCTATTGCCGGAAGAATCGGTCTCTGTTGAAGAAGTTCACAATCCGAAAGAAAATTTGGAAGAAGAAATGCCTGTATCGAGTGAATCTGAATACGAATCCGATCAGGACTCCAAAAACGAACCGCTGCCATCGGCCGAAGCTGAAGAGGATGATGAGGAGAGAACACTTGGGGATGATTTTTCCGGTTCCAAAGGTTCCGAAACCTCAATCGAACTTGCATTGGAGGAGACAGCAGCAACAGCTGAGATGATTTCGGATGAAGAAACTGAAGCAAAAGAGCCTGCAGGTACAGCTGAAATGATTTCGGGCGAAGAAACTGAAGCAAAAGAGCCTGCAGGTACAGCTGAGATGATTTCGGATGAGGAAACTGAAACAAAAGAGCCTGCAGGTACAGCTGAGATGATTTCGGATGAAGAAACTGAAGCAAAAGAGCCTGCAGGTACAGCTGAGATGATTTCGGATGAAGAAACTGAAGCAAAAGAGCCTGCAGGTACAGCTGAGATGATTTCGGATGAGGAAACTGAAGCAAATGAGACAGCATCTACAGCTGAAATGATTTCAGGCGAAGAAACTGAAGCGAATGAGCTGGCATCTAGAGCTGAAATGATTTCGAATGAGGAAACTGAAGCGAATGAGCCAACAAAGGAAGAACCAACAATAGATGAGGAAGTAAAAGAAAATAATCAAAGACCAACCAGATCGCATTTGCCTTTTAATGTGTTGATGCTTTCACAGGACAGGACGAGGTGGCAAAAGCAAAAAGAGAGGCAAAAAGACAAAGGTGAAAATGTTTTGTCCGCGACAAAAGTAACGGATGAAACCGAGAAATCTTCTTCGGAAACTGTGCATTATGAATTGCCGGGATTGGAGCTATTAAAGCCTCCCGTTTTTAAAGAGGAGAATACTGAGTGGCTGAACGAACAGACCACTCTTTTGGATGAAACGATGGAAAACTTCAACGTGAAGGCACGGGTTGTCAATGCCAGCCAAGGCCCTTCTGTCACAAGATTTGAAGTGCAGCCGGATAAAGGGGTCAAGGTCAATAAAATCACAAATTTGAGCAATGATATCAAGTTAAGTATGGCTGCGCGTGATATCCGAATGGAAGCTCCGATCCCAGGTACACGTTCAATTGGAATCGAGTTGCCAAACAAAGAGAGCCGGCCGGTTCAAATAAGTGAGATCATCGGCAAAACAGCTTTTTCTAAAGCCGAATCCCCTTTGACCGCCGTGCTTGGACTTGATATTTCAGGAGAACCGGTTGTTACGGATTTGCGGAAAATGCCCCATGGTTTGATTGCAGGGGCCACTGGATCAGGTAAAAGTGTCTGCATCAACTCTATCCTAGTCAGTCTCCTTTATAAAGCAAGGCCTGATGAATTGAAACTGATGCTTATTGATCCAAAAATGGTTGAACTTGCGCCGTACAATCATATTCCGCATCTGGTCAGTCCAGTCATCACTGATGTAAAAGCAGCGACTGCCGCTTTGAAATGGGCAGTGGATGAAATGGAGAGACGATATGAACTGTTTGTCCACGCTGGGGTTCGCGATATTGGCCGATTCAACGAACTGGCAAAAACAAAAGGGCAAAAAAGCGAACACCTTCCATATATTGTAATCATCATCGATGAGCTCGCAGACTTGATGATGGTGGCACCTGCCGAAGTGGAGGAGTCGATTTGCCGGATCGCTCAAAAGGCACGGGCATGCGGCATCCATTTGCTCATTGCGACGCAAAGGCCTTCCGTTGACGTCATCACCGGGCTGATTAAAGCAAACGTGCCGACAAGAATCGCATTTGCCGTTTCCTCCCAAGTGGACTCCCGGACCGTCATTGATGTAAGCGGAGCGGAAAAGTTGCTCGGTCGCGGGGATATGCTGTTTTTAAATAACGGCTCAGTCAAACCTGTAAGGCTCCAAGGAACATTCGTTTCAGATGAAGAGATTGATCAGGTTATTGAACATGTGCGTAATCAAGGCAAGCCGAACTATCTGTTTCAACAGGAGGAATTGTTGAAGAAAGCTGAAATCCAGGAAAATGAAGATGAACTTTTGATGGATGCATGCGAGTTTGTGGTAAAACAAGGAAATGCCTCCACTTCGTTATTACAGAGACAGTTCAGAATCGGATATAACCGTGCTGCAAGATTGATGGAGATGATGGAAGATCAGGGAGTCATTTCCGGTGCAAACGGAAGTAAACCTCGAGACGTACTTATAAAAGAGGCGGAGCTCGATTTATTGAAAGATTCTCTAGTACATTAGAGGATAAAATGTTATTCTATTTGTTAATGGGGAACTAAGGCTTCCCCTTTTTTAATGGAGATTAAAGTAGCACAAGGAGTATCCGACATGAAGGAAATCGAACTGAAGCTTCAGGGCAAAATAAAGAGATTGACCAATAAAACCTTTAAATTTGATGAGCGTGTGAAAGATGGCTGGTTTTCGGCTGTATATTTTTTAAAAACAAGAGAAATCGCAGAGCGTTATAAAAAAGATAACATCGTGACAATGCAATTTTTTCAAAGGAAAGAAGCTGTTCTATGTGGGACAGACGAAGCCATTGCCCTTTTGAAAAATTTCGCGAAAGATCCTGAAAACCTGGAAATTTATTCGCTGAAGGATGGAGATAAGATAACCCCTTTTGAAACGGTCCTTACTGTAACGGGCCCTTACCAGAACTTCGGCTACCTTGAGGGAATCATTGATGGCATCCTTTCAAGACGTACATCCGTGGCAACAAATGTCTATAATGTTTCAAAGGCGGCAGCCATATCTGGTAAACAAAAACCCGTGATATTTATGGGGGATCGTGACGACCATTTCACACAGCAGGCCGGTGATGGATATGCTGCATATATCGGGGGATCGACAGCCCAGGCAACACCGGCGATGAACGAATGGTGGGGGAAGAAGGGTATGGGAACGATGCCTCATGCAATGATACAGCTCTTTAGCGGTGATATTGTAGCAGCCGCCAAGGCATACCATGAAACATTTCCTGAAGATGAACTATTAACGCTTGTCGATTATAATAATGATGTTATCACCGATTCTCTAAAACTTGCCCGCGAATTTGGTTCAGAGCTGAAAGGGGTCCGGGTGGACACATCAAGAACTATGATCGATAAATACTTTCTTAGAAATCAACATTTGCTTGGCACCTTTGATCCGCGCGGTGTGAATGCAACGCTCATCTTTGCCTTGAGAGAAGCTTTGGATCACGAAGGATTCCAACATGTCAAAATTGTGGTTTCAGGCGGTTTTAATGTGGAGAGAATTACCGAGTTTGAAAATCTGGGAGTCCCGGTCGATATGTACGGGATAGGCAGCAGCTTGTTAAAAATCAATATCGGTTTCACTGGAGACTGTGTGTTATTGAACGGAGAGCATTCTGCGAAGGCGGGAAGAAGATATCGTCCCAACCCGCGGCTTGAAAAGGTCGACTGATGTTCGCTTTTTGATACAAAGACAACGAATGAATAGTAACTGTTTTTAATCAATGTTATAATGGCATAATAAAAAACTATCTGTAATGCCTACATACGAGTATAGCCGGCAGTTCATAATAAGAAGACCAAGGCTGAATGGCATTTGAGCAAAATTCAATGTTTTTCATATAATACATACAGATAGACGATCGCTGGAGGTTCTGCTATGACTGTATACCATTTCGTCGGTATCAAAGGCACCGGAATGAGCGCTCTCGCACAAATTCTTCACAATTCGGGATATAAGGTGCAGGGGTCCGACGTGGAAAAATATTTTTTCACCCAAGAAGCGCTTGATGATTTGAAAATAAAAATTTTACCTTTTAATCGTGAAAATATAAAACCTGGAATGACTGTAATTGCGGGAAATGCTTTTTCAGATTCACATGAAGAAATTGATGAGGCATTAAAACAGGGAATTGAAGTTATCCGTTATCACACATTTTTGGGCGAGTACATGAAAAACTTTACAAGCATCGGGGTTACGGGATCACATGGAAAAACATCGACGACTGGTCTCCTTGCTCATGTTATGAAAGGTGCGAAACCCACTTCATTCTTGATTGGGGATGGTACTGGAAAAGGGGAAAGGAATGCGGCTTATTTTGTTTTTGAAGCATGTGAGTATCGCAGACACTTTTTATCATACCACCCTGACTACGCTATTATGACAAATATCGACTTTGATCATCCCGATTACTTTACCAATGTGGATGATGTATTTCAGGCATTTCAAGAGATGGCCCTGCAGGTCAATAAGGCGATCATTGCTTTCGGCGATGATGAACAGCTGCAAAAGATCCAGGCAGGCGTCCCCGTCCTGTTTTACGGCTTTGGAGAAGGAAATGATTTCCAAGCACGAAATATTGAAAAATCAACGGCTGGGACAAAATTTGATGTGTTTGTACGAAATCACTTTTATGCATCCTTTGAAATTCCTGCGTACGGGGATCATAATATATTAAACGCGCTCGCTGTAATTGCGCTATGTCACTATGAAGAGCTGGACACGAAAATCTTGAAGCGGCAATTATTGACTTTCAATGGAGTGAAACGTCGGTTTACTGAGAAACGGCTTGGGAACCAAATCCTTATTGATGATTACGCTCATCACCCAGTTGAGATAAAAGCGACGATCAATGCAGCAAGGCAGAAATATCCGGATCGTCCGATTGTCGCTGTGTTCCAGCCTCATACTTTTACAAGAACCCGGACATTTTTACAGGAGTTTGGTGAAAGTTTAGGCGAAGCAAATCAGGTATACTTATGTGACATTTTCGGTTCGGCCCGCGAAAATCATGGAGAACTGACAATAGACGATTTAAAAGCAAAAATTGAAGGGGCAGAAATCCTTAAAGAAGAAGACACATCCCCTCTTTTGATGCTTGATGATTCGGTGCTAATTTTCATGGGGGCGGGAGATATACAGAAATTTCAGGTCGCATATGAAAGCCTGCTGCAGCAACAGCTGAAAAAAGCTCAATAAGCGATCTGTCACCTGTCTACGATAAAAAAAGAAGGTGCGTTTGTTGCATCTTCTTTTTTTATCGAAAAAGTGAAGATTTTATGTTTTTTTAGGGAAAATAAAGGGAATGTTGAGTTTAGTCAAGAAGATGTTTAAGTGTCTGTTTAATTTATAATAAACAGGGGTAGAGTTGTTGTATACAGGAGGTGTAAAGGTACTGATGAAAATCATTCTTTATTTAAGTGTAGCTTTGATAGCGATCGCATTCTTAATTCTTGTAGTCAGCTTGACAAAAACGTTAAAAGCAGTGACAGTAACATTGAAAAGTGTATCAGAAACATTGGATGGGCTTGAAAATCAACTAAAGGGAGTTACGGGTGAAACAACGATGCTCCTACATAAAACGAACGCCTTAGCTGAAGATATTCAGCAAAAAACAGAAAAACTGGAAACAGTGGTTGATGGTATCCAAGGTGTTGGACATGCTGTTCAAGGCGTAGGAAACACGGTTTCGGATCTGAATACTTCTTTACAAAAAGTAACGAGATCTGTATCTTCCGCCGTAGTAAGGAACGAAGATAAAATCGTTCAAATTGTTCAATGGGGCACCGCTTTAAAAGAACTGAAAGATAGATGGACAGAGAAGAAAAAATCAAACGACAAAAACAAGGACAACCAATCAGAGGTTGTCATCCATACTCAACAGTTGGAAGGCGGAAAAGGGTAAGGCGAATTCAATCTATTAAGGAGGATGAATATAGAATGAACAATCAAGAAAACGGTACTGGTAATTTTCTGACAGGAATATTGGTAGGAAGTATTGTAGGAGCAGCTACTGCTTTATTGATCGCTCCGAAATCCGGCAGGGAACTGCGCAGTGATTTAAGCGAACAAGTGGATATTCTGAGAGAAAAATCCGGTGAATGGAAAGAGACGGTCATGGAAAAAAGTTCAGATCTGACATCCACCGCAATGGAAAAAACGAACCAAATCCGCCAGACGGCCATGGAGAAGGGCAATAGCCTGGCTGAAACGGTAAAAGATAAAGCTGATCAAATCCGCAATACTGCCAAGACGTCAGTCGACGAAGTAGCAGAAAATGCAAAAAAAGGTGCGGATGATTTGCAGGAAACCGTTCATAAGACAGTCGACTTGACTGCGGACAATACAAAAAAAGCTGTTGACAGGGCCCAATCATCAGCTTCGCAAACAGAAGATGAAATTTCTAAAAAGGCAAATCAGTGAATAACTCTATAGATCCATAAGTAAAGGGCGGCTATTCTTTAAGCCGTCCTTATTTTTTGTGAATTTTTCATGACGAGAAGTACAAAGGTTTGCAAGCTAATGATACTCTGGCGTATGATTATGAAAGAATAGAAAAATATATATAATAAATGAAACTAAAATAACCATGTTGGCGTAGTTGTATACAGGAGAGTGATAAGGATGAATATTACGATATATGATGTGGCGCGTGAGGCAAATGTATCAATGGCCACTGTATCGAGAGTGGTTAACGGGAATCCAAACGTAAAACCGGCCACCAGGAAAAAAGTGCTTGAAGTGATCGAAAGGCTGGAGTACAGACCAAATGCAGTTGCCCGTGGTCTTGCCAGCAAGAAAACGACAACTGTAGGAGTAATTATTCCGGATATTGCCAATATTTTTTACGCGGAGCTTGCCCGAGGAATCGAGGACATTGCTACGATGTATAAGTATAATATTATCTTGAGTAACTCCGACCAAAACGTAAATAAAGAACTGCATCTGTTGAATACGATGCTTGGTAAACAAGTCGACGGGCTCATCGTCATGAGTCAAAATATTACAGATGACTTCGTACAGGAATTGAAACGTTCGCCAGTACCTATTGTCTTGGCGGGTTCAATTGAGGAAACCAAGACAATACCATCTGTAAATATTGACTATCGCCAGGCAACTTTTGATGCAACAACTTATTTTATTGAAAAGGGCCATAAAAAAATTGCTTTTGCGATGGGACCGATGCGCGACTTGATCAACCACGGTGAAAAACTTGTCGGCTATAAACAGGCCTTGGAAAAAGCCGGCTTGGAACTCCGTGACGATTATGTCATTGAAGGTGGGTATACGTATGAATCAGGTCTGGAAGGATGGCAAAAGCTAAAAGAACTCAATGACAGGCCGACAGCCATCGTGTCAGGCGATGATGAAATGGCATTGGGTGTCATGCATGGTGCGCAGGATGACGGATTGTCCGTTCCGGAAGACATTGAGGTCATTACCTCAGACAACACCAAGCTTGCACTCATGGTGCGCCCTCAGTTGAGTTCTATTGTTCAGCCGCTATATGATATTGGGGCAGTTTCCATGAGGCTTCTGACCAAGTATATGAACAAAGAGAAGGTTCAGGAAAATATTGTCGTTCTCCCTCATAGGATTGAGTTGAGAGGTTCAACAAAATAAGCAAGATAAAATAAGGGGTCCGGACAGGCTCGTTTCAATTGTCCGGACTTTTGTTTTTCTGTTTTAGCTGCTCTCGTAGATAAAGTAAAGACCGATCAACAGTTTGCTGATTTTTTTCCGTAATCTCCTGTTTTCTTGGAATTGGCTTATACATATCCGGAGGATCGCCCCATTGTTCAGAGAGTGGCAGCCCAGTATGGGGCTGCCATTTTTTGATCCAGCTTTCCGGAAGGGGTCCAGAAACATGTTGTCCGGTCATTTCCAGCCAAATAAGGGACCATGCACGCGGGACTACCCGCCAAATGTCATAACCGCCGCCTCCAACAGCGATCCATCTTCCTTCACAATATTGGTGGGCAACTTCATGAGCAATCTTGGGAATCTCACGGTATGATTTCATGGTCACAGATAAATGGGTGAGCGGGTCATAGTAATGCGCATCAGCCCCGTTTTGAGTCAGGATGACATCCGGCTTGAAATATTCGGCAATTTCCTTAAAGGCTCCAGTATAGGCATCAACAAATGAATCATCTTCTGTGAATGCATCCAATGGTATATTGAACGAAAAACCATAGCCTTTTCCTTGGCCCCATTCATTACTTTGCCCAGTTCCGGGAAACAAATATCTTCCTGTCTCATGAATGGAAAACGTACAGACACTGTCATCATCATAAAAAGACCATTGCACACCGTCGCCGTGATGAGCATCCGTATCGACATAAAGTACTCTAGCCTTATATTTTTTTTGAATATATTTGATGGCCACGGAACAGTCATTATACACACAGAAACCGGATGCTTTTCCCCTGAAACCATGATGCAGACCCCCGCCTAAATTCAGGGCATGCTTTGTTCGACCTTCCATCACATAGTCAACAGCCGTAAGAGTGCCACCGACAATCCATGAACTGGCTTCATGCATCCCCGGAAAAATTGGAGTATCTTCGGTACCAAGCCCAAAACTCTCTGCACGAACATTGGACAGGTTTCCGATCCCAGCCTGCTTTACTGCCTGAATAAAAGACGGGTCATGATTCAGCATCAATTCATCATCGGTTGCCTGCCTTGGCTCCACGATTTCGCTTTTAGATATTGCTTCCAGTGCTTCCAACAATTCGAGGGTCAGTTTTAAACGGAATTGATTGAACGGATGGTGTTCCGAAAATCGATATTTCAATAAATTGTCGGAGTAGATGAATACAGAGTCGTTTTTCATGGTGACATCCCTGGCATGTTTGGCCACAGCACATGAAGGCCCTCTTTCCTTAAAGCATCAATGACGGGGATCGGGTTGATGGTGGCGATCCGGAAAACAAGGATCTGGTAATCCTCATCATCTGGATCAGGATAGATAAGGACGCTATGGACATTAACAAGGTGTATACGGAAGACGCCGGTGACTTCATACAAAGCTCCTGGACGGTTTTTTACACGGACTTCGATCTGTGATCCGGGTTTATTTGCTCCAGTCAATTCAACCATCGTGTGGAGAAGATCAGTACTTGTAATAATCCCGACGAGTTGCTGATTGTTTATGATGGGAAGGCAGCCGATTTTATGATGATAAAAGAGAACGGAGATTTCTTCTACAAAGTCCAGGGGGTGTCCTGTAATCACATTGCTGTTCATTAAGGTTGATAAAGGCGCATAAAGATGTTCTTCCAGAGCTTCCCCTTTTAAAAAAGAAGGCAAAGCGCTTTTTATATCACGCTCTGTTACAAGCCCAGCCACTCTGCCTTTTCCATCTAAGAGGGGCAGATGGCGAATTTTATTTTCTCTCATAAGAGTTAATGCAGATTTTACCGTATCTTTAGGGGAGAGAGTAAACACGTTTTTTGTCATGATTTGTTCCACTATCAAGGACTTCAACTCCTTTTTAAATGTATGAAAACAATGCTCGAAAAGAGTTAGGTTAATACCAGTCGCTCCCTCGGTCTAATACATGAACCGGTTCATAAACCGAAGTCGGTCAAATTGCTGAATAGATTTTTGGCCGACTCTTTTCCCTACCCGCACCATCAAGCAATTTGCAGGGTGGGAGCAAATTTCCGGGTCGTCCGTGGCATACCATTCCAAGCCCCCCGCGTTCATCATTTTTTCCATGACTTTTCGATATTCCCACACTGATAGTCCAGTACCTTTTAAGTCCCAGTGCCAATAATACTCTGTTGTAATGATGATATAATCTTCCATCGCATCATCCATCATGGAGACTTTCAGGAGCTCTTTTCCTACCCCTTGCCCACGGAACCTTGGTATGACTTCAATTGCCCCAAGTTCGATCAGATCAGCCATATTGCCTTCAGACCATCGTTCAAGCGGATCGGGATATAAAAAGGTAACATAGCCGATGATTACATCATGTTCCCGTGCTATAACAATCCTGCCTTCGGGCAGTTCGGCAATTTCAACCAATGCCTTATGCTGCTGGGGTGCCGGTCTAAATGAGACTAGGTCCTGATGAAACTCAAGATCATCCAGCTGTCCCGCGTGAATGGGGCCCTCTATTAGCAGGGTACCGTTCTTTGTCTTTAACTCCATGGTATTGTAGGTTTTGCGATGATCCATTCGGACACCTCCAAATACTTACTTCCCATAATTTCATGAGTAAGTCACGAAATTATGGGAAGAGAGTATACTTGATACGTCGTGGATATATGACAATCAGTGATTTCCATTAATCACCAAGCTATCTATAGTCCCTGGAGTTCTCGTTTTCTATCTCTCATCTAAAAATTATAGTCTGTGACCTTTTGCTAGAATGTTTTACCAGGGTTAAAAACGCTGAATCATGATCGGTCAAAGCAAGTATGACAAACAGAACAACTCCACATTCGAACGTTAAGGGCACCTCAAATATAGGGTAACATATACCCTAAATATAATCATTCATTTTATGGAATATTCAGAGTTTATTTGGTTGCGAATTAACATATTTTGGTCAATTGAGAGGGCAAAAATTAATCTCCCATGACCGGGAGCCGGTTGATCTCATCCCATGATTGGAATCACGAGTATTTTCGGCAGAATCATGAAGGGTAATCTTCATTATACACGATTAAAAGAACGCTTCCATTTATAGAAATGGGGTAGAGTTAAAAGTAAACATAATTTTTTTCAAAAAATTGACTTATTGTGGAATTTTGTCGATTGTATTATAATGGACAAATAATTCTTATGAAGGAGGATTCGCCTGATGAAAGTGGAACCGTTACCAGTCGCAAAAGGCATCTATAATCTACAAGATTATCAAGAAGCATACAAAATTTTTGATTGGAAAGAGGCCGAGAAAGTTTTTTCTTGGGCTGAAACAGGAAAGGTCAATATGGCATATGAAGCCATTGACCGCCACGCAGAGTCCTTTCGGAAGAATAAAGTTGCTTTGTTTTACAGAGATGAAAATAGATATGAAAAATATACGTTTAATGAGATGAAAAATTGGAGTAATAAAGCAGGCAATGTATTAAAAAAGTACGGTCATGTAGAAAAAGGGGATCGTGTTTTCATATTTATGCCCCGTTCTCCGGAACTGTATTTTTCCGTTCTTGGAGCAATCAAACTTGGAGCCATCGTAGGTCCTCTTTTTGAAGCGTTCATGGAAGGGGCTGTAAAGGATAGGCTGGAGGACAGCGAAGCAAAGGTATTGATTACAACCCCAGAATTGATCAGCCGCGTACCGGTTGAAGAACTGCCGCATTTAAAGACCATTTTCATCGTAGGCAAAGATGTGGAGGAAGCCGGTCCTTTTGTTGATTTCAACAAGAAAATGACTGAAGCGGACCAAGATCTGGATATTGAATGGGTTGACAGGGAAGATGGCCTAATCCTTCACTACACTTCCGGATCGACCGGTAGACCCAAAGGAGTACTTCATGTCCATAATGCCATGATTCAACATTATCACACTGCACGCTGGGTTCTCGACTTGCAGGAAACAGATATTTATTGGTGTACGGCGGATCCGGGCTGGGTGACAGGTACGTCCTACGGAATATTTGGACCATGGTTGACTGGAACGTCAAATGTTATTACAGGAGGCCGTTTCAAGCCGGAAAACTGGTACCAGACCATTGAAGATTTTGGTGTAACCGTTTGGTACAGTGCCCCCACAGCATTCAGAATGCTGATGAGCGCTGGTGATGAACTGGTGAATAAATTTGATTTGTCTTCATTGCGACATATTCTCAGTGTTGGTGAGCCGCTAAATCCGGAAGTGATCCGATGGGGAATGAAAGTATTCAGCAAGCGGATTCATGATACATGGTGGATGACAGAAACGGGAGCTCATGTCATTGCAAATTATCCTTGTATGGAAATCAAACCGGGTTCCATGGGGAAGCCTTTTCCGGGTATTGAGGTTGCCATCGTTGACAATCAGGGGAATGTCCTGCCACCAAACAGGATGGGGAACCTGGCAATCAAAAAAGGGTGGCCTTCCATGATGCGGAAAGTTTGGAACAACCCAGAAAAATATGAATCTTACTTCCTGCCGGGGGGCTGGTATATTTCCGGCGATTCAGCTTACATGGATGAAGATGGATACCTTTGGTTCCAAGGCAGGGTAGATGATGTGATCATGACATCTGGAGAAAGAGTAGGGCCTTTTGAAGTGGAAAGCAAACTTCTTGAGCACACTGCGATTGCTGAAGCCGGCGTTATTGGAAAACCCGATCCGGTCCGAGGCGAAATTATCAAGGCATTTGTGGCTTTGAACGAAGGATATGAGCCATCGGATGAATTGAAAGAGGACATCCGCGAGTTTGTCAAAACAGGGCTTGCAGCACATGCTGCTCCAAGGGAAATTGAATTTAAAGACAAACTTCCAAAGACACGAAGCGGTAAAATCATGCGCCGCGTCCTGAAGGCATGGGAGTTGAACTTGCCGACGGGTGACCTCTCAACGATGGAGGACTAAATAAAGAAGTCCCACGCCACATGTTCGGCATATGAGGTCATAGGTTTTTTAAAACAAGAGGCAGGATAATTGAAAGAAGAACAAAACATTTATCTTTACTGATAAGTGGCTTGTTCTTCTTTCCCATTTATGTACTTAGTGATGGGACACACAAACTATCAAACCTATTGCCGTTATACAGTTACATATATTTCGCACTTAGCATTGCGAATCAAAGCCCCTATGATGTTCCAAATAGTTCTGTTGTTAAGCAGATACCCACTGTTGTGTATCAGGAGAAATTTCCTTTCCCTCCATGCTGTTTAATAGCTTCTTTTGTATGTTTAATTTTAAAAATAACATATTTTCCCTTCGGCAGTTCACTTTCGCAAATTGAACCATTGATCTGATAGTCCATTGAAAGCATCATATCTGCATTTTTCAAGAGTAGTTTCAGCATTATCTTGTAAGATTTCTCCCCTTAGCCCAGTTCTTTAACCTTTCCATTGAATGAAATGTTAGCTGGACCATATGGACCAACTTGCTGAAATATGCAATGCAGGGATTTTTCTTTCAGAACCTTTCTCCATTTAAACTTTTTCTCCATTTCGAAATGCTAAGATGATATAAAAAGAGAGTAATCCATTATTTTTTTAAATCATTCAATACCTAAAGGCCCTATCTGATTTTAAGATGGGGGCTTTTAATGTAAGGCAACGTATTTTCTCCGCTGGTGAGAACCAGCTTGACTAAACCAGACAACGGACTGGCAAGAACCGAAGCTACAAGACGTATTCGGCAGCAGACTTGAGGCTTGGATTATAAGTAGTAATATTTATCTCATCGCAAGCTGGATTTAACAATTCAAGGAATGTGATTTAAATCGTAGTTTGCTATCGGGAATTATTATGGTTGTCAAAGGTGTTTCTGCATTTTGAGTTAAACTCGCCTGTATGTGACCGAGCCGCCCCTTGCTTTTTTAATAAAAAAACAGTTAATCACCAAAAAATGTTTGATTCTAACGTTACGTTAAGATGTAAGGTAGAAGTAGTAAATAATGGAACGGAGGGAGTCGCTTTGAAAAAATACTTTTCCATTGGTGAGTTTTCAAAGTTAACCGGAGTCACGCAAAGGGCTCTGAGATATTATGATGAAAAAAATTTATTAAAACCTAGCAGGGTTTCTGAAGCAGGGAGGCGATATTATGAAGAAAAAGATATGTTGCCTCTTCAACTGATTATTTCATTGAAATATTTAGGGTTTACTCTTGAGGACATTGAACCTTTATTAAATGATAAAAAAGCAAATTTACAGGATTCGTTAAAGTTCCAAAGACAACTTATGATTCAAAAACAAGAACATTTGAACCAGGTAATCAAAGCATTGGACAATGCGATTGAAATCATCGAGGAAGGAGAAATGGACACCCGAGTCTTATATTTCCTTATTCATAGCATCTTAAATGAAAAAAAACAATTTGATTGGATGAGGGATTACTTCCCCGAGCAGACGGTCAATCATGTGATGGAAATGTATGAAACAAAAGGGGGCGAAGTAAATAAAGAAGCAACACTTCTCATTCAGAAAGTTAAAGATTTAATTCACACTCGCAAACCGGATGACTCTGAATTACAGGAGGTTATTCATGAATTGGTTACAATCGTGTTTGATCTGCTCGGTAATGATTTTGATCTTGAGGAATTGGAGACTATACCCATCGATGATAATCCATCTCTTTTTGCATCACCATTTACTGAACAAGAGGAAAAGTCACTACAGAAGGCAATGGAGATATATTACAGTCAAAGGATGAATTGATATGGAAACGACACACAAAAAAACGGAATCCGGTTTTCTTCACCTCGTAAAAATTGGCAAACCTGCTATCTGGGTACTTATCTTTGCTGTGGCATTAAGCCTTATTGAAACAGGTGCAAGTTTAATTGTCCCGTTATTCACCAAGAATTTAGTGGATCAAGTTGCCAAATCCGGTATAGAAATGAGTTTGATTTTCCTATTATCAGGGGCATTTATCGTTCAAACTATTTCAGGAGGTGTTTCCTTTTATTTAATGTCCTATATTGGTGAACAATTTGTCTCCAATATCAGAAAAAAACTTTGGGATCATATACTTGAATTGCCGATTCCATATTTCGATAAACACCAATCTGGAGAAACGATGAGCCGTGTTACCCAGGATACGAACACAGTCAAAATGCTCATTACCAACCACCTGGTTTCATCCGTTTCAGGGATTGTCTCTATCATTGGCTCCCTGATCATTTTAGTTTTGATAGATTGGAAAATGACCCTGATCATGCTTTGCTCCATCCCTATATCGATGATTGTTCTGTTTCCTTTAGGAAAAAAGATTTACTCGATATCCAAACAAACACAAGATGAACTCGCTTCATTCAGTGCACATCTCGGACGCGTCCTCAGCGATATCAGATTAGTAAAATCCTATAACGGACAATTGCTGGAAAGGAAAAAAGGCTACAAAGGAATTAATGAATTATTCCGTTTCGGTTTAAAGGAAGCGAAAATTCAATCAATCGTTTCACCTTTTATGACCACTATCCTGATGATTGTACTTGTTATCTTAATAGGGTACGGAGGTGCACGTGTGGCATCGGGAGATCTAACAGCGGGCTCACTTGTTGCAATTATCATCTACATGTTTCAGATCGTTATTCCCTTCAGCCAGCTTGCCACATTTTTTACAAACTATCAAAAAGCCATGGGAGCAACTGAGCGAATACAAAAGGTATTGGATTTGCCGATTGAAAAAAATGATAGTAATGGGAAAACAAATCACGAAGAAACCATTATCTTTGACCAAGTTTGTTTCGAATATGAGAGTGGAAAATCAATATTGAAGGATCTGAGCTTTCATATCAAGCCTGGGCAAACTGTCGCATTTGTGGGACCAAGCGGCTCAGGGAAAACAACCATTTTTTCTTTGATTGAGCGGTTCTATGAACCCCAACAGGGAAGTATTAAAATAGGGAAGACAGACATACAAAATCTTCAGCTTACAAACTGGCGTGAACAAATTGGCTACGTATCACAGGAAAGCCCAATAATGTCTGGAACAATAAAAGATAATATATGTTACGGGCTCAAAAGATCCGTGGATGAAGTTGAACTTCGCCATGCCGCTGAGCTTGCCAATGCTGCAGGATTCATAGAAAATCTCCCAAATCAATATGATACAGAAGTTGGAGAACGCGGAATCAAACTATCTGGCGGCCAGCGGCAAAGAGTTGCGATTGCCCGTGCATTGCTTCGGAATCCCAAAATTCTGTTACTGGACGAAGCAACCTCCAACTTGGATAGTGAATCAGAAATGCTTGTTCAAAGCGCTTTGCAGCATTTAATGGAGGGCCGAACAACACTTATGATTGCCCACCGCCTATCCACAGTAATGGAGGCAGATCAAATTATTGTTATTGAAGAAGGGAACGTCACAGGGATCGGGACGCACGCGCAATTAATGGGCTCTCACGATTTGTACCAAAAGCTTGTCCATCAGCAAATGAAAACCAAAACTGCAATGTAGATACCCCTGTATTTAGACTGAAAAACAGCTGTTTGAATCGGGTCAACAGTAGAAAACAACAGGTATATCTATGTACAAAAAGCGCTGGCGACTTATAGAAAAGTCCCAGCGCTTTTTTCAGGAAGAAGGGGAGTTTTTAATTCCCCTCATTTTCTTTGTTTTGATTCTCCTGCTCTTGCTTTTTTTCCTCTTCTTGCTTTTTCTGTTGCTCTTCCTGTCGTTTCTTTTCTTCCTCTAGTTTTTTCTTCTGTTCTTCCTCTTGCTTCTTCTTTTGCTCTTCTTGCTTTCTTTGCTCTTCTTGTTTCTTTTTCTCTGCTGCGGCATTTTCTTTTTCCGTTTTTTCTTTTAAAGCCTGTTCCTTCTTTTCTTTTTCTTTCTGGACGGCAGCAGAGGATATTTCAGTCGCTTTTACCTCTTTTTTCTCTTTTTCCTCTTCTTTTTTTGCACCAACATTATTGGAAGGGGCTGATTCCCGACCGGCTATATCTACTGCTACGACATAATATGAGCCGCTTCCGACCTTTTGAGACAAGGCCCCATCTGACATGACAGAAGCAATTTTCTTGCCGGATCCGGAATACACGCGATAACCGACTACGTCATGGCTCGGAGAAGGGCTCCATGAGATGGTACCGCCGGAAACAGATGCGTTTACGGCTGCTGGTGCTTTTCCATCATCCTTAAGGACGGCTCCTGCAGCAAGAAGACTCTTCCACCGTTCGTCGTTTGGCGGGATCAGATAGGAAGGATCGATTGATCTTCCAAGGGAAATCCGCTTGATGAATTCAGGACTTAGCATTCCTCCTGGTTTAGTGAATTCTCCAGGCGTATTCGGAAGGGCCATATATTTCCTGCCTCCCGCTGTCACGTAGCGTCCATTACCCAGGCTGTCATCCACTCTTGACGGAACATACTTTGCGTTATATATATCTGATTTGACAAGGCCGAGACTCGAACAAGCTTTTGACGGAAGCAGTCCGGATATCGCGCAGTATGACCGACTGACAATGCCTCCAGGCATTTTGAACCTGTCATCCGTTTTGATCAGATCTGGAGCAACATCATAAGCGCCATTGATCAGCCTTGCCCAGATCCCATAATTCCGCATGCTCTCGCTTCCATCACTGGAAAGAGGTGCCGGTTCATCGTAACCAATCCATGTACCGAAAGTTACTTTTGGATTTGAGCCGATCAGCCATGAATCGTTGGGACCGTTTGTCGTACCGGTTTTTCCTGCCCAGTCGGAAGAAAACTTCAGCATTCCTGGCACAGCGGAAGCTGTCCCATACCTGAACACGTCTCTCATCATGTCGGTCATTAAATAAGCTGTTTGAGGGCTGAAGACGTCTACTGGTTTTACTTTATGTTCGTAAACGACTTTTCCATTAGCATCCGTAATTTTATCAATCATGTAAGCATCGACAAATTTCCCGCCATTGGCGAATGTGGTAAAAGCATTCGTGTTTTCCTCAACAGAGATACCATTTTGAACACCACCAAGCGCGGCTGCATAAGTAGTTTTATCGGTTTCTGTCAAAGAGGTTATTCCCATTTTTTCCAAATATTTATATGGCTTTTTATCGATTGTTTTCAAATACGTATAGATTGCCGAAGCGTTATGTGATTTGGCCAACGCTTCCCGGGATGAGACAAGTCCATAATATCGGCCGCTATAGTTTCTGAACGCTTTCCCGCCGACTGAAATTGGAATATCTGCCACGACGGCACCTGGAGCACTCAGACCCATTTCCATCGCAGGGGCATAGACAAGCAGCGGTTTCATCGTTGAACCATTTTGCCGCTTCGCCTGGGTGGCATGATTCTGCGCTTCCAACTTATAATCACGCCCACCAACAAAACTTAAAATCTTTCCGGTTTTATTTTCAATAAGAATAGCGCCGATTTGAACAGGCTCGATTTTCTCTTCCATTTTTCCAGTTTCTTTATTCTTTACCTGGCTGACTTTCGTATAGCCGTAATTTTGATATTCATCTTTAATTTTTTGAAACTTGTCGTATATTTCTTTATTGATGGTAGAGTGGATATGATAGCCGTTTTGCCTGATATCCCGCCTTGCGAGTTTTTCATATTTTTCTTGCAGTCTTCCACCATTTTTCTCAAGGTCTTTTTTGCTGTAGCCGTCTTTTTTGGCAAGCACCTCCGTCAAGACCTCAATTCCACGCTCCTCAATTTCTGTAGTAAGCCAAGGATATTTTTCGAATGGTCTTGGCTGAGGTTTGGTGAAATCGGCCACAATATCATATTTTAATGCCTTGTCATATTCCTCTTTCGTAATATAATCTTCACTGTACATCCTAAACAGAACGGTTTTCATCCGGTTCAAGCCGGGCTCAAGCAGGCTCTTCTCTTTGACCCCGCCTCCCTGTGCAAATGGGGTATACATGAAAGGGCTCTGTGGCAAACCGGCAATAAAGGCTGATTGGGGTAAGTTGAGTTCTTTCGCATCAACGCCAAAAATGCCTCTTGCAGCCGCCTGGACCCCGCCGACGTTTTGTCCGGATGAGTTTCGTCCGAATGTCGTTACATTCAAATACGCTTCTAAAATTTCATCTTTTTCAAGTAATTTTTCAATACGTAAGGCAAGCAAAATTTCTTTTGCTTTACGGTCAAACGATACTTCATTCGTTAAAATCTGATTCTTGATCAATTGTTGTGTTAACGTACTTCCGCCTGATTGAACGGCCGAGTTTGTCAATTCCTGATAAACAGCCCTCATCAAAGCTTTTGGAACGACGCCGTCATGCTCATAAAAATATTCATCCTCTGTTGCTATGATGGCTTTCTTCAAATAATCAGATACGTCCTTAATCTTGACCTTCTCTCTGTCAATGTCCGACTGGAGTTTTCCAAGATAGATATTATCGGCAAAATAAAGCTTGGATGTTTCCTCATATTGAAAAATATCGTTTTTCATGCTGGCGGCCGGCCGGACTTCCTCGTTTTTTACAAGAGAGGCAAAATAACCTGCTCCCACTCCTCCCGCAAAAACACCGCCAAGGAAAAACAGAATCACCGTTAACAGAATGATATTCCATGTAACTCCATAGGTGATCCTGGCTTTCTTGCTAAGTTCCTTGTTATCCAATCCGTCCGAGAATTGCTTGGCACGTTCACGCAATTTATTAAAAAAATTATACATAATAAAAAATACCTCCTGGAAATCATCACTATTATAGCATAAGGAAGTTCCCTTTTTCGGAGGAATTTGACAATCCCATTTAAAATGGTTACAATACTTTTCATAATCTAATATCAAAGCAAGGAACGGACTAAGTAGTCGGGCTGTCCCTGTCAACAAGAGAGCCGGTGGTTGGTGAAAACCGGTACAAACAGCATTCGGCGAATTACTTCCGGGAGCTTTTGCCGTGAATTGTAAGTAGCGGTAAACGGTGTAGAACCGTTATTTTTTCAGAGTGGGGAAATCAATTTTCCCAAGTTGGGTGGTAACGCGATAAACAAGTCGTCCCTTCGTTTTTACGAAGGGACGTTTTTTATTTTAAAAAAGAAAGCAGGGAAATGTATTGGAAACATTACTTCAAGAGCTGGAATGGCGGGGAGTTATTTACCAGCAGACAGATGAAGCTGGAATTAAAGATGTATTGGAGAATGAAAAAATTTCTTTGTATTGCGGGGTGGATCCGACTGCAGACAGTATGCATATCGGGCATTTGCTTCCATTTTTGACATTGCGCCGCTTTCAAAAGCACGGCCATCGTCCGATTGTTTTGGTTGGCGGTGCCACCGGTCTGATTGGGGATCCAAGCGGAAAGAAAGAAGAGAGAAAGTTACAGACTCTTGAGCAGGTTGACAAAAATGTCAAAGGAATCAGAGCTCAGTTAAAGAAGATCTTTGATTTCGAAGGCAAAAATGGTGCAGTGATGACAAACAATTTTGACTGGCAAGGCAAAATGGATTTGATTACATTTTTGCGCGATTACGGTAAACATATCGGCGTCAATTACATGCTTGCAAAAGAAACAGTGGCAACCCGCCTGGATAGCGGTATTTCTTTTACCGAGTTTACATACACGCTTCTGCAGGCGATAGACTTTCTTCACCTATATGAAAACCATGATTGTAAAATGCAGATTGGCGGAAGCGACCAATGGGGCAATATTACAACCGGACTGGAATTCATCCGAAAAATGGCTGGCGAAGATGCAAAAGCTTACGGCCTGACCATTCCGCTCGTTACAAAAGCGGACGGAACGAAATTTGGGAAAACCGAAGGCGGTGCCATTTGGCTTGACCCTGAAAAAACAACTCCGTATGAATTTTACCAATTCTGGATCAATACAGCTGATGCGGATACTGTAAAATATCTCAAGTATTTTACATTCCTTTCGAAAGAGGAGATTGAAGAACTTGAAAAGTCATTGCAGGAAGAGCCGCATCTTCGAAAAGCCCAAAAAGCGCTTGCTGAAGAAATGACGCGTTTAATTCATGGGGAAGAAGCGTTGCAGCAGGCAATCCGGATTACTGAGGCACTTTTCAGCGGGAATATTAAAGAACTGTCGGTTGAAGAAGTGGAGCAGGGCTTTAAAGACGTGCCTACCCATCTGCATGAAGAAGATAATGCTGGGCTTGTCAATGTGCTTGTAGAAGCGAAGATATCCCCGTCACGGCGTCAGGCCCGCGAAGATATCCAGAATGGGGCTGTTTCGGTCAATGGAGAGCGGGTAACAGATATTGACTATGAATTGGACGAAGAGGATAAACTGGGCGGCACATTTACTATCATCCGCCGAGGCAAGAAAAAATACTACATGATCAGATATAAATAGTATAGTTTCCTTAACAGGAAAAAAGCCGGTTTCGATAATGAACTACCCTTTGTCAAGTAGGCAGCGGAAATAATAAAAAGGTAACTAAGCGGCTTTAGCCCTGTATATCATGGGGCTAAGGCCGTTAAATCTTTTCTGAGACGTTCATGATTATAGAAGTGGATGTACTCATCAATTGCCTGTGCACCTCTTCAAAGCTTCCATACTTGTTTAAAAAGTATTTTCACCCTTCAGTGTTCCCCAAAAGGACTCCATAGGGCCATTGTCAATACACCATCCCACCTTGGACATACTTTGCGTCATTATTTTTTCTTCTGCTGTTAATTCCTCTTCGGTCTTAATTCTCCCGCGTCTATCCTGCAGCGCTTCAATTCCGCTGGCTTCGTACTTTCTTACCCATTGATAAACCTGCTGATAAGATACTCCGTAGTAATCAGCTGTTTCAGGTAGTCTTTATCTTTGGATAAACAATAGTGGACAAATAAAACCAACAGCTGCTCCCCATTGATATGATGAACTTGTGATCGAAAGTGATTTATTTTATTATTCAACTGAGAATCCTCATGACTTCAGTCGTGTAAATGAAACGGCTTTCTTTTAGATTTTGTATAATGGTGGAAACAGTAATGAAAAGGAGAATTGCGGTGAAAGTATGGGATGTATTGGAAGTTGTTCAAGCATTAGATGGCAGCTTATCAGCAGGGCACCAGGGATTAGAGCAAGAAGTTCGCTTTATCGAAGTGATGGAAGTTCCTGAAGTAGAGGAGTGGGCTACAGAAGGGCTCCTTGTTATTACAAATTTTTACTCAGTAAAGGATAACCCGGAGAGGTGGTTGGATATTATCTCGGGTTTAATTGAGAAAAAGGCTGCTGGAATAGTGATTAAAGTCGGAAGATTCGTTGAAAAACTGTCGAATGAATTGATCGAGTTAGCTGAGAGACATGATTTTCCAATCATTACAATTCCCAAATGGGTCGCTTACATTGATCTGCTTACACCACTTTATGGGCTACTGCGCCAGGAAGGAGATGCCTCTGCAGATAACAATGCTCTTCATTCATTTAAGGACATGATATTTAATAGTGTAGAGGAAGCGTTGGAGTATCTGTCTGCGATCCTAAATGGCGGATCTGTTTATATAGAAGATGTGCAAGGACTTCTTTTATATTCAAGTGGCCGGTTTTATCGTGATCCATGGAGAAAAACGGGCATGGTTTTTTCCCCGCCAACTCATTCTGAGTATCAAGACAACTTAAGAAGATGGAAAGATCGTATCTTGAGGGATGACCATTTCTACATATATTTGCCGGGGAAGTTAAGCCGATTGATCATTCCACTCTATACAAGGCAGGAAATATTTGCTTTTATTCATTTACCATTTCATAACCAGGCTTTGATGAATTCATTGAGTAAAAAATCTATCGAAGCGATTCAGCATAAACTCTACGAGATAGTTATGTCTGAGTTGGTTGAAATGCAAAAGCATTGCATGTCGCGAGTGGATAAGTTCAAAAGAGCCATTTCAAATCATTCCAACCTAAAAGCAAAAGTAATTCTTTATGTTAAGGAAAATCAAAAACTCCCTTTAGGATCCTCCAGGGTTGTTGATTATGATTGTATGCTTCAGAAAAAATGGTTGGACTTGCTTGACCAGATACCAAATGTGGAGCAATCCTTTATTTTTGAAAAAGAAGAAATGTATGTTCTCCTGATTCTCTCGGAATTACGGTCGATGGAGGAGATAGTAGAAGAGGTATCCAACATTGCTGACCATTTCCCTGTGCCTGACACTTATGTAGGAATCAGCCCGGTTTTCTACCATTTTAACGAGCTGGATGCAAAAGTGAAGGCCGTTACAAATATGATGGATTTTGGTCGTGAATATTATCCCGACAATAAAATATATTCCTATTATCAACTGGGCATTTACGAATTTTTTATCAAATTAAGCCAGGATTCCTCAGCACGGGAATACGCTCAACAAATACTAGGACCGCTTAAAAGCGAGGGGGATCCGGAGCTGATGGAAACGCTGATCATGTATCTACAAGAAAATGGAAATGCGTCCAGGGCAGCTGAAAAATTATATATTCATCGGAGAACGATGACAAATCGGCTGTTAAAAATAAAATCGCTTTTGAACATGGATTTGGATAACTCCGAGCATATATTTATACTGCAATTCTGTCTTAAAATAAAAAGGGTCAACGAGCAATAGGCTTGTTGATCTTTTTTTGTGCATGGTGGGAAGGAAAATGTGTGTATGTTTTCCCACTATGGACATGTACAGCACCATCCGTAAAATTTATAATTTTTTTAAGTACCACATAAATAGACAGAATATTTAGATGGATGGTGATGTCTGGTGTCTTTGAAATATACGATGGAAATAATGGAGCTGTTGGACGAAGCTTATATAAATGGCAAAAAGGTTGTCAATATTTTTAAAGGTTTGCCACATTGTGAATCATCTTATGAAACCGTTGTCGGAGCGACTGGGGCTTCGACTGATTTTATCAAAATTTTAATCAAAGGAACGAATGGAAAAAGTGATGGAGGGTCGGCGCCGACACTGGGGATTGTTGGGAGACTCGGGGGACTTGGAGCACGTCCATTCAGAATCGGATCCGTTTCCGACGGGGATGGTGCAATCGCTGCCATTACTGTTGCATTCAAATTAGTGAATATGGCTTCGAATGGGGACCGTCTTCCTGGGGATGTGTATATAACGACACATATTTGTCCTGATGCTCCAATTGAGCCGCATGAACCGGTTGATTTTATGGGCTCACCCGTTGACATGATGGAGATGAATCGACATGAAGTGCTTGAGGAAATGGAAGCCATTCTTTCGATTGATACTACCAAAGGAAATAAAATTGTAAACCATTTGGGGATAGCCATTTCTCCTACTGTAAAGGAAGGTTATATATTACGTTTTAGTGATGATCTTTTACGAATCATGGAAATGACGACGGGGGATTTTCCGGTAACCTTTGGCGTGACAATGCAGGATATCACTCCATATGGGAACGGACTGTACCATTTAAACAGTATTTTACAACCCTCTGTGGCAACGGATGTCCCGGTGGTCGGAGTGGCTATAACGGCTAAATCAGTGGTGCCGGGATGCGGAACAGGAGCGAGTCGTGAGGTTGATATCGCCGAGGCAGTCCGCTTCGCCATCGAGGTAGCCAAAGAATATACCAGCGGAAAATGCGAATTTTATAATAAGGATGAGTTTGCAAAGCTAAAAAAATTGTATGGTTCAATGAAAAAACTGCAGACCTTTGGCAGACAGCCCGAGCAAGTTTGAAAGGAGTCCTGAAAAGTGAACAGCAGGAGAGTCAATATCGGTATTATCCAGTTTGATAGTAAGCTCGGTGACGTTGAGTACAATGTAAAAAAAGCAGCTGAGAAAATCAAGCTGGCAGCTGAAAAGGGAGCCTATATTGTTTGTCTTCCTGAGCTTTTTTCCACAGGCTATAATTTAGATCTGCTCGGTGATGATGTAAGTTTATTGGCACTTCAATACTATGACTATACTGTTGAAAAGATGGCGGAAGCAGCTCGAGAAAATAAAGTATATGTGGTAGCGCCTTTTGGAGAAAAGCGGGATTTGGAAGGGATTTTGTATAATTCAGCTCTTGTTTTTGATGATGAAGGAGATTTACTTGGAAGCTTTGCCAAGACACATTTATGGGCAAAAGAAAGGATGTATTTTAAAGAAGGCTCTGATTACCCCATTTTCGACACAAAATATGGAAAATTTGGAATCGCCATTTGTTATGATATTGGTTTTCCCGAAGCTTGTCGCTCTTTATGCCTGAATGGGGCCGAGTTTGTGTTTATGCCCTCAGCATGGAGAGTCCAAGATAAAGATATGTGGGAATTAAATGTCCCTCAACGCGCATTGGAGAATATTTTTTTCACGATCGGCGTAAACCGTTTCGGGCACGAAGGGGATTTGTATTTATTTGGTGGGAGTAAAGTGTGTAACCCAAGAGGACAAGTGATTGCGCAGCTTCCTGATGGTGAGGAAACTGTAGAGGTAGTGACAATTGATTTGGATGAAATTAACACATTTAGAACCCAAATTTCTTATTTGAGGGATAGAAAGCCTGATATTTACATTTAACTTCATTCAGCAGAAGTCTCCCACATCTGTAAGTGGTGAGATGAATGGGTCTACTTAGTAGGGGGCAAACCCCGGCTGAATGAAGTTAAAGCCTCTGGCGGATGCCACGGGTTTTCAGAGGAAATGTATCGAGCTTAAGCTCGATAAAAATCTGGGCGCAAATACGCCAAGGCGCATTTGATAAAAGAAGGGTGGAGAAAGGCGTGAAAAAGGAAGAGGAAGTGACAATTGGGGAAAAATATGATGATTATGCATTATCCCGGGTTCCAAAAAGTGAGAGAAAGCACTGGTTTGGCATTGCTACGATGCGATTTGGACAAATCTCTGCTCTCTCCCAATTTTTACTGGGTGCTGCGCTTGGTTACGGTATGGATTTTTGGACTGCTTTTTGGGCTATTACCCTAGGAGCGGTCATTTTGGAAGTTGTGTCCATTTTTGTGGGAATTGCCGGTATGAGAGAAGGGTTGAGTACCACTTTATTAGTTAGATGGGCAGGCTTTGGAAAACTGGGTTCTTTCTTGTTGAGTCTAGTGATCGCTATCTCTATGATCGGATGGTTTGGAATTCAAAATGAGGTATTTGCCAACGGAATCCATCAAATTGTAGGCGGTCCAGTCTGGCTTTGGTCGATTGTTACAGGGGTGTCTGTGACACTTATTGTATTGTTTGGCATTTTGTCCTTGGGATTTACTGCATATGTAACAGTTCCACTTTTCTTACTTGTAGTTTTTTATTCAATCAGCAACGTATTGACACAGTTTTCATTCGGAGAGCTGATTGCTTTGCCGGTGCCGGGTCCTGAAATTCCACTGGCTGTTGGTGCGAGTATGGTTGCGGGTGGATTTATCGCTGGTGCCATCATTACACCTGATATGAGCCGTTTTAACCGTTCTGTTGGTGACGTGATTAAGCAAACAGTCATTGGCATTACATTCGGGGAATATATTATTGGTTTGGTAGGTGTTCTTCTAGCCCATGCAGCAAAGACATCCGATGTCATCTCAATCGTTATGGGTACAAGCGGTATTATTGGAACGATCATATTAATTACGGCTACATTGAAGATTAACGACTGGAACTTATACTCTTCTTCTCTCGGTGTCGTTAATTTGATTGATCTCGGCTTTGGGAAGCGAGTAAACCGGACGCTTGTTACAATTATTCTCGGTTTGATTGGTACACTATTTTCTGTGCTAGGAATTTTAGGAGCGTTCGAAAGCTTCCTTGTATTGCTGGGTGTAGCACTGCCGCCTGTAGGAGGCATTATGACAGTGGAGTACTTTATTGTTAAACGCTATGCGAAAGAATTAAAAGAATCCCGTGAAAAAGGTGTATTGCCGGAAACGTATGAGGCATGGAATCCAATCACACTGATTGCTTGGATTGCATCAATTGCCATTGGTTTGACCATTCACTGGGGGATACCTTCTGTCAACTCACTTGTTGCAGGCGGCTTCCTGTACTGGCTGCTAAATGCTATAGTCCACCGCGGTAAAAAAGTAACGTATGGTGAAGTGAAAACCTATAAATAATTTGAGAATTTGGCCAGTCCATCCTTTTAACTTCACAAAGGATAAGACAACTTCTATCCTATCCAGGGGAGTCTGAAAAAACTGAAAAAGAGGGATCAACATATGAGGTTTATTGGAAAAGAAGAGATTGAGGATATTGCTGTTGGTGCGGCGTTGCTTGGAACTGGAGGGGGAGGTGACCCTCATATTGGAAAGTTGATGGCTTTACAGGCAGTTGAAGAAAATGGTCCGATTAAACTTCTATCCATAGACGAAATTGGCGATGATGATTTAATTGTGCCGACGGGCATGATGGGAGCGCCGACGGTGATGGTGGAAAAAGCTCCAAGCGGTACAGAGGCATTGGCAACGTTTAAAACGCTTGAATCTTATCTTGGGGAAAAAATTGTTGCTACCATTCCTATAGAAGCCGGGGGCATTAATTCCATGCTTCCTTTGGCACTTGCGGCAACACTGAAATTGCCAGTAGTAGACGTTGATGGAATGGGGCGAGCTTTTCCGGAATTACAAATGACAACCTTTTATTTGGATGGAGTTTCAGCAACCCCTATGGTGATTGCTGATGAAAAAGGAAACGCCTCATTGCTGAATACGATTGATAATTTATGGGCCGAAAGAATCGCAAGAAACGCTACGATTCAAATGGGCGGGTCTGTTATGATGGCCATTTATCCTATGAGAGGAAAAAATTTAAAGGAAAGCGGTATCCATAATATTTTGCAGTTGGAAGAAGAGATAGGCCGCTCTATCCGCCTTGCCAAAGCTGGGGGCTATGATCCAATTGAGAAAGTGCTCGAACTGACAAAGGGATTTGAACTGTTTCAGGGAAAAGTAACAGATATTAATCGTAAAACGGAGACTGGTTTTACAAGGGGAATGGCTGCCATCGAAGGATTGGCGGATTATAAAGGTGAAACTCTTGAGCTTCGGTTCCAAAATGAGCATTTGATCGCAAAAACGAAAGATCGCCTGTTATGTGTAACACCTGATTTAATTGCGGTGCTGGATGCGGAGACTGGACTTCCAATCACTACGGAAGGATTAAGATATGGGGCTCGCTGCGTTGTCATTGGAATACCGTGTGATCCGAAATGGAGAACGGAAAAAGGTATTGATACATGCGGCCCATCTTATTTCGGTTACGATGTGGATTATGTCCCCGTTGAGAAGTTAATGGTAGGAGGAGCTGGACAATAATGGGCATTTATCGAATAGGAATTGATGTTGGCGGGACGAATACGGATGCAGTTATTTTGGATGAGGATTTCAATGTCATAGCAGAAACGAAAACACCGACAACGGAAGACGTCAGTACGGGAATATATAAGGCAATGAAGGAAGTCATCACTTCTTCTAATGTTCCACTTTCTGACATTAAGTATGCCATGCTTGGGACTACTCATGCAACGAATGCTATTGTTGAAAGGAAAAGATTAAATTCAATCGCAGTTATCCGTTTAGGTGCTCCCGCAACGCTTGCGGTCAAACCGCTTATTGGAGTGCCAGATGATTTACGGGAAAAGCTAGGAAAATATGTTTATATTGTTCAAGGCGGACATGAATTTGACGGGCGGGAAATTATGCCGCTTGATGAACAAGAACTGTATCGCATTGCTGAAGAAGTGAAGGGGCAGGTTGATTCCATTGCCATCACGTCTGTGTTCTCACCAGTTTCACGAAGTCATGAGGAACGGGCAGCTGAAATTATGCAAGAAGTAATGGGAGAAGAATTACCCGTATCACTTTCATGTGAGATCGGCAGCGTCGGCCTTCTTGAAAGGGAAAATGCAACGATTTTAAATGCTTCGGTCGTGAATGTAGCCAAAACAACAATTAACGGGTTTGTCAATGCGTTAAGGGAAGAAGGCATCCATGATGCCCGGGTATTTTTAGGTCAAAATGACGGAACCCTTATGTCTGTGGACTATGCATTAAAATATCCGATCTTGACTGTTGCCTGTGGCCCGACGAACAGTTTACGCGGTGCATCTTATTTATCCGGTCATGACGATGCGATTGTTGTCGATGTGGGAGGAACGACTACTGACGTCGGAGTCCTCGTGAGCTCTTTTCCTAGAGAATCGTCTCTCGCTGTTGAAATTGGAGGTGCTCGGACAAACTTTCGTATGCCAGATTTGGTTTCTGTCGGACTGGGTGGAGGAACGATTGTCCGAATTCGAGAGAATGGAGAATTTTCGATTGGACCGGACAGCGTAGGTTACCGTTTAACGGAGAAGGCACTCGTTTTCGGCGGTGATACGTTGACGACCACAGATGTCGTCGTGGCTCTTGGAAAAGCTGAAATTGGAGATCCTGAAAAGGTCCGCCATTTGGATCGGACATTACTGGAAAGCATTTATGCGGAAATGACTTCCATGGTGGAATTGGCGGTGGACCGCATGAAAACCAGTGCGGATCCTGTTCCAGTCATTTTGGTCGGCGGTGGAAGTATACTTGTACCCGCAACATTGGAAGGAGCCTCAGAAGTCATTCGCCCGAAAAACCATGGGGTTGCCAACGCCATTGGTTCTGCCATTGCTCAAGTAAGCGGTCAAGTAGAAAGAGTGTTCTCTTTGGATGAGCTTGGCCGGGAAAAAACTCTGGAGCTGGCAAAACAAATGGCGGTCAATGAAGCCGTTGAGGCAGGAGCTGATCCCAATACATGCGACATTGTGGATATTGAAGATGTTCCACTTGCCTATCTACCTGGAAATGCGACACGAGTAAGAGTCAAGGCAGCAGGGGAACTAGCAAGGTAGCTATATACAAACATTAGTAGCACAGGCCAAAATCATGGCTTGTGCTACTATTTTTGAAAAAATCTCTCATGGATTCGAAATAGGTCTATCCAAATGTTTTAATGATGAACTCTTTATATAGGCTTCTCCTAAAATTTAACTTTTTTACCTAACCAAGAAACTTTTTTCATTTCATTTGATACACTTTTTAAGTAATTAAACATTCTAAAATCTTCTATTCTCTATTTTTAAAATCCTCATTGAATGGAAAAGAATTAATAAGATCTCCCCTTACGGCTACTCTGTTTTCAGGTTCACTTGGTATATCGCAAGTTATTAAGGTGATTTCGTCCTTACCATTTTCCTCCATGATTGTTGTTTCATTTTCTTTAATGATCTGTTTGTGCTACTTGATATTCATAAATCTTTTTTTTATCCGTAACGTATACCTTATCACCGTTATTTAGACGAACTATATCATAAAATAACAATCCTTTTTTCTTCATTCGGTGTCCGGCCAAAACATAGTTTCCCATTCCTAACTGGTCGTATTCCTTCATTTCCCCTGCACCATGTAATAGTTTTGCTTTGTGACAGGTTAAAGCAGGAACCAAAGCTGGAAAACAAGCTAAGTCGAAGAAAACTCAAACAAGCACCCAAAGGAAAGCCAGTGGGGCTAAAGCTGTAACGTAAAGGTGTTCGTATTTTGCGTTTGCTTATGTTGCTGGCGTTGATAAGCTGTTAATACCTTTTACCTTATATTCAATGGTATAGCTTCGTTTAGACTTAAAAATGTTCCCCTTTAAGCATCCAGGTTTTACTTTTTTACCTGTCTACTTAAAGGGGAACATATCATAATACGAGACCGGCTTTAGTATTTTTCCTATCGTCTGTAGCCCCAACAAAATGAAGAGGCCTTGATTCGCATGAAAATATACATAATTGTTGCAATCCTACCCTTGGAAGTGTTCGAATCACACTTTGTAAGTAGACATTCAATGAACCTTTCATCACATAGGCAGGGATGAATTCCGCGTTTAAGACAAATGTCGTGTCTCATGCAGCATGCATCCACATCATTGATGGGGCCTTCAGGACCGCTGCATCCCGGACCACACCATTTATACCCGGGAAATAGGCAAAGCCCTCGTTTTCGTTGATGTATTCGAGCCAACACAAACACCCCCTTATTATATAAAATATGAAGGAGGGCGTGGATTTGAAAAGGCAGAGGCCTTGTCATGCTCTTTTTAGTTTTTAGATCTGCTCAATGATAAGAGCACTACCGTGGCAATAATGCAAAATGTACCTGACCATTCCGGCAGGCCGAAGCTTATATTCAACCAGACGACTGAAGTAAATGTCGCAGATAAAGGCTCAATGGATGCCAGCAGGCTAGTTTCCGAAGCACTGAGGTATTTCAGGCTTTCAAGATAGCAGTAAAAGGCGATCAGAGTCCCGAAAATGACGATAAACACTACAGCCATCAAGGCCGAAGGCGACCATTGACCGACTAGCCTCCAGGGCGGGTGCACAAAACTGAAACCAATTCCTCCGACTAGCATGCCCCAACCCACAATAATCATGGATCCCCATTTTTTCAAAAGATTGTTGGGCTGAAGTGTATAAAAAGCCAGTGCGACCGCAGAGCTTAATCCCCAAAATAATGCCCAGCCGGATATGGACAAGCTGCTAATGTTCCCTTGTGTAACAAGAAGAAATGTTCCGATAACAGCCAAAACAACAGCTGAAATCTCTCTTCCTGTCGGAAGCCGCTTCCCTTTGACCGCCACATAGATCGTGATAATGACAGGCCCCAAATACTGGAGGATGGTTGCCGTTGCTGCGTTGCTATGTGTAATTGCGGCAAAGTATGTATATTGGACGGCGAGCATGCCAAGGATACTGAACGCCACAAGGCTGAATGCCTCTTTTTTACTCTTCCAAACAGCCCAAACACGGTGTCCTTCCTTTTGATAAGCAAAGCCCAGCAATAAAACACCTGACAGAAGCAGACGTATGACAACAAGCCACTCCGCAGTAAAACCATGTTGATGAAAAAGATATTGGGCAACAGTTCCGGAAACTCCCCACAAGGCTGCGCCGGTCAATACCATGGAGATTCCGGTGACTCTTGAGTAGGCCAACGCTGAATCATTCGAACTCATTTGGTGTCCCTCGACTTTACGTAGTTTGTGATGGAAAAATGGACATGCTTCAATAATCATAGTATCATGCCTGAATCTTTACTTCTATCAAACTAAAAAAACTTTAAGGAACATATTTCTTTTTGATTTGTAAGAAGGAATATGGGAATAAGCTCGCTATTTGCCTCGTGTTTTTATGTATTAGTATACGTAGAAGTCGTAAAGGCATTTGAAGATGGATATACATACTTCATCATGGTTTTACTTTGCTATGATATTTTCTATTTTTAATGCCGGAATGTTAAGACCAAAATTCATCGAAAGCAAAATAAAGTCATTTTGGTTTCTCGGGTACTGTTTTCATTTCTTTATTACAGCCAACACAAGTGGTACACTCACAGTAAAAGTATAGTTGAGGGGGAATCGAAATGAAGTCATTACAAGGGAAAACGGCCATTATTACAGGTGCCAGCAGCGGCATTGGGGCGGCAATCGCTAAAGTATTGTCCGGTGAGGGGGCAAATGTTGTTCTTGCAGCTCGCCGGATCGATAAATTGAAAGAAGTGGAACAGGTTATAAGCAGTCAAGGAAATGGAAAAGCCCTTGCCGTCCGGACGGATATATCCAACAGGGAAGATGTTGAGAACCTGGTGAAAAAAGTGGAAGAAGCCTTCGGAAGCATTGATGTTTTTGTCAATAATGCAGGGCAGATGCTGTCAGCTGCGGTCCAATCTGGAAAAGTGGAAGAGTGGGAGAGTATGATTGATGTGAATATCAAAGGAGTGCTGTATGGCATCAATGCGGTCTTGCCCTCCATGCTTGAGCGGTCAAGCGGTCATATCGTCAATATTGCCTCAGTTTCAGGGCTGGAGGTAACGAAAACGAGCACAGTATACAGTGCAACCAAATTTGCAGTACGTGCCATTTCAACAGGCCTTGAAAAAGAGCTTGCACGAACCGGAGTCCGTGTTACGAATATTTCTCCGGGAATGGTGGACACCCGGTTGAGCAAGAGTGCCTCCGACCGTAAAAAACTTAAGGCCGAAGACATTGCGAAAGCCGTTATGTATGCAGTCACTCAACCTGATTATGTGAATGTCAATGAAATTACCGTGAGGCCGGTATAAACGGAAGGCTGTACAGAATCATGAAAATTGATTTCTGTATAGCCTTTTTCATGACTCTATGTTTTTTCCATATCTGTTATCCCACTTATTCTTTGATCAATCTGGGATATCACAAAATTGCATTCTTCAATCTCATAATCATTTCGGTACTTTAGAAAATAGTTCAGACACTTCACAGCATGTTTCCGCCATTCTGCCAATTCATCGGGTGTACATTGATTCATTTGATCTATTACCTGTCTTCGATTGATTCGGATCACTCTCCTTAAAAAGTTTCTCCCAACCAAGCATATAACTTAGTGAAATTATTTGCTGTTATTTTAGCAAACCCGCAGAGAAACATCATCAATTGCTATAAGACCAAACAGTATTTTTCTATTTTCAGGTTACAGTTAACTTTGCTGACCGCACTTGCTTTGAATGAAGTAATTGCTGTTAATTGTCCAGAATTTAAGTGTGATTCCTCTATATGTTCATTTTTTTGAAAAACAAACATAACTTTAATGAACCGTATGAATCAACTTTCATTCTCATAATGATATTCCTGTTTTTTTATGGCGTACCTTATGGGGTTCCGTTGATTTCCATATAATATTCCATCGCTTGATTGAGCCATTTCTGCTCATCATCTGTAAATGGAGAAGGTGTCATTTCTTCCAGCTCTTGAATATCCAGTTCTTCCACGTCAGCATCCGCCAGCTTTAGTATCAAATCCTCACCAAGAAACTCAAAAGATGCTTCTAGATACGATTTAATCATTTCTTGTACTTGTGGATCCTCTACAGGTTTACCGTAAAATTGTTTTACTTTCTTAGCCATTTGAATAAAGGTCTGATCCAAGGTGATTTTCTCTTCCTCTGTTTTCTTTAATAATTCTTCCGCTACATCCGTTAACATGTGCCGTTCCATCCATTCTTTTTGTATATTTTCCGTTTGCATACTATTGATGAGGCTGAACAAAATGGTGCTGTCCACTTCCCCTTCTTCTTTCAGTAACTTAATAACTCTATTAATCGCAGCCATTGATAGTTCGATTTGTTCTTTTTTCCTTTCTAATTCTTGCAAGTGCAGAGATAAAGTCTCATTTAAATCCACTGTAATATTCGATTCATCCAACAGGTCAGCAATCTTATCCAGGCTATAGCCCAGGAACTTCAGGCTGACGATTTTCTGTAAGGTTAGAATATCATGATGATTGTAAATCCGGTGACCGGAGGAAGGATGCTTTTCTGGTTTTAAAAGACCGATTTCATCATAATAATGCAACGTGCGAATGGATATTCCTGTCTTTTCTGAAAACTCACCTATGGAGTACTTATGATTTCGATTCATCAAAATTCCTCCCATAAAAAAGTATATGTTCATTATAAAACCTCACGTAACCAGAGGTTCAAGAGAAATTATTGCACAAGATATATGTATCTTTTTAAATGTGCGAAAAGTCTTCCAAAACGAATGATCCATACTGTTTTTATCGAGTACGTCATTTATTGAACGAGAAGGGATATTACTTTATATAGTAATGCCGCTTGAATTAAATATGTCTATATGATAATGTATTCATATAAGGAGGTGTCAATGGTCATGAAGGAGTAAGAAGATGATGAAGAGGATTTAGATGCAGTACCTTTTTAGTTGTATCCCAACCTTCTTTAGGGATCAGACACGATTCTCATCTGGTATATTTCCTTTCTGTAAATCAAATACCGGACATGTTAGGCATTGAAGAATAAACTGTCTTGAATCATTTACGTTTTTTGCTAGAAATACAGATTCTGCAACAACGACGTTTTCATACTTGTGATGACAACACACCAGAAGATGATGATGTTTATCATTTGATTTTTATATGAACATATGTACATATATTGATAAATTAGGAGGTTTTAAAGATGGGACACCATCACGGACATGATCATAACCATACACATGGTGCAAATAAAAAAGTATTAATGATCAGCTTTTTCATCATTACGGCTTATATGATTGTGGAGGTTATAGGTGGATTTATTACAAATAGTCTTGCTTTGTTATCGGATGCCGGACATATGTTAAGTGACTCCATTTCTTTAGGAATAGGTTTACTTGCATTCACGTTAGGTGAGCGGGCGGCAAATTATAGCAAAACTTACGGTTATAAACGATTTGAAATACTGGCAGCTGTGTTTAATGGTGTCACGCTTATAGCCATAGCTTTATATATTTTTTATGAAGCATATTATCGATTTACAAATCCGCCTGAAGTAGCGTCAAATGGAATGCTAATCATTGCAATTATCGGATTACTGGTGAATATATTTGTTGCCTGGTTATTGATTCGCGGTGGTGATACAGAAGAAAATCTTAACTTGCGAGCAGCCTACCTACATGTAATTGGAGATATGCTTGGATCTATTGGAGCTATTATTGCTGCTTTGCTTATTATGTTCTTCAATTGGGGGTGGGCGGATCCTCTGGCAAGTGTCATTGTTGCCATTTTAGTATTAGGAAGTGGATGGCGTGTTACAGGAGATGCATTACATGTCTTAATGGAAGGAACTCCAAGAAATATTGCAATAGATGAAGTCATTTCCGCAATCAAGGAAGTAAAAGGGGTTACTCATATCCACGATTTACATGTCTGGAGCATCACAAGTGGTCAGCACGCACTTTCCTGTCATGCAGTTGTTGATGGAAGTTTAACTGTAGAAGAAAGTCAAAAGATCATACATGCGATTGAACATCAATTGCAACATAAGGGAATCGGCCATGTTACCATTCAAATTGAAAATACAAGTCACCTTCATGAAAATTCAATTATTTGTAAGAAAAATTACGATTTAACAGAAGATCATCACGTTCATGACCATTAAAGTTATAAATGTCATTCGTTATATATTCCCCTTTAGAACAAGTCGAAAAGCATATTTATTTATCAACAAACGATATGCTCTCTCCGTTTGTTGATAAATGACCATTTCGTAGAACATGTATCATTAAAAACCATGTATAATGGTCTTAATAAAATGTAGTTCGGGGAGGAACGTTATGGTTTATGTTGCACTTCTTCGGGGGATCAATGTTGGCGGGAAAAATAAAATTGATATGAAATTGCTGAAACAAACGTTTGAACGGGTTGGGATGGAATCGGTTGTAACCTATATCAATTCAGGCAATATTATCTTTATACATGATGGTTTTTCGAAATCGGAAATAGCTCATATTTTGGAAAAAGCGATATACGAAGATTTTGGAATGCACATTAAAGTGATGGTCCGCAGTCATGATGATTTTAAAATCATTATGGATTCCCTTCCTGAAACATGGAAAAACGATCAACTGATGAAAAGTGATGTGATGTTTTTATGGGACGATGTTGATGGTGAGTCAGTTCTAGGCAAGCTGGTTATCAAACCCGAAATTGATACTGTTAAATATGTGACTGGCGCAATTTTGTGGTCAGTTGACAAGAAAAATGTAACCAAAAGCGGGATGACAAAAATGATTGGCACAAACCTATACAAGAAAATAACGGTTAGAAATGTAAATACTGCACGTAAAATATATGAACTGATGCAAACAGCACAAAATCAATAGTATTTGTACGCGGTTTCCGAGAGTGTAACGAACCCATATTACGAACCATAGTCAAATGAAAAATCCCCAAATCCTCAATGCTTTAAGGGTTTGGGGATTTACGTATTGCACCGAGATTTCTTAAGGAATCGTGAAAAATAGGTGTCGTTTGGCAGTCGAATTAGGGACAGTATGTAGGCTTTCAGTCATAGAAAACGGACAAGAAAGTGCAGCGGTAAAAACAGAATTAGGCTATATGATGAAAGGTGTGAACAATCATCGCATTCATTCAAAGGCAGTCGAGACATTTGTCTAATGTGTGGAATGGGTTGGGGAATCAGCAAAGCAGGCACATACAAGAATTAATCATTATGAGGTTAGGTAATTAATATTAAAAAATCACACCAGATACAAGACTAGAACGAATGGATTGTTTGTGGCTTTTATTATTCAGGCTCAACCATATTCGGTACTAAACACGATCCCGTATAGTGACGATAAAATTTTTGTATTCGCCAATGCTAAATGTTTGATTATGCTCTATTCTATAAAGGACTGTTATGTTTAAATTATGAAAATTGAAAACTACAAGCTGTATATGATAAAATATTCGAATCATATCTAGGGGGAGTTATTATGAAGTGCAATAAGTATAATTGGGTACAAGCTAAAGAGGGGAGCGTATCAATGACCCTATAAACTACGTCTGCCCTCATTATTGGAGGGTAAATTGTGAATTCATCTTATTCACAGTCAATCTTGCGCCATAATCAACTTTTATGGTGGCTTTGTGTTCTTTCTTTTTTCAGCGTTTTAAATGAAATGGTTTTGAACGTCTCATTACCTGAAATTTCCAGTGATTTTAATCAATCACCAGCAAGTACAAACTGGGTAAACACAGCTTTTATATTAACATTTTCCATAGGAACCGCTGTTTATGGAAAGTTATCAGATCAGTTGGGTATCAAAAAGCTACTCCTATTTGGGATTATAGTGAATTGCTTCGGATCGGTCATTGGGTTTGCAGGACATTCTGTCTTTCCCATACTTATTTTGGCTCGGTTTATTCAGGGGGCTGGTGCGGCTGCATTTCCAGCACTCGTGATGGTTGTTGTTGCACGTTATATTCCAAAAGGGAATAGGGGAAAAGCATTTGGTTTTATTGGATCTATCGTAGCAATGGGGGAAGGTGTCGGACCAGCTATTGGTGGATTGATTGCCCATTATACCCATTGGTCTTATTTACTGCTTCTTCCAACTGTTACGATTATCACTGTTCCATTCCTTATAAAACTATTAAAAAAGGAAGAAATAGTCAAAGGCTCTTTTGATATTGTAGGAATTATCTATATGTCTGTAGGCATTGTATTTTTTATGCTTTTTATGACATCTTATAGAATTTCCTTTCTAGTCATTAGCATTCTTTCTTTCCTGATATTTGTCAAACATATTTTGAGAATATCTAACCCTTTTGTTGATCCTGCATTGGGGAAAAATGTTTCATTTATGACTGGAATCATTTGCGGAGGACTTATATTTGGTACAGTAGCAGGATTTGTCTCTATGGTCCCTTACATGATGAAAGATGTCTATCAATTAAGTGCTGCAGCAATTGGGAGTGGGATTATTTTTCCTGGAACAGTGAGTGTTATTATTTTCGGTTATATTGGGGGGGTACTTGTTGATAGAGCCTAAATATAATATACGAGGGAGATTGAAAGTGAATGGCAGGATCAATTTATTAAATTTATAAACAAAATTCATCCAAGTAGAAAATCAGTTATTCAGCAATATGTTTATGAAATTGATTATGAAGAAATTAGCTTTTATTAATTTAGATGGAAGATTGTCTTGTTTTATCACTATTTTAATGGAGGCGATTATTACATGAAACAAAATGAATCAAGTTTAACTTCATTAATATCAGCTTTTGGTAGAGCTTACCATAGTCAATTCGATACACCAAAAATTTTTGATGATTTTATAGCTAAAGACTTAATTTCACAAAAAGAATATCATGACATTAAAAAGAATATGGTTCAAGGCATTCAGTTCTTTAACAAAGAAATTGCGAAAAAATATAAAGGTAATCCGGAGGAAATTTTAAAATGGATTACACAAGTTCAGTTATCACCGACATCTTTAGCACGTGCTGCGTATTGCGAAAATGTATTACAAAATGAAATTAAATTTGGGGTAAAGCAATATGTCATACTCGGGGCAGGCTTAGATACTTTTTGTTTACGACACCCTGAATTGGAAAACACTCTTGAAATATTTGAAATTGATCATCCATTTACACAGGAATTTAAAGTACAAAGATTGGTTGAAGTTGATTTAAAAATACCGAAGAATCTTCATTTTATTCCGATGGATTTCACGAAAATATTTTCGTACGAAAAACTTTTTGGGAAGGGCTTTAGCTATGAAAAAACATTTATTAGTTTACTGGGTGTATCTTATTATTTAACGAAAGATGAACTATCAAGCTTGATTGAGAAATTATTCGCTGAAGTCCCATCTGGGAGCTCGATTGTTTTCGACTATGCCGATGAAAAACTTTTTGAGGAGAAAGGATTTTCTAATAGAGTAGAAAACATGGTGAAAATGGCTGCGGTAGGTGGAGAGCCAATGAAATCGTGTTTTCCATACTCTGAAATCAAGGGAATATTAGAAAAATCTGGTTTGCTCATCTATGAACATTTATCACCTTCAAAAATTCAAAATCTATACTTTGAAAACCGAAAAGATTACCTATCGGCCTTTGAGACAATTCACTATGTTCATGCGGTGAAAAAATAAAAAGAAATTATAAGTATGAGGGAATACCTTTATGAACAAGATTCTGAAAATTAAACAAAGGTCTTCTTGATCTATTCAAACTAAATATACGGTTAACAAATTTACCATGATAGAAGTTCAATGAATAATGTGGCTTTGGATAGGAGAGAGAAAATGTTTACCATATCAGACTTTCAAAATTTAATCGAACAACAGTTATTCCACAATCGAAATAAAAGTCTTTTTTATGAGTTGACAAATGGACGATTCGTTTTAAATTCTTCCAAAGAAACTAGTGCTTTATTTAAACAAAAATCCAAAGATATCGCAAATTTTATAGAAACTGCACATTTAAATGACACAACTCAAAAATTGGCAAAATACATTTCAGATAAAACGATTCGTTTATTCGTTGAGGTGAATCAATATTTAAATTTTTCCCAAAAGGATTATCTTCAACTTCAAAAAGTCTATGAAGCTCTGCTTCAACAGGTATATGAAATTTGTAATCAAAAGGAAGTATCTGAAGAAGAAATTGATCAGTTGTTTCGTTCCCATTATAAAAATCTACAGAGCTTTTTATTAGATTCAAACGGTAAAGAGATATTTAAAAAGTATAGGGAAAGCCCGGATGTACTTGAAATAAAATGTGCTGAATATACTTCTGAGTTTCAAATGAGATTATTAGGTATCTATTTGTCAAAGGTTAAACAGCCTGTTTTAGATATTGGATGTGGACAACAGGCAAACCTTTTTCACTTTTTAAGGAAAAATGACATAGTTGTATACGGGTTGGATCGAAATGTTCAGAATCTGAACAATAAAATATATCAAGTGGATTGGCTTGAGTATACGTACGTTCCAGACACTTGGGGAACTGTCATTTCTCATATGGCATTTTCAAATCATTTTATGCACCATCACTTGAGACCTGATGGAGATTATGAAAAGTATGCAACAAAGTATATGGAGATATTAAAATCCTTAAAAATTGGTGGAAGTTTTATTTATGCGCCAGGCCTTTAATTTATGGAAGAGATTTTAATATCCACATTTGATTCTTATACTGTAGAGACTGGAGAATATTCTACCATGGTAACTCGTATTAACTAAATGAAAACTATATAGCTTTCATATTATGAAAGGAGATAAGTGAAAAGGACTTTCTAACTATAGTAGGGATTGGAAAGTCCTTGTTCTGCCTATCTTAATACCAAGGAAATTGTTTGAAATTACTTCACGAACCAGTAACTCAATTTAAGGATTTTAAACCGGTATAATAATACACTAATACATAAGTTATAATCGTTTCATAGATTCTACATCATTTCAATGATTAATTCCGATATTCTTTTGAGGCCTTTTTTAATTTGATCTAAAGTTGCATAGGAATAGGACAACCGTAAATGTGTATGATCGTCCTTATCATATATATTACCTGGATTTAGCAGTATTCCCTCTTGAAGAGCTTTTTCAAATAACTTCCTATTGGAAATACTAGGAGTGATTTTTAGCCAAATATAAAATCCCCCACTTGGAATATTCCATGTAACTATATTAGAAAAATAAGTATTTAAAATTTCAATCATATAATCCCTTCTACATTTTAATTCACTCCTAACTAAAGTTAAGTCCTCTTCATACCCATTTTTAAGCCATTTATTTACTAAAAATTGTGAAATAGAACTTGAGCCGTAATCTGTTTGCATTTTAATGTCAGCAAGTCGGTTGATAACAACAGGTTCGGGCCCAACAATCCAGCCAATCCGCAGGCCTGGACTGAATGTCTTAGATACACTTCCAATATAAAGTACACTACCTTGCTTATCATTTGCTTTTAGTGGTTTAGGCGGTGGTTGTTCAAACCACAAATCACCATAAACATCATCTTCAATTATAGGAAGAGAAGCTTTTTGACAGTCTTCCGAAAGTTGTTTTCTCCTTCTTTCAGACATTAGAGTGCCTGTTGGATTGTGGAACGATGGTATTGTATAGATTAAAGCAGGGTTGTGCTGTCGTTTTAAACGACCAATGGATGCATATTTAATCCCTTCCTCATCCATAGGTATACCGAATAAATTCATGCCGGCAGATTGAAAAAACATGAATAGAATTAAGATATGAAGGTGATTCATGAAAAATAACTGAACCCCGTTGTAACAGACCGATTGAAATCAATTGTAAAGCTTGTAAACCGCCGGAAACAATCAATATAGATGAAGGCGAAGTTTCGATGCCCTTTTCTTTTAAATAATCACAAATTGTTTTCCTGAGGTGAATGCTCCCTTTAGGTTCTTCATACCCTAAAGATAGGTTACTTCTCATATCCATTTGCAACAGTTTTGTTAGTTGATTACAAGATAACAGTTCGGGGGAAAGTTCACCGGTTCCTAGTCGAATTATATGAGGATTTGTTTCAGCCTCATTAATTTTTTGTACGCTGTTATTATTGGGCTTATGAATACCAGAACGTACATAATCAATCCAATTAGGTGGAGGTGACGATGCTAGAACTCCCCAAGTATTATTTATTACTGTTGTACCACTTCCAACTTTCGATTCAATTAAACCATCTGCGGAAAGTTCTTCAAGAGCCATAATAATTGTACTTCGGTTAACATCAAACTGTTTTGCTAAGTTTCTTTGTGACGGTAACTTCATTCCAATAGACCATTTTCCATTCAAAATTTTCCTTTTTATGTAATTGTAGATTTGTAGATGTAAAGGTAATGATGAGGATTTTTTCGGCTTCCATTCTATATTACCCATCTTTCAACCCTCCTCGTATTTTTAATAATTATATGAAATGGTTGGCTATTTTTTCAACCAATTGGTTGGAGACAAACAGAGTAAATTCCCTTATTCTAAAATACGATGGGAGGGAAAAAGATGGAAGCATTGGTTCATGGAATCATTTTAGCTTTTGGATTAATAATTCCTTTAGGAGTACAAAATATTTTTATTTTTAATCAAGGAGCAACTCATAAAAAAGTTATGTCTGCATTTCCAGCTGTTATATCGGCTGGTATTTGTGATACGATTCTTATTTCATTGGCAGTAGCAGGTGTATCGATTATTATTTTTAAGTTTTGAATGGGTTCGTGTTTTATTATATACAATAGGATTTATTTTCTTAATTTATATAGGTTGGCTAATGTGGAAGGATAGATCTGAACTGAACGATGCAGAAAATAAACAATTTTCTCCAATAAGGCAAATTACGTTTGCTGCTTCCGTGTCCTTACTAAATCCATATGCCATTTTGGATACGATAGGGGTAATTGGGACGAACTCATTGCTCTATCAAAATCATGAAAAATGGATTTTTACAATTGCCTGTATTGTAGTTTCTTGGGTTTGGTTCTTTGCCTTAGCTATTGCTGGGAAAAGAGTTGGCCGATTTAATAAAAATGAAACTATTCTAAAATGGATAAATAAAATTTCTGCGATATTAATTTGGTGCATTGCAATTTATATGGGAATAAAAATATTTTGAGCAAAGACCAGAAGAGATACTTGAAAGTGACGTAACGTAATCTTATATACTTATAGTCAGAATGAGGTGATAGGGAAATGATTTCAATTAAAGAATTAACAAAACAAACTGGAGTTTCTGTTCGAACAATGCGTTATTATGATGAAATAAATTTATTGCCTCCAGCTGGAAAAACAGAAGGTGGGCATCGATTATATAGTGAAAAGGAGTTAAAAAAACTTCAGGAAATCCAATTTTTAAAATCTTTAGGATTTCGTTTAATCGAGATAAAGGAGATGTTATCTGATAAAAACTGGGATTGGGAGATCGGACTAAAAAATCAGTTAAACTATATTTTGCAAGAAAAACAAAGAATTATTCAAATAGAAAAAACGCTAAAAGGACTCTTAAACACTCTAAAAATTGAGAATTCGGTTGATTTGACATATATAAATAAATTAATTCAATTGTATCAGAGTAAAAATGAACAACAAAATATATTTCGTGATAAATATTTTCATCAAGGTGAAAGGAAATTACTTAACAAATTACCGAAAATGGACAGTGATGATCCGCACTCTCTTGAATGGATTTCCTATTTGGTTGATTTGAAAAAATTCAAACATAAGGGTGCTAATTCTCCAGAAATTCAGCAAATTATACATTGTATGTATGAAAAGGCCATAGATACATTTGGTGAAAATGATGATTTTTTTAATAAATTATGGGAAATACGTAAATCACCAGAAAAATCAACAAAGATGGGCTTTTATCCGATAGAACAGGAAATATTAAATTTAATAGAAGAGGCATGGGATTTTTATGAAAATAAGCGACATTGAAGTTTCATCTGTAAAATTGTTCAAGGTAGAATAGATGGATTTTTATAAAATTTTATTTTTAAGAGGGATAGAGATGAAAAAATATTTGATTACTATTTTTTTAAGCATGATATTGTTAACGGGATGTAATTTTAATCAAGAAGAAGTTGTACACTCAATTGATCTTGATGGTATTGATACTATTTACATTGACCATGGAAGTGAAAATGTTCATCTAATCAGTATAGAACAGTCAAATTTAGAAGTGTTACACTCAAATAAAAATATTGATGTATCCGAAAAGGCGAATGAAGTATCCATATCTATGGAGGAAAAGATCTTTAACATTGGTCCGCAAATTAATTTGAATACTCAACTCCTAGTCAAGATTTCAAAAGATTTTACAGGAAAAGTTATTATTAATGGAACATCCGGAAATGTAACATCGGAAGACCTTGAAACAACAAATATCGAAGTAAATGAGAAAAGCGGGAATATTACGCTAGACTTCAAGGATTTCCATAGTGATGTAAATATTACAACATCGAGCGGAAACGTAGTTGTATCGTTGAATACGATACAACCGGACATTGAATTACAGACAAAGACAGCAAGTGGGTTACAAACAATTACTGTACCAATTGACATAGAAAAGCAAAATGATAAATCGATTGAAGGGAAAGCAAATGAAGGAACTTATTTTATTGGAATAAAAACAGCCTCGGGGAATATTTCTATACGATAATTGATGTACTTTTCCTATCCTATTAATTGTTTTTGTGTTTATTGTGTAAAAAGCCTTATTGTGAATATTTAGCCAATAATGTAAGAATAGGATGATATTAAGTGAGTTTTGAATTTTTAATTCCGATAGGCATATTAGCTTTAGTGGACACATTGAGTCCGACAACGTTAAGTGTAACTGTTTATATGCTACTTATGGAAGAGGAGCGATTAATTAGAAGGTTATTTGCTTATCTGTTAACGGTTGGCATCTTTTATTTTACTGTAGGAATATTTTTAATGATGGGGGTTGGAAGTATTTTCCAGAAGTTTCCGAGTTTCGATGAAAGTGTTATACTCAGTCAATTTATGTTTTATTTAGGTTTGGGGCTATTTATTGGGAGTTTTTTTGTACCAGCTAAATCCACCCCTAAAACATATAAACCGAAGTCGAAAAGTATGTTGGCCATGGTTATGCTTGGCTTAATGACTGGTTTAATTGAAGTCGGGACAGCATTACCTTATTTTGCGGCTATCGGCATCATGACAACAGTCAAATTAAATCCATTTCAATGGATTCCCATACTAGCAGGTTATAACTTCATTATGGTACTTCCACCGCTCATTCTTATTGGAATACATTTATTATTTAAACAATGGCTTCGGGAACCATTAATGAAAATAAAATTGAGGTTAGAGAAAAACCAGGGAGCAACATTGTCGTGGATTATGGCTATTGTTGGTTTAATTATTTTGATAAATAGTTGATGATTAAAAGATTGGAATGAATATTTTATTAAAAGAATAATAGTTTTATGAGAACAAGAAAACCTTTACTTTGAAGTAGCAAAAAAACGAAAATGATAAATAATAATATTCCTTTGAGACATATGTCTGTTCTGGCAAGTAGCAATCAATATAAACTATATGGAAAGTGCTACTTATTTTTGCAGGGTTTTCTGGAATTGTTGTGGACCAAGGAAGGAGTTGATCTAATTTTTCTTTCCTAATAAAGCTAAATAAATCATAACAATAGTCCACATCTAAAGGTAGGTGTGGACTATTTTACGCTTACATTCATTTCCTTTTTTTAATTTTTTATAGTATAATACAGTCAAATATTTTTAACCGTTTTAGTTTATTTTACAAAGGGTGGTTATTAAAGAGATGAAAAATAATTTGATTATTGATGATTTTAATCAGTTAAGAGCATTAAGTGATCCGTTACGTGCCGAAATGATGATGCATTTGGTGATGCGTGCTTATACTGGTCAACAACTTTCTGAGATTTTGTCAATCCCACGCGGGAAGATCCATTATCACCTAAAGGAATTGGAGAAAAATGGGTTAGTCCAAATCGTAAAAACGGAAGAAAAAAATGGTATTGTACAGAAGTTTTACCAAGCAGTGGCGGCTGATTTCCAAATTTCTGAAAAACTTCTTCCGAGAAAAAAGGAAATAAGAGATACAACCAAACAATTAATGTATGGAATTCTAGAACGTGCCAAACAAGAAATTAGGGAAGCTCCCGCCGAATCCTTCGAAACAAGAGAACCGAATGAAAAACCATTGGAACGACGTTTTATTTCTTCTACTTGGGAACTGGAGGCAACGGAAGAGCAATTTAAACAATGGAAAATAAAGTATTATGCTCTTTTAAAAGAGTTACACCATATGGGCCTACAATCAAAGGGTAAGAAAAATAAATATTATATTACTACCGTTGGTTTTCAAACGGATGAGAAAGAATAAGGGGAAAGAGTTGGATGGATATTGTTAAGAACAGAAATTATTTACTTTTATTAATCGGTAGGGTTGTAACAAATATAGGGGACAGTTTGTATTATGTCACTACAATGTGGCTCGTTTATAAGCTGGGTGGAAATGCATTTTACACAGGACTTGCGGGATTTCTAACGCTTTTGCCTGCCTCATTTCAGTTTATTACCGGTCCTTTTGTAGATCAATGGCAAGTAAAAAAAACGTTAATCGTTACCCAACTACTTCAAACATTATTGATTTTCTTAATTCCAATCACATACTATTTTGACTTGTTAACAGTTCAGCTTGTATTAATCATTATGCCAATCGCTTCATTTATTCAGCAATTCGCTTATCCATCACAAACAAAGGCATTACCTATCATTTTGGAAAAAAAGCACTTAATTAAAGGTAATTCTTATTTTGCTTTTGCCTATCAAGGAATTGATCTAGTGTTTAATGCTATTTCAGGTATTCTTGTCACTTTTTTTGGAGTAGTTTTGTTATATCTAGCCGATTCCATTATTTTTGCGATGGCAGCAATATTGTTTAGTTTGATACAATTGCCTAGAAAGGTTGAACAAAAAGATAGCAGAACTGGAAAACAGAAGATTTTGCAATATATTACTGACTTAAAGGAAGGATTTCGTGTTGTTTATCGTTCATTAATTGCTGTATTTTTAATTGGTTCGATTGTTGCAAATTTTTGTATCGGGGCTGCTATGGCAATTTTGCCATCCCTTGCAGATGTACGAGGAGGTCCGATGTTTTACGGTTTTTATTTGGCAGCTATGTCTGTTGGTGGATTAGTTGGTGCATTATGCGGATCGTGGATGGGAAGATTTCGGTTAGGTATTTTTGTAACAATATCCTTTTGTTTTAGTGCACTATTGTGGATCCTTGCAGCAATATTTCCGATTACATCTATCGCTATAGTATGTTTTGCACTTGCATGGATTCCCATTGGTGGTACAAATGTCATTTTTGCAACAACGTTACAAACCGTAGTTCCACACGAACTCTTGGGTCGTATAAATACAGTATCTGGTAGTATGAGTGCGATTGCTATGCCAATTGGTTCCATAGTTGGTGGTTATGTTGCTAGTGTAACCAGTAGTACTCTAACATTTTCTTTTGCAGGGTTAGGATTTCTATTTGTTTCTATCGTTTGGCTTTTACATTCACGCTTAAGAAGATTACCGAAGTTAGCAATGCTTACAGGAGATTTAATGGGAATTCACATAAATAAGCCTTCATTGACGGCGGAAGGTAAAGATTACTAACTGATATAACCGAACGATCTTTCTCCTTCAGTGGATTCTACTAATCGATTGGTCTCCCCTGTACTGGAATGAGTAATAGATAGAGGTAGCAAGTACCATATGATATTTATACGTCATTTATCGCTTCGTAGGGAGTTTATTCTGTTTAAACGCCACATAGGCATTTGAATTCCTTTTTATGCTATATACAACATCTTTTTTGTCCTCAATTAGTTATTAAATATAAAATTCTGGTTGCTTGCTCCTTGAACCCAATTAAATTAGCCTATTGGTAACAGAACGCCCTTCATCAATATCTGGGATACATTCAAAGAATGTATCCCCATACCCATTACATTTTTAACGAAGATGCCAACTCGTTTAGCATGCATCGGCAAATCAAAGAATAATTGTTCCTTTTTACCATGCTTATATAGATTAGCAACTGTACCACATTTTGGGCAATAAGAAGGAGATGGCAATGTAGTTTCAACTAAGAACCTATAATCATATTCACTCTCCTTCATATCAAGAATCTTAAAACTTGGTAGATTGAGCATATTAATTGTCATTATTCCATTTCCCTTTGTTTTATTGAGCATTTAATAAGAAAATCATATGAATTGCAGTTAAATAAGAAAGGCATTACTTAGCTATCGCAGTAATGCCTTCATTAGTACAAACAGGTTATTTAGAAAACAGTCCACAATTGCTTAGTATTTCATCTGTGCCAAGTAAGGTAGCTTCTACTATCCCCACATTATTGGTTTCCATGAAAGATTGTACTGCTTGGTAGCCTACTGCATAACCAGCAAATGGTGATAAGCCAACAGGTTGATAGCCTTGTTCTTTTGCAATGGTATCACCAAACATATAACTGCTGACCTCAGCAAACCCTTTAATATCTAAAGCATCCTTTATAACTTCTTTTGAATATTCCAAGTCCTCTTTATCAAAAGATGTAACCCAAGGTCCTAAAAGATCTTCTCCATAAAGTTCTTTTGCAAATGACTCAGCTAAACCCTCTATAATTAAGTAATCACCAACGGTAACGTCTCCATGATCCCAATCAAAATATGAAAAACGGATATTATGATGGAATTCATGTGCAATTACAGCAGGAATCCTTGGAATATTGTTTATGGCACACTAGAAATGTAGGAAACGGCAGCTAATTTATGTACATAAAAAAGGCCACTTGCCAACATCCGAAAAAATACATACACTCCTGTTTGGGCATATCTTTACAGGAGGTAGTATAGGAGATGTTAGCAATGGCTGAAGTTAATTATATCAGATACGAAACGAATACAAAAGGTCGCAGCTATGCAGAAGTAGCACGGCAGATGGGGGTAGATCGGCGGACGGTGAAAAAGTATTCCGACATGGAAGATTTCAATCCGGAGAAACCGATCAGACA
>NZ_KB894692.1 GCF_000374565.1 Siminovitchia fordii DSM 16014 = CIP 108821 | reverse complement strand
TGAAGAGAATCAACCCATTCCGCCATCTCCGAAGGAGATCTCTTTAAGTGCCTGTAAACAGTTGTTCGAGAAACCCCTAACTTTTCAGCTATCTTTGTCTGACTAAATCCTTGCTTTAATAATTGCTTTATCTCCATGTACATTTCCCACTTATCCACCTTCGCTAACCTCCACTGCAAGTATGAACTATGATCATTTTACAGTGATAGGTTGATATTTTTTGCTGGTATATTTGGGTAAATAAGCGTTTCATCTTATCAAGCAAAAACTGTACACTTTATTCTAGCAGTCACAGCATTGTCATACAGAAGAAAAAAGCCCCGAATCTTTGATTTTACAAGGTTTCTAATACACTACACTTTTCAGTAGTTAAAATTAGTCGCTAACATACTCAACTCAAGGGCTATAAGTTTTTCTTAGAAAAGATTCGGATTGATATAATCATTGAAATGAATCCAATCAGTAAAGATACAATGAAAGGCACCCATAACTTTACTGCATTAGGCAGTTGAAGGGGTAGGCTGAGACTAAAGTTTTTGGAATGATACCATTCAATGACAGAGGGCATCATAAACGGAGTTAGAAAAATGATAATGAAAAAGATATACTTTGTTTTTTCATAGCCAAATTTCGTTTGAACAGGAATTAATATACCGAAAAATATCGAGATGACAAGAAGGGCTATGCCTACACTAAAGGCATCCAACCCTGTTAATCCTGAAGATGCACCAATAGCGGCTGCAAGATTATACAAAAGAAAACTTACAATAAAAATCACAAGGAGGAGCAGATATTTTGCTTTAATGACACCCTCTCGCTTATGTGGTGTTGTGCAAAGGAGCGCCAGCCCTTTATATTTATCTTCTTGCAAAGAAATGGTATTGAACAGTATATATTCGATAAATAAAAGGGTAATAAGGAAGCTCACAAAGCTGCCGTTACTAAACCCTAATTTTGTATAGATAAAGATAGGTCCGGCGACTGCAAAAACAAGCATAAACAATATATATTTTTTTGCCAAGATCAGATCTTTCTTAACTAGATGAAACAACATGTTTATTCCTCCCTTACGTAGGCCAGCATTACCTGCTCTATAGATGGTCTTTCGAAAACTATATCTTTCATCTGTTCTTGTACTATCAGTCTTTTATCGGTGATTCCTTCAAAACCAAAAGCTGTTTCATTTAATCTTAAAAATAGCGGTCTAGTGTGTTCGTTTATTAAACGACTATCTCCTTTAACTAAAAAGTGTCTGTCTAACAGTTCATCTTTACCTTCGTTAAAAATAATTCTTCCTTTATCAATCAATATCAGTCTGTCTGCTACTTTCTCCAGGTCGGAAGTGATATGAGTAGAGAAGAAGACACTTTTTCCTTCTTCCTCCATAAAGTTTAATAGTATTTCCATTAATTCATTACGAATTAATGGATCTAGCCCACTTGTTGGTTCATCCATAATCAATAAATCAGCATGGTGTGAAAGAGCTAAAGTTATAGCAAATTTCATCCTCATACCTTTGGATAATGTTGCAATCTTCTGGTTTATATTCAAATCAAAACGTTTGATATATTTTAGAAATATAGATTCATCCCAGTCTGTATAAGCAGGGGCAATCACGCTTTTCATTTCCTTCAAAGTCATTTCCTCATAAAAATATCCTTCATCCAGTACAATCCCGACTCGATTTTTTATAAAAGATTCATTTTTCTCCATGTCTTTACCGAAAAAAGAAATTTTTCCATCATCTTTTGGGTATAGTCCAAGGATGGTCTTAATAGCAGTGGTTTTTCCAGATCCATTTGTCCCGATGAAGCCTGTTATACATCCTTCTTCCAGTGAAAAATCTAATTTGTCCAAACGGAAATTTTCCAATTCTTTCTTCAAGTTATTTACTTCCAAAATTTTTTTCATTGTTCATCTTCCTCTGAAAAAATAATATCCATCATTAAGTAAATCTCTTCTTTACTTATTCCCAGTGTTTTAGCCATACTCCAAACACTTGATAACTTTTCTTCAATCACTCTTTTTTTGGATTCCGATAACAGCTCAAAGTTTTCGGATGCTACAAAACTGCCTTTTCCGACTGTGGTAACGATAAAACCTTCTTTTTCCAACTCGTCATACACTCTTTTAGTTGTAAGAACACTAACGTGTAAATCATTAGCCAATGAACGGATGGAAGGGAGCTTTTCACCTTCTTTTAATTCTTGACGGAGAATACCCGCCTTAATTTGATCCTTGATTTGTTGATATAACGGTTGATCAGTACCATTTTTAATTATAATCTTCATAAGCACCCCATCTTCATACTGTATACGTCTCCCATATACAGTATCTACACAATAAACAGTAATTACACTTAAATTTTAATTCAAGATATACTTAATATCAAGAAAATAATGTTTCATCATTGAACAAGTTCATTTAAGGGCAACCGAAAATATTTTTTAGGTATCAAAATCCTGGATGAGATGAATAAAAAAGAAGTGTGAAAGGAGGATTTGAAGATTTAAGTGATTTGCAAATAAACGACTGCCTGTAACTATTCACTTGATGGGGAGGATTCGATGAAGGCGATTAATTGGTTGCAAACAAGGAGGTTCACTAAAGTTAGTACAATGGAAAGGCTTATTCTTATTCCACAATATGGCTCAATCATAAATTTATTTGCTCAATATTGTTTATATTATCGAAGAAAACCTGATTAAATGGACAATAATTCATCCCAACTTGGAAAGGAAAATTCTCAGTAAAAAGCTAAATGGTTGTATTTTTGAGAAGCAAGATGTTTACATTCTTTACATCTACCGAGTTACAAAGTATAATAAATCCTGTAAAGTCGATTTCAATGAGCATATTAATTATAATGAGAGGTGCTTTTTGTGAGTGCGGTAGCTTCTAAATAGGAAAACATGATTGGAAATAAGGAAAGTTTCAACAACAGGGGATTTTAGTCATTTCGACCCCTTATTTTGCTATGGACTTATTTCCACCTATGAAGATACCTACCATACTTTACAAACAAGCGCATTATTTCATGATTAGAACTATCGTTATGGATGGTTTTATTTATGTAATTCACTTTTGCCTTGTAAGTGTAAGCTGCGGTATCTGCCGCAGCTTTTTTATATATAAATAACTCATTGAAATCCTGCTTGCAGGTATCTTCATTGCTGATAAATTATTCACAATGAGGAGAATGATAAAAAATGAATGAAAATACATTTGAAAAATTACAATACAATGAACTAAAAGAGATAGTAAAGTCGTATTGCGTTAGCGAACTCGGTAAAAAATTAATCGATAAATTAACACCCAGTACTAATCTAAAAGTAGTAAAACATCGTTTAACGGAAACTACTGAAGCACGTGCCGTTCTGGATGCAGGAGGAAACGTTCCTTTCATCGGAGTTTCCAACATTGAACATATTATCGAGAAGTTAGAGAAAGGAATTATTTTAGACCCATCGGAGCTTTTACGTATCTCCGATTTCTTAAGGGGCAGCCGGAAAATTAAAATATTCATGTCCAACAAAGAATGGTTTGCACCATTGTTAGCTTCTTATGCTAATACCATGACAGAATTCGTGGGAGTAGAAGAGGAAATTACTTTTTCAATTAAAAACAATCAGGTTGACTCGGCAGCCAGTAAAGAACTCAAACGTGTCCGTTCTCAGATTCAATCCACCGAACAAAAGATCAAAGACCGATTAAATAAATTTTTAAACAGCAGTGCGAATAAAAAATATATCCAAGAATTCATTATTAGTATGAAAGATGACCGATATACAATACCTATCAAAGCATCATACAAAAATCATATACATGGAACAGTGATTGAAATATCTGCTAAAGGTTCGACAGTCTTTATGGAACCTAGCGCGGTAGGAAAATTAAGTGATGAGTTAACAGCCTTAAAATCCGAAGAAGCCATGTTGGAATATCAAATTCTAGCCACTTTAACTGGGTTAGTGGCAGAAAATCTCCAGCCTATAAAAGTGAATATTGATCTTATATCCCAGTACGATATGATTTTTGCCAAAGCTAAATATAGCAAACATCTGGACGGAATTGAGCCAAACATTAATGAATATGGAAATATTAAATTGGTTCATTGCAAACACCCATTATTATCAGGTGATGTAGTTCCGCTTCAATTTCAGATTGGAAATAGTTATCGTAGTTTGATCATAACCGGTCCCAATGCTGGAGGAAAAACAATTGTGCTAAAAACAATTGGTCTTGTCACTTTGGCAACGATGTCCGGGTTTCATATCACAGCATCGAAAGAAACTGAAATTGCAATATTTGACCGTATTTTTGTAGATATTGGTGACAATCAAAGTTTAGAAAATGCCCTTAGTACGTTCTCTTCTCACATGAAGAACTTGTCTGAAATCCTTCGTTCTGTAAACAACAATACACTGTTACTTTTCGACGAGATTGGCAGTGGGACCGAGCCAAATGAGGGAGCCGCTTTAGCAATCTCCCTCTTGGAAGAATTTTATCTTAAAGGGTGTATAACCGTTGCAACAACGCATTATGGAGAAATAAAACGTTTTTCCGAATTGCATAGTGACTTTATGAACGCAGCCATGCAATTTAATCAAGAAACACTTGAACCATTGTATAAGCTTCTCATCGGACAATCAGGAAACAGTAATGCTTTATGGATTTCCAGAAAGATGGATGTACCGGGAAATGTTCTTAAAAGAGCGGAAGATTACATGAAAAATAAAGAATACCGCTTAGAACGATTGAATGAAAACAAAATCCGAAAACCAAAACAAGTTGCAGAAAAAGCAAAAACACACGATTATTATAAAGGTGACCGTGTAAAGCTGCTGGAACACAACGACATTGGGATCGTGTACAAGGGAAAAGATGAGTATCATAACGTTACCGTGTTCTATCAAAATCAATTTATTGAGGTCAATGAAAAACGATTGGATTTAGAGTTAAAAGCTTCAGAGTTGTATCCAAAAGACTATGACTTAGACACTTTATTCATTGATTATAAAACCAGAAAACAGAACCATGATCTTCAACGAGGCTCAAAAAAAGCGCTTCGTAAAATTAATAAGGAAATACGGAGAAACAAGTGAATAGTTAGAATAAACTCCCACGTTCGTTCAAAAAGTGGGAGTTTTTTAGGTACTATCAATGTGTTGAATGAGTAAATGATGGAGGATGAAATTTGGGTATGCTCCTGTATGTACGGAGGATCAAAAGGATAGTTAATTAAACGCTTTAAATCATAATGGGGAGTATCAGCGTAAACGTCACCCCACAATAATCACTTGAGAAGGTTTCCTTAATACAAAGTCCAATCATAAAGTAATTCATTACTTAATATGGCGCCCGATTAATGAATAATTAAGGTGCTGTAAGTTCAACTTTTATTCTGTCTGGATCCTCAAAGTAAACTGCATAATGATCATTCCCACCTGCAAAAGGATGTTGGTCTTTATAAAGAATAGCAATTCCTTTTTCTTCTAATTTCTTAGTAATATCATCTACATGTTGTCGTGATTCTGCGTAAAATGCTAAATGATTAAGACCTACTCGGCATCTATGATATGGAACATCCAAAAACCGTTCTTCCGTTTGCACAAATACTATGTATGTATCTCCCAATTTCCAGCTTTGTCCATTTTCCCATTCCTGAAAAGAACTATAGTTCAGTTCTTTGAGAAACCAGCCCCAAAAATCGATTGACTTACTCAAGTTCGATACATATATTTCAATATGATGAAGTAACCCCTTTGTCAAGTATTTCCCTCCATTACATAAATCAATGTTATTTTTTATCAAGTTCTATGCCATGTAATTTAAAAGCCCTATTGCAGCTATTATAGTATGAAGGAAAAGCTTTGTGTGTGTAAGCCTTTCTTTTGAAAATATTTTAGTCATAACTCACCCGTATTAAATCCTTCATTCCCTTCAATGGCCCGATTAAAGAAAAGGCAGACTGACTTATTCAATAAGTACGCCCAATTGTGGAAGAAAACTAACCAGCAGATAATAATATCTAAGCTACAGTTGTAATGATAGGTTGATCTCTTGTAATAATTATTGTGTGTTCATGTTGAGCACAAAAGCTATTATCAGGGACACATAAAGTCCAACCATCAGGACTTTCAACTGCATACTCTGCTCCAGTTGTCAAAAAGGGCTCAATAGTAATGACCATACCTTCTTTAAGTACACGTTTATCATCTTTGTTATAGAAAGGCAAAATATCGTTAGGTGTCTCATGTAGAGATCTCCCAATACCATGACTACACAGATTCATTATTACTTTGTACCCGCTTTTTCGGGCTTCACTTTGAATAATTCTCCCAATTTCATTCAATTTCACACCATGTCTAAGCGAAGAAATAACCTTCATCATTGTATTGTGTGTATGCTGGTAAAGTCGCGTTAAAGAAGGGGTATACAAAGGCACCTGGAAGGAATGTCCTGCATCGGCAAAATAACCCCCCAGCTCAAACATCAATATTTATTAAGTCACCTGCTTTGATCTTCCGATCCCCCGGTATTCCATGAGCAATCTCATGATTAACACTAATGCATGTATTACCAGGAAAGTTATAAGTCGCCTTCGGTGCAGACACCGCTCCATAATTTTTTAGAAATCGCCCCCCAATGTCATCTAATTCTTTAGTCGTCATTCCGACACGCGTCTGACGTTTCATCTCACTAATTGTCAACGCAACAATTTTGCCAATTTCCTTTAGCCCATCAATATCGTTCTTACCTCCAACTGTCATATACGGAACACTCCAATCTTTTTGATATGTATATTTTACCACATAAAAAAAGTGGCCTTATTCTATTATCCGACCCGTTTGCACACTGGAGTATCTGGACTTTTTTATAAGGTAGGAGTTATGCAGTCGACGTAACAAAAACGACCATTTCTATCTAATCGAAACGAGGTATTATCCGTGAGCTAACCAAGTCCAGATTAGAAATTCCTAGATCAAGAAGAGAAGGGGGGAAGAACACAAAAAAATAGATAAAGTTGAAACGGTATATAAGCTGTATGACAGTATAGTATACGGCATCGAACGATTGAAGGGAGTAACGGGTCTCAGTAAGACCACTAGTCCATAGTAATATGAATTTTTTAGAACCCATTAATTGCCAATAGAGGCTGACTTCGGTAATCTAGACCATGATGGAATTATTTATAGATAGTTATCCAAGATAAATAAAAGAATCAAGTGTTTCACTCGGAAGGAGAGAGAATATCATGCATAATAAGCAAAATTCGGAACCAGATCACACAGCAGTACGAGTCGCGCTCTGGCGAGCTTTGCATGTTCAGATCGATTCACCACCGTACATATTTGAAGATGAAGTCGGTTTGCAACTGGCCGATCCGGAAAACGGATGGCGACAACGCTCCGACATGGATCCGGAAGGCACCAGTGGCTTCCGAGCATCCATCGTGGCCCGTGCTCGCTTCATTGAGGACCTGATCACTGAACAGCTTGCAAAAGGCGTCACCCAGTACGTCATCCTCGGTGCCGGTCTCGACACCTTTGCTCAGCGCCGACCGGAAGTAGCCTCCCGAATGAGGATATTCGAAGTCGATCAGCCTGGCACACAGGCCTGGAAGAGACAACGTCTGAACGAACTCGGCTTCGGTATCCCCGAGTGGCTACGACTTGTTCCGGTTGATTTCGAGAGAGGCTCGTCCTGGTTGGAACAGCTTAAGACGGCTGGCTTCGACATGAGCCGTCCAGCAGTGGTAGCCTCTACCGGAGTTACCCAGTATCTCTCCAAAGACGCAATCGAGGCGACACTGCAGCAAGTTGCAGCTCTTGCACCCGGATCCACGCTGGCCATGACATTTTTGCTGCCGTTTGAACTTACCGAACCCGAGAAACGTACTAGTGTTGATGCAGCGGAGGAGGGAGCGCGGGCAAGCGGTACGCCTTTCATTAGCTTTTTCAGACCGCCTGAGATGCTGGCGATGGCACGCAAGTTAGATTTCCAAGAAGTCCGGCATGTATCCTCAACCGATCTTAGCCAGCGTTACTTTACCGGACGAACCGATGGTCTTTCGCTACCAAGAGGAGAGGAGTTCCTGATAGCGACTACCTAGAGGTTAAAGGGCATACTCCTTAAATGAGTGTGCTCCTCTTTCGAATAGGGCCGAAATCTGGAGAAACACCAAAAGAGGTTCACAAACAAAAAATGCAAAATGTATCCTAAGCAAATATCGAAATGAAATCAGCCGGTTCTTCCTAAGTTTAAGTTAAGGAAACTTCGGCTGTTTCACTTTATTTTAGGGATCTTGCCAAAATTTCTGAATCAGGAAGGGACATTGTGGAAAGGGCACTTTCACGAGTATCAGGGAAAGTTCAAACTACTCATGAACCCTAGAATCTTTATTTTAGTCACTTTGGATATAGTATAAAATTACGTAAACTAGAGTTTTTTACCTTATAAGATATGAGTGTATTCACGATAATAATTAAATATCCCTTGTCCTCGAAATATTGAACAACCGGTTTGTGATAGTGGCCGGTTGATTCTAGTATAATCGGAGGTCGTTCACCGGCCGCATCTCTAATCCTTTAATAAAGTCAAATAAACTAGCTAAAACTTTCAGATTATGTTGCACTCTAAAACTCTTTTTATAGGGATTCTTTTTATCCAGGTATGCTTGAACTTAGCTTTCACTTTTTGCTGCATCCAGACAAATGACTGGATGTATTCAAATTCCTCTTTCAAAAATAATTAAAGGTACCCTAACCCTTCCTGTAGTGTCATAGCTTCGCTTGTTATACGAGATCTTAATCCGCGATTATTCAATACAGATATGCTAGAATCGGGCCAGATTGTTGAGAAGATCTTTGCAATAATATTTAAAGATTAAATTACAGAATAATTATAATTATGTTAAAGTTAATACTGAGATTGTGTATTTTTGTACTTAAAATAACGAGGCAGGTTAATGTAGTATCAAATAATGGGGGGATGTCTGTGCAAACAAAACAAAGTGAAAAAGTAATCGGTTCAATTGAAAAATCATTTAAAAAACAAGTACAAAAAGACAAAAATTTAAAGAGCGCATTTTTACTTGTTCATTCTGAAAAGAATGGTATCCATTTAAATATCGCAGAAGGGGCAATGAATCCAAAACAGCCAGCATATATGGCGAGCGTAGGAAAAATATTCACGTCAGTTTTGATTAGTATTTTATATGAAAACGGTCAATTATCTTACGAAGACGGTATTACCAAATATTTAGATCAAGAATTAGTCAAACACCTTCATGTGTATAAAGATAAAGATTATACGAATGACATTAAAATTAAACATCTACTAAATCAAACGTCCGGTTTGTATGATAATTTCCGTCCATTATTAGAAAAACTTCTGGATGATCCAAACTTTACCATAAGCCCACAAGAGGCAATTATTTGGGCAAAAAACCATCAAAAACCTCATTTTCCTCCAGGTAACGGCTTTAAATATACCGATACAAATTATCATCTATTAGGATTAATCGTAGAAAAAATAACGGGAGTACCTTTTCATGTAGCTATGGAACAATTTATTTATCAGCCCCTCGGTATGATGAATTCATCTGTGCTACACTATTCCAATCCATTAGACAAAGATACCCAACATTTAGCAGACTTTTATATTAATAAAAAGAACATAACTAATCACAAAGGATATGCAGGTCTCGACTATGCAGGCGGTGGAGTAGTATCTACTGGAGAAGATATGTTGAAATTTATGAAGGCGTTAGCATCCTATCAATTAGTAAAAAAGGAAACGCTTGAGAAAATGATGAACGATAAAGCGAAGTATGGTGTAGGAATTGAGTATGGTTATGGCATTATGCAGTTTAAAACAGTTCCACTACTAATGCCAAAAATATTTAATGTCTGGGGACATGCAGGTGCCACAGGAGCCTATTTATTTTATCACCCTAAGATGGATACCCATTTAATTGGAACTTTTAATGACTTTTCTTATGAAAGAAAAGGTGTCAGATTTATGTTAATAAAAGTAATAAACCAATTGACAAAAACCAAATGAAAGAAAATTCGATTTCTTATTCACCTAAAGGGCGCTTATCTTTGCGTCCTTTAGGTATTATAGGGCCGTATAATTGTTCATGTATAATAAAGTTGTTTAACATAAAGTCATTTAAAAAATATTTATGATATTTAAGAAGATGGTGTGGAATGGGTTTTTTATACTATCTTTACTTGTTTCTCTGTATAGTAAGAGAAAGAAGATTTCGATATTCGTATATGAAGAAAAAAGGAGGGGTGTTTCGTGATGTTTTCTAATGAACATTTACAAGACTTAATTGCTTAATTGAAGGAAAAATTGTTGGGAACAAGTTCCCTTATGATACAAATAATGAGCAAGAAATTGAAGCGCATATCCGACGATTGTTTTATCGAATAAACCGTATTCGTAATTTAGTATGTGAAGTAGAGTGGGATCATTTTGGCAGTGGCTACGCCTCCTTTGTTGAATTTTTTTGTTATCAAAAAGATGATGCGGTGACCGTTGAAGAGAAATATGGTCGTCGAGAGATAAAGACAGAGGGAATTATTATAGATATTTGTCGTTTAGCACCTGTAGCAATCATGGGGCAAGATGACAGATATAAAACAATTCGAATTGAAACGCACGAAATAGTTGGTGGGGCATACGGTTCTTTACTGGGGAGTACAAATCAATTAAATTTAAGCGAGAAATTCCGAACCAGCGAAGAAAAATTGAAACAAGCTTTAAAAGAGTTTGATTATGAACTGTTAGAAGCTGAAAAGATGAATCAACCTTTGTCTTTTAAAACGAAAATTCCAACGATCTATTGTGAACCTGGAGAGTATTTAGTCATCGATGCTATTTTTTATTGGGAGGATTAGTTTCTGATTTTATTAAGTCTAAAACGGGGTGAGTTGGAATAAGTTTGAGAAGGGGTTTAGAAAATTAAACAACTTTATTATCCTTAAAATGTCTTTCTTTGAAAGTTTAAACAAATTCTTAAATAACTTTAATAACCTCCCTGATCGATTATTAGAAAGGAGGTTATTGTCTTTCTTAGAACATAATTAAATGACTTTATTATCTACATAAGTGAAAGTGTGAAGTTGCAGGAATAAGATGGGATATATTTCTAAACATAAATTCAAATCATGCTCTTGAACCTTACGTAAGGTAATGTTTTATAGTTGAATTACATGTAGTTCATTACCTATTTTGTAGATAATACAGTTCCGAGAAATGAAATTATCAGTTTTGGAAGGTAGCAGTAGGCGGTTCATTTTTTCTAGTTTACATAATATAAATTATAGGAAGTTATAGCGTATTTGTCTTATAACACAAGTATACTCCTAATAGTGAGATAAAATAAAAACACAGGTTTCAACAACCTGTGCATCATTTATGCGTTAACTAAATTAAATGCTGCCTTGGAGTTCCATAATACTGGATGGTTTTATATTTATGAGTGTTCGAATCAATTTCTATATAAATGGGTGCGTCCAGCAACCAAGGAACGTGCGCATATAAATCTTTATCTGCTTTCACCATCAGAGATATGGCCTCAGTCAGATTTCCCTGGATTTTATGAGAATTGTTCCAAACGATTTCGCCGTTTCGCTTACTGCCGAAATCAATTCGTCCGGTCAAAATGTATTCGCCAAGCCGTGGCTGCCATTCTGCCGTTAGAATTTTTTCGGTTTCCTCATTCAGCAGCTCCATTTCATATTTAAAACCTATTGCCAAATGGTAATTTGAATCTTTAGTTGACATAACTAGTGTGTACTTTCTTCCATCTACTGGATGATAAGTTGTTGCAGGAGGCAAGATGGTTACTGAAAATTGGTCATACTCTATTTTTTCCATACGAACATCTCCCCCTTCCGGTTCCTTTGCCCTATTATATGACAAAGGCCTACAAGGGGTGATGCCGTTGATCAGTCAGCCATCAACGCGACCATTAATGCTTTTTGGACATGAAGACGATTTTCCGCTTCTTCAAATACAATCGATTGTGGACCATCAATGACTTCTGTACTGACTTCTTCACCACGATGTGCAGGCAGGCAGTGCAAGAAAACTGCTTTTGGATCTGCTTCTGACATTAACTCACTATTTACCTGAAAATCTGCAAAAGATTTTAATCTTTCTTCCTGTTCATCTTCCCATCCCATGCTGGTCCATACATCTGTATAGACGGCATCTGCCCCTTTTACCGCGGCTTTTGGATCGTTAGTTACTTCGATGACAGCATCTGTCTCCTTGGCAAATTCCTGCGCCTTTTTAACAATGGATTGTTTTGGCTCGTAGCCTTTTGGAGCAGCTATCGAGCAGCTTACCCCCAGTTTGGCACAACCGATCATCAAGGAGTGTGCCATATTGTTTCCATCACCTACATAAGCTAGCTTTTTACCTTCCAAGTTCCCTTTTACTTCATACAAAGTCATTAAATCAGCCAGTACCTGGCAAGGGTGATAGTCATCCGTCAAACCATTGATAACGGGTACACTTGAATTATGTGCAAGCTGCTCTACAGCTTCATGGCTGTAAGCTCTGATCATAATGCCGTCAACGAAACGGGATAGTACTTTAGCAGTGTCCTCCACTGTCTCCCCACGTCCCATTTGGAGGTCGTCTTTACCTAAAAACAATGCATGCCCACCCAATTGAAACATTCCCACTTCAAACGAAACACGGGTTCTTGTTGATAATTTTTCAAAAATCATTGCCAAAGTCTTGCCTTTTAGATAATGGTGGGTGATCCCCTTTTTTTGCATGTCTTTAAGCTTGATTGCATCCAGGATGATTTGCATGATATCTTCTTTTGCAATGTCAGCCAATGTAAGTAAATGTTTCCCCTTGAGTGAAACAGATGTTGCTGTCATGTTGCCAGCACGTCCTTTCTTTTATTTCAAGCCAGCTTTGAAGCGATTTTGGCTCGCTGATTTTTTGTTTTATGGCAGTCAAATAAGTTTTAAATGTTTCCATTTCAGTCATTACTTGCAGCTGAGATGCAGAAGCTAATTGCCTTTTTAGAATGGAGTCCGGTTTATTCCCGAGACTCAGCAAGACAGAACCCTGGCCATTTTTTACCCAGTCTACAAAAGGAACTCCCCTTTTTTCCGTCACCATTACGGCATCAGATTCGAGGATTAAATTCTCAATGGTTTTTTCATCCTGACTATCTGCATCTACAAATATTTCCTGGATGGTATTTTGCTGTTTTACCGCCAGTCTTTCATTCCAGAGCATCGCTTTTGCGAGCGCCTCTTCCACCGTTTTTCCCATTCCGATCAGTTCCCCGGTGGATTTCATTTCCGGTGTAAGCTTAGGGTCTACCCCATCAAGCTTTCCAGTGGAAAAAATGGGGTTCTTAACTGTATAAAAAGTTTGTTCTTCTTGTACCTCTACTGTTAAATCAGATCCGGTCAAAATTTTTACACACTCATCAATTAATTGAATACCTGTTATTTTACTTACAATCGGCACAGTACGCGAAGCCCTAGGATTAACTTCCAACATATAAACTGTGTTGTTGTAAACAACGAATTGAACATTGAACAGCCCTTTGAACTGCAGCTTTTGAGCAACCCTTCTGGAATACTCATAAACTGTTTCTTTCATTCTTTCAGTAACGTGGATCGGCGGTGTAATTGTCATGCTGTCACCTGAATGGACCCCCGCTTTTTCAATATGCTCGAAATAAGCAGGGATAAGAATATCCTGACCGTCAGTCAGAACATCAACTTCAAGTTCCATCCCTTTGTAATAAGCATCAATCAAAACAGGATATTCAATATTATCGATGCAGTTATCCATTTCATCTTGGCTTTCAATGATCAGCATTCCCTGGCCACCGATCACATAGGAGGGCCTTAATAAAACAGGAAAACCGATTTCAGCCGTTTTTGATTTCAAATCATCCTCATCATAAGCAGTAACACCTGGAATATGAGGAATCTCAAGTTCTTTTAACATAGAGTAGAATTTTTCGCGGTCTTCGACTTCATCAATTTGGTCTTGAGTAATGGATAGAAGAGGAATGCCGTTTTTTTCCAGGTCATTTGCCAGGTTAATGGCTGTTTGCCCTCCAAGTTGAACAATGACTCCATCCGGTTTTTCATATTCTAGTATGTTCAGTACATCCTCAATATGGAGAGGTTCAAAATATAGCCGGTCTGCGATTTGGAAATCGGTGCTGACTGTACCTGGATTATTATTGATTAAAATAGTTTCGAAACCAGATTTTTTCAAAGCTAAAGCTGCACGCACTGTACAATAATCAAATTCTATTCCTTGGCCGATCCGGACAGGGCCTGACCCGATAATCGCAATTTTTTTCTTGTTTTTGTCAGGCACAATCTGATCGCCTTCCCCCTTCCAAGTTGAATAGAAGTATGGGGCAGATGCCATGAATTCGCCGGCACATGAGTCAACCATCTGGAATACAGGTACGATATCATGGTCTTTCCGTTTTTTTCTGATCTGGCTTATCGGTGTATCCCATATAGAAGACAGCCACGCATCGGAAAAACCATTTTCTTTTAGCTGCCGTAAAAATTCAGGGCTTGCTTTGTCGATGTTTTCTTTTTTGGCTTTGTTTTCGATTTGGATAAGTTTTGATAAAACATCAAGGAAAAATGGATTTATTTCCGTTTTTTCATGTATTTTTTCGCTTACTTCACCTCTTCTGAAAAGTTCCAGTATGGCGAAAAAGCGGGTATCATCAGCATGAATGACAGACTTCCAAAGCTCCTCATCACTTTTATCGGAAATCCCTTTTAATTCCAGTCCATTCGTTTTCAATTCAAGGGACCTTACAGCTTTTTGCAGTGCCGATGGAAGAAGTCGATCAATCGCCATGATTTCTCCTGTGGCTTTCATTGTCGTTCCAAGTTCCCTTTTGGCTTCAGGAAATTTATCAAAAGCCCATCGAGGCATCTTTACGACCGTATAGTCGACAACCGGTTCCGAACTTGCAAAAGTAGTGCCTGTTACAGGATTTATAATTTCGTGAAGATGATAGCCAAGTCCCAGTTTTGCTGCAATCCTTGCAATTGGATAGCCCGTCGCTTTGGACGCTAAGGCTGAAGACCTGCTCAATCTTGGATTGACCTCTATTAAATAGTACTGATTCGTTTTTGGATCTTGTGCAAACTGAATGTTGCAACCACCGACGATTTTTAAAGCACGAATGATCTTTACAGCCGATTGATACAAAGCATTGAATTGGTCATCGGTCAGGGTCTGCTGCGGAGCAAATACAATAGAATCGCCTGTATGGACTCCAACAGGATCGAAATTCTCCATACTGCAGATAGCAATGCAAGTATCATTGGCATCCCGGATCATTTCAAATTCAATCTCTTTAAAGCCGGCTATGCTCTTTTCAATCAGACATTGGGTAATCGGGCTGGATTCAAGCCCCTTTTTAACTACATCCAGCAATTCTTCTTCGTTGTTGACAATGCCTCCTCCTCCGCCTCCCAATGTATAGGCTGGGCGGATGATGATGGGGTAACCCTGCGTATTTGCAAACGATAATGCTTCCTCAACGGAGTGGATAATTTCACTATTTGGGACGGGTTCATCCAACTCATGCATAAGAGCACGAAAGGCTTCTCTGTCTTCCCCTTGTATGATTGATTCCGGCGTTGTTCCAAGGACCCGGATATTAAATTTATCCAAATAACCCTGTTTATATAAATCGACGGTCAAATTTAGGCCCGTCTGTCCGCCGAGTGTCCCAAGAATGCTATCCGGTTTTTCTTTTTTGATAATCTCGACAAGGCTTTTCACTGTCAGCGGTTCAAAGTATACGGTTTGGGCGAATTGTTCATCAGTCATAATGGTTGCAGGGTTGTTATTGACAAGGACCACCTCGCAACCTTCTTCTTGAAGAGCCAGGCAAGCCTGTGTACCTGCATAATCAAATTCAGCCGCCTGACCGATGACAATAGGCCCGGAACCGATCACTAGAACCTTCTTGATGTCTTTTCCCTTAGGCATAAACGCTTGCTCCTTTGCTATCATATACTGTTGTAAAGAAGTCTTTAAAAATCAGTTCATTTATATGATTATTCGCCTGTTCAGGGTGGAATTGATAAGTTGCCACAGGATAATGTTCATGTATGAGCCCTTCTACAGTTCCATCATGTACATTTTTAAAAGAAATACGAAAGCCGATTTCGTTCAGATCTTTCCCATCAACTGTATAGCCATGATTTTGGCTGGACAAAAAGACTTTGTTCGAAGAAGTATGAATGACGGCTTCTTTAAAATTCCGATGGCCTGTAGGCAATTTCTCCACATTTGCCCCGAATGCGAGAGCAAGTATCTGATGTCCGAGTCCAAACCCAATAGTCGGATATTTCATTGCCAGCATCTTATATACCGGAAAGAATTTTTGCCATTGTGATGGATTTCCCGGTCCTCCGGAAAAGATAAGTCCATCAGGTTTCAAAGAATTCATCAAATTTAAATCGATGATGCTTGAAACAACTGTCACCTTATTTCCAGAATCGGAGAGTGTCTGAATTAGTGATTTTTTATATCCAAAATTGATCACAACGATGTGTTTTTTTCCATTTGTGTTTATAAATTCTGTTCCGAAATCATGATGTACTTCTTCCATTTGACCAGATAAACGGTTTACCGTATGCTTCGATGAAAGGAGAGCAGGCATTTCGCCCTCTTTTTTTATCCTTTTTATTAAGGCCCTTGTATCCATCTCTGTCAGGATAGGTATATTTTGGTCATAAAATAAATCCAAAATTTTTAGGCCCTTTTCATTTATAGTCATGGAGGCATCCTGCTGGGTGATGAGCCCCCCAATTTGAATTTCGTCGCTTTCAAACTTTGCATGATCCAAGTCGCTATTTAAAATCCCAGGAAAAGTGGAGATGACAATTTTCCCATGATTAGCCGGATCTGTGATGAATTCCTGGAATCGTCCCATTCCAGTAAAATATATCACCTCACCGATATGATCTTTTGGTTTACCTTGCCACTGTCCGGTGAACTTTTCACCATTAGCGAGTATTAAGGATCCTTTCATATCTTCCTCTCCCCGCTTTCGTATTTTTATTTTATTTGTTGCATTTTTATGCAATAATCTATAAAAAAATTTAGATGTTCTTTTGTAAAATATTAACCGCTTCATCAATCTCTTCAATCGAAACTGTTAATGGCGGAAGCATCCGCATCACTTTCGGGCCGGCATTTAAAAGAAGCAGCCCCTCTTTTCTCAACGCCGTCAACTGTTCGCTGACGTCATCCGAAAATTCAATTCCTACCATGAGTCCTTTATGGCGGATCTCAACCATGCCTTCCAGCTTACTCGTTGAAAGTTTATGGACCAGATATTCACTCTTCTTCTCTACATCAGAAAGGAACTCTTCGTTAAAAATGATTTTTAGAACAGTATTGGCTGCTGTCATGGCGATCGGCCCACCCCCAAAGGTTGTTGCATGGCTGCCTGGGGTAAACGCAGATTTCAATTTTTCTTTACCGATCATGGCCCCTATAGGAATACCATTGCCAAGCCCCTTGGCTGTAGAGACGATATCCGGTGAGAGATTAAAATGCTGGTAGGCAAAAGGCTTCCCTGTTCTACCAATCCCCGTCTGTACTTCATCAATGATGAGGAGCACACCATTTTCTTCACAGATTTTTTCGACTTCCTTCAGAAACCCCTTTTCCGCCGGAAGGACTCCTCCTTCACCTTGAACGACTTCAAGCATAATGGCCGCTGTTTCGTCATCTACTTCATTCTTTAATGCTTTAATATCATTGAAAGGAATGTGAACAAAAGTTTCCAACATCGGACCAAAACCAGTTTTCACTTTTTGCTGCCCTGTGGCAGCTATCGTTCCAAGAGTACGACCGTGGAAAGATTGCAAAAAGGTGATGATCTTTGATTTCCCTGTAAATTTTCTTGCTAACTTGATAGCAGCTTCGTTTGCTTCTGCTCCGCTGTTTGCAAAGAAAACGGCGTCCCCGGAAGAATGATCTGTAAGCTGTTTGGCCACCTGCTCTTGAAGCGAGCTTTGAAAAAGGTTGGATGTATGCCAAAGCTTTGACACTTGTTCCTGGACGGGCTTTACAAGGTCAGGGTGACAATGCCCCAAGTTACATACCCCAATTCCCGAAGTGAAATCTAAGTACTCCTTACCATTTATATCGATTACCTTCGTTCCGTTTCCTGAAACGAGTTCGACATCCCATCTCGCATATGTGTTGAATACGTGTGACATGTTAATAAACGGCCTCCAATTCTTTGTATATCGTTGTGCCAACGAGTTTTTCTCCGTTCAACAGACTGTTTTTTCCGCTGACGATCATCACATTGGACATACCGCCATCCAAACTGTTGATAGCAGCCATTACTTTTGGAACCATCCCCCCCGTAATAGTGCCGTCATCTATAAGACTTAAAATATCTGGAACTGTTGCATTTTCTATAAGAGTACTTTCTTTTAAAACTCCTGGAACATCCGTGACAAATAATAGTTTGCTGGCTTTCAGTGCCACTGCAATGCTTCCTGCGGCCGTATCGGCATTAATATTGTAGCAGGAAGCTCCATCTATTCCTTCTGCCAATGGAGAGATGACTGGAATGACTCCCATGGAGATGATATTGAACAGAAAGTCACTGTTCACTTCTTTAACTTCCCCGACAAACCCCAGGTTCTCGAAATCCTTTGCTTTGGCTTTTAACAGAGAGCCATCGAAACCTGTCATCCCAAGGGCAGGAAGCTGATATTTTGCCAAGTTTCTAACAAGTGTATTGGTCATGGAACCCGATAAAACCATCTCAACTACATCCATAACTTTAGAAGTTGTTTTTCTTAATCCGTTGTGAAATTCACTTTCAATCTTTAGTTCATCCAACATTTGATTGATCGCCGGTCCCCCGCCATGCACAATGACAGGATGAAGACCGCTGTCTTTTAAAGCTTTGATGCTTTTATAAAATTCATCGGAAAGCGAATCGATCATGCTTCCTCCGCATTTGATTACAATAATGTCCTTCATTATGTGTCATCCTCCATAATTTATGGATAAACAGGTGTGAAATGCAGCCCTGCAGTTTCATCAAGACCACAAAGAATATTTGCATTTTGAATAGCCTGGCCTGCAGCGCCTTTCATTAAATTATCGATGACCGATACGACGGTCACCCTCCCTGTCCGTGTATCCACTCCAATACCCATATCACAAAAATTGGAACCGTAAACTTCTTTTGTAGCTGGAAAAGTGCCATTTTTTCGAACTCTTATGAACGGCTCATCTTTGTAAAAATCGTTATACACCTTATTTATTTCTACTTGGCTGATGTCGGATTTCAATGTAGCGTAGATTGTAGCCATTATTCCCCTCGTCATAGGAACCAGATGAGTATTAAATGTAATTGGAGATTCATAGCCCCAGCCTGAAAGCATCTGCTCAATCTCCGGAATATGCTGGTGGGCATTTACCTTATAAATTTTAAAATTTTCATTAAGTTCGTTGTAAATGGTATGAAAAGATGCTGTTTGACCAGCTCCGGATACTCCTGATTTGGCATCTATGATAACTGATCCTTCTTCAATAAGCCCATTGCGTACAAGCGGTGCCAATCCAAGAAGCGTGGCAGTGGGATAACATCCCGGGTTAGAAATGAATTTCGTATCTTTGATCGATGATCGATTAAGCTCGGGTAGAGCATACACAGCCCGGTTAAGCCACTCTTGCGGTGCTGCTGTTTTTTTATACCATTTTTCGTAGTCGGTGATTTTTTTCAACCTGAAATCTCCGGATAAATCAACGACTGTACAGCCTTCTTTTAAAAGCAGTGGTGCAATTTCTGCCGAAACCCCTGAAGGAGTAGCCAGGAAGACGATGTCCGTATTTCTTGAAATAGCTGCCGGATCAATATCTTCCAAGGTCATTGGTACAATATTTGTTAAATGCGGATAATGATCGACAATGCTTTTCCCCTGCTGTGAAGACGAATAGATCGATTCAATTTGAAACTCTGGGTGAGATTGCAAGATTCTGAGCAGTTCAGCTCCTCCATATCCCGTTGCTCCAATAACCCCTGCTTTCACTTACAACCACTCCTTGCATTATTCTGGACTCGCAAATTTGTTTTTAATTTGAGATGTTATTTATTATACTATGTATAAAAATTAATTCAATAGTATATTTATAACTTGTGAGAAAAAAGGCAAAATGATTAATAGAAAAGTGGAAGCGCCTGTCCATCGACGTACAGATTGTAGTGGCTCCGACGAGATAAAGGAAATACGCGAAACGTAGTGGAGCGATGTTGACTTATCGTAGGAGGAGTCCGCGAAATCTGCTAGTCGATAGGCGCTGGAACTGGACAATAGAAAAGTGGAAGCGTGTGTCCATCGACGTAAAGATTGGAGCGGCTCCGACGAGATAAAGGAAACACGCGAAGCGTTGAACCATAGGGTTCTTCTTTCGGCCATCGGTTCAAAAACATAAAAGCATAAAAAAGACAGTCCCAAGCTAAAGGACTGTCTTTCACCATTATAAAGTTTCGATTTCAGGGTCGATCCATATTTCAATGATATGGCCGCTTTCTTTTTCGTCAATGATAAATGAGCCGTTTGAATAACGATCATTGAACCTTAATTGGGACGGAAGAATTTTTTCGATATTGCCGCGGTCGGTCTGTATATTTATAGGCCGGTCATCATTTGTTAATTTAAACCCTGAGACCCTGTGAGGGTTGCTTTTCAATTCTCTCAGCATGACTACGCCCCGTTTGGCACGTCCACTCTTTTCAAATTCAGAAAGCTTCATCTTCTTGACAGCGCCCCGGTTTGTTGCAATGAATACTGCCGGGCTGTCCTCTTCATAGAAGACTTCTCCGCCAATGACGAAATCTCCGTCCAACAAATTCATCCCGATGACACCAAGTGCACGTACACCTATAGGGTTTACCTCTGATTCATCAAAATAGACCCCATAGCCGAGATGTGTTGCCATAAATATACTGCAATTGCCATCGGTAATATGTACATCGACGACAGCGTCATCAGCCCGCAAGTTGATGGCGACGAGCGGCCGGGAATACCTCTGCACCTGATAAAGCCGGAGGGAGCTTTTTTTCACCATGCCGTTTTTTGTGACAAAAAACAGGTATTGTTCCTCTTTAAACTCTTTGACCGATATTGCTTTGATGATTTCTTCATCCTGGTTGATCGGCACAATGCCGGAAATATGCTGCCCGAGATCTTTCCAGCGGATGTCCGATAACTCATGGACAGGCAAATAAATATAATTTCCTTTATCTGTGAATAGAAGAAGAGTATCTGCCATGTTCAATTCTTCCAGGAGCAGAAGGCGATCCATGTCTTTTATGGCCAGGTCCTGTCCATTGGAGGCGGAATATGACCGGATACTGGTCCTTTTCACATAACCATCCTTTGTCACTGTAACCATCACATCTTCATTCGGTATTGTGACTTCCAGATTGATTTTGATTTCCTCTATCTCGTGTTCTATGATGGTCCGGCGTTCATCAGCGTATTTTTTCTTGACTTCTTTTAATTCTTTCTTAATGACGCTTAATAATTTCTTCTCGCTTTCCAAAATGGCGGTCAGCTGTTGGATCAAAGCGTTCAACTGCTCAGCTTCCTTTTGTAGGGCGGTAATATCTGTATTCGTCAAACGATACAATTGTAAGGAAACAATAGCTTCCGCCTGTTTTTCCGAAAACTGAAAGTTCTTCATCAGATTGTCTTTTGCATCCCGTTTATCCTTTGAAGCCCGAATCGTTGCAATCACTTCATCAAGGATGGAGAGAGCTTTCATCAGCCCTTCAACGATATGCTGGCGTTCAAGGGCTTTTTCCAAATCATACCGAGAACGGTTTGTGACAACTTCTTTTTGGTGCTGAATATATGAATCAAGCAAATCCAGGATACCCATGAGCTTGGGCCTTTGATCCTGAATGGCCACCATATTAAAATTATATGTGACCTGAAGGTCGCTGTTTTTAAATAAGTAATTCAGTATTCCTTCCGCGTCAGCTTCCCGCTTCAATTCAATTACGATACGAAGCCCTGTCCGGTCTGTTTCATCACGGACTTCCGTAATTCCTTCCAGTTTCCTGTCCAGACGAAATTCGTCAATTTTTTTCACGAGGTTCGCTTTATTGACGTCATAAGGGAGCTCATTGATAACAATTTGCTGCCTTCCTCCCCTAATCGGTTCAATGCCTGTCTTACCTCTTACAACAATTCTTCCTTTTCCTGTTTCATAAGCTTTTTTTATACCGTCTATCCCTTGGATGATACCACCCGTCGGAAAATCCGGACCTTTGACCACAGTCATTACTTCTTCCACGGAACAGGTCGGGTTATCAATCATCATGATGACGGCATCTATGACCTCTCCTAAATGATGGGGAGGAATGTCAGTCGCATAGCCAGCGGAAATCCCAGTAGATCCATTGACAAGCAGGTTGGGGAATCTTGCTGGAAGGACGGTCGGTTCAGAGGAAGTATCATCAAAGTTCGGAATGAAATCTACGGTTCTTTTGTCGATATCCCTAAGAAGCTCCGCAGACAACTCGGAAAGTCGTGCCTCCGTATACCTCATGGCAGCCGGTGGATCTCCATCAATACTGCCATTGTTTCCGTGCATTTCAACAAGAATATTGCGCACTTTCCAGTTCTGGCTCATTCTGACCATTGCTTCATAAACGGAGGAGTCTCCGTGCGGATGATAATTTCCGATTACATTTCCCACTGTTTTTGCCGATTTCCTAAAGCCTTTGTCGGCCGTATTCCCGTCAGTATGCATCGCATATAAAATTCTTCTTTGCACAGGTTTTAATCCATCGCGTGCATCCGGAAGAGCTCGGTCTTGTATAATGTATTTACTGTAGCGGCCAAAACGGTCGCCAAGCACTTCTTCAAGGGGCAATTCTTGAAATCTTTCTGCTGTCGTCATGAAATTGCAGTTCCCCCTTCTGATGTGATATTTTCATTCTCTAATATATTTGTATCTTCCTGGAGGCCGAATTGGACATTTTTTTCAATCCATTTCCTGCGCGGTTCAACTTTATCACCCATTAAAGTCGTCACCCGCTTCTCGGCACTGGCTGCATCATCAATAAGGACCCGGATTAGTGTTCTGGTTTCAGGATTCATTGTCGTTTCCCACAATTGGTCCGGATTCATCTCGCCAAGACCTTTATAACGTTGAAGCATGAATCCTTTGCCGACTTTCTTTGTCACACCGTCCAGCTCTTCATCAGTCCAAGCATATTCAATCACTTCTTTTTTCCCTTTAACTTTGCTCACTTTATAGAGCGGAGGAAGTGCAATGAATACTTTACCTGCTTCTATCAGAGGCTTCATATACCGATAGAAAAATGTCAGCAACAATACTTGGATATGTGCCCCGTCAGTATCAGCATCTGTCATGATGATCACCTTATCATAATTAACATCATCAAGATTAAAATCTGACCCCACACCAGCACCAATTGTGTGGATGATTGTATTGATTTCTTCGTTTTTAAAGATATCTTCGAGCTTTGCCTTCTCCGTATTTATGACCTTTCCCCGCAGAGGAAGAACAGCCTGGAATCGACGGTCACGCCCCTGTTTGGCGGATCCTCCTGCTGAATCCCCTTCGACAAGATAAAGTTCATTTTTATTCGGATTTTTTGATTGAGCTGGCGTGAGCTTACCCGATAATAAGGCATCCGATCGTTTTCTGCGTTTTCCACTCCTCGCATCTTCCCGTGCCTTTCTGGCTGCTTCTCTAGCCTGAGCAGCTTTGATCGCCTTTTTTACAAGAAGGGAACTGATGCTGGGGTTTTCGGCAAGAAAATAAGATAAATGTTCCGAAACAGTCGTATCAACTGCCGATCTTGCTTCTGCGGTTCCGAGTTTTCCTTTTGTCTGACCCTCAAATTGAAGCATATCCTCCGGAACACGCACCGAAACAATGGCGGCAAGGCCTTCCCTGATATCGGTTCCTTCAAGGTTCTTATCTTTTTCCTTCAGCATGCCATTTTTACGGGCAAATTCATTGAATACCCTTGTAATGGCCGTTTTTGCACCCACTTCGTGGGTACCCCCGTCTTTAGTCCTGACATTGTTTACAAAAGACAGGATGTTTTCTGAAAAGCCGTCATTAAATTGGAAGGCAAATTCCACTTCTATGCCACCGGACTTTCCTTCTATCGGTACAACCGGATGAAGGACATCTTTTTCTCCGTTCAAATATTCTACAAAGGCTTCGATACCATTTTCATAATGGAAAACCTCCTTCTGATCGTTCCTCAAATCAATGAGTTCGATAGTAAGGCCTTTTAATAAAAAAGCTGATTCCATTAAGCGGCTGCTCAATACCTCGTAATTGAAAGCAGTGACACTGAAAATTGTTGGATCCGGTTTGAAATGGATAGTGGTTCCTGTCTGTCTGGTGGTTCCCAATCGTTCAAGTGTCGTTTCCGTCTTTCCGCCATCGCGGAATCTTTGTTCATATATATATCCATCTCTTTTAATCGTCACCACTAGCCATTCGGAAAGTGCGTTTACAACAGAGGCACCGACTCCATGGAGTCCGCCGCTCGTTTTATAGCCTCCTTGTCCGAACTTTCCCCCTGCATGCAGTACCGTCAGGATGACTTCGGTTGTAGGTTTTCCGGATTGGTGCATACCTGTAGGCATGCCTCTCCCCTTGTCTTCAACACTTATACTATTATCTTTATGAATTTTGACGGTGATTCGATCGCCAAATCCAGCGAGGGCTTCATCCACCGAATTGTCAACAATTTCGTAGACAAGATGATGCAGGCCGCGAGCATCCGTTGATCCTATATACATCCCTGGACGCTTCCTAACAGCTTCAAGTCCCTCCAAGATCTGGATGGAATCATCATTGTAGTCGGTCATCGTCATATTTTCAGCCATAATTGCTCTCCCTTCATAGGGCTCTTAACTGCCACTAAAACAAAAACATTTGTTCGCAATACCACTATACCATATTTATTAAAGCAAGTCTTATTGTATATCTACAGCAATGCTTTTGGCAAATAGAGAAAAATGAATGATATAGTTAAGAAAAGCACTTGGGCAATTTCGAGGTAGTAATCCCTCAGTCCCTACAGCAATTCGACCATGTCCCTTGCGCCTAATCGTACTTAACCTTCAGCTTGCATATGCCCAATTGAATGTAACACCTCTTTTCTCGAAAAAAAACAAGCGTCAGCTGCGCTTGTCTTTTAACGTGTCAATGAATGTTCAACTTTGATACAGCGGTTCATGATGACTGTATACCCCTTTTCCTTCAAAAATTGGTATGCTTCCTCATTTTCCACACCAAGCTGGGCCCAAAATACGTCCGCATCAATTTCCGCAAACTCTTTGGCATGTTCAGGAAGATACTCGGAGCGCCTGAATATATTCACTATATCGACATGTCCGTCAATATCCTTAATAGAGGAGACAGCCTTAACTCCAAAAACCTCATCCACTTTCGGATTGACAGGGATGATTTCATACCCGGCTTGTTTCATTGCCTCTGACACGCTGTAAGAGGTCCTCTCGGGATTGTCACTAAGACCGACAACAGCAATCCTCTTTGCCTTTTTTAAAATTTTACCTATTTCTTCCCTGCTTGGATTCTCGATTGTCATGATTAGCCTCCTTGTGTTGTTTTTCTTTCTATTATCGTATGCCACTATTTCCTTTCATGCAAGCGCCATCATAGGTTTTACTGGAATTCTTTGATAAATTTCTTCGGTATCATGGTACAATGAAAAAGTAAATACATTATTTTCTTTTACTTGAAGAAAAGGAGCAATTATTCATGTTTTACTTAGTTGTTATATTATTATCATACTTGATAGGGTCCATTCCATCAGGATTAATTGTGGGAAAACTTTTCTATGGGATCGACATCAGAGAACATGGCAGCGGAAATCTCGGAGCCACAAATACATTTCGGACACTCGGAAAAAAAGCGGGAGCAGCCGTCACGATTGCCGATATTTTAAAAGGGACATTGACTGTTTTTCTGCCTTTGTTATTCGACCTTCATATACATCCGTTGTTAGTCGGGCTTTTTGCTGTAATTGGCCATATGTTTCCACTATTCGCCAACTTTCGCGGAGGAAAAGCAGTTGCTACTTCTGCCGGGGTTTTGCTAGGTTATAACTTTGTTCTTTTTATTGTATTGGTCGCTGCCTTTTTAATCACTTTGAAAATTTCAAAGTACGTCTCTCTTTCATCCATGGTTGCAGGGGTATTTGGTATTATTTACAGTCTGATTCTTCAAGATTGGCCATTGGTTATAGTTGTTGCAGCATTTGAAACATTTGTCGTTTACCGGCACAGGGCAAATTTAAAAAGGATACGGGACAAAAGTGAGCCGAAAGTGACATGGATATAGGAATAATCAAACTTAAAAATTTGATCTGAGGACGGGAATTTCTTTGAAAAATAGACCGGGTACCATAGCAATCGTACTTGTCATCTTGACAGTGATTTGTTATATCATGTATTTATCTAAAATCAATGATAATAAACCGGATAAACCAATGACCATTTCATATCAAGCATCCAGGGAGCATGGATTGCAGAAAAAAAGTTATAAAACAGAAGCCGTGATAGCAGGAATTGGAGATATTCTCATTCACGACCGCCTATATGAGGATGCCAAAACAAAAAACGGATACGATTTTACTGCTATGCTGTCTTCTGTAAAACCGATGCTTCAAAAGCCTGACTTGCTTATAGCCAATCAGGAGTCTATTCCCGGAGGCGAAAAACTCGGGATATCCAGCTATCCAACTTTTAACAGTCCTCATGAGATAATTGATGCGATTATGGATGCCGGTGTCGACATGGTCACGTGTGCAAACAACCACTCCCTTGACAAAGGAGAGATGGGAATATTAAGTGCAATCGACTATTATGAAACAAAGGGATTGAGTTACACGGGAATATTTAAAAGCCGCGAAGATAAAGCGGATATCCGGATTATTACAAAAAACGGAATTAAATTTGCCGTTCTGTCCTATGCCGAGCATTTTAATGGAATCTCTATTCCCGCTGACAAGCCATACTTAGTCAGCAAACTGGATAAAAACCAGGTTCTGTCTGATATAGAAAAAGCAAAAGCAAAGTCGGATGTTATTGTACTGGCCCTCCACTGGGGAGACGAGTACGTCAGGAACCCTAACAAAGTTCAGAGGGAATTGGCGCAAGAGTTTATTGAAAATGGTGCTGATATTATATTTGGACATCATCCTCACGTTCTTCAACAGATGGAGCTAATAGATAAAAGCGATGGGAGTTCAGGGCTGGTTATATACTCGCTCGGGAATTTCTTATCAGGCCAGAAATGGGATGATAAAGACATAGGCGGTATGGCCCAAATATTGGTTGAAAAAGAATTCATAGATGGTAATAGAAAGATCAATTTGAAAGATATCAGTTTTTATCCAACGTTTACAGCGAGCCAAGGAACAAAGAATTATCACGTCTATCCACTGGATGAAGCAAGAGAAAATGGATTGACAGGGAAAACCATCAAACATATCAATCAGTTTATGCAAATCCCTTGATATTAGACTTATTGTTCCTTATTGTGGACTCATACGGCTTTTTCAAAAGAGGTGATACCGAATATGCAAATCAAGTTAACTGATCATGCAGCGGAATGGTTTAAAGATGAAATGTTATTAAAAACAGGAGATTCTGTAAGATTTTTTGTCAGATATGGGGGGACGAGCCCTCTTCAGGAAGGCTTTTCTCTTGGAATGAACAAGGAAGAGCCGATGGATCCCGGTGTTGAATATACAAAGAATGGGATTCTATTTTTCATCGAAGCTAGCGATATATGGTATTTTCAGGATCATGACCTGATTGTTGATGTTGATGAAAAAAGCGACGGCCCCATTTACAGCTATGAAAAGAAATAAAATAACCAGGCAAGGCTTTTAAGTCCTGCCTGGTTTATTCATGGCATCAATTGGTATAACTGATGTAGCTTTCCCTCTTTCTGAAGTATGTGCAACTGCTTGCTTCCCAAAAGATCGTAATGTGAGTAGCCGTCTATCCTAATGTGGATCCATTCTTTTGTCAAACCGTATTCGGCACCCCATTTTGCCAGCCGGTCCAAGTCCTTACACCCAACCTTCGTAACTGTTTTCATATTGGGAAACCTGTCATCCAACCAGAAGTGGGTGATAAAGGCGATATTCCCTTCATCTATTGAAGTCTTCCATTTTCGCAATTCATCTCTTGTAATGCCGAAAGCCATTCTTAATAGCCCTCATTCTCTTTTTTCTTTGCTTTTTCGTATGCTTCATGCCAATCCGGAAACATCTTTTTCAGTCGGACCGGTCGGAAATCCTCTTTTCTTACGCAAACATGACTAGTGAGCCCTGTTACAGCCAGTTCGCCGCTCTCACTCAGTACGGTGTATCCATAAGTCACTTTAAACCCGTCGTACGAATCGATCCAGGTTTTGATAATAGCGTTATCACCATATGTAAGCGGCTTTTTATATGAGACCTGAACATCCAATACCGGTGCCAGGATACCGCTCTTCTCCATTTCCGCATAGGAAAATCCCAATTCTTTAATAAGTTGTGTCCTTCCAAGTTCCATCCAAACGATGTAATTGGAATGATGCACTACGCCCATCTGGTCTGTTTCTGCATATCGTACTTCAATATTTGTATGTGCTACAACATGGCTCATTTTGTAGATCCAACCTTTCCAAAATAAAATCGATTTACATACTTTATTATAGTATTACTATATTATAGAAGAAAGTAGTCAGAAGAGGGAGCGAAAAACTTAAATAACCAGTCGACTGTATATATTGGCAACTGGCTAAAACATTAACAAGTGGCTGAATGCTGACAGAGTATGAGATCGTAATAAATTTAATTTCCGGACCTTCGTAAAGGTTCCCTTATTATATAAGAGAAATCCCTACGACTGTCACCTCAGAGGGATTTCTCAGTTAACCGGAGGTCGGGCCTATCTTATTTCATACTTTAGTCTCGCTCCCTACAACGGCAAATGAACCGCTCGCGGTCGCGATGATGGTGATGGTGGTGGTGTTCACAATCATCCCAGTCCCATACTTCTCGGCATCTACAAAGTAATCGAACTCGGCGCCTTCTACGTCTTTCTCTTTCTCCTCCAACAAAATCATCTTCAAATTCAAAGCTCATATGTTGCACCTCCTTTATGCTATTAATGCCGGCTCGATATTAATATATTGGATATTGCTGTAAATGATTGGACAAAGAGTCTGATAAAAGCGAGCAATTATTTTACCAAAGCAAAAAACCCTCTCTACTGAGAGGGTTCCATAAAGGTATACAACAATGACTATTTAATTTCATTTAACCCTTTACATTTAAAGCAAATTTGGATGTTCAGCAGCCGTACCGGTTTATTGGCTCCCAATCTCTTCTGATTGGCTAATGAAGAATCTAAGTTAATCATTTGAGATTATCAACGATGCTTGGTGTTTTCTGTTTGCCTTTCGATTTTCAATCATTAAAAGCCGGCATTCGCCGGCCTATATGATTAATGTTCATTATTTTGATGGGCAGCAGCTTCATCTTTTATTTCCTCACGCATGCCCCGGATACTTTCTCTTCTCCGTTCATTTTTTTGTTCAATTTGCGATTTTTGTTCCTCATTGGAAAATTGCATTGTTTCCTCAGCTTTTTCCATGTTTTCAATCGTATTATGAACCATTTCTTGTAGCTTTTCTACATTATCACTGCGGTCATCCGGTTTCGGCCTGTAGTCTGCCATAGCGTTTTCCCCCTCAAAAAATCAATAGTGTTATTCCCCTTTTGTCTGGATGATATGAGGATGACGACCCGTTTTATCAGCCATCTTCTTTCCTTTGTTTGCGTCAACAGCAACTGACTTCTCCCCAAGATGGTCCGGTGTAAAGTTCTCTTGGCCTCTTTTTGGATTCCCCATTTTTCTCCCCCTTCTATAATCATTGTTTCCTGAAGGAGAAAAAATATGAGCAGCTTAACTGATTTTCCCTCGTTTCAAATGCTTTTCTTCCAATCGATTTTCAATTCTCTCCAGTGCATCCAAATCTTTGAGCAGCGCTTCTCTATTTTCTGCTACTAAATCCAAAAATGTTTTTCTTTTATATCTTCTCATCTTCCATCACTCCTTCACTATATTATTGTCATTACAAAGGGAAGTTAAACCAATTTTCTAACTCTTTTTAAAACAATTAGAAACATCCTGCCTTTATGGCAGGATGTTTCTGTTTAAAAAGTGTTATAACCGTTATAAGCTCCTGTGCTCCAGCTTATTCAAGGACTTTAGGCAACAATGATAGCAAAGCTGCTGGACATCCTACTCGTGCAACAAACACAGTAGCCTTATGTTGGGTTGCAATAGTTAAGTCAAATCTACTGAAAGTAAGGTAAATTCTTATTCAGCGACTTTCCCACGTAGAACCATTGGCAGGATACCGCCATTACGGTAATAGTCGATTTCCACGACAGAATCAAAGCGGACTAGAGCTTCAAATTCTGTTTTGCTTCCATCTTCTGCTACTGCGGTAACTTTAACGATGTCACGCGGTTTGACATTTTCATCAATTTGAACGTTGATAACTTCTTTTCCTGTCAACCCGAGTACATCCGCATTTTCGCCTTTTTTGAACTGTAAAGGAAGCACGCCCATCATCGCGAGGTTTGAACGGTGAATACGTTCATAGCTCTCAGCAATGACCGTTTTGATTCCAAGAAGGTAAGTTCCTTTAGCAGCCCAGTCACGTGATGACCCCATTCCATAGTCTTTACCTGCAAGTACGACAAGACCAGTACCATCTTCCTTGTATCTCATGCATGTATCATACATGGAGCCGACTTCGCCAGTAGGCCAGTATGTGGAATAACCGCCCTCCGTACCTGGAGCAACCTGGTTACGGATACGGATATTGGCGAATGTACCACGCATCATGACTTCGTGGTTTCCTCTTCGTGAACCGTAAGAGTTAAACTCACGAGGCTGGACACCATTGTCAAGTAAATATTTACCTGCAGGCGTATCTTTTCCAATTGCGCCAGCCGGAGAGATATGGTCAGTGGTGACCGAATCTCCGAATTTCCCAACAACACGCAAGTCTTTCAGAGGTTCGATGGTTGCCAATTCTTTGGATAAGTTTTCAAAGAACGGCGGATTTTGGATATATGTTGAATCTGCATTCCAATTGTAAAGAGGTTCGTTGCTTGTTTTGATTTCATTCCAACGCTTGTTATCGCTGAATACATGTTCATATTCTTTACGGAATAATTCCGGTGTAACTGTCTTTTTGACAGTTTCGGCAACCTCTTCCTTGCTTGGCCAGATATCTTTCATGTAAATGTCATTGCCGTCGGCATCTTTTCCAAGCGGCTCTTTTGTTAAATCGATATCTACAGTTCCGGCAAGTGCGTAGGCAACTACAAGCGGAGGTGATGCGAGATAGTTCCCTTTTACAAGCGGATGGATACGACCTTCAAAGTTACGATTTCCGGAAAGAACAGATGTGACAAGAAGATCATTCTCTATGATTGACTTTTCAATTTCGTCCTTTAGTGGACCGGAGTTTCCGATGCATGTCGTACAGCCGTAACCGACCAAGTCGAATCCAAGCTTGGACAAATAAGGCATTAAGCCCGCATCACGCAAATATCCTGTAACAACTTTGGAACCCGGCGCAAGAGATGTTTTCACATATTTTGGTACTTGCAGCCCTTTTTCAACGGCTTTTTTAGCAAGCAACCCGGCTCCAAGCATTACATACGGGTTTGAAGTGTTTGTGCAGCTTGTGATGGCTGCAATAACAACTGCACCAGTTTTCATTTTTTCTTCAGAGCCGTCATCAAACTTGACTGACGCTTCTTTTGTAATTTCAGCAGGTTCAAGACCAAAGCTTTGGTTGCTGACAGGAGCGCTCAATGCTTCCTTGAATGTGTTCTGCATTTGAGAAAGTGGGATCAGGTCTTGCGGACGTTTTGGCCCTGAAAGATTTGCCTCAATCTCGGAAAGATTGATTTCCACGATGTCTTTATAAACAGGCTCCTCTTTGTCGACTGTGAAGAACATATCATTTTCACGCAAATATTTTTCAACGAGTTTCACTTGTTCTTCTGGGCGTCCTGTCAAACGGAGGTAATTCAATGTTTCCTCATCTACAGGGAAGAATCCACATGTTGCGCCGTATTCAGGAGCCATGTTTGCAACTGTCGCACGATCTGCAAGCGGTAATGTAGAAACTCCGTCTCCGAAGAACTCAACAAATTTTCCTACGACGCCATGTGCCCGAAGAACATTTGTCACCTTTAATGCCAAATCCGTCGCAGTAGCTCCATTAGGTAGCTCCCCTGTCAATTTTACCCCAACAACTTCCGGAATCGGGAAATAAGATGGTTGCCCCAGCATACCGGCTTCGGCTTCAATTCCGCCTACACCCCATCCGAGAACACCTATACCATTGATCATTGTAGTATGGGAGTCTGTTCCGACAAGTGTATCGGGAAACGCCTCATAATCTCCGTCCGGAGTTTCAATGGAATGAACAACATTCGCAAGGTATTCTAAGTTAACCTGGTGGACAATTCCAGTTGCAGGTGGAACCGCACGGTAATTTTTAAATGCTTTTTGAGCCCAGCTTAAAAATTCATAGCGCTCAGCATTACGTTCAAACTCATAGTCCATGTTCACTTGAAGTGCTTGTGGAGAACCATACGTATCAACTTGTACAGAGTGGTCGATTACCAAATCAACAGGAATTTCAGGGTTGATTTTTTCTGCATCCCCACCGAGGTCTGACATGGCTTTCCTTAATGCTGCCAAATCAACAACTGCCGGTACACCTGTGAAGTCCTGCAAAATGACGCGTGAAGGCTTAAATGGAACTTCCCCGTTCTGGACCTCTCCAGTTGCCCATTTTGCCAAATTCTCTACGTGCTCTTTTGTAATTACGCGTCCGTCATATTGTCTTAGGACAGATTCCAACAGTACTTTAATGGAATATGGCAAACGAGAGATCGATGCCACTCCCTCATCTTCCAAGGCAGACAAGCGATAAAAGTGATACCGTTTGCCATCAATCTCAAAAGATGAGCGGGCGTTAAAAATGTCGTTTTTAGTTTTTGCCATTTCAATTACCCCTTTTGATCATAGTTTCTTTTCCGAACAACAATTTTGCCAATCCCGAAAAGGAATTGGCTTTGTTCACAATTTAATCATATTACATGTTGGGACATAAGTAAATAATAAGAAAGTTATTGAAAACAATAAGTTAATCTTATTAAAAATCGAATCCAATTTTTATGATAACAAAATCATCGGGATTATAAAAATAATTGGATTTGCCTTTGAAGATTGAACTGTAGATGGGAACGATGAGTACGAAGGTAAAAAAATGTTTATCCTATATTTGAACAGGCAATAATAAAACCAAGGCAATAAAGAAAATTCTTAGAAGGAGATGATTTTACATGGGCTTTCTATTATATCTGATTGTTGGCGGTATTATCGGTTGGCTTGCTGGATTGATTTTGGGTAAGGATGTACCCGGTGGAATTATTGGTAATATCATTGCAGGGATAATTGGAGCTTGGATTGGCGGAGCATTATTCGGAGATTGGGGGCCAACGATGGCAGGGATCGCCATTGTTCCTGCATTGATCGGAGCCATCATATTGGTGTTGGTTCTCAGCCTTATCATGGGAGCTATGGCCAGAGGACGCAAATCTTAAACATTGCCTTATTCTCGGGAGCTTAATGCTCCCGTTTTGTATTCTCTTTGAAATTTTTCAGCATAATATAAAACTTCTTCGACGTATTCGTCGCTGTGATTATAGGCAAAAACAGCTTTCTCAAAGTCGCCTGCGGCTGCTCCGTTTTGAGCCAAATAATTCGCTGCCGTGAATATCGAGTCTTCGATGTCCCATGGGTCTGCTTTTCCATCACCGTTTGCATCAACGCCATATCCGCCATATTTTTTTATCACGGCAGGATCAGTTTTTTCATCCTCCGGAATATCACCTTCACCAAGTCCCTCACAACTGGGATGCGCCCACCCTACAAATGTACATGGCATGAACTGCATGTGTCCCTCGGCACCGACAGGTGAAATCATGGGATCCATTGTGGAAAATATTGTTTCCACACGATGATGCGCCGCCAACAGATACCATGGGACGCCGTACTCTGTTTCAGCAGCTTTATATATTGGCATGAATTCACTTGGAATTTCCCCATTCGGCTGTGTATCTTGAATCTCTGTATTTTGTTTTTCCAGATATGTAAGCAACAGCATGAATGCTGCAAAAGGCAATATGAGCATAAGCAAAACCCTGCGCTTCCTTTTGGCTGGCTTACTTTGAACCGCAGGTCTTTTTTTGCTTATTTTATTCATTGGTATTCTCCCCTTCATAAACAATACCCTGTCATGATTGGGTAAGCACGGCTACTCCCTTACCCATTATCGGAAAGTTTTCCATTTTTGGCAAGGAAAGCGGCATTCTTATGATGAACCGTGTTCATAAAACAGGATGATTTTTCCTTCATTCAACTGATCAGCATACCTATTTGCATCTTCTTCTTTTAATCCCGATGTAATCAACAGATCCTTGACATCCTTATGACTTTTTCCCTCAATGAGTGATGCCAAGGGGCCAGCAGCAATAATAGGACCCAATCCCGGAACCGTCAATCCCGGTACGATGAAACCTCCGCTGATCCCTGTCAGAAAACCGCTTATAATTCCATATGCCTCTTCACTGGACACATGCTTGTCATGAACATTTGTTTCTTTTTCAATTAATCCTATTTTTGATTCATCTACTGCTAAAACGGAGAAATTCTCTTCTTTAAATCCTTCGAGAAGAAATGTTTTAATGACACCTATGACTTCTTTTTCTGTATCATATATCCCTACAACGCTAAAATTCATATCCATTCCTCCTTTCCATTATCGTACCCTTATTCCTGCTTATATAAAACAAGACCTAACCATTCATGGTTAGGTCTCTCAGAGGGGTCTGATTAATTTAGCACTTTAATTTTTACTGTTTTGACTCCAAATTTCATTGCTTCCGATTTCGAAGGAACAAAAACATCAATTTTGTTTCCCTTGATGGCTCCGCCTGTATCACCGGCAATTGCTGTTCCATATCCCTCCACATGAACTTTTGAACCGAGTGGGATGACAGATGGATCAACAGCTATAACTTTCTGGCCAGGATTTGAACGAAGGTCGATACCTGTAGCCGTCACACCGGAGCAACCATTGCAATACGCAGTATAAGCAGTTGCTGTTACGGTCATTTCGTTGCCTTGCGGGCTTGCGGACTCATTTTTTTCAGCAGGTGCTTGAGCTTGTTCAGGAGCAGGTTGCTGCGCAGGTGCTTGAGTTTCCTTAGGGGCAGATTGCTGTGCAACTGCTTCTTTTTGTTCAGGCGCCGGTTGTTGTGAAACTGTATTTACCGTTTCAGTTTGAACCGGTACCGGATTACCCTTCACTGCGAGCTTTTGGCCAGGATGAATCAAATCAGATGATAATTTATTCCAAGCTATTAACTCATTGACTTGGACTCCAAATTTTTGTGAGATTTTCCATAAGGAATCTCCCGATTTAACAACATATATATCATCTATGTTATTTTCTTTATTAACAGCCTTATCAGCAGAAATATGTAGCTGTTGGTTCGGAAAAATGAGATCGCTGGAAAGATCATTCCAGGACTTTAACTGTTGTACTGAGGTCCCGTGCTTCTGCGAGATGCTCCATAAGGAATCGCCCTGCTGCACCTTATATGCCTCGGCTGAAGCTGATGCCTGCCCACCTGCCAAGACCCCTACAATAATGGCTCCTGTGAAAAATGCGATAATCTTCTTTCTCATTTTTGCTCCTCCTTTTTTGTTAGTCGAAGATCGCTAACGATGACTATGCTAACAGAGGAACATATCAAACGAATAACAGGATTATTTATGTTCTATTACAAATATATTGCATCCTGTTACATCCGGCACATTACGATAGTATTAGATAAATGAATTCAAATAGAGACAAGGAGGTTTTCAAATGTCGACATCCTTACCCACCCGGTTAGCGAACTGATGAAACGTTTTTTCTCCGGCAAAAAATGTGAAAACTATAACAGCAATAAAGAAGAAACTTGATATTTGGAACAATTTAGCTGTATCTATAAATAGCGCAACCATTCCAAAAACCAATCCACTCATTCCAATGCCTACATCGATCGCTGAATAAAACATCCCATTCGCTACCCCTCTTCGTGTTTTTGGCGTTTTTGCCAGTACCCATGCCTGGAGGGCCGGTATCAATGATCCATATCCGGCTCCGAATAAGCAGCCTGAAATCGCAATTCCTTCCCAGCCGGTTGAAAAGGATAAAATCCACATGGATACGAAAGTCAGACCTGAACAAACGATGACTAAAAACTTTGGACCGTTCCTGTCGAACCACCTTCCTGTTACCGGACGGACGAGGGTTGCAGTTACAGCATTCAAAATATAGAACAGAAATATTTGGTCAATTCCGCGCTCTTCTGAAAATATAACGATAAACGTGACAATCGTACCGTACCCAAATGTGGCGAGCAGAGTGATAAAAGCAGGGAACCAGCTGGACGTTTCGATAAGCGAGTCCGAAAATGAAAAACGAACATCCTCTTTATTCATCATTTTTACACTTTCAGGTGTTTGATATTTTATGATTGAAAATAAAAGGAGAGCGATAACACCAAGAACCGCAGAAAATAGGATCATGATATCAAAAGAATAATGTTGATACAAAAATATACCAATACTGGGAGCGATGATCATGCCAACTGTAATGGAAAGCCCAAAATACCCCATTCCTTCACCAATACGGTCATTGGGTACGATATCCACTGCAGCCGTTCCGTTAACGGTTGAAGACCATCCCCACATAAACCCATGCAGAAATCGGCATGCCAACAAGATGAAGACGATTTGTGTCAAGGGATAAAGGATCGTAACAAGCAAAAGGCCTGCAGCTCCAATTAAAATAAGCCAACGACGCTGGCAAAATTCCAGTAAATAACCAATAAAGGGCCTGATAAGTACAGCACCGATAGAAAACACCATGGTGACCATTCCTATCTCAATGCCTGAGGCACCCAACGACTTAACATAAGGCGGTACTGTTGGGATAAGCATCTGAAAACTCATGAATATAAATAGATTTGCCAGTACCAGCAATGTAAAGGATTTAGTCCATAATTTATTCTTGGTTGACCGGTTTTCTTTTTTCATATTATTCACCTTTCGCTACAAAACTTGAAACATTACTCTCTTAAACATAAAGTGAATAGGGCAATAATACAAGAATAATATTTCGTTGTGCGAAATTTTTAATAAAACAAACAGAATTTTGCAACCATACCCTTGCCAATTGAAAAAGCCGGCCCTTACAATAGGTCCGGCTTCCATTATTAAATTTTATACCCTAAATGCATTTTTCAATAACCGTTCCGCAGCGGATTTTGGATCATCAGCTCTAGTAATAGATGATATAACGGCAATCCCGTCCAACTCATGGCTCTGTAACAGTATTGCATTTTCTTCCGTAATTCCACCGATAGCGACAACTGGAATGGATACCGAATCAATTATTTTTTCCAGCATCCCTTGCGGAAGAAGATTCGCATCAGATTTTGAAGATGTTGGGAAGATGGAACCTACGCCAATATAATCCGCCCCCGTTTCCTCGGCAAGAATAGCTTCCTCCACAGTATGAGCGGATATGCCGACTACCATGGAATCTGGTATGATTTTTTTGACCGCTTCCATCGGAAGATCTGATTGTCCGAGATGTACTCCAGCCGCTTCCACTGCCAAAGCAATATCAACTCGGTCATTAATGATTAATGGAATGGATAATGAATCGAGGAAGTTTTTTAATTGAAGCGCTTTTTCATAAAAAATCTTTCCTCCGGAACTTTTTTCCCTCAATTGAACAAGGCTGGCTCCTCCATTTACTGCCTGTTTGATCATCGGTAAAAGCTGTTCGAGAGGCATATCTTCTTCTGTCACTAAGTAAAGTTTATATTCGATATCACGCTGCACTTACCCGTACTCCTTTAATCCACATTTCACCATCTATACGAGAAATGAAATCCATCAGTTTTACTTTGAACGTTCCGGTGCCATCCTGCGCAGATAAACTTGCGGCAGCCATTTCGCCGGCGATTCCCATAAGAGAGATGCCGGCCACTGCAGAATGTAAAAGATTATGGCCAATTGCTGCAAAACATGCAATCAATACGGAAGACATACATCCGGTTCCAGTGATTTTGGTTAACATCGGATGTCCATTTTGTATGATGTATGTATCTTTTCCATCACTTACCGCATCCTTTTCCCCACTTACGACTGCAATACAATTAAAGGAAGCGGCGGTTTTCTTCGCTATTTCCCAGTTTGGAACTGTAATACACCCTGTATCAACACCTTTTGTCACTGAAGGACCGCCAATCAGCTTGCTAATTTCGCTTGCGTTGCCGCGAATGACAGATGGTCTGATTTCCTTGAGAATCTCCATTGCACAATTTGTACGATACAAAGTGGCTCCTGCCCCTACAGGATCAAATACGACAGGTATTCCTTTGGTATTGGCGGCTTTTCCTGCAACTTTCATCCCTTTAAGAGTGTCCTCCTGCATCGTCCCAATATTCAAGACAAGCGCATTTGCCAACATTGCCATGTCTCCTGCCTCATAAGGACTTAAAGCCATGACAGGTGATGCGCCCACCGCCAATGTCACATTTGCACAATCATTCATCGTTACAAGGTTTGTAATTTGATGGATCAATGGATTTTTTTTATTCATTTCACCAAATAATTTTGCAATGTCTTGTTCCACGTTTTATCCCTCTCAATGGACATGTCCATAAAATTGGTGAAAATGATGGGCAGGCCCATGACCTTGGCCAATATCCAGGCTTTCAGCGATGGCAGTCGTAATATAATCCTTCGCATTTTCAATGGCCGTTAACATATTCTCACCTTTCGCCAAGTTGGCAGCAATGGCTGAAGAAAGCGTACATCCCGTTCCGTGGACATTTTTTGTTTCAACCCGTTCGCCTTTAATTAAATGAAACTGTTTGCCATCGTAAAAGAGATCATTGGGATCTCCATCCAGATGACCGCCTTTTATCAAGACCGCTCCGGGTCCCTTATCGATGATTTCTCTACAAGCCAAATACATGTCGGGCTCAGAATGAATCTTCATACCAGACAATATTTCGGCTTCGGGAATATTCGGGGTGACCAACGAAGACAATGGCAATAGAATTTCATTGAGATCAGCTACAGCATTACGCTCCAATAAATGGTGTCCCCCTTTTGAAACCATGACAGGGTCCAGTATAATATGTTCCGGCTTGTATTTTTTCAGGCTTTTTGCAACTGTTTTGATAATTCCCGAAGTACCCAGCATACCAATTTTTACCGCATTTACCCCGATATCTTCAAAAACGGCTGAAATCTGATCATTGATAATATCCAAATCAATATTTTGTACGGACCTTACTTCAACCGTATTTTGGGCAGTGATGGCAGTAATAGCTGACATCCCGAATACTCCCAAGGCAGAAAACGTTTTTAAATCCGCTTGTATCCCGGCTCCACCTCCTGAATCAGAGCCGGCGATGGTTAGTGCTGTTCTCATGAAGCAAACCCCCAATCGCTCTATTTTTCATGATGACTTTCAGTAAACTGTATCCCATTACCGCTCCGGCAATCGAACTGAGGGCAAATGCAGGAACCAATCCGAAAATGGCTGCCTCTTGCCCGAATAGTAATTCGGCTATAGGGTAAGCAGCGAGAGCTCCTAGCACTCCTGTTCCGATTACCTCTCCTAAAAAAGCAAATTCCATCCTCTTTGTCTTGGTATAAAGCCAACCCGCCAAAAATGCCCCTATCATACTGCCTGGAAAAGCAAGAAATGATCCTGTTCCTGCTAAGTTTCTAATGACTGAAACGACAAATGCTTGGGCCAATGCATACGTAGGACCAAATAACACTGCCGTAACAATATTGGCAAAATGCTGCACAGGAAAAATTTTTGCCAAACCAACTGGAACGAATATAATATGGCTCGTTATTGTTGTAAAAGCCGCAATCATTGCAGTTGCTGCAATTTTCTTTACCTTCATGATGCACCCTCCTAGAGGTGAAGCTTCAATCAAATTTGCCAATCTTGTTTGAGGTAATTCATATCCCAAAAGAGGTATTCGTATTTGGATGTAATCAAGAAGTGTTTTTCAAGTGCCGTTAACTCTCTTTCAGGTTTACCGTCTGTCAACTCATTTAGTAATTCAATCAGCCATTGGCCCAATGCTCCAAATTGATCCGAAGAGTAGGTCTCGATCCATTTTTTGTAAGGGTTGCTTTCCAGACCGTCTTTATATTGCTCTTTCAATCGCTTTCCGGTTTCGGCATAATGCCAGGCACATGGGAGCAAAGCGGCAATCAATTCGGCAAGAGTTCCATTATGCGCAACGTTTAACATATAGCGGGTATAGGCGAGATTGACAGGTGTAGGTTCAGTTGCTTCCAATTCCTCTCTTGTTATTCCAAATTCAGCTGCATATTGCCGATGCAGCTCCATCTCAAAATGAAGATGTTCATGAAGCAAATGGGCAAATCGCTCCATCGTTTCGAGATTCTGAGCCTTTTGCACGCCAATGGCAAACAGTTTCACATAATCGATCAGATAGGCATAATCCTGTTTCATATAATAGATGAATGTATCTTCAGCAAGCGTCCCCTTCCCAATTCCTTGAACAAATGGATGGTGATAGCTCTTTTCCCAAATCCCTTTGGCACTTTCATAAAGTCTGTCTGTAAATAACATCTTCTCAACTGGCATTTATTCGCAGCTCCCTTATGTTTATTGCATCTCTATCCCCTGCTTACAAACACAAAAAACCGCCCCAAAAAAGGAAGCGGCTGTACAACTATACAAAATCGTATACTCAGCCTGCTTCCCTACGCTGGTATAAACCAGATCAGGTTCAAAGGGTGTCAATCAATGATTTCTCTCAGCAAAATGCTCCCCTAGCAGACAATCGTATTCAGTTTTCAGTTTAATAGAAGATCGGTGAAGAGATAAGAGATGCGTTCAATCTTCACTATAGCATGAATTATTCAAAAAGCAAGTCTAGTTGATGAAGGCGCTCATGATATAGACCATGAACGGGATGGTAATCAATCCAAGAAGTGTCGAAAGTACGGTCGTAACAGCTCCCATCTGTTCATCCGCTGAATACCTGGCAAATAAAATGGAGGCCAATGTAATGGTAGGCATCATTGATTGTATGAGAACCGTTTGTATCAACACTGAATCAAAATTAAAGAAATGAATCATAAAGATGGTGGCAACCGGAAGCAATATGAGCTTTACTGTAATTGGAACCCATGTTTTAGGCACTGACTGGCGAACATTTCCTCGCTGCAGCCCCATAATCATCATCCCAATATAAAACATAGCGAGCGGAGCTGCCAGTGCAGCAAGCCTATCAGTCAATCCTATGATGATTTCCGGAGGCTTCATATTGAAAAAAGCAGCAAACAGGCCAACAACAATGGCAACTGTCGGAATGTTAATCATGGATTTTAATGTTTGTAATGCAAATTTCCGATTTTTTTGCAGCATTACAACACCGACTGTCCAGATTGTAACATCGACCCCTGCATCAAAAATAGCCGCATACAAGGCACCTTCAGGCCCCAATAATGCAGCGCACAGCGGGATGCCGATGAAACCGGTATTTCCGAGTCCAGACAGCAATGCAATTTCCCTGGTCCGATTCGAGTCCTTTTGAAAAAGGACTGCAAAAATCCAGCCAATTGCAATACCGACAACATTTATGATGATGGATAAAGCAAATACCAATACAATCTTCTTAAACATATCTCCATTCATATCAACGTGGAAAATACTTGATAGAATGATGCACGGCATGGCCACATTAACAATCATCTTGATGAACAAGGTCCGTGTTTCATTATTTAACGGCGAAGTTCTTGCCAATATAGCACCGATGATGATCATCATCGTAATAATCATTATTGATTGAAAAACAATTGTAAATTCCATTTTTCTCCCCATTTCCGCACTGAAAACTGACATTAACAGAAAAAAGCGAAGAAACTGATGGACCGATCAGTGTTTTGGAAAAACACTACAGCCGATACATCATTCTTCACTCGTCTAATTATACATAAAGTTTTTTGTATTACAACAGATATATTTATTTAGACGTACTCTAGTTGTGTTTCTTAAATTATACAAATAAGTGCCCTATAGATAGACTTTTTTTGTGTCTATACTCTATAGGGGACACTATATTGAGAAATTGGGCTTTTTAATATTGTAATCTCCTTAACGTTGTATATCCGGCTGTCAAATATAAGTCCTATAAAAAAATCCAGCCTGCTCACTAAATTATAGTTTCATGCTGTATAAATTAATTCGTTAATTCAACTTTCACCAATCTTTTACTTCTTCCCAAGAAGCGTCTTTGTTTTCACGTTCAAATGCAGACCCTATTTCTCCTTTAAAGGGTACAAATAAGCTCGGATCTTTATCAACCAAATAATAAATATTAATGATTTTTATATTGTGGTATTACTATTATAATCCTCACTTTCATCTCCATTAAACAGCCTCCAGCCACTGTCTTCCTCACCTTCCGGTTGTTCTCGGTACATCCAGCGAACTACCCCATCTTTCTCTAAACACTTTTTTGAGACTAATGCCACTTTCTCACCAATCTCTAACCGGCGAGGGTCATTTCGTTTAATCATTATCCTTGCAATATGTTTTGGCTCAAATTCAATTATGTCTCCAGCATTTAAGGAATTTATATATACAGGTTGATTAGTCAATACTCCAACAAATTTATTTCCTAAAAACTTTTTATCCGTTATTTCAACCCACATTCTTTCAGCACGGGGGCTATCTTCAGAGGGACTTGTGATTAGGAAATGCAATCTAACAAGATCCCCCTTTTTTTGACTTTTTCTTTCTTTTAAAGTTGGTATATAAAAAGAAGAGTTTATTTGACTAGCTTTCTCAATATCCTCTAGTGACCATTCCATACTTTACCTCCAAAATTCGTTTATGTTTATATAATTTAATCATGTTTATATATATCCTGCATTTAATAATGATTATATTACATTATCAAGCAAAAAGAAGGTTAGTTCTAATAGGGGGTTGGAAACGATGCTGGATTTCAGGGGCCATTATGGAAAATAAAATCAAAATCAGAAATAAGAGGTATAATGCCAATGAACTTGTTCCAGAAAAGAGCACAATTGTGGAGGTATCCAAGGAATTAAATAACTTTATCATACGGCATGAAAATTTAAGCCCGGTCTTCGCCGGGCCTGTTTTTCTTCTCAATATATAAGATCATAACGAATCATTTTCGTACTGCTTCAAATGTAATCAATTCAGTTTCTTTGGTTGGTTGTTTCCTATAACAATAGTCGGCAGAGCAAGTTATTTCAGAAAAACCAATACTCTCCAATATGAGTTTGAATTCCTCTACGCCATACCAGCGGAGCGCAAATCTTTGTAATTCAGTGTCCACTAGCTTACCTTTTTTCCATTTCTCATATTTTAAGTGCGTTAAAGTATATTGGTCTATCCAATTCATTTCAACGGATTTGCTTTCTATTAAAATACCGTCCTCATCAGAAAAAGGATAAGTTGAGGTAGAGATTTCTCCTGTACGCCAATGAATAGGTATTAGAAGGTCAATTATTACACGACCTTCAGGTTTTAGATGTTTATAAAAGCATTTCAGGGCATCTTTGGCATCCTCCAATTTCTCAATCAGACAAAAGGAACCCGTCGGTATGACGATCACTTCATATTTTGAAGGCAATGTAAAACTGCATAAGTTACCTTCATATAGATTCGGGTTTAATCCTCTTTCTTTGCAACGTTTTCGACAAGAATCTAACATTGCCGGTGAATAATCAATGCCGTCAACAAGATATCCTTTCTCAAGCAAAGGTATTAAAAAACGTCCTGAACCCACTGCTGCTTCAAGTATTTTCCCATTCGTGCCCTTTAATCTTTCAAGATAGTATTCAATATCTCCACCGATTGAATGCCCAATAGGCTTTGTAAAATTATAAAGCTCAGTACTTAATTCACCATAATAAGTAAACATTTCAATTCCTCCGTTTTTGTATGCGGAAGAATTCACTGGATTTATTAATACTTCCGCACCTTGTTTTTGTTAGCTGAATATAAAGAACTGACTATCATTATGAATCACTCTCTTTCTATAAAATTAAATTGTAGGATACATTATTTTTTGAATACATTCAATCATTTCTATTATACAATCATTTTTGAGTTCCAATCTTCCTTGTACTTCTTACCCGTTATAGGGTATTACAATTTTAAAAACCTCTCTCAAGAGAGGTAAGAAGGATGAGAATAAGCCATTACGGTACTTAAACAACCATTTGATCTTTTTTTGCCGTTTTATCTTCTTCTGCTTTAGAGAGCGTTTCCAATTCCGAAAACCATTGTATCATTAGAGTGGAATTTAGATTCAGCCTCTCTCTCGAATGTACATGGATTGTATGAATGCCTGAAGCGTTTTCAGAAAGTATACAGATTCCTTCAAACATGTATTGTTCCGTCTTCAAACCGACCAAATATGTTCCTTTTTGAGGGAGCATAAAATCATCCTTGAAAGATATATTCACTACTGTCTTTTGATTTTTTAAATCGTACGACTCACCTTCAATTTGTCCATAAGTAGAGTAGAAGTTTCCCAGAAAATGAGGGACCGCCTCAACTGCTCCACCATTTAATAGTTCCCTGATTTTAGTGGAGCTGATCTTAATATCTTTATACATTTCCTTTGAAACAACTGTGACATCAAATTCTCCACATCCGTCTTCCTTTATCGTCTCCATGTTTCCCAGGCCTTGGTTCCCGTATGTAAAATCAAACCCGGCCACCACATGTTTGCAGTTTAGACCACAAATGTACTTTTGAACAAAATCTGCCGGTTCGAGTTTAGCGAATTCATGGTTAAAAGTCACAATAAATAACTTTTTAACACCTAACTCTTTAAAAATTTCTTTTTTGACATCTAAAGGTGATAAATATCGGTTAATTTTTTGTTTAGCTGGCAGTACATTGCTCGGATGAGGAAAGAAAGTCATCACAGTCAATGTGAGGTTTTTCTGTTCTGCAATTTCCCTAGCGGTTTCAATCAACTTGCGATGCCCTAAATGAACGCCATCAAAAAAACCAAGAGCCATGACACAAGGTTCAATTGTCAGCGCTTTCTCTTTAAGTGGTCCTTTTATATAAACTGTTTCCACTCTTCACACCACCGTCGTTTTTTAAGAATGAGTTGTTCTTGTTAATATCATATACTACTTCATATATGATTTCAATTACTATAAGAAAATTCAATACTGCTTCCCTTATTTCCGTTAATCAATCATTCTCACCATTATCTTGGGTTGTACATAGTATGGTGGTAAAGGGGGGCTTTCCTATGTCGTGCATTGAAAATCCATCTCTAAGCTTTATCTGGAAACCATTATTGCCGGCTATGCCCTTTTGTTTTTGACGGTTCTTCTTCCTGGCCCTCGCAGATTTTTAACAATCATTGAGATAGTTTCTGTGATCGTCATCGTTCTTTTTTCGGTAGTTCTTATTATAAAAGCACTCAGGTCACTGTTTACAAGGTCATTAAAAAGAGGAGCAGAAATGAACTGCTCCTCTTCTGATTACTAGTTGATTTCAATCCCGTTTTCTGGTGTCAAACTTGCCAGAACGTGAACACGTAAAATAAAACCAGTGAGCTTTTTCTCTTCGTTTACGACGGCAAGAGGAAATCTCGACTCCAATACTTTCGGAATCAAATCATTTACATATTCATCTTCTTCTACAATCGTAAAATCATGGCGCATTACTTCTTCCATGGGCTTCTTCTCCTTAAGCCCCTTGATCGCGTCATCAATCGTGACTATTCCCTTTACGCAGCGTTGGCGATCAACGACAAAGACACTTGAAATTCCGTTCGTTTTCATTTCCTTGATCGCCACATTCAGGCCGTCTTTCAATGAAACAAGAGCATTTGGCTTGATCATCACATGATTTGCCTGAAGAACTTTGGATCGGTCGATATCTTTGATAAACTCGGAGATATATTCATTAGCAGGATTTTCGATGATTTCTTCCGGTGTCCCGACTTGGACAACATGCCCGTCTTTCATAACTGCTACCCGGTCACCCAATTTAAATGCCTCATTCACATCATGGGTAATAAAAATGATCGTTTTTTGCAACCTGTTCTGTATATCGAGCAGTTCAATCTGCATTTCTCTACGAATCAGGGGGTCCAATGCACTGAACGGCTCATCCATCAACAGGATGTCAGGATCATTTGACAATGCCCGGGCCAAGCCGACCCGTTGCTGCATTCCTCCAGACAATTCATCGGGATATTTATCCTCATAACCTTTCAGTCCTACAATTTCAATATTTTTCAATGCAATCTCTCTCCGCTCTTTTTTCGGGATTTGGCGGATTTCCAGACCGTATTCCACATTCGCAAGAACTGTCCTATGGCTAAACAGCCCGAAATGCTGAAAAACCATGGCGATCTTCTCTTGCCTTACTTTCTTTAATCCAACATTACTGCACTTTATTATATTTTCATCGTCTATATAAATTGCACCGTCAGTCGGTTTATTTAGTAAATTGAAACAACGGATCAAAGTGGATTTCCCACTGCCGGACAACCCCATGATCACAAATATTTCACCCTTTTTTATTTTAAGCGAGGCATCGTAAACGCCTACTGTATGCCCGGTCTTTTCCAGTATTTCCGCCTTGGACATGCCTTTTTTAATCAAAGGGATGACAGACTTCGGTTTGGGACCGAAAATTTTTGAAACATGCTCAAGCTTGATTTGTGTCGTCATTGCCCTACCCTCCTGTGTTTTTGAAACTTATCAGCAACACCATTTGTAATTCGATCAATAATAACAGCTAAAAAAACGATGCTTATCCCAGCCTCGAAACCCAATGCAATATCAATGCGGTTGATTGCTACAAGAACTTGCTCTCCCAGCCCGGAAGCACCGACCATGGAAGCAATAACAACCATCGCTAGCGCCATCATCGTTGTCTGGTTTACACCTGCCATGATGGTAGGCAGCGCTTGGGGAAGCTGGACTTTTCGCAGCATTTGCCATCTTGAAGATCCGAATGATTGAGCCGACTCAATGACTTCTTTATCTACACCGCGGATAGCAAGTTCAGTTAATCTGATTACGGGCGGCAAAGCGTAAATAAGTGTAGCGAAAATCGCGGAGACGTTACCTAAACCGAAGAAAAAGATGGCTGGAATTAAATAAACAAAGCTCGGCATTGTTTGCATGGCATCCAATATCGGTCGCATGACAGTCGAAAAACCGTTGCTGTAAGACATCCATATTCCCAATGGAATTCCGATCATCAGGCATATGAGAACTGCGGTTAAAATAATGGCGATAGTGGTCATCATATCTTCCCACAAGCCAAATGTACCGATCAAAAATATAAATCCCGCATATAAAACACCCGAAAAAACAGTTCGGAAGTACCACCCGAGCAAAAAGATGACAATGATAAAGAACCACCAGGGCATCAATAATAAAAAGTCCTGTATCCCATTGATGGCCTGAGAAGTAATCAAAAAGATAAAATCAAAGAACCCTTCCAGGGTCCTGTCAAGAAAATCGACTAGATCGTTGACATAACTGCCTAAATTTGTCCTTATATCAGGAAATTCCATCATTCTATTAACCTCACCTATTTCAAATTTCTATTGAGAAAAAGCAGCCAGCACAACCGGCCAGCTGCTATATACTTAAAGAGCTTCCTTTACTTTTTGTGCTTTATCTTCAGGAATCCATTTCGTCCAAACATCCTCATGCTCTTTCAACCACCAAATGGCAGTTTCTTCAGCGGAGGCTCCTTCGTCCTCCATGTATTTTAAGGCAGCTTCCGTCAATGCACTGCTAGTTTCATAATTTTTAAGAAATTCTACAGCTTCCGGGGCCCGTTCCGGCATATTTTTGTTCACTGCCGTGACGACATCATTTGGAGGGAATTGTGTCTTTTTAGTTTCTTCCCAGATTTTCTCATCATATTCCGGTTCTTCTAGCAGAACTAGATCATACTTGGCAGTGATCGCTGTCGGAGACCAGTAATAACCGACCCAGCCTTTGCCTGATTTATAAGCATCAACAAGTGACGCAACGATAGCTGAATCTGATCCCGGCATGAAATTGTTGAGTGTTTCATCCAATCCGTACGCCTCAAATTTAGCATCAATATGATCAGCCACTACCCACCCGCTCGGTGCATTGATCACTCTTCCTCTTTCTGGATCCTCGGGATCAGCAAAAACCTCGGGATATTTCTTTAAATCTTCTACTGTTTTTAAGTCCGGTGCTAATGGCTTGATCCCGCGCTCTTTATCCCCATGAATGACGTAAGAAGGAACATAAAGGCCTTGGTCATTGTCATTGAAATTCACCGAAGTTTTAATGATATCCCCTGATTTAACAGCGTCTTCATATACATCTTTGACATTGTCAGTCCAAACTTCCATGTATACGTCTATATCGCCTTTTCTCAGCCCTTGAAGTGTGGCTGAAGTTGATCCCGCTGTCGCATCGGTTTTATATCCATATCCTTCTTCCAGGATTTTTTGTGCAATTTCATTATGAACTCTGATGCTGTCCCAGCCTGCATCAGCAAATATTATTTTATCCGTTCCTTTTTTCGATTTTGCTGCATTGTTCTCGCTTCCCCCGCATGCTGCCAACAATAGAAGCATTGCTGCAGCTAAAATGCTGCCGATTTTTTTCACGTTGTCTTCTCCTTTTTCTTTTTTATAAATGTTCCAGTTTTGAAGTCCCGCCATTTTATTACGTAACAAAATGAGTGAAATATTGAACAAAGTTATTCAAAACACGTGCCACTATTAAGGTTATCGAACAAACTTGGCGATATCAAATGGAGATAAACGCTGATTTTAGTGATTAATCCGGCTGACACAGAGTTAGCCTGCATATTATTTGTTATCGTTGCCTTATCTTACTAAATGCTCTGTTTACCTCCCCTGTTCAATAGATTTTTAGTTAAGTACCGATACCCACTTTCAGATTTTATATACTCTATTTCACTCTATCTTTACCTATCCTTTATCCGCCCATCGCCTGTTTACCTTCGTCTTAGAATATAATCTTTGCGGGTGGTTAACCTAATTTATTAGGAACGGCTTTCAGGTTTAAAGGAGATTTATATGGAACAACATTTGTTATCTGTACTAATTGGAATTTTTTTTGGCTGTTTAGCCAGGGTGTTCTTGCTTCGGACTGACTTCAGGCAGTACCCGACATATCCTCAGGGACGGATCATCCACCTCTCACTGGGATTTATAGCGTCTTTTATCGGAGCAGTTGCCATTCCGGCAGTACTTGAATCGAATTGGACCGCGGTTACTTTTTTGGGACTTGCAGCAACACAGTTCCGGGAAGTCAGAAAAATGGAGCGTGAAACGTTGACAAATATAGATTCAAGTGAACTGGTAAAGCGCGGTACTCCTTTCATAGAAGGGATGGCCCAAGCTTTTGAAAGCAGAAACTATCTTGTCATGTTTACTGGTCTTGTTACCACCCTGTTTGCCGTATTTTCAACAGTGGCAGGGATTATCGCCGGGATTATAATGCTTTTCTTCGTTAAGCGAAATATGACAGGGAACGTTTTAGCAGATATCGCGGATGTCTCCGAGGGAGGAATTCGTTTTGAAGGTCCTAATCTTTACGTCAGTGATATACATATAAAAAATGTCGGGTTGAAATCCAGCCGAAAGTTGATTTTGGAACGTGGGGTTGGAGCCATCATTACTCCCAGAAATAAAAATAGTGTTGTGACTATCTCAAATCTTGGACAAAGGCAGGCGATGCTGCATCACGTCGCGAATATACTTGGGGCCTATCTGGATACAGGTGAACCGGATATTGTTCCTCTCTCAAAAAGAAATATGGACGATGGGAGGGTCGCCTTGTTTTTGATGCCTCAAGAAAAGGAGTTCCATCAAATTAAGTCGGTCTTGGAGCATGTCCCTGTACTTGACAGCGCGATAAGGCTGCCGAGCGAAGGCGACAGAGGCAAATAGGAGGTTTCCCCTCATGCTTGAAAGGAAGAATGAATCATGGCAGAAAACCCAGATATAAAAGCGATCATTACAACAGACAAAGACCTGGTCATCAACAGCGGTGTCCCCGTCTTCTTATCCAAAAACCTGGAACATCTTCAGGCTCTTTGTGAAAGTCTGGAAAGAATTTTAGATGCTTCTTCACATGAAATTAATGATGAAACTGTCATTATCGTGGCAAGATAGTAATAATCCGTTTCAAAGAGGGAGGCATTTCATTGTTCCATAAGATTTCAACAAAGGTAGGCCAGCCGCACCAAAGAATAGACGCCTTAGAAAAAGCGGCAGGAACCCTTAAATATATAGCAGACTTAAGTTTTCAGGATACGCTTCATGCAAAATTGGCGACAAGTACATATGCCCACGCAAAAATCAAAGATGTCCATACGGAAGACGCATGGACAGTGCCCGGTGTCCGGGCTGTTATCACAGGAAAGATGTTCCCCTTTCATATTGGTCCTATTTTGGCAGATCGGCCTCCTTTGGCGATTGATAAAGTCCGCTACTATGGGGAGCCGGTTGCCTTGATTGTTGCCGATAATGAATACCAGGCAAAACAGGCCGCATTATCAATAAAAGTCGATTATGAACCGCTCCCGGTCGTTAATTCCGTCAAAGAGGCCTTTAGCAAAAGTGCTCCTTTGATCCATGAGAATTCCGGCCAATATCAGAAAATTATCAGTAACGTGTATCCTGTGAATGGGACAAATATTGGAAACCACATCAAAATACGCAAGGGTGACTTCGGCCAAGCATGGGCACAGTCCGAAGTGAAAGTGACAGCAGAATATGAGTTTAATCTTTCCGACCATGCCGCTTTGGAAACAAGGGCATGCAGCGTTGAGATCAACCCTTCAGGAAAAGTCATCGTGCATTCTTGCACTTAATCTCCGTATACAATCAAAAAGGTACTGAACCAATTTTTTAATATAGAGGTTGGAAATATAGTCGTTCATGTCCCCCTTATTGGCGGGGCTTTTGGAGGAAAAGGAACCGTTCAATTGGAGCCCCTTGCCTATTTGGCCTCTAAAATGGTCGGCGGGAAGCTTGTTCATCTAAAATATGAGCGTGAAGAAGACTTGATAACAGCACCATGCCATATTGGACTTCATGCCACAATCAGATTGGGAGCCACTAAAGAAGGAAAGCTGAAGACCGGGCAATACACTTATTTAATTGATTCGGGAGCCTATACGGATCAAGCGGCAGGCATTACAAGGGCGGCTGCGCTTGATTGTACCGGTCCTTATGATGTACCGAACGTGTGGTGTGATTCTTATTGCATGTATACGAACCACCCTTACGCCACGTCCTTTCGAGGGTATGCCCACCCCGAGCTCACTTTTGTAGTTGAAAGAACAATGGATCAGCTTGCAGAAAAAGTCAAAATCGACCCGGTAGAACTCCGTCTTATGAATTACATTAAACCGGGGGCAACCTCTCCTACTCTAACTGCACTGAATGCGAGTAATATTGGCGATGCTGCTAAATGCCTTGAAAGAACCAAGGAATTAATCAATTGGGATGAAGGCAAAAGAACCGAAACAAACGGAAAAATCAAATCTAAAGGCATCAGCCTGTTTTGGAAAACATCGACTACAGCAACAAACGCTCAAGCAGGTGCCTTTTTGACCTTCGAAGCCGACGGTAGCGTCAACTTGAACTGTGCGGCTATTGAGCTTGGGCAGGGAACAAAAACAATTTTGGCGCAGATTGCGGCGGAAGAACTTGGATTAGAGACAAATAAAATTCATGTGACGATGGAAGTGAATACCCAGAATGACCCACATCAATGGAGAACCGTTGCGAGCAGTACGACATTTCTTGCCGGCAGAGCAGTCCTTGCCGCTGCAAAAGATGCCAAAACCAAACTGAAAAGGACGGCTTCCATTGTCCTGAAGTGTGCGGAAGAGGATCTTGAAGTCGGCGGTGGCCGCGTTTATCTGAAACCGAGTCCCGAATACGGAGTTGAATTTAAGGACTTGGCGCTCGGATATAAGTTCCCTAACGGGCATGCGGTGGAAGGGCAAATCGTAGGCTATGGAAGGTACATCCAGAGACATTTGACGCCTATGGATAAAGATACAGGATTTGGTAAACCGGGTCCGTGGTGGTCAATTGGCGCGCAAGCCGTGGAGGTAGAACTTGATCCTATCGATTATTCATACAAAATTTTAAAAACCGTAACTGTATTGGACGGCGGTACCATTATCAACCCGGCGACGGCTTCCCAGCAAATGAGGGGCGGCATGTATTTGGGACTCAGTTTTGCGAGAAGTGAAACGTTCGTTTTTGATGAAAATGGAATTGTACAAAATCCTCAACTAAGAACTTATCAAATGCTTAGATTTGGTGAAGAGCCTGATGAATATCTCGTTGATTTCGTAGAAACTCCATCGGTTGATGGTCCTTTCGGCGCCAGGGGAATCGGGGAATATGGTGTCATCGGAATGCCCGCTGCACTTGCCAACAGCCTTTCGACAGCAGTCCAGACAGACTTGAACCAACTGCCTCTCATTCCCGAAATCATTTGGAAAAAGGTGGGGGCATTAAAATGATTCCCTTCGACTTTGAATACCACCGACCCAATACTTTGGATGATGCGATACAATTATTAGAGGATCATAAGGCTGCCGTCTTTTGCGGTGGCACTGAATTCACCACTTTTGCCAGAAATAATCACTTACACCTAGACGCAATCATTGATATCAAAGGATTGCCTGAGTGCCAGGAATTTAAAGACGAAGGCGGCCAAATCATTTTAGGGGCGGCCCTTACCTTAAATGAAATCATAGAAGCAGGCCGCTTTCCTCTTCTCGGCGAAACAGTCAGACGGGTTGCCGACCATTCTTCCAGAAACAAAATCACGATTGGCGGACATCTGAACAGCCGCCTGATATACCGGGAAGGCATGCTTCCACTGTTATTATCTGACACTAAACTAAAAGTCGCAGGTATAAATGGGGAAAGAATAATTCAGTTGGATCACTCCAACCAACTTCAGCTTAATCCTGGTGAAGTGCTGATACAAATCATGATAGATAAAAAATACGCTTCCCTTCCTTTTGTCCATTATAAGAAAACGAGGTTTTCAAAGGTTGGATATCCTCTCCTAACCATTGCAGCTATCCAAAAAGAAGACAAAATGGCATTTGCATTTTCAGGTATCTCCTCCAATCCGTTTCGATCTGAAGATATGGAATCCGTTTTGAACGATGATTCGCTGTCACCGCCAGAACGTGTTGAAAAGGCCATTGAACTCTTGCCTGCCCCGATTATTGACGATTTTCAGGGTTCCGCTGGATATCGGAAATTCATTTTGAGTAATGGCTTGCTGCAGATAATAAAGGATTTTGAGGAGGCAAATTGATATTGTTTCACGGAAAGGGAAAGTCGGTCAAACAGTTTCATGTCAACGGGGAAACACGGGAAGCCATCATCAGATCCGGAGATACCCTACTTCAGACTCTGCGAGGGCAGATGGGATTGAGTGGAGCGAAGCCTGCCTGTGAAAATGGGGATTGTGGGGCCTGCACAGTATTGGTTGACGGGAAGCCCATGCATTCCTGCCTCATTTTATCTATCGAGGCTTTGAATAAACCTCTTTTAACCATTGAGGGGCTGAAAGATTCGCCTATACAGAAGGCATTTGTTGAAAAATGGGCAATTCAATGCGGATATTGCACGCCTGGGTTTGTTTTAAAATGCCACGCTCTATTGCAAAATCACCCGAATGCATCAGACGAGAGGATTGAAGAATGGCTGGAATCAAATCTATGCAGATGTACCGGGTACGCCGAGATAAAGGAAGCGATTAAATCTGTCCTTAATGCAGAAGAAAATCACACTGATTAAAGTGCCTCCATATTGTTAGAAACTAAGTAGCTATTAAGGACTGAGTTCAGTGTTGCACCGGACTCAGACCTTTTCGTATAACTGCTTGTTTTTTTCAACACTGGTGAATTTTGACCATAAAAAAACTGTACCTCCAATGATTAGATTTGTGTCTAACAATTGGGGAACAGTTCTGGATCTAAGGGTCGTTACCCTTTTATCCTTTCTTAAAACTGCTGTCACCACTGTTTAATCAGCTGCAAAGTTTGTGAAGCCTGTTCAATCTGCTGCTGTACCTGCTCCAGTTGCTGCTGCTGGGCGCTCGTTGAGTGTATAACTGAGATCCCTTGCATTTGGCTCAACTGTTGTGTCGCCTGCTGCAGCTGCTGTTGAGCCTGCTGCAGCGATTGCAAATCCGCCATGTTATTATTTTGGTGGATTGTCATTTCCGCCTGCTGCATAGCTTGAAGTGCTTGTTTTTTTTGCAATTGAAATTGCTGCTCCAACTGCTGTTTGTTTTTTTGCGCTTCCTGCTGGTTCAACTTCCGAGCAAGCTCCTGAAGTTCAGCCTGTTGATTGTTTTGTTTGCCGTTCAATTCGAACTCCTCCCTGATACGATCGCTCTTTTTCTATTCTTCTTATATCAAGGCGGTTTTATCCATATTTAATTTGAAAATAGCTTTCCAATCATGCGAAGATCAAGACGAGTGTTCCGACAACAAAGCAGTATATGCTAAAATATATAAGGTTGCCCTTTGCCATGATATTCATGAACCATCTCAATGCAAAATAGGATGCGATAATTGATACGACGAATGCTGAAAAATATGGAATGAAAAGCGTTGCTATATCCGGATCGTTCGCTATATCCGTGATACTGAGGAGCGTTCCGCCGAGGCTCACAGGAATATACAATAAAAACGAGAATCGCAATGCGGTTTCCGGCCTCATTTTCATACCCATGGCTGCTACGATTGTTGCGCCTGATCTGCTTATTCCCGGTATCAGTGCAACAGTCTGCGCAAGCCCGACAACAATCGCATCTTTGAGGGTCAAATCTCCGTCCCTCTTACGTCCTCTCATATTTCTTATTAAAAATAGAGCAGCACCTGTAATAAGCAGCGTGATGGCTGTGATGCGGACCCCTTTTAATGTTTCAGATATCACATCATTAAAAAGAACGCCAATCACACCAGCCGGTATCGTAGCAACAATCAAGTAAACGATGAACATGAAATCCGGTTTTGCATTTATATCCCGGGTTGTCAAATATGTAATGCCGTTTTTCGCCAGGCGGACAATATCATTCTTATAGATGATCAGAACTGCTATAAGTGACCCAGCGTTAACAAGAAGCTCAAAAGTCAGCTTCTTTGTCTCTATTCCTAAAAAATGCTGTGCAAGTACAAGGTGGCCGCTGGACGAAATCGGAATCGGTTCTGTAATACCTTGAACGAGCCCTAAAAAGATATACTTCAAAATTTCTAAAATATCAAACTCCATATCCAATCTCCTTTTCGCTCAATATAACCCCAATTGTAAAGATTACCGTTTCTCTCTCTTCTTTTCAAGGTTGTCTATCATTCTTTTAAAAGAAAAATGTTTCTGCTTGTATTTCAATTTTACTCATGTTAAAATCACATTCGACACTATATTTGGTGACAAAAAAAATACATAACACAATATATTGATAATTCACAAGAGAAGGTGTCCATTTAGGACTTAAAAGGGAATCCGGTGAAAAGCCGGAACTGTCCCCGCAACTGTAAATGCGAACGACCGGGATTTAACCACTGTCCTTGACGGGAAGGTTTCCCCAGTAGGTTGATGCATGAGTCAGGAGACCTGCCTTTCCTTGTCCGAGTTTCAATTCTTCGGGGATTGAGAAGATGAAACGATAGTGAAACTGTTTCCAATTTCCTATCGTTTGATCCGCTCTATTCCTCGGAGCGGATATTTTTATTGGAAAAAACAGGAGGTTTGTTTAGAAATGACAACAATCATCGTAAAAGACGACGGGAACAGACAAAAACGATTTGACAGGGAGCGGCTTGACAGCTTCCTTCAGAGAGTCACTTTGATAGATTCTAGCGAATACCGTGATAAAGTTTTTAGAAGCATCGAATCAAAGGAGGAACTGAAAGCTGAGCATATCACGGACCTCCTTATTCAATCGGCATTGGAAAATGTTGATGAATTAAATACACATTGGTCATTTGATGCGGCAAAAATATATTTGCATGATTTATATAGAAGAGCCGCTGAAAACCGTTCATATGATAAAACCAGGAAATACGGCGATTTTTACAGCCTAATCAGAGTATTGACTGAAAAAGGTATTTATTCTACCACTCTTTTGGAAAAATACAGCAAACAGGAAATTGTTCAATTATCCAAACTGATCGATCCTGAGCGTGATTTCCTATTCGATTATACAGGTCTGCATACTCTTGCTACAAGATATTTGGCTGTTGACCATGAAAAAAATACATTCGAGCTCCCACAAGAAAGATGGCTTATCATTGCGATGCATCTTATGCAGAATGAACTGGCTGATAAGCGCCTGGATCTTGTGGCAGAAAGCTACTGGGCGCTTTCAAATCTATATATGACTGTGGCGACCCCGACACTGGCCAATGCCGGGCTCGCCCATGGCCAACTGTCCAGCTGCTTCATCGATACAGTCGATGATTCACTGATCGGCATCTACAACAGTAATACAGACGTTGCCAGGTTATCTAAAGACGGTGGAGGAATCGGTGTCTATATGGGCAAGGTAAGGGCACGAGGCAGCTCTATCAAAGGATTTAAGGGTGCTTCCTCAGGCGTTGTCCCGTGGATTAAACAGTTGAACAATACCGCTGTCAGTGTAGACCAGCTCGGGAGACGCAAAGGAGCCATCGCCGTCTATCTAGATGTGTGGCATGCCGATATTCTGTCCTTTCTCGACTTGAAGCTGAACAACGGAGACGAAAGGCAGCGGGCACATGATATTTTTACTGGGGTCTGCTTGCCTGACCTGTTCATGGAACAGGTTGAAAGGCGCGGGGATTGGCATTTATTTGATCCTCATGAAGTGAAACAAGTGATGGGCTATTCATTGGAAGATTATTATGATGAGGTAAAAGGAGCAGGCTCTTTCCGAGAAAAATATGAAGAATGTGTCCGATGTGAGCAATTGACGAAAACTACGGTGCCTGCCATCCAAATCATGATCAGAATCATGAAGTCTCAGCTTGAAACAGGTACACCATTCATGTTTTACAGAGACCAAGTGAATAGAATGAATCCGAACAAGCATGCAGGCATGGTTTATTCCAGCAATTTGTGTACAGAAATCATGCAAAATATGTCGCCTACCGTCCATTACGAGGAAACGGTCGATGGAGATACAATCATTACATACAAAAAAGCCGGTGATTTTGTTGTATGCAACCTTTCCTCCATTAATCTTGGCAAATCCGTTGACCCCGAAGATGGCAATGATGACATCTTGGAGAGGCTGATTCCAATCCAGGTAAGAATGCTGGATAATGTCATCGACTTGAATACCATCGATGTTAAGCAGGCAGCCATTACTAATCAAAAATACCGAGCGATCGGCCTCGGGACTTTTGGATGGCATCATTTGCTTGCCTTAAAAGGCATTGCCTGGGAATCCGAAGAGGCTGTTCAGTTGGCGGATAGCCTTTATGAGAAAATTTCACAATTGACCATCAAAGCTAGTGTACAGCTGGCAAAAGAAAAAGGAGCTTATCCGTTGTTTGAAGGGAGCGACTGGCAGACAGGCCGTTACTTTGAAGTCCGCGGCTATTTGGACGAAGATGGCACAAATGGATGGATAGAAATCATGGAAGATGTAAAAGCATACGGAATTAGAAACGGATACTTGATGGCTGTTGCTCCAAATTCAAGCACATCTGTCATAGCAGGATCGACGGCAAGTATAGACCCTATCTTCAAACCGTTTTACCACGAAGAAAAGAAAAATTATAAACTTCCAGTCGTTGCACCGGATCTTGACCACCGTACATACAATGTGTACCGGAAATCGGCCTATATTGTAGACCAGCGCTGGTCCATCCAGCAAAATGCAGCCAGGCAGCGTCATATCGATCAGGCAATCTCATTCAATTTTTACGTCCCTAATCACATCAAGGCGCAGGTTATGCTTGATCTGCATTTGCAGGCTTGGGACTCCGGATTGAAAACAACATACTATGTTAGGTCGACGGCATCAGATATAGAGGACTGTGTATGGTGCGAGTCCTGATATCCTATGCAAGTTTTAGCGGGAATACGAAAGAGACCGCCGAAATCATTGATGAAGTTCTTAATGCACACGGTCACACCACTCAGTTACATCGGATTGGATCAGGTCCTGCACCTGATCCCTCCCTCTTTGACGCTATGTTAGTCGGAACATTTACATGGGGAAAAGGTCAGACTCCGGACCTTGTCAAAGACTTTGTCTATGAAATCGGGTATAAACCGCCCAACGTTTTTGTATTTGGAACAGGAGATACGCAATTCGGGGGCGATGCCCTGTTTTGCCATGCAGCTGAGAAACTTGCCGCGTTTTATTATTCAGCATATGATCCTTTAAAAATAGAGCAAAGTCCGAGAGGGTCTCAGGAAAAAACAGTTAAGAAATGGACGGAAGGAGTATTAAATCAATGCCTAAAACACTTGATAAAGTAGCCGTATTGGAACCATTAAATCCTAATAAATCAACAGCGCTGTTCGGAGGAAAAGCAAGCGGAATTTTGAATTGGAACGATCTTGCCTACCCTCACTTTTACAATCACCGTGAACAGATAAGGGCCTTATTCTGGCGAGCAAGTGAGGTGGATATGACCCAGGATATCAAACAATTTCCAACATTGCCGGAAAAAGAACAGGATGCTTTTTTAAAAATCATCGGATTGCTTGCGACACTTGATGGCCCGCAGACTGATGTTGCAGCCAGAATCGGCCATTATTCGACCGACCCGTCCGTTAAATCAATTATGGCAACGATCGCTGACCAGGAAAGTGAGCATAACCACAGCTATGCATATGTCCTCTCTTCAGTCACGTCATTCGACAGACAAAACGAGTCGTTTGAAACCGGAAGAAAAGATGAAGTACTAATGAAAAGAAATGAAAGAATCATGCAGGTATATAATGAATTTGCATTGAACCCTTCCATTTTAAATGTCTTAAAGGCAATGGTCTATACCGCTTTGCTTGAAGGGTTATTCTTTTATTCGGGATTTGCCTTTTTCTATAACATGGCAAGGAATCAAAAAATGGTTGGAACATCGACGATGATATCTTATATTAACCGCGACGAGCTTCAGCATGGCCGCTTTATAAGCGATTTATTCCGCGCCACTTTAGCTGAAAATCATGAGTATAATACGGTCGAATTTACGGATTGGGTTTATGACCAGTTCCGCCACTCGGTCGAGCAGGAAATGAAATGGAGCCGCTATGTGTTGAATGGAATCGATGGAATTGATCTTATGGAAATGGAGGGCTATATTAAATATAGAGCAAATAAAATGCTCAGAATGCTGGGATTGAGCGAAATTTATGAAGATTATATTGATAATCCGATGAAATGGATTCGGGCGTATGTAGACAATTTCGATGATACGAAAACCGACTTTTTCGAACAAAAATCCCGCCAATACACAAAAACAAGTGACTTGAACGGATTTGACGAACTATAAGACGAACTATAAAAAGAAAAGAACTGCCAAAAAGGCAGTTCTTTTTCAAAGGAAAATTATAGTTTAACAACGTTTTCCGCTTGTGGTCCACGTTGGCCTTCAACAATTTCAAATTCTACTTGTTGACCTTCATCAAGTGTCTTGAATCCTTCACCTTGAATAGCGCTGAAATGTACGAATACATCATTTCCGCCTTCCACTTCGATGAATCCAAAACCTTTTTCACTGTTAAACCATTTAACTGTACCAGTTGTCATGCACAAAAACCTCCAAAAATTTATTAATATGTTCCTAATATTTACCGGGTAAATAAAAATTCACATATTATAATCAATACCCACTTCCTGGAGTAGATATTCATTATAACATGTGAATAATGGTAACTCCAATTACTGGTAAATAAAATTAACGTATCTTTACTTCTCATTTATCATACATGAATATAAAGAAAAAAGCAAGAAACGGGCAAACTTTTATTTATTTTATTGAGCTAGTATTGTCTTTCCCGTTTCTTATATTTTTTATTCGGGTAAATGGGATTTTTTCTTTATTTCTTTCCCCCTGCTGCAGAAGTTTTGGATGCAGGTTTTTTTCCTTTTGCCGGCCGCTTTGTTTTTGGCTTGGTCCTGTCTATGGAAGCCTGAAGTGCTGCCATCAGATCAGTCATTTGGACAGCAGGTTCTTTCTCTTTCACAGTGACCAGGTCTTTTCCTGTCCGTTTCGCTTCGATCAGTTCTAGAACCTTTGTACGGTATTCGTCTTTATATTTTTCCGGATCAAATGTTGTTGTCAACTGATCGATAAGCAGGATCGCCGTATCGATCTCCTTCTTTGTCACATTATCCTCGGAAGGGACATTGGGTACATCGGCAGCGTTTCGAACTTCATCCGGATAGTGGATTGTTTCCATTATGAGAGTATCTTGATAAACCCGAATGACAGCCAGTTGTTCCTTTGAACGGATGATGATTTTGGCGAGTCCTACTTTTTCCGAATCGGTCAAAGCTTTCCTAAGCAGCCCGTATGCTTTATTTCCCCCATCAGGGGACATGTAGTAGCTTCGGTTGAAATAGATGGGATCGATTTCTTCTAACTTGATAAAATCGATGATCTCCACCGCTTTCTCCTCGACAGCCTCCTTTAGTCCATTTAGTTCATCCTCTTCGACAACAACAAATTTTCCTTTTGTGACTTCATATCCTTTGACAATGTCTTTAACGCCTATTTCTTTTTCACATGTGGGACAAACCTTTTCATATTTGATAGGTGTATGGCATTCATTGTGCAATGACCGAAATTTTACGTCTTTATCCTCTGTAGCGGCATGCAGCTTGATCGGAATGTTCACAAGACCGAAACTGATGCTTCCTTTCCACATCGTATGCATATGGTCACCCTTCGTCTTTATATTTTTCCTTAGCTTTTGCCCATTGTCCCCATAAATAAACATATAAACTTTTGGTAAAAAAAACAGGTTAGGAAAAACTACACATGAAAAATTCAGACGAGGTGTGATTTATGATGAGACCCATGCTTCCCACTTTAACCTTTGCCCCACCGCAATCAGGCAACTGGCTTTATGAGATAAAATATGATGGTTATCGCGGAATATTGGAATGGACTGAACAAGAAGTGCATCTTTGGAGCAGGAACGGTAAAGATATGCTCCCTCAATTCCCGGAATTGATCTCTTTTTTGGACGCCATTTCACACAAGGTGAAAGAGCATCTTCCCCTTTTATTGGATGGCGAACTCGTCATGTTGGAGAATCCGTTCAAAGCTAATTTTTCAAAACTGCAGCAACGGGGAAGGATGCGATCCAAAGAAAAAATATTATTGGAATCCAGAAAATGGCCATGCAAATACCTCATATTTGATTTATTATCCTGTAAAGGAAAGAGCCTGTCCTCTTCTAGCTACCTTCAACGGAAAAGCTTATTATTCAATTTGGTCCAGTCCTTTGGGCTGCCTGAATCACCTGCCCAAGGAGATGACCTATTATTCCAGTATATTCCTTTTTCAAGATCCTTTGAAGAGAGCCTGCATACCGCGAAGGAATTTGACAGTGAAGGAATTGTCGCCAAACAAGCCGGAAGTCAATGGCTGGAAGGTAAAAGGTCTGCTGAGTGGCAAAAAATTAAAAATTGGAAAACCGTTTCCTGCTTCATTACTGCCATGGATGGAGAAAATGGCTATTTTTACGTTGGGGTCTGGAAGGATGGCAACATTTTCCCGCTGGGGCAATTTTTATTCAGCCTTGATTCCGACACAAAAAACGCCCTTAAGACAACCATACGTGAAAACCACATCGGAAGAAATGGTTCAAAGTATATAGTGAATCCCGGCATCTGTGTTGACATCCATTATCTTGAATGGACGGACAACCAGTTAAGGGAACCTCATTTCAAATGTTTGAGGTTCGATCTCCATCCTGATGACTGTACATTTGAAAAATTTTTATTCAATGAGGCAATGTTTCCTGCTGAAATTGAGATCACTCATCCGGAAAAGGTACTTTGGACAAAAAATTATGCAACAAAGCTTGATTATGCCCGCTATCTCAGAAAAGCTGCCCATTTTATGCTTCCTTTTCTGAAAAACCGTTCCTTGACTGTGATCAGGTCCCCACACGGTGTATTCGGAGAGTCCTTTTATCAAAAAAACAAGCCGGAAACCTCCCCTGGTTACATTGAATCATATGTGATAGATGACATCGACTATATTGTCTGCAATGATTTGAAATCACTCATTTGGCTTGGGAATCAGCTTGCAATCGAGTTCCACATTCCTTTCCATAAGGTGGGAAGCAACTATGTAAGTGAGATTGTCTTTGACTTGGATCCCCCGGACCGGTCCCACTTCCATTTGGCAGTATACGCCGCTACAATCCTTAAACAAGTTTTAGATGAACTTGCCCTCTTTTCATTTGTAAAGCTGTCCGGAAATAAGGGGCTTCAAGTATACATCCCACTGCCCGAAGGCAGGTTCACATGGGAGGATACCCGACGGTTCACCTCATTTATAGCTGAATTTCTGGTTCGATATGATCCGAGTTCGTTCACGACGGAAAGATTGAAAAAAAATCGCGGCGGAAGACTCTATGTCGATTTTGTACAGCATGCTGAAGGCAAGACGATCATTGCTCCATATTCAGTGAGGAACAATGAAGACGGACTGGTAGCCGCACCCATCCATTGGGATGAACTGACCGAAGATTTATCCCCTGTACAATTTACTATGGAATCAGTCCTGGAAAGGTTGTCCAAGATGAAAGACCCGTTTGCCCGGTACTTTCAATGCAAAAATAAGCAGCCCTTTGGGCAGGTTCTTGAACGTTTGGGCCATCAAATTTAAAACAAAGTCAGCAAACATAAACAAAGACTCCTCTCTTCCTTTGAGAGGCTTGTATCCATTTTCAACAAAGGAGTATTCGGAGAAAAATATTGTTGCCATTTAATGGGCATCAACCCTTTTTTAATTGACATGACCGGCCGTCCATTTTTCAATAACAGCCGGTTTGAGTATGGCTTTTTTATCTCAAATTGATCGGGGCCGACAATAAAGCAGAGGCTTTTGCCGCCTTTTGAATTGATAATCACAGGAATTTTATTCTTCGAAGTGATGAAACTGGTACCGCTTTGCTCGATATGTAAGTATCCTGTCGTCCCTATCCCATGCTCATTGATTTTAAACAACCGGCCCCTCTTTCCCAGTTCATAATTTTTCAGGCTGCTCCTCCTCTCCTTCCCCTTTACATTGAAAATGGAAAAACGCCTGATTCCGTCCGAAGAGTAGGCTTCCATCAGGCAATTCGCATTGTGTGAAGAAATAAGAAGAAAAGTTTCGTTATTCTCTGCCATTGGCCCAGTGCTGAGCATGATCGATACCGCATTGCTTTTATATGAAAAATACAGAAACCTCAAAACAAAATAAACCATACAAAGAAACACAGCCAGCCCTGCCAAGTTGCTCAGAAAAAGATCCGCTTTCTTCAGATTCGGCAAGATGACAACCATAAAGACGACCGTAAACAGGATGCTTTGATGAAAATATAATCGGGACATGAATGTATAATGTTCTTTTATGTTCATCCTCTTCCCCCTGTTTCAGGAGTTTCAGTTCATTATACGAGACAAGCTACCAGAACATGACTAATCTTTTTTTCAAGAAAAAGAAAAATGCCCCGATATAGAAAATCGGAGGCATATTTATTAGGTAACCTATTTAATGATTCTGAATACGAGTGGAAAGTGATAAATTTCCCCGTTATAAGCCTTAATTGCCGCAATAATGGTGAATACAAATGCCATAATCCCAATAATCGGCAAAAGGATAAAGCCAATCAGTACGAGCATTAATAAGGAAGCCACCAGACTGTAAACCGTGTAAGAGATAATAAAATTCAAATATTCCTTGCCGTGAAAGTCTATAAAAGCCGACTCATCTTTTTTCAAAAGCCAAATGAGTAGCGGGCCGATCAAAGTTGTAAAGAAACTCGTCACATATATGGCCAAAGCAAGCATTCTGTCATTGCTGGAAACAGCATCCATTAAATTCCCTCCTATCGAAAATCTATCTATTATTTATTACGAAAAGCTCCCAGGAAAGTTTCAAAAAAAATGATATTTTTTTTCGTACAGGCATATTCATTCTTTGAAAGGATTTGAATTAATGGGGTGGTAAAATTTCATGCTTCAGGAATGGGCTGTCGAATTGCTGCAAATGCTTGGTGAATACGGATTTATAGGAATTGCTGTCGGCCTCATGATAGAAGTCATCCCGAGTGAAATTGTCCTGGGTTACGGTGGATATTTAATAGCGGGCGGAAAAATAACATTTTTCCAGGCATTGATTGCCGGCATTTTTGGCGGAACGATGGCACAGCTTTTTTTGTACTGGCTCGGAATGTATGGGGGCCGGCCTTTCTTTGACCGATACGGAAAATTTCTTTTTATCCAATCAAAACATTTAAATGCAGCGGAAAGCTGGTTTATGCGGCACGGAACGGTTGTCATATTTACAGCGCGGTTCATACCAGTTATTAGGCATGCCATTTCCATCCCGGCTGGAATAGCGAGAATGCCCTTTTACCAATTTACCACTCTTACTGTTGCGGCGATGATTCCGTGGACGGTCTTATTCCTATTAATCGGTATAGAGCTTGAAAATCATTGGGACGAAATCGGGAAGCATGCCTCGGCATATTTGAAACCGTTAATCGGAGCAGCCCTGGCAGTTCTCCTGTTATACTTCTTGCTTAAAAAATGGCCCCTTAAACGCATGTCGAAAAACGAAAAATAATATTTTATAAAAATATATTTTATCTATTTGCAAACAAAATAAATTTTTGTATTATATGGGTAGATATTCAAAAAAAAGAATACATCTCATAATTGAGGGAAGGCAAATGGTGCGCCACCAGTCCTGTTTCTGACTGGTATTAGTGGGTTCGATTCCCACCCCGAAATTTTTTATGCAAACTTAAAAAATTTCGAGGGCAGGATCGAACACCGACCTGCCCTGCGCAGGAGGGATCCAGAGAATGCTCAAGAAACGTGAGGTAAATGGGCATGAATGCCGGATTTTGTTTGATTTGATGACGCACCCCGATGTCTTCCCTTATGTACGTCAGAAAGCCTCTTCGTACGACGAGTTTGTTTTTTTAACGAAACAGACGATTGAAGCTGAAGAACGCGGTGAATTAATTTCAAGGACTATATTTGACGAATGGGAAAATCCGATCGGTACAATCAATCTTTTTGATATCGACTCCAAAAGTGGATTCTTGGGAACATGGATCGGTAAACAGTTTCATGGAAAAGGATATAATCATATGGCCAAGGAAAATTTCTTCCAGGAACTATTTTTCGAGAATGACATTGAAACTGTTTTTATGCGTATCCGAAAAGAGAACATCCGGTCGAAAAAGGCAGCGGAAAAGCTTCCTTACACCATATTGGCCTATGAAACAAGACAAGATCTTTTTAATCAGTTGAACAACAGCGGATATGTGTACGATCTTTATGAAGTGTCCAAAGATCTATATACTATGTCATTTATTCGTAATATTGCAGTTGAAGAAGAGTCACAGCCAATGGAGGCATAACTTCCGCATTAAAATATCACCACATTCAAAAAATCAGCCGGAAAGTCATGTTTCCGGCTGATTTTTATATCTTTCCTTTTTCATCTGCTTCTATCAATTCATTATATAGATTTCTTACAACGTATATTTTATATAATTCCAACTTCTTTTTCTTTTCTGGATGAAAACGCATTCCTTTTTCTTTTAATTTGGCAATATACCAGCCCTTGGAATAAATGTGCATTGATACATCTCCCCTTTCTTCCATGCCCCTTATAATATGAAAGGGATTAATCTAAGTTGCTTGTCCAATATGCTCAAAATTCAATAAAAACGGCATACTATAATTTGTCTTAAAAGACCAAAAACCGAAAGAGGATTGCCATGAAACAAACCTTTACCACAAAAGAGAAGCTAAAACAGCTGAATATTATTTTGGTCCCAATATTGATCACCCAGATCGCCATGTTTTCAATGACTTTTTTCGATATCATGATGACCGGAAATTACTCGCCCAGCCATCTAGCAGGAGTGGCTATAGGTTCTTCCTTATGGTTCCCTGTCTTTACCGGATTGAGCGGGATTCTGTTGTCCGTGACACCCATTATTGCCCAGCTTATAGGAGCAAAAAGGCATAAAGATGTCCCTTCTTCAGTCATACAGGGGATATATGCTTCTTTCATTTTGGCAGCTGTCATTCTAACAATAGGTTTTTTCATTCTCGAGCCGATCCTGAATAGGATGAATTTGGAAGAGGAAGTCAGGCATGTTGCAAAGCACTATATTATAAGCCTAGCTTTCGGAATCATTCCCGTTTTTGCATATAATGTTTTGCGCTCTTTTATAGATGCATTGGGAAAAACTAGAGTTACTATGTTTATTACTCTGGCATCCCTACCATTGAACATTCTTTTCAACTATTTGCTTATTTTTGGAAAATTGGGGCTTCCAAAGTTAGGAGGAATAGGTGCGGGAGTAGCTTCAACACTAACATACTGGATCATTACTGCTTCTGCAGCATGGATTATTCATACTAAGAAGCCATTTGCAGATTATGGTATATTTTTGAATGTACAAAGGGCATCTATCAATAAATTAAAAGAGATTTTCATTCTGGGCATCCCAATGGGATTGTCGATTTTTGTGGAAACTAGTATTTTTGCGGCTGTAACTTTGTTTATGAGTGAATTTGGCACAGTAGTGATTGCGGCACACCAAGCTGCACTGAACTTTTCTTCCCTCTTATACATGGTTCCGATGAGCATTTCAATGGCCTTGACCATTTTGGTCGGATATGAATTTGGCGCAAAACGATTTCATGATGCCCGCATATATAGTTTTCTTGGCATCTTTCAAGCTGTTATTGTTTCTTCAATAACAGGTGTGTTTTTATTATTTTATCGCTCCCAAGTTGCCGGCTTATACAGCGAGAGCCCTGAAGTCATTTCATGGGCAGCGCAATTTATGTTATATGCAGTTTTCTTCCAACTGTCAGATGCTGTCCAAGCGCCGATCCAAGGAGCCCTTCGGGGATATAAAGATGTAAATGTAACATTTATCATGGCATTGATTTCGTTTTGGGTTATCGGACTGCCTTTTGGCTTACTTCTTTCAAAATTTACAGATTTTGGCCCATTCAGTTATTGGTTCGGATTGATCATAGGTCTTGCAGCAGGTGCAGCCACTCTATCATTCCGCCTCCTCCATATCCAAAAAATAAATATAAAAAAGAACGAACAGGCTTCATTAAGACATAAAAATGCCCCCTTTTAAGCACCCAGGTTTATTTTTTTACCTGTCTACTTAAAGGGGAGCATATCAGAAAGAAAACTTTTCGTTCTTATTGTTTTTTCTTATTTTCCAATGAATTGTTGTGTCCAGTAATTGCCGTCAGCAACATGCCCTACACCGATATGTGTATAGTCCTTGCTTAGGATGTTTGCACGGTGGCCGGAGCTGTTCATCCATGAGTTTACTACTTCTTCTGGAGAACGTTGACCCATTGCAATGTTCTCACCCGCGGAGCTGTAGCTGATACCAAATTTTTTCATCATGTCAAATGGTGAACCGTATGTCGGGCTATTGTGATCAAAGTAGTTGTTTGCAGACATGTCTCTTGATTTTTCGCGAGCGACTTTGCTTAATTCAGCATCAACTTTAAGTGGTGCTAGACCATTTTTAGACCTTTCCGCGTTTGTCAGCTCAACAACTTTTTGTTCATACGCACTCAACTGGCTGTTTTGCTCTTCAGCAGGTTTCTGCTGCTCTTTTTGAGGTTGTTGCGGTTTATTAGGAGCTGGTTTTTCAGCTGGTTTTTCGGCTGGCTTTTGAACTTGGTCCGGTGCAGGCTTTTGAACTGGCTTTTTATTATCGTAGTCGGAATTTTCGTTTTTCCAATAAGGGTATAAATTAATGGAAAACTCTTTGCACCAGTCGTTTATTTTTTGGTAATCGCCGGATTGATAATAATATACCTTTGCATTATTTGATTGTGGTTGATCCGGTTGAGCAGCACTTGCCTGTCCTGCAATTGGCGCTGCCAGTATTGTTAAAGCAGCTGCTGTTGAAACAATTGATTTTTTCATTTCATTTTTCCTCCCTGTCTTTTTCTGTTTTCATAGTATCATAGGATTTTTGTAATATTTTTGGGAGGGAATTCCAGTTTAATAGCATGATGTTCCTTACATAAATTAATAGAAAAGATGATTGATATCATGCGGGATTTTTAAAGAAAAGGGAAATTACTTTCATTGCCAATCCTTCCAAAATACATTATTCACAGTTAAAAACTTCTATATATTAATAGTTGACAAGTGTTGAAAAAACCGCGGTTTATTACATATATTACAGCGCTGTATCAATTGTGATGGTATTGTAAGAAGCTTAACTTTTTTAATAAATAAGGCCTTGGTTGGTTATCCTGATTAAAAAGGAGGTCATCATGAACACAAGATATCGCTGTCCCAACTGCAAGACAAATCGAACACGTTTCAATATTGTGGAACAGGTCGTTTCAGCGGTGAAATTGAATCCGGATACAGGTGAAATTGTGGAAAGATATGACACGATGGAGCAGGCTGGCCCATTCCACGCGCATTATAATGGTCCTGATAGAAGAATTCAATGCGCTTCGTGTGGACTCATAGAAGATGAAAAAACATTTGCAAAATACGGTGAACAATAGCTGCCTCAAGAAACAGTCCGGAAACGTCTTGATCAGCTTTGGTAAATTAAGATGTTTCCGAAGAGGCAGTTCCTCAGCCGCCGGGATTTTTACTTCTGGTAACCTTCTTCTCCAAAAAATCGATTATTATTTTGCAAACTTTGATCATTCAGAATCAACAATATATAATTCTGTCTCTTCACTAAGAATAAAGTGGCATTGACATAAAAATTTAAAATCTCCATTATTATTTCTTTCTCATAAAAATCTCCCCAATGGGCAAACAGATTTTATTTTTTCATCTGTCTACCTATTGGGGAGCACTTCATAACATTTCGGATGCAATTCAAATTTTCAAGGAGTTCTTTTTAAGCTATTTTTTCTTTTTTGATAACATCTTGACCGCTTCCTTCACTTGTGGATCATTATCCTGGAGGTGCTCACGAATTTTATTCATGAGGGAAATGGTTGTGTCGCCGGTTAAAACACCGGATGTTTCCAGCTTTTCGTCTTTCTGAAACTCCATGACTGCTTCTTTTGTATCTTCGTCAAAATAGGAGTCCACCTTGCCAGGATTATAACCAAGCTCTTTCAATATCTGCTCGGCTGCTTTCACATCGGAGGATGCTGTTCCCTCCTTCAACTTTTGATCAGGATCGATATAGGACAAGGATGCGTATTTTGGCAATGCAACCTTTTTATCCGGTTCGATGCCTTTCTCGTTAATCCAATTACCATCAGGTGTCAGCCATTTAGCCATTGTGTATTTAATATTAGAACCGTCCTGGAACTCGTCGGTTGTTTGAACTGTTCCCTTTCCGAAGGTTTTTTCACCAACAAGAGGAATCCCAGCGGATTCACTTACAGCCGCAGCAAGTATTTCAGAAGCACTGGCGCTGCCCCCATCAACTAATACAACAGTCGGAACGGTAATTTTTTTACCTTCTTTTGCAACATACTCTTCCACTTTTCCATCTTTATAGGCCACTTGGAACAACTTTTCCCCTTTTGGGACGAATAGATTTGAAATATTTATTGCCTGGTCAAGCAAACCTCCCGGATTTTTACGGAGATCTAAGATCAAGGACTTCATCCCTTTGTCTTCCATCTCTTTCAGTGCTTCGCTCAGATCTTTATCCGTATGGCTGGAAAAGCTTGTAATCTGAATTTTAGCTACCCCATCGTCCAGCATTTCAGGATATACTGTATTGATTGGGATTTCATCGCGTGTAATAGTGAACTTCTTCGGTTCTTCTCCTTCTTTGCGCTCAATGGTCAACGTCACTTTCGTGCCTTTTTCTCCTCTGATTAACAGGACTGCTTCATTGGCGCTCATGCCCCTGACACTTTTCTCGTCGACTTCGGTTATTTTATCATTCGGTTCGATTCCAGCTTTTTCAGCTGGGGATCCCTTAATTGGGGAAACAACAACAATTGCGCCATTCTTTTCCTGAATTTCAGCACCAATTCCTTCAAACGATGAAGTAATGCTTTCTTCAAAGACCTTGCTTTCTTCTTTTGTCATGTAGTCGGAATATGGATCATCGAGCGACTTAACCATTCCGTCGATAGCACCATCAACGAGTTTTTCTTCATCAACATCTTGAAAATAACTTTTCTTCAACTTATCGTATGTATTATATAATTTATTAAACTCGGCCCTTTCCTGCACTCCAACATTGACTGCTTTTTCATCGCCAAACGAGAGAGCCAAAATAGTCACACCCGCTGTTAAAAATACGATAAGAAAGATTAACATGACGAACCTGAATTTTTTCATTTTTATAAATCCCGCGTGTTGCGGACTTTCTTCCCTATAATTTTGATCTTCTTCCATCTATTTCACCACTTTCAACACGTTAGCCATTTGCGCATACGTAATCATCTTAAGGACTCTATCCAACCTCTTTATTCTACCAGTTTTACACAACCAACGAAAGGATAATGGAGTTTTATGTGTTTACATCAAGTGAGACTATCCCGTATGGTCTTAGTACATAAGTACAAGACAATTTCGTTGATAATGTCTTTAGTCAACTCAGCGAATCGCAAACTTACTCCAATAACGTTTTGATTTGAACTTTACATATACTTTGAACAGGATTTAATATTTTACTTTCATTACTTTTTGACAAAAAGACTTTGCCTTGCAAAAAGGCAAAGTCTTTAAAATTTTGATACGTGCTCAAAATACTCTTCTAAAGTCCAATTCCGTTCATAGATGGTTTTTGCAGCTTTTTTTCCCACATAACGAAAATGCCACGGCTCAAACTGATATCCCGTTATATCTTCCTTGCCTCTCGGGTATCGCAAAATGTACCCATAATTATGGGCATTGTCCTTTAACCATTTGCCTTCAGGTTCCTGTTCAAACTCTTCAACTAACAGAAATTGGACAGACTCACTGGTAATATCCATGGCTAGACCTGTCTGGTGTTCACTGCTCCCGGGAGCAGCAACGGCTTCTGAGGCTTTTTTCTCTCCAGACCTGTCAGATTCAACCTGAAAAACTTCCCTTTGCCGTTCATAAGAACGATATCCGGATGAAGCATAAAGTTGTATACCTTCTTTTTCTGCTGCATCAAACATTGTTTCCAACGCCTTTGCCGCTTCTTTCCGCAAATAACTTTTTTCAATATCCTGATTCCCAAAGGAAAAAGTCACTTGGGGCCGGACTAAATCCTTAGGTATATAGTCACTAGGTAACGAAAATGACTTATTGACCAGAGCCAGTTTATTTCCTGCGTTTGCAATTTCCTTTTTCCCATCCACTTCAACCACTTCATTGAAATAAGTGGATTCCAACATTAATTCTGGATTCTCTTTTTTCTGATTTGAAAGATCTTGTCCTTTTTCCAATGAGGACTGTTCAGTAACTTCATCGTTCGGCTTGTGCAGATGCCCGCTTTCACCAGTAAAATGATTCCACTGACATCCAGTAAGAAAGAGTACAGTCATGGTGATACCTGTTATTTTCTTCATAAAGAATGTTCACTACTCCAATTCACTTTCAAAAAGATTTTACCCTGGATTTTTAATTGCAGGTTCCAAAGCCACGTTATTATTGATGACTAGGAGCTGTTATTAAAAATCAATAGATGTAAAAACGTTGATTTTACAATCTTTATTATCGCTCATTATATCTATCACTGTCAAAAACAATCTTTACAGTGAACGTTTTGTCATTCATTAGTCACTTTTTGTTGGTCATGAAGAAAAAGAGAACAACACGTTCTAATAGATTTATTCTATAACTGGCGACCAGCCGCTACAAGGTAAACACTTGCTGTACTCATATTAGGGACCATCATGCATTAGGGCTACTCCGCCATTCAACACTGGCAATATAAAATCGATATCTATTTAATGGGCCTGGAGGCTATATCTCTAGATGGAGAAGCATATTCATTAATCGGAAAGTGGAAGCATTCTCAATTTTTCTATATAAGATATCATTCCAGATGGTGTTAATTTCCCTGCAATAAATAATATCACCTAGATCTGTTACCATACCGGCTCGTCCAGTAATGGTGCCTTCTCTTGATAATAATCGAATTAAGCTTCTTTCAACTTTACACAACATTACAACATGTCCCAGCAGTATCATACAAGTCCATGTCTTGTACCGTGTTCCTTGATCCATCGAGATCCTGTTCTTTGTGTTACGTGTCTCATTGTAAAATGCTTAACGCTATATAAAGTGTGGAATTGGCTTTTATGGTTGTTGACTCAGTTATATCCCTCACTTTAATTTTGATGATGAGTTGTGACCACTGATTGTTTTTGTCTATGTATATCATTTCCCAACCCATACTTTGATTTATTTGACGTTTTAACAGACTTTCTGCATCAACGCAACGAACATTCGTCAAGTATTGTTAAAGTGTTAATGAATCAGGCGGATATAAATCAATATAGATTCAGATATTATAGAAGGAATGAATAATCTTATTTCAATTGATAAAACTCATATTCTATGTTATCCGCAATATGTATTGTTGTGGGCATGAATCAAAAAGATGCACTGGAAAATGAATGCGTTTATATCGGTCATCTGGCACAAAAGCCGAATGAGCGAAAATAAAGAAAGATAATAGTTCATAAGTAGGCAAGCCCGGCATGCCGGGCCTGTTTCAATTAGTCATCAATTTCTCTACAGCGGCAAATGAATCTTTCGCGGTTCCGATGGTGATGATGGTGGTGGTGGCAGTCATCATCCCATACTTCACGGCATCGACAAATTAATCGAACTCTGCGTCTTCTACGTCTTTCTCTTTCTCCTCCTACAAAATCATCCTCAAATTCAAAACCCATGCTTTACACCTCCTTGATGTCTCTTAAAGCCGGCTTCGATATTAATATATTAAAAGTTGCCGGATTCGTTTGGACAGTCCGTCTGGTAGAAACGTGGTTTTTTACAAATCTAAAAAAAGCTACTACATATAGAGATAACGATATAGTGTCCATTCACCTTTCATTCATACTGGCAACAAACTTTTCCGATTATCGAAAGATAAATCAGCAATTATAATGGTAAGTTAGGTAATATTGCTGTTCTAGTGTAGAGGTCAGGTGCTTGCTTGGTTGTTAAGTGAAACAACAGGGTTTTACAGCTTGCCATGTCGTGGATGGAAACTTGATTCGATGTTTGCTTAAACTCTTTGTTTATGTTAACAGTTCGGAGAATGTTCATAATTTTACAAAAATGAACAGAACCCTGTGTTCGTTAATTGATCACGTTATAGCTGTTGATCTTCAACATCATTTTTCTCTTTCTGAATATAAAAAGAAGCGATGCTTATGCATCACTCTTGCTGTCTAAAGTGACAATTGTACAGTACGAATGCAAGATGACATATTTTGGCGCCATTGGGTTTCTTGAGCATTGAGTAATGGGATAAATGATTAGCAGTTTTGCCATGTTGATACTAAAAAAATGTTAAACAAATAAGCCGCTAAAGAGACAGAAATACAAAAAGCAAGCGACAACTTAAACGCAATCTTATGATTGGTCACTTTTGGGTCACTTGCTTAAAATTGAGCACTTATGTAAAACGATTCACCATTGGTATGGTAAGGTTTATCCGATTGCAGATTCCAAGGCCACTTCGATCATTTCGTTGAAGGTTGTCTGCCTTTCTTCAGCTGTTGTCAATTCACCAGTCAATATATGGTCGCTCACTGTTAAAATTGACAGGGCTTGTCGCCCGTATTTTGCTGCCAATGTATAAAGTGCGGCAGTCTCCATTTCAATGGCCAAAATACCATATTGAGCCCATTTCTCATGTTCGGCATTATCATTATAAAACATATCTGCAGTGAAAACGTTCCCTACTTTTAGTTGCAGTCCCTTATTTACACCTTCATCGTATGCTCTTTTCAGTAAGTCAAATGATGCAGTTGGAGCATAATCAATGCCGTTGAATGTTAAGCGGTTCATTTGAGAGTCGGTTGAAGCTGACATAGCAAGAATGACGTCCCGGACTTTTACGTCCTTTTGAATCGCACCGCACGTTCCTACTCGAATTAAATTTTGTACATTATAGCTTTCCATTAATTCATTTATATAGATGGAGATCGACGGAACACCCATTCCAGTTCCTTGGACAGAAATTCTTTTTCCTTTGTATTCACCTGTATAACCAAGCATATTTCGAACAGAATTATATTCTTGCGCCTTTTCCAAGAATGTTTCGGCTATATATTTGGCACGTAACGGGTCGCCAGGCAGGAGGACCGTTTCTGCAATGGCCGATTCAGGTGCATTTATATGTATACTCATTTTTCGCTCTCCCTTCCATAATCCAACTACTATATTAATTGTTTGCCCCGATTCATGCAAATTTTCTTTAAACTAAGATACACTTGGCATTAAGTTAATCACTATGATCAGTCAATCGATTTCTGCAAGTAGCCAGATACTTGTTTTATCTGTCTGAGTGCTTGTTCCATCATACCTTCCATTAACTGTTCAACGGATGGAATGTTGACAATCAGTCCCGATGCCTGCCCTCCATTTACATAGCCGTTCTCAAAATCACCATGTACGGCCCCTTGTATATGATGCTGCTCTGATGTTTTTTCTGCAAAATCCCCTACTGTCATGCCTTTCTGCTCTAAATCCATTATTGATTCCACATACTTCCCTTTAAGAACTCTTCTGACCCTACCCAATGAGCGTCCCAAAATCACTGTCCCAAGATCATCGGCTTTTAGAAGCTTCTGTTTATAGGATTCATGGAATGGAGCTTCCTTAACAGCGATAAATCTTGTTCCCATCTGGACCCCGCTTGCTCCAAGCATTAAGGCAGCGGCCAATCCCCTTCCGTCAGCAATGCCTCCGGCTGCATATACCGGAATTTCAACTTTATCAACAATCTGGGGAATGAGTGAGAAAGTAGTCAATTCAAGACTGGAATTGATGCCTGCGGCTTCAAACCCTTCAGCAACAAGCAAATCAGCACCAGCTTCTGCCGCTTTTACTGCATGTCTGACTGATGCAACAATCACTATTACTTTGATGCCATTTTTTTGTAAGACAGGTATAAAAGGTGATGGGTTGCCTGCAGACAAAGTTACGGCTGCAATTTTGTGTCTGATGGCCAAGTCTAGCAATTCTTCCGTATATTCTGTAACGGTAATCGGTATATTCAATGAAAAAGGCTTGTTTGTCCTTTCTTTTGTATCAACAATTATCTTCTCTACCTCATCAGGATGCATTGTCCCGGCTCCCACCGTTCCCAATCCCCCTGCTTTTGATACGGCAGAAGTTAATTGAGCATTGCTTATATTGCCCATCCCGCCTTGTATGATTGGATATTTCAAGCCTAATATAGCATGTCCATCTTTCAATTTTTTCACCATCCTTTAAAATAATGTTATAGTAAAAGAGACAATAAATTTCCAATATTATTTCAATGGAGGTCAGGAAATGAAAATAACGTATAACCAGACAGCTCCAGAAGTGCATCCGTCAGTTTTTGTTGCCCCGGGAGCGTATTTGATCGGTGACGTCAAAGTTGGAATGGAATCGACCATTTGGTTCAATGCGGTCCTGCGCGGAGATGAAGGGCCTGTCAAAATCGGGCAAAGATGCAGTATTCAGGATAACTCAACAATCCACATGTATGAAGGATATCCGGTGATCATAGAGGACGAAGTAACTGTCGGCCACAATGTCATTCTACATGGATGCACAATCGGAAGAAGATCCATTATCGGCATGGGCTCCACGATTCTGGATCATGTAGAAATAGGGGAAGAATGTATTATTGGAGCGAACACATTAATCCCCTCAGGGAAGAAAATACCGCCGAGATCACTTGTCATCGGTTCTCCGGGAAAAGTCGTCCGGGAATTAAATGCAAAGGACTTTGAACTTATTCAATCATCCATAGATACATATGTTCAAAAAGGGAAAGAGTATAACTCGATACTATCCAAAAGTTAAAAACACCCTAATTTTATGCCTGTCTCCATATACATCGGGGCAGGCTATTTCACTTGACTATATAAGGATGATCATTTGCATCGTAGGCCTTGTCTTTTTTCCGCAAGTCATTACCTTTTTCAAAAACGGCTTCGAAAAAATCACTCGCGGGTTTTGCCAGAAGCTGATAATATTGCCTGAAGAGCAATGCCGCATGGTTGCCGCTCCACATCGGAGGTAGCAGCTCTCTTGGTAATCCAGGATCTACAAATAGGAACTTTCGATATTCATGCACCAATTTGGTCCTCTCCACAAAACAGTCGGCATCACTCATTTTCCCTTCATTGAGCAAGCTTTGATGGATAATGTACTGTTTGCCATAAGCTGAAACAAACTCTTCGTACCTTTCTTCAATTTCTTCCAATGGCCAGCTTTTCTTGACCAATTGGACATTATCTTTCGGCCCAATATATTCAGATACAAAAAAATCAACAAACTCCTGAATTTCGTACTTTTCAATCAGCCATTCCACTTCTTTCTCCAAATTATTTGGAGAAATCCAGCAGCTGTGCGTAAAGCTGCCAAAACCGCTCCAAAGCAGTTCTTTCCTTAAATCATCCCTGATTTGTCTTTTTTCTTCTGGGATCGAATACATAAGCATTCTCCACTTTCCATCCCATTCGTGGGGGTCCAGCTTAAATATTCTTCGGCCCGCTTCATCTATACGGCTGACTCCACGCTGTGTTAAAAAGTAAAAGCTCTTATTACCCTGCCTCTCTGACTGCAGCCACCCTTGTTTGACCATTCTTGACACAGCCACCCGCACAGCCTGTTCGTTGTGGCCGAACTCTTTCAGCAACCGGATAAGGCTGCCGATCCAAATTTTGTTCCCATAATGGCGAATATAATCACCATATATTGTAAAGATCATAGATTGTGTGTTAAGGCCCATACATCCGTCACTCATTTCTTTACAGAATATTTTTTAAGTGAATTATACCATGCTTAGCATAAAGAATAAGCAAAACTTGATTCTGGATGTTTTTTGCCAAAACAATTTTAAACAAAAAACCCTCACTTCAAATAGCAAGGGTTTTTAGTGTCAACCATCATTTTCAACGATGACTGAAACTCCCTGACCAACCCCAATACACATGGTTGCAAGTCCGTATTTTGAATCCCTTCTCTTCATTTCATAAATTAAGGTCGTTAAGATCCTGGCACCGCTGGCACCAAGAGGGTGCCCAAAAGCAATAGCTCCTCCATTAACATTCACTTTCTCCTTGTCGAGGCAAAGCTCTTTAATACACTGTAAAGATTGAGATGCGAAGGCTTCATTCAACTCCACCAAATCGATATCACCCATAGTTAAACCTGCACGTTCCAAGGCTTTTTTACTCGAATAGATTGGCCCAAGTCCCATGACCGCCGGTTCAACACCTGATACAGCTCCAACCTTATATGTCACTAACGGTTTGAATCCCAATTCTTCCGCTTTTTCTTTGCTCATCAGTAAAAGCGCTGATGCACCGTCATTCACACCTGAAGCGTTTCCTGCAGTGACCGTTCCTCTAGGAAATATAGGCTTCAGTTTGGATAATTTCTCAAGTGTTGTATCCGGTCGAGGATGTTCGTCGCGATCCACGATGTGTTCATTCCCTTTTCTGTCCGTATAAATAACAGGAATAATCTCTTCATTAAAAAGATTTTTTTCCATTGCCCTTTTTGCCTTCATCTGGCTTTCAAAAGCAAATTGGTCTTGTTCTTCCCTTGAAATCTCGAATCGTTTCGCAACATTTTCCGCCGTTTCCGGCATGGTGTCCGCCCCGTACATTTCCTTCAGCTTTTGGTTGGTAAAACGCCAGCCAATCGTCGTATCCTGAAGTTCCATCGAGCCGCGTGGAAACTCTTTGTCGGGCTTTGCCATGACAAATGGTGCCCTTGTCATGCTCTCTGTTCCCCCTGCGATATAGATGTCCCCGTCACCAACGGCAATTGCCCTGGCAGCGTACATAACCGCATCCAACCCTGAACCGCACAGTCTGTTGACAGTTGTACCTGCAACATTTATGGGAAGTCCTGATAATAGAGCGGACATACGGGCAACGTTTCTATTATCTTCCCCTGCCTGGTTTGCATTTCCAAGAACGACCTCCTCGATTTCATTTTTCGGAAGAGCTGGATTTCGATTAACCAAGGCTTCGATGACTATTGCTCCTAAATCATCCGGACGTATGCTTTTCAATGCTCCTTTATACTTCCCAAAAGGGGTTCTGACAGCATCGACAATAACAACTTCTCTCATTTATCTATCAACTCTTTTTCTTTGTTTGTATAGTCATACACGCCTTTTCCAGTCTTGCGTCCCAGTCTCCCCGCTTTTACATACTGCTCGAGCAGCGGCGCTGGCCTGTATTTCTCTCCGAGCTTTTCATGAAGGTATTTCAGGTTGTTCAACCGAGCATCCAGCCCAACAAGATCAGCCAGTTCAAAAGGTCCCATAGGATAATTCAGGCCTAGTTTAATGGCCTTGTCTATATCTTCTGGAGTGCCGAGGCCTTCTTGAAGCATATAGAAAGCTTCATTCCCCACAAGGGCACTGATCCTGCTTGTTACGAAACCTGGAAACTCTTTGATGACAACAGTTTGTTTGTCCATTTTTTCCGCTGTTTTTTTGATAATTTCGACAGTCTCTTCATTTGTTTCCAGCCCCCTGATGATTTCGACCAAAGGCATTTTATGGACCGGGTTGAAAAAATGCATGGCGATTGTTTTGTCCGGCCGTTTGGTAAAAGAGGCTATTTCTGTCGGACTCATCGTTGATGTATTCGTTGCAAAAAGGCAGTGTTCCGGTGCAAATTTCTCCGCTGCTACAAAAACCTGCTTTTTAATCTCTGTTTTTTCCGGGACCGCCTCAATGATTAAATCCGCCATGGAAGCCGCTTCTGCCAAGTCCGTCTGGAACTTTAACCTTTCCTTTAAACGTGCAAAGCTTTCATTAGTCAGCTTCCCTATGGCTAATCCTTTCTCTGCAATTTTCATTATTTCTTCTTTGGCATTATTCAGAGCATCCTCACTTACATCTATGAGACTCACTGAAAATTCTGCAGCTGCTGCCACATAAGCTATGCCTCTTCCCATAACTCCAGAACCGACAACTGTAATGTTTTGGATCATACATTTCCCTCCTAAAAAAGTACGAATAGAAAAAATGTCCTCCTCTATTCGTACAGTGTGTAAACATTTATTCAAATATTCGAAATCGGTTTCATCGCTTCAAATGGATTTTTGCAAGATTTACAGTATAAGATGCTCCTACAGGCAGTCGGACCGAAAATATTCTCCATTGTTACATAAGTGGAATCACAGTATGGACAATCAACGTGCCATGTACCATCTTCTTCCATATGTCGAGGCGGAGGTGCAATACCAAACTCCCTCAGGCCATCGTGCCCTTTCTGAGTAATTCGATCAGATGTCCATGGCGGATGATATACGAAACGTACTTTCGCTGATTCCACCGGCGTGGAAGTCTCAATGGCTCTTACAATATTTCGTTCAATAATTTCCAATGCGGGGCAACCTAAAAACGTCGGCAGTATATCCACTGTTACTTTCCTGCCGTCAATATGGATATTTTCGATCATTCCCAAATCGATGACGCTGACTGTATCTATCTCCGGATCTTTGACAGTATCCAAGATTTCCAGAATGACCTTTTGGGAAATGGGCATGGCGGTCATCATTATTGATCACTCCTCTTGCATATTACCATGAAGCGGCAGTATCCAGACGGTATACCTCCGAAAGGGTTTTAAGAGCAGAATCCAAATCCTTTGAATGCTCCCCGATCCGCCCATTCATTTGCGGTTTTTCCGGGATTTCAGGAAGCTCCAAATCAAGGGATGTGTATGCTTTTTCCAGCTCGGCAAACCACCTTTTCTGAAGTGTTACTCCTTCTTCAATCAAACCATATTCATGGATGTCTTTTGTTAATTTGCCGAATATAAACATATCCCCAAAATCTTTGGCAACTTCATCGATTGCATTTTTCATTCTCTCAATTGCCTCAACGGAGGAACTCAGCAACTGCACAAACCAAGTTTTCCAATGAAGCGTATGATAAAAGAGTTCCATGCTGACCTTTGCCGCTATCTCGGCAGCAGGTTTATATGAACTGTTTTTCAATGAATCTATCTTTGCTTTTTTGGCAGTTGTATAAAAATAGTTTCTTACAACGGCATAGGCCCAATCATATTTGGGCGTATCCATGTAATAACCTTCTCCGTTCGGCCTTTCTGATAGAATGCTGTTTCGCCGCTCCTCGGAAGAGCGCAGATGTGCAAGTTCATCTGAGGTTCCGTACCCCAGATCCTCAAGTAAACTGTAAAACATTGCAGAGTGGCCCATACAATCCTGGCTGATGGAGGAGAACGCCACATCTTCCTCAATATGAGGTGCCAATCCTAGCCACTCAGAGCCTCGAAACGCAATCAAAAAATCATCATCCGCAAACTGAAATAGCAAATCTGCGACTGCCTCTTTGTATTTTGTATCGGTTTTTATATCTGTCATTTCTTACCGTCCCCTCCCCAAGAAAGAATTTCTTTTTCATCCAGCATTTTCTGTTCATACTGTCGCCATTTCTTCTTTAGGTAACCGTAGCCTTTGGCTGTCCGGTAGTCCTTATTATCCAACCGGGCAAGACTTCTTTTTTCTTCAGGATCAAGCGAACGGATATTTTCCCGTTTCACAACCCAAATATCCTCTACGGGTTCACGTCGCATGAAGTTTTCTTGTGCCATGACCAGAGCTATATCCTCATTTGGGGCCAATAGGCAAAATTGGTGCTGGAACGGCGATGTCGCACTGCGTTTGCTGAATACTTCATATTCATGGTAAAAATTTTTTTTGGTAGTCATGACTTTCCCTCCTATGCACGGCTGCTAAGTGCATCACGTACCCACGCATTATTTTCATAAGAAACTCTCCTTAAATTCAAGCGTTCCTGGGACCTGGGGCCTTCATTTCTGATGATCTTCTTAAATTCATTCCAGTCAGGCTGTCTGTATTCCCATCTCTTTTCCTCTTCATTATATTTAAGCGTCGGATCCGGTATGGTTAATCCCAGTGAAAGAATGCGGGGAACATACTTGCTGAAAAAATCCTGTCTTAATTGCTCATTTGTTTTTGTCCTGATTTTGTATTTGATGGTAACATCCTGCTTGGATCGCCCAGTCGTATCGCTGCCAGCCGGACCGAAGAACATTAACAGTGCATCCCACCAGCGGTTGAGGGCTTCCTGAATCATTTGTTTCTGCTCTTTCGTTCCTTCGGCAAGTGCCATGATAATTGCTTCGCCATGCTGGGCGTGGAATACTTCCTCTGCACAGATGCGCTGCAACGCTCTGGCATAAGGGCCATACGAAGCGCCGAGCATGTTCGTTTGGGTTATGATGGCCGCTCCATCCACCAGCCAGCCGATTAAACCTGCATCCGCCCATGTTACCGTTTTCATATGAAACACATTATGAAATTTCAAATCCCCATTAAATAAATCTTGCATCAGGTCATCCCTGTTTTTTCCATAAGGCTTCAGCAAGTCCTCTGCTACCCTTAACAATAATTGACCATGCCCCATTTCGTCCTGAACCTTTGCCATAATACCAAGTTTTCTTCTTAGGGAGGGCGCTTTTGGCACCCACTCTTTCTCAGGAAGCGCCCCCATAATTTCGCTTATTCCATGCATTGAGATTAATTTGATGAGTGCAATCCGATATTCTTCAGGCATCCAGTCATCGGTTTCGATTTTATCGCCCGCTTTGATTCTTTCAATAAAGCCTTGCAGTTTTTCAGCTTCCGTCGCTTCTTCGGCATACATTAATCCCGCCATGTAAAGTACCTCCCCATTTATATAACATTGTTTTTACGTTATTTTAATTTACTGTTATGTCAAAACCAATCATTCTCCCTTATACGAACATGGCTCAAAGACCTTCCCTTATCCTGCTTTTTCTTCCTGTCCTTCAAACGGCTCATTTGCAACTTTAATGGAGTCTGTAGGGCATCCATCACTAGCATCTTCCAAATCGTCGTACAATTCTTCCGGAACCTGCTCCGTTCCCGTATTGTCATCAAGAATGACATAAGAAAGCCCTTCTTCATCGTAATCAAAAATGTCAGGTGCACAGGCTCCGCAGGAGCCGCAGGCAATACACGTATCCTGATCAACAATTGTATACTTTGGCACAATCGTATCCTCCTTTTGGTTAAACCTTTATCTTTTTGTTTTCCATGACTGTTGTACTGTGAACAGGCTGGACTCTTGAGGTAGGATCAATCAAGACTTTTGCATTGCTTACCGCAACAGGGGCTTCTCCAAACCCAGTCGCAATTAATTTCACCTTACCTTCATAGGTATTGATATCCCCTACAGCATAAACACCTTTGATGTTTGTCTCCATTTTTGAATCAACCGAAATTGAATTTTTTTCAATATCTAATCCCCATTCTTTGATAGGGCCCAGTGATGCAACAAATCCGTAATTACATAACACAGCATCAACTTCAATTTCAATTTCCTCTTTTGTTTTGACGTGCTGTAAAGTCACTTTTTCTATTTGACAGTCTCCTGTCAGATCTATCGGGATATAAGGGGTAAGAACATTTACAGAAGATTTATAAAGTGTATCGACACTGTGCTCATGGGCCCTGAATTTATCCCTTCGGTGTACTATGCTTACTTCTTTGGCAATCGGTTCAAGCATGAGAGACCAATCCACCGCCGAATCTCCACCACCGAAAACTGCCACTCTTTTCCCTGAAAACTTTGACATATCATCAACAAAGTAATGAAGATTTCCTTGTTCATATTTTGCTGCCTTTTCCAAAGGAAGTTTCCTCGGCTGAAATGCTCCGTTTCCTGCAGTGATGATCACCGTTCGCGAAAAATGTGTCCCTTTATTCGTAGTCAGAATGAAAGTACCGTCATTTTCCTTTACCAAAGACTCCACAGATTCCCCAAGGCAGATTTCCTGATCGAACATTTGCATCTGGTTCTTCAAGCTGTCCACAAGCTCCTGTCCACGGACCTTTGGAAATCCAGCCACATCATAGATATATTTTTCAGGATACAAGGCAGAGAGCTGACCGCCCAGTTGGGGCAAGCTCTCAATCAACTTGACCGACATTTGCCTTAGACCCGCATAAAAAGCTGTAAACATTCCGGCAGGTCCGCCTCCAATAATTGTTAAATCAAATTTTTCATTACCCATTTATGTTTGAATGCACTCCTTTTCAGTATCATCCGATTAAGAAAGCATGACTGGGCTTGAGTTTCTCTGGTCCACTATTCTTACTGCTTTCCCTTCTGACCTAGGGATGCTTTTGGGCATACCCATCACAGTTTTTACCGAAACGAGGCATGCCGATTTAATTTCATGCTTTATTTTTCTTTCTAGCATCTGCACTTTTTCATGTTCGAGATCCTCATTTATCCCCAAGTATAATTCATCACTCATTTCAACATGCAGCTCTGCACAATCCAACGGGCCGTCTTTGAAAAGCCTGATTTGATAGTGCGGGGACAAGCCCTCAATCTTCAAAAGGACGCGCTCTATTTCAGAAGGGAATACATTCACTCCACGAATAATAATCATGTCATCTGTTCTTCCCTTTACCCTCGACATCCTTGTTGTCGTCCTACCACATTGGCATTTCCTTCGAGTAATAGATGCAATGTCTCCTGTACGATATCTGACCAGGGGAAACGCTTCTTTTGTAAGAGTGGTAAAAACCAGCTCTCCATCTTTACCGTCTTCCACAGGCTCAAGAGTTTTTGGATCTATCACTTCAACAAGGAAGTGGTCGTCAGCAATATGAAGTCCATCCTGTGCTACATGGCATTCAATTGATACTCCTGGTCCCATAATTTCGCTCAAACCGTAAATGTCGACCGCTTTGATTCCAAGCATGTCTTCAATGGTTGCCCGCATCTCTTCAGACCAGGGTTCCGCCCCAAAGATCCCATATTTTAGGCTGTTTTCCCGTGAATCAAGACCCATATCCCTCATTTTTTCTCCAATATTCAAGGCATAGGACGGCGTACAGGCGAGTCCTTTCGGCTTAAAGTCTTGGATAGCCAAAATTTGTCTCTCAGTATTTCCCCCGGAAATCGGCACCACCGCAGCCCCCAATTCCTCAGCACCAAAATGCAAACCTAAACCCCCGGTAAACAGTCCATATCCGTAAGCATTATGAAATAAATCTCCTTTGCTTCCACCTGCAGCCACAATGGCTCTTGCAATAAGTTCAGACCAAACTTTAATATCATTCTTTGTATAACTTACGACCGTCGGCTTTCCGCTGGTTCCGGATGAACCGTGCAGACGGACAATATTTTCTATGGGTTCTGCAAATAATCCAAATGGATAATGATCCCTTAAATCTTGCTTTCTTGTAAAAGGCAGTTTCGATATGTCCGCAATATTTTTAATGTCCTCTATCTTTATTCCTTTTTCATTAAACTTCTCTTTATAAAATTTCACTTTGTTATAAACCCTGTCCAATGTTTCTTGTAACCGTACAATTTGCAGCTTTTCCATTTTTAGCGTTGGCAGCGTTTCCATTTCAAGGTTATAAATCATTGCATCTACCTCCATTTACATTCTTTTTAACTTTAATGTAACAAAGATGGTCCGATTCATAAATTATATGTTATATGTGTAATTTAATCCGTCTAATCAAAAAAGTCAACTGTTTTTTCGGAAAATTGGTGTGTTTGGGACAATTCCGTTTTACCACTTAAAACCGACACCTATAATAGCATTCTTCCAGCTTAACAGTTGTCATATACTTTCAATTTTTCTAATTATTATGTTTACAATGAAATTTTAATATGGTATCTTTGTCTCAAAGTTGTAAGGGCTTTCTTACTATCCGTTTTCCTTTTGTAACAATAAGCAATTATGGAGGTGATTCCACTAGGCAAACCTGTACCCTTTCCATTAAATATTAAAACTCCTAAAAAGAAACGTAAAAACATGCAGCATTGACGAATCAGATGGATTGGTCAACTCACACTTATTAACTAGTTCAGGGGGAAAGTATATGAAAAACATGAAAAAATGGTTTTTCGGCATGCTTGTTTTTATTCTGGCTGCCACATTGGCGGCATGTGGCAATAAAGAAGAGGCCTCGGGCGGAAGTTCAGACAGCGGTGATGATTCCGGAGAAATTAAAATCGGAAGTATCATAGACGCATCAGGCAGCGCAGCTCCTCTTGGAAAACCGGAAGAAGAAACCATCAAAATGATCATTGATGAAGTAAATGAACAAGGCGGTATCGACGGAAAGAAAATTAAACTGATTTCAATTGATTCCAAATCCGATCAAAACGAAGCGGTTTTGGGTATGAAAAAATTGATTGAACAAGAAAAAGTTACAGCCATCATCGGTGGAACGATAAGCGGGAACAGCCTGGCAATGATTCCTCTTGCTGAAAAAGCCCAGGTTCCATACATCTCTCTTGCTGCGAGCAAACAGGTAAATAAACCGGACGATAATTCGCCGCGTGAATGGACTTACAAAACCGCCCAGGGTGATGATGTTGTCATCCCTAAATTGTTGGAATATTTAAAAGATGAAAAATTAACTAAAGTTGCCTGGCTGGGAGTGGCGAATTCCTACGGTACAAGCGGCCATGAGGAATTTGAAAAGCTTAAGGGAGAATACGATATTGAAGCAGTGATTGAAGAAGAATTCGAAGCTACTGTAAACGATGCAAAATCAATGCTTACACGAGTCAAAAAAGCTGATCCACAAGCAATTATTGTATGGGGGACTGCCCAAGAATCTGCAGTTGTTACAAAAAATATCCGCGAGATCGGTTTGGATGTACCGATTATTGAAAGTCACGGTATCGGTACGAAAGAATTTATTGAACTTGCAGGGAATGCCGCTAATGGGGTCATCTTCCCTGCCGGCAAGCTTCTTGTTGTCGATGAGCTGGAGGATAGCGATCCACAAAAGGAAGTGTTAAACCAATTTAAAGAGAGTTATGAAGGCAAATTTGACAAAGCTGCAAGCACTTTTGGCGGGCATGCCTATGATGCGGTTCACATTTTGGTCAATGCATTGGAAGAAGTTGGAACTGATAAAGAAAAGCTGCGGGAGGCATTGGAGAATACCGAAGGTTTTGTTGGCATTTCCGGTGTTTTCAATATGTCATCCGATGATCATAACGGGCTTAAATCCGATAGCTTGACAATGATTGAAATCAATGATGGCGAATGGACAAAGGGAGATTGATTTTTTGGCAGGGAATATGGTCTATTCCCTGCTTTCTCCTTAGTGACAATCTTCTTTGCAAATATACTGAAAGGAGTTAAATGATGGAGCTTTTAACCCAAATTCTACAATTGATTTTTTCAGGCTTAACGATTGGGAGTATTTATGCTCTTATCGCTATCGGCTTTGTCATAACATACAATATCACCGGTGTTCTCAATTTTGCCCAGGGAGAATTTGCCATGCTTGGTGCCATGTTGGCCATCACCTTTGTTTCCTTGAATATGCCAATGTCACTCGGAATTATTCTGAGCATTTTGATTGTTGTTCTGATAGGGGGAATTTTTGAGCGGACTGCGATTTATCCTGCAAGGAACTCCTCGTTGCCCACTCTCATTATCATTACAATTGGAGTAGCCATTGCGATGCGCGGACTGGCCATTTTACTTTGGGGAACGCAACCAAAATCTCTGGCTCCGTTCACTAAAAACGATCCCATTACTGTTATGAACGCTGTTTTGCTTCCTCAGAGCATGTGGGCCATTGGCATATCGCTAATCAGTCTGATTATGATGTTCTACTTTTTCAATAAAACATTTATAGGGAAAGCTGTTACGGCTTGTGTTATCAATCGCGATGCTGCACGATTGATGGGTATCAAACCGGAATGGATGTCCTTTCTTTCCATTTCCGTTAGTGCTGGATTGGGAGCGGTAGCCGGAATTATCATCGCCCCGATTTCAGGCGCCTCCTATGAGATGGGTCTTATGCTTGGAGTCAAGGCTTTTGTTGCTGCTGTCATAGGAGGATTGACAAATGCTCCTGCAGCGATTATCGGCGCTTTCATGATCGGGATCTTAGAATCGTTCACTGAAGGACTATGGACCTCAGGTTATAAGGATGCAATCATTTTTGCTTTACTATTATTGGTATTATTTATTAAGCCTAGTGGACTATTTGCTAAAGCAAGCGGAAAGCGGGTATAACATATGATTGATAAAAACAGCCAGCAAAAACAATTGATTGGAATCGCCATTTTAGTTGTCGCCCTAGCTGTCATTCCGTTTTTTGCAAATTCTTTCATGCTGAGCGTCATGATCATGATAGGTTTATACGCTATTGTGACCTCCGGTCTGACGATGCTTATGGGTTATGCAGGTCAAATTTCATTGGGGCACGCAGCGTTCTATGGCATCGGTGCCTATTCGGCAGCCATTGTCACAGGTACGTACGGATTACCCAGTGTATTGGGCATTTTGACCGGAGTTGTTATTGCTACTGTGATTGCCATTATTATTGGAATCCCGACTTTGAAACTTAAAGAAAACTATTTGGCACTTGCCACTCTGGGATTCGGTATCATCATTTTTGTTTTCTTCAAAGAGTTTAAAACGCTTACAGGCGGGTTGAACGGATTTTTTGGAATCCCTTCATTCGAGTTTTTAGGCTTTTCATTCAATACAGATACAAAGTTCTTTTATTTGGTTTGGCTTATCCTGCTTTTAAGCATCCTGTTTTCCAGCAATATTATTCACTCCAGAGTCGGAAGAGCTTTAAGATCAATCCATGGAAGCGACATTGCTGCCAACTCTATTGGAGTTAATATTCAGCTGTATAAATTGAAGGTGTTCGTGTTAAGTGCAATCTATGCATCCATTGCCGGGAGCTTGTATGCACATTACGTTTCCTTCATCAATCCGGAATTATTTACAGCAATGGAGTCGATAAGCCTATTAATTATGGTTGTGATAGGCGGCTCCTCAAGTATTTGGGGCGGAATGATCGGTGCAATTGTTTACGTTCTGCTTAATGAAGGGTTGAAAGACTTTGTCCCTATGATTCTCCCAAGTGTCGGCGGTGAATTTCAAATCATCTTTTTCGGAGTGTTGCTGGTGATCATCTTGATATATATGCCACAAGGGCTTGCGCCGGTATTGAGAAATTTTTGGAAGATGATTCCTATCCCCGGGAAGAAAGAACATCCACCCATTAAGAAAAAGAATGAACCTAAAGTATCGGCAGGAGGTAGTAAATGATGAGTAATCCCTTGCTGGAAGTGAAAAGTCTGACAAAGTCATTTGGGGGCGTTATGGCGGTTTGTGACGTTGATTTTCTTCTTTATCCTGGTGAAATCGTGGCAGTAATCGGACCAAACGGTGCTGGTAAGACTACCTTGTTCAACATGATTACAGGCGTAATGTCTCCATCATCAGGCACGGTTAATTTCAATAAAAAGGAAATAACAGGAAAACGGCCTTTTCAAATAGCAGAAGCAGGTATTACAAGGACCTTTCAAAACTTACAGGTGTTTGAAAATATGACTGTCGTAGAGAACGTGATGTCCGGTGTTCATTGCCGCTTGAAAACCGGTTTTTTAACATCTGGATTTCGCTTGCCGCTCGTAAAAAGAGAAGAAAAACAAGCATATGAGATTGCCATGCATTACTTGGAAAAAGTGGGAATCTCCGATCTGGCACATGAGGATGCCAAAGTTCTCCCCTACGGTAACCAACGTCTATTGGAAATCGCAAGAGCAGCAGCTTCCTCTCCCAAATTGATCCTGTTGGATGAACCGATGGCGGGCTTAAATCCCCAAGAATCTTCTCAACTCGTCCAGGTCATACAGCAAATGAGATCTGAAGGCATGTCATTCCTTTTTGTAGAGCATGATATGGAGACAGTGATGGGCATCTCCGATCGGATTGTAGTCATAGATTACGGCAAAAAAATTGCCGAAGGGACTCCCGCGGAAATCTATGAAAATGAAAAAGTTATTGCTGCCTATTTGGGAACTGATGAAGAGGAGGCGATTTAAATGCTTAAAGTCGATAACATTCATACGTTCCATGGATACCTCCATGTGTTAAAAGGAATATCTTTTGAATTGGAAAAGGGGGAAATCTTTGCTATTGTCGGCTCCAACGGTGCAGGAAAAAGCACATTGCTCGGGACTATAGCAGGGGTATACCTTCAAAAAGAAGGAAACATCATTTACGAAGGGCGCGATATCAGCAAAAAGAAGGTGGAAGAAATAGTCAGACAGGGAATTTGCCTCGTTCCTGAACGCAGGCAAATATTTGATGCTCTTACAGTAAAAGACAACTTAATGCTTGGAGCCTATCACCGTATTAAAGAAAGTAAAAAAACTCTACAAAAAGACATCGACCGCTGTTATGAGCTGTTTCCAAAGTTAAAAACAATGGAAAACCGCCCTGGCGGGCTATTAAGCGGAGGTGAACAGCAGATGCTTGCCATTGCCCGCGGATTAATGTCCAATCCGAAGCTCATGATGCTTGATGAACCTTCATTGGGACTGGCACCATTAATAGTGAAAGACATCATGAACATACTTGATCATCTACGGGAGGATTTCAATACGACAATCATCCTAGTAGAACAAAATATTAAAGCGGCTCTAAAGATAGCCGATCGTGCCTGCGTCATAGAGCGGGGTGAAATTGTCATGACAGGAAATGCGAAAGATCTAATGAAGGATCAGCGCGTCAGGGACGCTTATATGGGAGGAAAAAAAGAGACTAACTTCATTTCATGAAGCCTGTCTCTTTTTCCATTTTTTCGATAGGGACAAAAAAATCATTCTTACGGTAAACCGTTGCATCCATTGTGGCAAGAAGTTCATCATCACAAAATACTTTAATCTTATACCAGGCAAGCCTGTTGCCCTTCTTCTCTTCGACTGCTTCCGCCCTTAGCGTATCCCCTTCACTTGCAGGTGACATGAAATTCATTGTAGTTGTCAGGCCTACCGCTGTCTTCCCATAAGAATTGCTGGCAGATGCAAACACATAGTCCGCCAGTGCAAAAAGGACGGCCCCATGTACTGTATTATGAGAATTCAACATGTACTTCTTCACTTCCAATGATGCAACTGCGCTTCCTTCCCCCAATGCTTCGAGTTTTATCCCCAAATGCTGTGCATACGGCTCTTTTTCCATGATGGAAAAGATCTCGTCATAGAATGACTCATGTACCATTCGTTCATTAATTTTTTTCATAGCAACATCTTCCTTTAGTATCAAATAATATACGAATTATACAATTTATGTTATATTTAATCAACAAAATATTTAGAAATTTTTATAAAAATGATTACCTATATGATAAAATTAGTTTCAATAGTAGTGGATTAAAATGATGGAGGTTAAAATATGCTATCAATTAAAGATATGCTAGAGGGTTTCAGGAAGAAAGAGCTGTCGCCTGTAGAAGTGACGAGGGAATACTTGAAAAGGGCGAAACAGGCAGAATCTCTGAACGCTTTTATTCAATTAACAGAAGAAACAGCATTGAATCAGGCGAAATTGGCTGAAATTCGCTGGTCCATGGGGCAAGCTGGAAAGCTTGAAGGAATACCCTTATCTTATAAAGACAACATTCATGTAAAGGGGGTCCCTGCCACGAGCGGATCCATCATCGATCGCGACTTTGTACCAACTAACAATGCTCCCATCATTCAGACCCTACAGAAGGATGGCGCCATTATGATAGGAAAAACGAATATGCATGAATTTGCTTTCGGAATAACGAATAATAATCCTTTTTACGGTCCAGCGAGAAACCCTTGGAATCCCGGCTATATTTCCGGAGGCTCAAGCGGAGGCTCAGCTGTGTCTGTCGCTGCCAATCTATGCGCGGCTTCCATAGGGACAGATACTGGCGGATCCATCAGAATTCCCGCTTCCTGCTGCGGTTTAATCGGATTGAAACCGACATACGGGCTACTCAACAATTCCGGTATCACCCCCCTATCCTGGTCACTGGACCATAACGGCCCTATCGTCCAAAATACTGCTGACCTGGCATTGGTAATGGGAGCATTGACAAATTCGAACTATTCATACGAAAATACTTCTATAAAAGGATGGAGAATGGGCATCCCTTCCAACTTTTTTACTGATCGGATTGAACCTGAGGTATTGGAAGTATACGAAAGTACATTAAAGAGATTTGAAGAACTGGGTGCGTCACTCGTTTATGTAGAAATACCACATGTTGAAGAAACATCCTCATTAACTTTCACCTTGGCAATTGCAGAGGCTGGCTATGTTCATAAGGATCGGATTGCACGTAATCTTGGCAAGTATGGAGAAGATGTAAAACAAATAATGGAATCCAGCTCTTCGATACAGGCAATTGACTATATCAACGCGCTGAGACGCAAAGAACAAATAACCGAAGAATTCGATATTTTATTTAAAGACATTGACCTGATTGTCACCCCCACCCTCCCTGCTCTTCCAAAAGCTATTGGAGAGGGAGGGGTCCAATTCAACGGTGAAACTGAATCTATTTTTAACTGTATGATACGATATACTTCTTATTTCAATTTAACCGGGCACCCCGCCCTATCCATACCGGCCGGGCTTAGTGAAGAAAGACTTCCGGTCGGTGTTCAGCTCGTGGGGAAAAAAATGAGCGAACAGGGACTTATTTCCGCTGCAGCCGCTTTTGAGAAACACTATTTAGGGAATTTTTATAAAATGAGAGAAAGTGTATGTTCAGCAACAGCCGTAAGCTATCAATAGCTGAAATGAAACATAATGAGTATCATAAAGGGGTCGCCGGCTTCCCCTTTTTATCTCTTTCAAGAAAGATCACTCATCCCATTCTTCAGTTATGATATCTTTTTTTAATAAGTACTCGAACGTGATATCCGCAAGCTCCCTGGTATTTTCTTCTGTTGGAATGAAACCCCTTTTGATGAGTTCTTGATAAAAAAATTCTGCAATTTCTTCTGTGTCAATAAACACATCGATTTCACGCATTTCATTCCGCCCCTTTTTATTCATTTTTCTATCTTTTGTTCTCTGCTTCCAAATACAATTCCCAAGCCCTATCGAAAACGGACAGTGTCGTTTGATAACTTCCGCTCAATTCAAGGTAATCGCTGATTTCATAGTAATCCATTGAATCTTTTGGAAAACCATGATCCTTATAAACTTCTGTCGCAAAATAGCTTATATCATCTTTTGATTCCGGCTGCCGGTATTTCAGTAAAAAATGGTAAAAAGGTTTCTTCATAACTTTGTACGCCTTTCAGCTTTGTTATTCTTTCAATATAGCTTAGCTGATTGTCCGGTACATGTAAATAAAAACCTCTTACAAGGTAAAGGAAATAGGTTGTCTTTCTTTAAATATATGCACAGCCACCATCAAAAAGCCCCCAGTTTTTAGGAGGCTCGCTATTTCACAAGAGAATTCTAATTTAATAATGTTCTAGAAACACCAGCATGCCCCGATGATAATCAACAGGATAAACAGTACAACAATCAGGGCAAAACCGCCGCCGAATCCGCCTACTCCACACCCTCCATAGCCATATGCCGGGGATGCAAATCCATCGCAACCGCATCCGCCGTATCCGCCATAGTACATGTCATCACTCCTCAATTGATTTCTTATAGTCTCTTCATCCATATACTATGTAGGAGTTTCGCGGACCGCATGTGCTTATGCCCATTTTTTCTCAAAAGAGGGATATTTGTTGGACGTCGACGGCATGTGATCTATTCGAACATTTGTTTAAATTCACTGTAACCTTCTTCTTCCAGTTTCTCTTTTGGTATAAATCGCAGTGCTGCAGAATTAATACAGTATCTCAACCCCGTTGGTCCGGGACCATCCGGAAAAACATGCCCCAAATGGGAATCGGCCGTCTTACTTCTTACTTCAGTTCGTATCATGCCATGGCTGAAATCCTGCTTCTCCAATACTTCGCTTTCTTCTATCGGCTTTGTAAAGCTTGGCCAACCACATCCGGCATCATACTGGTCTTTTGAACTAAATAAGGGTTTTCCTGAAATAATATCTACATATATACCTTCCGCATTGTTATTCCAATATTCATTGCGAAAAGGCGGCTCGGTTCCATTATTCTGTGTCACTTCATATTGCATTGGCGTTAATTTTTTTCTAAGTTCATTTTTGTTCATGTTGATCACCCCAATGTCGATCAATGAATTGTGCTCTCCCTGAGCCGTGTTGATATGCGTTATAACGTTCAGGATTTTTCCGATAGAATTCTTGATGGTATTCCTCAGCTTCGTAAAAAGGCTGAGCCGGCTCAATCGTTACAACGATAGGCCTGGTGAACTTTCCACTTTCATCCAGGTTTTGCTTAGATTTTTCCGCAAGCACCCGCTGTTCTTCATTATGATAAAAGATGGCAGGGCGATAAGAGTCGCCTCGATCATAAAATTGCCCACCCGCATCAGTCGGATCGATTTGCATCCAGTATAGGTCAAGAAGATTGACATATGGTATGACTGTTGAATCAAAAGTGATTTGAACTGCCTCAGTATGGCCTGTTACCCCTGAACAAACCTGCTCATAGGTGGGATTTTTGGTTGTTCCCCCAGTATACCCAGATACGACTTTCTTAATTCCAGGTATCTCATCAAACGGTTTGACCATACACCAAAAACAGCCTCCTGCAAATGTTGCCAGCTGCAATCGATCGTTTACTGTCATTGATATTCCTCCTTGTACAGTTTCTATTATTCTGTAGGGACCAGCATTTTCATCGATATCCGATCTTCTGCAAGGTCAAACTCCTGCACTCGTACCTGAATCCCATTGTTCAGTCTCATTTCCCTGAGTGCCACATATACCTGCTGGTCGTTTGGCTGAATAATTACCCAAGGGGGCAATTTATAGGCATCTCGTATAAACTTCAGTATATAAGATACAGGCAATTTTACATCGCCTAAATAAACATCCTTCTGCTCCAACACCAGATCACCATTGTCTAAGGCTTTTGGTTCAAATGTCATTTTTAGCTGCAGTACCTGGGAAAATACTGATACCTCCCCATAAAGTTCGACCTCATCTGTCAAAAAGACATTATAATTAATTGGCCCATTCAAGCCTTCCTTTTCTATATAGTAATTGATAAGATCATTCAAATCCTCTTTATGGGTATTTATAGTAAATTCTGAATAAGTACCTGTATCCGTTGTATCTTTTGGGATCTCTTTTTGATCAGATGACAAAAAAATGAGCAGCCCAATTCCCAATACGAATACCAAGTTAACGGCCGCTAACACCAAAAAACTGATCTTCCAATAGTTTTTGTTACCCATTACCTTTCCCCCGCGCTGCAAAGTTCCTTTTTCAAATATAGTTTTCGGCAGTCAAATAATTATAAATGCGCTCTGCTATCAACTCATACCCTCGGGTGTTAGGGTGGAAATAATCCGTATAAAGCAGACTCTCCTCATTATTTTCAAAAATGTCTGCAACGGGAACAAAGAGCGCATGATTATATTTTGCAATTGTCTCAGAACTCACATTGTTCCAGTTTTCAACCACTTGATCCATTTCTTTTATATCTGAAAACCATTTGATAAAAGGATTATAAATACCGACAAGAATAATTCCGGCATCACTATTATAACTCCTTATCAGGGCTAATATGTCATCGAGCCTCTTTTGATATTCATCCTCTGCCGCAATGAATTTATTAAGCTTGAGGCCCAAGAGGTTTTCTCTAAAAACCTGCATGATATCATTGCCGCCGATTGTAATGATAACCATATCAGCGTCCATGATGTCTGATATTACTTTCGGCTGTTGCAGGCGCTTCAACAATTGGTCAGTTCTGTTTCCTTTTTTGCCGTGATTAATAAATTCTGCTTTTTTGATGCCTTTTAATTTTTCAAGTTCCGACTGCAAGAAGGGAATATAGCCTCCATGCTGGTCATCAGATCCTACCCCCTGCGTCAAAGAATCCCCGACGGAAACAACTTTTACATCCTGTGGTATAAAATCCGCAGGAGGAGTTTGTTTTTCTTCAATAGCCGTTTCATTCTTACTCAATTGCCTTGTATGGCTTACACATCCGGAAAGAAATAAAACGAAACACAACGCTAATACAATTTTTTTCATCTGGCTTGCCCACTCACTTTATTTAAGTGCTTTCATTATAACATCATATGCAGTATAAGATAAAAAGATATTGAACTATTAGAGAAAGCACCTGTCCATTACCACCAAAATAAAAGCGATCGTAAATGACCGCCCCCTGTTATTCCGCAAAATAAGAAAAGCCTATTGCTCCTTGTCCGGTATGAGTACTGATGACCGGGCTCGTCCAAAGTATCTCAACAGAATGGAAACCTGACTTTTCCTCTATTTGTTCTTTCAATTTCATGGCAAATTCCAGTCCATTCGCATGTGCAATACTTGCATATTTGATTGTTTTCCCTTTCACATCATTCATAAACTGTTTCACTATATATTTAATTGCCTGTGATTGGCTTCTAGCTTTGGCAACTGGGGAATATTCTCCGTTTTCCAAGATCGCGATCGGTTTGATATTCAGGAAGGAGCCAATCATCGCTGTCCCTTTTCCAATCCGTCCGCCTTTAACAAGATTTTCCAATGTATCCACAACCACAAATAAATGAGTGTTTTTTCTAATATGGTCTAATTTCTCCAAAATTTCATCCATAACGCAGCCTTTCTTCGCCATTCTTGCTGCTTCTCTCACCTGAAAACCTAAGGCTTTGGAGATAAACAATGAATCTACTACAGTCACTTTTCTTCCAGACATCGTTGCGGCAGTCTTTGCGGATTCCGAAGTACCACTCAATTTTCCTGAGAGATGGATTGATAACACTTCACTTCCATCTTCAGCCAATTGATTATATAACTTGAGCAATTCCCCAATTGCCGGCTGGGAACTTTTTGGAAAATTATTGGATTCTTTCATTTTCTCAATGAATTCTTCTGGAGTTATATCAACCCCATCCAAATAAGAGTCCTCACCTATGGATATAGTAAGGGGGATTATTTGGACATCCAACTCCTTCGCTTCTTGCATCGTTAAATCACTGCTTGAATCAGTCACTATTTTAATCATATTCGTGCTGCACATCCTTAGAGCTAATAATCTTTCCGGACTGACAAATGAAAAAGCGAACACACCGGTTCGCTTTATTAGTCCCGTTCGTATACTTGGAATTCATAATCATACGGATTTTGGTCATCTTTAGGGCCTTTTTTAGCTGATATCAAGCGCCATTTTTTCCAATCCAGCTCCGGAAAATATGTATCACCCTCAAAAGTAGCTCTGATCCTCGTTACATACAGTCGATTGACGGCATCCAGAAAAAGTTTGAATACTTCGGAACCGCCAGTAATAAACACTTCCGTGCCGTTTTCTTCAATCCATCCAAGAAGCTCATCTTTGGAATGAAAAACAAGACAGCCTTTTGCCTGATAATCCGGATCTCTTGTCAGTATGATATTTGTACGTCCCGGCAATGGCCTGCCGATAGATTCAAAAGTTTTTCTTCCCATTACAATTGGGTGGCCCATTGTCGTTTCTTTAAAATATTTCAAATCTGCCGGGAGTCGCCATGGAAGTTCATTTTTTTTCCCGATTAACCCATTCTCATCTTGGGCCCACAAATAAGAAATCATACACTCACTGCTCCTTTAATATGCGGTTGGGCATGATAATCTTCCAATGAAAAATCATCATAAGTGAAAGAGAACAAGTCCTTCACATTCTTATTGATCTTCATTTTTGGAAGCGGGCCCGGTTTTCTCGTCAACTGCAATTTTACCTGTTCCACATGATTTTTATATATGTGAGCATCGCCCAATGTATGGACGAACTCTCCAGGCTTAAGGCCCGATACATGAGCCATCATCATTGTCAGCAATGCATAAGACGCAATGTTAAAGGGTACACCCAGAAAAATATCGGCAGAACGCTGATAGAGCTGGCAGGAAAGTTTTCCATCAGCAACATAGAACTGAAATAGACAATGGCATGGCGGCAATGCCATCTTCTCTATGTCCCCAACGTTCCAGGCATTGACAATCATCCGGCGGGAATCCGGGTTTGTCTTGAGCTGATGCAGAACATCTTTGATTTGATCCACTGTTTCCCCATCAGCAGTCTGCCATGACCGCCATTGCTTTCCGTAAACAGGACCGAGGTCACCATTCTCGTCTGCCCATTCATTCCAAATTCTGACTCCATGCTCCTGCAGATACTTCACATTCGTATCTCCGGCCAAAAACCAAAGGAGCTCATAAATAATTGATTTCACATGCAGTTTTTTTGTGGTCAACAGCGGAAACCCTTCCTGTAAATCAAACCTCATTTGATATCCGAAAGTGCTGATCGTTCCTGTTCCGGTCCGATCCTCCTTCACTGTTCCTTTCTCAAGCACATGCCTGCATAATTTCAGATACTGTTCCATAAAAGACACCCTCGCTTTATTGTAGGCTGTTTAAAAAAGTATACATCTTCGGTGCTTTCTTTTTCAATTGCTGCCGTGTACTTTCAGAGTAAAAGTAATAAGCGAAACATTCAGCAAAATACTCTTCCTTATAATCGAGAAAATAATCTCTTTTAGGGAATAGTGAGCTAGCCTCCTGTTTCCATATTTGTGTTATTTCTTTATCCATTTTTTCATTACTATAGGAAAATCGCTGAAGGGAATGTGCCAGTTCATGATATTCAAGATTTACAGAACTATGGCCTTTTCCTTTTTCACTTGACCCGATTTTAACAAAGACATACTGCGAGCCGCCAGCCCCCGGCAAATCATCCCATGACACAGTTTCCGGGTAACCCCTTGGCACCTTCCCTTTCAGATGCTCTGCGTATGGCTGGTCCGTCAGTTTCCCTTCAAAGAGAATTATTTTAACGCCACTCTCTCTAATATCTGATAATATGGATTCCGGCAGATGATCCAGCCTCTTGACAATTTTAGCCGCTTCCGCTTCATCAAACTCCTTGTCTGGTAATATGACTGTATTTTTCAGCAGATTGCCTGACTTTAATGATAATATGCTATGAAGCTCACTTTCTCCGAGCGGGATCCCAATATTTGTTGCCTTGGAAAAGTCGGAAATAAGAAATAGGACAGGGAAAATAAGAAGAATTAATAATATTTTGCGCATCCTGGACTGCCTCTTCTCTTCTTATGTTTTTACTCTGAAGATAGATTACATTATATCATACTTAATGAGAGATATAGAGACTTCCAGAAGAAGATTTTCATTGTGTATGCTGCTTTAAATAAATGAATAGAACGAGATTAGATTACTTACCTAGAAAGATTTTCTGAAATAATGGTAAAATTTTTATGTTGAGGTATAATATGAGTATTCGTTTGGAATAAGGAGGGTTTTATAGATGACGACTGCACTAATAACAATCGGACTTATAGTTTTGTTGGGTTATTTTGTTTATATGACGATTGCGGATTAAGAGCTTTGGGCATAAGAGCGGCCCAAAGCTCTCTATCCTTTATTTGCAATTTTTATCAAAAGCGGCTTTCAAACTGGCAACGATATAATCCACATCATTATCCTCGATATTTTCCCTTGGAATGAAATGGACAACTTCTTTTTCTTGCATCAGTGCAATGGAAGGCGATGACGGTTCATATCCGGTAAAATACTCCCGCATTTTTGCGGTTGCTTCTCTCTCCTGTCCGGCAAAAACCGTTACAAGATGATCAGGCTTAACGGCGCTTTCCTCAATTGCCCTGATGGCTGCAGGTCTTGCCAGTCCGGCAGCGCAGCCACAGACCGAGTTGACAACAACAAGTGTAGTTCCTTTTACATTATTCATGAAATCTTCAACTTCTTCAGGGGTCAAAAGCTCCTTGAATTTTGCATTCACAAGCTCCTCCCTCATTGGCTTGACCACTTGTTTCATATATTCTTCATATGCCATCGACATTCATGATTCCTCCATTTCTTTACTTCGTTGTTTGTCTCCTTGCCTCCGTCATTTGCTTCCAAACGGAACCTTTGGCCTCTTCCCCGCCTTCAATGCGTTCGATAGCCATTCTTATCTGTAAACGCACTTCAAATTCCGGATCGTTTTCGGCTTCTTTAAGGGCAGGCAAAACCCGTTCATCCCCTACTTCATATAGGAACATCGCAGCCCGCCAACGTACAATTCTGCTTTTATCTTTCAATGCTTGGCTCATTTCTTCCATGGCTTCGGAAAATCCAAGATCTGATAGACAATCACCTGCTGTTCTTCTTACAGTGACCGTTTTATCATGCAGCCCTTTATATAAAAAAGGAAGAACCCTTTTATCTTCTATCATTCCAAGATAAACGACAGCAAGTCTTCTTATAGATGACTTTTCATCGTGTAAGGCTTTTTCTAGTACCGGAAGATCTTCAAGCTCAGGTGTATCCATTTGCTCCAAAAGCTGATATCTTTTTCTCCAATCATCCTCATCGAGCATCTCCGGAGTGAGCTTGATTAATTTTCTTGATTGAACAGACTGTTGGCCCTCAGGCTTATTCGCATTTTCAATAATCTGTTGCAATCTTTCATCAGGATAGGCAGCCCCCAGCTCGTCCGTTACCTGTTGGCCAATCGTATCCAAATCACCGTATCTGACTCCCATGTCCTTCCACTTTCGTAAGAGCACATAATTATCACCTTCCGATTGTACTGCAGACATGGCATCTGTAAACCGCTTAGGCAATCCGAATCTTCTTTCTTCTGTTCCGGTTGACAGCTTTACCTGTAATGGGATGCCCTTAAACATTTGAACTTGTACTTCCACTTCGCCAAAATGTTCGTCGGCTTCTATTTTTCCTTCATTCGAGCTTTCTCCATCCTCGCCAAACACTTCCCTGACTTTTGGTAATATTTCTTCCCAATGAAATTTTCCATTTCTTTCTACTGCCAAAAAGTCGGCTACATGATAGACTCCCTTGACTCCATCTATTTCGAGAATCTGTTTTATATACGGCGGGGCTGAATCCATTTGTTCCTTTTTATAATTATTGCTGACACCGGATTCAAGTTCCTCGCTTAAGATGACCTTCATCGTATTTGGACTCGGTGTCGGTTCAATTGTTTTTATTTTCATGACAATCCACCTTTCCCGAAAATAGTCATTGAAATTGTCTATGGTAATTGTAACACAGCCTTTATCTATACACTAATATCAAAGGTGGGGCCTTGCCCGTGAGCGATTTCGGCGGTGCAACTTTTCATTACTGTCGGATAAAAAAGGCACAAACACAGAACGGTTTGCGCCTTTAATATTTAAAATAACCCTATTGCCCGCCCTTTTTCATCAACATCCATATGATAGGCCGCCGGCTCTTTTGGAAGTCCCGGCATGGTCATCATTTCTCCGGTTAAAGCAACAATAAAACCAGCTCCGAGTTTCGGCTTGAGTTCTCGGACATGGATGATGAAATCTTCTGGACGACCGAGTTTGGCAGGGTCGTCTGAAAGGGAGTATTGAGTTTTCGCCATACAGACAGGCAAGTTGTCCCATCCCAGTTCTTCGAATTCCTTCAATTGCTTTAATGCTGCAACTGAAAACTCTACTTCTTTTCCACCGTAAACCTCGTGGACGATAGCCTTGATTTTTTTTTCAAGAGAGTCCGATAGATCGTATAAATAATTGAACTGGCGATTGCTTGATTCTATTTCATTCAATACCTTTTCAGCCAGGCTTATTCCGCCCGCTCCGCCTTTTTCCCAAACCTCTGTCAATGCAACAGGGATTGAATGTTTATCACACCATTTTTCAAGAACGGATACCTCAGACTCCGTATCAGCAGAAAACTTATTGATCGCTACAACGAAAGGCAGCCCAAATTTTGCAATCGTTTCCGTATGTTTCTTAAGGTTTTCCAAACCTTTTTCAAGGGCCATTATATTTTCATGGGTCAGCTCATTTTTTGAAACCCCTCCATGCATCTTTAAAGCCCTGATTGTTGCTACAATAACAACTGCATCCGGCTGCAGACCGGCATTTCTGGATTTTATATGAAGAAATTTTTCCGCGCCAAGATCTGCTCCGAATCCCGCTTCCGTCACTACATAATCACCCATTTTCGCTGCCGTTTTCGTCGCTACGATACTGTTGCACCCGTGGGCAATATTAGCAAACGGCCCTCCGTGAATGATAGCGGGTGTATGCTCGATTGTCTGGACGAGATTTGGCTTGAGTGCATCTTTTAATAGTAGTGCAAGCGCCCCTTGAACTCCGAGATCTTTTACGGTGACAGGCTTCTTGTCTAAATCATATGCAATAACCATGCGGGAAAGTCTCCGTTTTAAATCCTCCAAATCTGTTGACAGGCATAGCACAGCCATTATTTCCGAAGCCACAGTTATATCAAAGCCATCCTCACGAGGTATACCTTGTGCAGCTCCTCCAAGGCCTACGACTACTTCACGCAAGGCACGGTCATTTAAATCTACGGCCCGCTTCCAAACGACTCTGCGCTGATCGATTCTCAGCTTGTTCCCCTGTTGCATGTGGTTGTCCAGCAATGCAGCAAGTGCATTATTTGCTGTCGTGATGGCATGCAAATCTCCTGTGAAATGCAAATTGATGTCTTCCATTGGAAGTACCTGGGCACGGCCCCCACCTGTTGCCCCCCCTTTGATTCCCATGGTTGGGCCGAGTGACGGTTCCCTGAGTGCGATTACCGTCTTTTTACCTAGCCTTGATAATGCATCGCCGAGACCTACAGTCACTGTTGATTTGCCTTCCCCTGCCGGAGTCGGATTGATGGATGTGACAAGGATGAGCTTTCCATCTTTGTTTTTCTGAATTTCTTTAATTTTTTCATATGAAATCTTCGCTTTGTACTTCCCGTAATATTCAATATCATCTTCATACAGACCGATCTTTTCTGCCACTTGTTGGATTGGCCATAACTCGGCGTTTTGTGCGATTGCGATATCACTCATTGGCTGTTGTCCGCTCACTTGCATTCCTCCCCATTTTTAAATCAATTGTACCATATAGCACCATCTTTTCCTTTTATTTTCCTGAATACAAAGAAAAAGAAAAAACGCTTTGAATTTATATCAAAGCGTTTTTTAAAGATACAATATCTATTGATTTGCAGCTTCTTCCTCATTTTTTTCTTGAATAAGCTTCAATTCCGATATTCTTTCCGGGTACTCTTCAAAATATTGCACAAGATCACCAATGCGGTCAATGGAATTCCAGCTCAAATGATGTTCAATTCCCTCTACATCATCGTATATATTATCCTCATCCACTCCGATGATCATAAGAAACCTTTCAAGCAAGTCATGACGGTCAACTAGTCGCTTACCAATTTTTTTTCCTTTGGCAGTTAACACGAGACCTCTGTATCGTTCATAATGAAGGTAGCTTTCCCGATCAAGTTTTTGAACCATTTTGGTAACCGAGGAGGGATGGACTTCGAGTGCTTCAGCTATATCTGAAACTCTTGCATATCCTTTGTTGGTGATCAGTAAATAAATCTGTTCAATATAATCCTCCATGCTTGGGGTCGGCATCTTTATCCCTCCTCTTTCCTGTAATAAGCAAATAAAAGTGTACTATAAGAAAGAAGTTTTAACAAGTAATGTATGCCTTTCAGCTTTTTGTTATTCAAATTTTCAAATAAATCAAGTTAATTTACAGCGTTTTCTTGACTCTTTTTTTTGCGTGGTGTATAGTTGATTTATCTTTAAGCAAAAATATAGGGAATCTACAGATTTTTCAGTAGTTTTGCTTATTGATAATATTTTTTATAGGCATTTATTGCCGAAGATTTTAGGAGGATTAAGTGCATGCAAAATGGAAAAGTAAAATGGTTTAACAATGAAAAAGGTTATGGTTTTATTGAAGTTGAGGGCGGGGACGATGTTTTCGTACATTTTACCGCAATTCAAGGAGAAGGCTTTAAAACATTGGAAGAAGGCGAAGAAGTTTCTTTCGAGATTGTTGAAGGAAACCGTGGGCCTCAGGCTGCTAACGTAAATAAAGTTTCTTCTATATAAAAACCCAAAGGCTGACATATTTTGTCAGCCTTTTATTGTTTTTATTAGTAATTCGCCTTTCTTTTGAAGGATATCACCAACCGTACATTGTTTAATGCAAAAGTGGTGAGCGTACGACTTACTGAATTCTTTTCTGAAATGTTTTTTTAAAAAGCAGTCTTCACAGTATTTCTCTAATAGATCATTTATTTCTTTCATCACTTTTGAACGGTTCATGTGACCAACCTTCCCTTGACACTTATTCTTGTGACCCCAGACACATTAACACCTTAATTTTTTATGTTTCGATCTTCTGATGGCTGTCAATCAATATATTTTGAAGGGCTTGGCTGGCCAGTTTATCTGCTTCTTTATTTTCATTTCTAGGAATGACTTGAAATGACGGCTGTAGAGCCATGGCTTCGATTTTAGCTTCAATCCTGTCCAGCCACTGATTCAGCGTTTCTTCGAAACATGGCCATTCCCCGGAAAGCTGCTTAAGTACTCCCTGAGCATCACCTTTGATTACACATGGGGAATGCTTGACTCCGATTTGCTGGAGTAACTCCATAGCATTGTACAATGCTGCGTATTCGGCTTCATTGTTGTTTGACAGCTCAAGTAATTTCGCGTTATACCTCATGCGAAATCTCTCCCTGCCTTTATCATAATAAATGACAATGCCGATCCCGGACTCTGTATTCTGGCGGTCATATCCACCGTCAAAGAATATAGTAGGATTGGTCGGTTCTTCTTCTAGCTTTTCCATCAGCTTATTAAATTCCTTTAATGTCCATTCCCTTCCCATTTCATCCATTACCATAATATCTTTGATCCGGCCTGTCTTCAGCATATCGTTCACCAACATACTAATTGTCTTATCCTCAAACCACTCCGACTCCAATTGAAGTCCTTTGGTCTTAGGGCCTTTATAATGAAATTTCAGCTTTATATACATTCAACGATCCCTCAATGTAAATTTGTTGGTTCAGATCTTCCTATCAGATATAATTTAAGTGACCTTCTTTAATTATGATATTTCCCAAGTTGCGGGAAAATAACCGAATGGAGATGCCGGTCAAATGATTGAAGTATACATCGACGGTGCTAGTGCAGGAAACCCGGGCCTGAGCGGCATTGGCATTTTTATAAAAAATCATGGTCACGTTGAGAACCATTCGATTCCGCTTGGACATTTAACTAATCATGAAGCCGAATTTATAGCTTTGATCAAAGCACTGGAAATTTGCTTGGATCACTCATATACCATTATTTCTGTAAGATCTGATTCTTCCCTTGTAGTCGATGCCATCGAGAATGAATTCGTACGTAATAAAAAATATGCGCCGCTTCTAGAGGAAGCCCTTCGACTTTCAAATTCATTCGAGCTTTTCTTTATCAAGTGGATACCTTCAAAGGAAAACAAAAAAGCGGATGAACTCGCAAGAAAAGCCATCCGAATGAACCATAAAGAAATGTAACATATTCGTATTGTTAATATAGACTTCATTTCCGTCAACGTGTCATTTCCCATTCTGCAAAAGGATCTTCCACAATTTCTTTTTCTAATTGATATAGCTGCCGGCGGACAGTGTTTAATTCATGTTCTTGAACGATTTCAAAGGCACTTTTCGGAACGCCTCTCCAATCAGCTTCTTCAAGATTGATTTTAACCGGGACCTCACAATGAATTTCAGCTAACTCCCGTGAAAGAAACATCATTTCCTTATCCTGTTCTATCTTTTTTTGCTGCGATGGTGTTAGAGCTGATAAGTTCGCTAGCAATGACTCGATATCCCCGTGATCCTGTATCAGTTTCATTGCCGTCTTTTCACCAATACCTTTAACACCCGGATACCCGTCACTGGTATCACCCATTAAAGCTTTTACATCCACAAGCTGTTTAGGGGCCAGATTGAATTTTTCCGTAAACTCTTTTTTTGTATACTTGGCATAATTACCAATCCCTTTTTGCAAAATCCACACGTGTACTTGATCATCCAAAATTTGCAGCAGATCGCGGTCACCTGTTAAAACGGTGATATCAATATCCTTTTTCATTTGTTCACAAATAGTGCCAATGCAATCATCTGCTTCATAACCGGCAAGCCCTACATTCGGAATGGAAAAAGCTGATGTTACTTCTTTTACCAGATCGAATTGCGGAAGAAGCTCCAAGGGAGGAGCCTCCCGATTGGACTTATAATCTTGGAATATATCGTTTCTGAATGTTTTGCTCCCCATATCCCAACACACGGCAACATGTGAGGGTTGAGAGGATTCCAGCGCTGATAGGAAATGCCGTAAAAAACCCTGAACAGCGTTAGTCGGTATCCCCTTGCTGTTAGTCATAAATTGCTTTCTGATGGAAGTAGCAAAAAATGCACGGAAAAGCAGAGCCATGCCGTCAACTAGTAATAACCTGTTTTTAGTCATCATTGGATAACACCTTTCAACCATTTTTCGTTTAACGTCATTATAGCATGAAAAACAGGGCTTTCTGTTAGCCCTGCTTAATTCCCTTCTTTTGAGACTGGATTTTCCGGATAGGAAATCCAATCGGAATAACTGCCTGCATACAATTTGACATGCTTATATCCCGCTTCCAGCAGTGCGATGATATTCGGAGTGGCTGACACTCCCGAACCGCAATAAACAATGATTTTACTGTCTTTATCCAATTCAGAAAATCTACTAATCTGTTCTTCACGGCTCTTCCATTTTCCATCTTTAAACCCGTCTGTCCATTCATGGTTAATGGCACCCGGAATATGCCCCGGTTTGCGGTCAAGCGGTTCAATAAGGCCCAGATACCTTTCCCGCGCCCTTGAATCAATCAGTACTGCCGATTGTTTATCCAACGCGGCTCTAACATCTGCTATATCTGCAAGCATGTCATGATTCATCCTAATAGTAAAATGGACAGGTTTATAATCCGGTATTGTATCCGTAATAGGAAAATCAGATTCCTCCCATGATTCCATGCCGCCATCCAATACATAGACATCAGGATGCCCCATATATTTTAATAGCCACCAAAAGCGGGACGCAAAGCAATTTTCCCCGCGGTCATAAGTAATCACTGTCATTTTTTCATTGATGCCGGCTTGTCCCAATTTCTGTTTCAGCTTTTGGAAATCCGGTAGTGGGTGCCGGCCCCCATGCTTCTGAACTTTATCAGAAAGATCATGGGCCAAGTCAAAATGAACGGCACCGGGAATGTGTTTCTGTTCGTAAGTCCTTCTGCCATATGAATGGTCATTCAATGAGTAAGTGGCGTCAACAATTCGGATATTTTCATCTTCCAGCCTCTCTTTCAGCCATTCGATCGATTTAAAGTACATGATCAACTTCCCCCTTCAGAAGTTCAGTCAGCCGGGACTATTGCCTGGCGAATCTCCTTCCAATGATCGATCTTGCCGGTATCCTCAAATGCAAGCAGCCATGCTGAATATTGACCGTTTATATCATCTTTTATGTTTTTTATCATTCTTTCAAATTCGGCTTTCAACATTCCTTGATAATGCTGATTCAATTTGGCGAGGCCTTGTTCTAAATATGAATCTGCAAGCGGGGAAAGCAAATCTTCCAGTGCTTCCTCCATTAGCTTTTTCTCGTTTTTTTCAAAAAAGGACTTTGGATTTTTGAAATACTTGAATGACCCAGCAAAATATTTTCTGTCATTGTCTTTAAATGCCGGTGAAAAATCAAGTGTTTCTGCCTTGCCAAACTCAGGCGATGATATCATCAAGTTTTTATCCATTGACATTATCTCACGATTAATTTGATCAAAGCGTTCCTTGAGGAGTTTTCCTGCAAATTGCTCGACTCTTATAGAGGTGGCACGAAGTTCCTGCGCAAAATCGAAACCAGAAGCCTCCAAATAATCATCCAATGCCCTATTTAATGAGTTTTTATTATTATCTTGCAATGCAGCAGGATTGAAAGCTTCCTTGAAAAAGTCCGGAAGTCTGTAAAAGGCCCTCTGTTTGACGTAATGGACCAGTTCCTGGGCCTCTTGTGAAAGCCTGTCAGGCATGGTTGCCACCCCAATGTCTCCTAGCCACTCATTCAATTGATCTCTCGTCTCAATAAGTCTGCTCTTATGTGCAGCCCTCTCCGATTCATCCTCATTCGCAGAGTTGATCATCTGATCGAGCATCTTTACAGCACGTTGATATTCAGCATCAGCGGATTGAATGGCCATTTTTGCCAAATCACGTTCAAGAAAATAAGAAAATGCCTTTGTAAATTCTTCAATATTAGAGATTTCTATTGTTTCCGGTATCTGTGCAAGCTTGCTTGACAATCCAAAAATTCTTGGGAAACGAATCCCGTACTCAGTCAATTGATTCTTGACATATCCCAGCACGTCGTTTACTTCTTCATCTGAAGACGCAAGGTCGATGGCATTAACAATAAAAAACATTTTATCCAATTCAAAAGCATCTTTCACCCGGCCCAGTTGGATCAGGAATTCCCTGTCCGCTTTGGAGAACGCATGGTTGTAATATGTGACAAATAGTATAGCATCTGAATTTTTAATGTAATTGAACGCAACCCCTGTATGACGTGCATTGATAGAATCTGCTCCGGGTGTGTCCACCAGTGTGACGCCTTTTCTAGTAAAAGGACAGTCATAATACAGATCGATCAATTCGACAAAACATGATTGGGATTCGTTCGCAACAAATCCTTGGAAATCATCAATGCCTGTAATGATGGATTGTCCAAGTTTATCGGAAAATTCATCATACCCTGTCTGAAATGCGCTCAGGAAAGATAAATGCACCTTCTCTTTCCCTTCTCCTTCTTTTTGTGAAAGGACAGATGGGATGAGGTGGTAGGCTTCTTCAAGTGTATTGCAATCTTTCCCGAAAAGCTGCAATGACTGTTTTACATCATCAAGCATATCTTTTGGCTCTTTTAAACGGACAACTGCAGTGCCATGCTCATAATCCTGGTTTGGTGGACATATCCTGTTTATGGCTGCCGTTGTCGGATTTGGTGAAACAGGCAGTACCTTTTCACCGAGCATGGCATTGGCAAAGGATGATTTTCCTGCACTGAAAGCACCAAAAAGAGCAATTGTATAGTTATTGTTTTTCAGATTGTAAGCCTTCTGCCGAAGATGTTCGGTTATTCTCTCGAAACCTGCTTCTTTTGATAAATGAGAGATAGCGAGATCCAGCTTATGGATGACATCCTTTTGAGGAGGAGCGTTGTCTTCATATGTCTCAACCGGAGCACTTGGCTGAACATCCTCTTTCACAGATGTACTGTTACCATGTTTTACAATATTGTCTTGGAAAATATTTACGTCTTTATCTAATTGCGCCCATTCCACTTGGAGTTTTTCAAAAATCACCTCTTCTTTACCAGTCGGTGTTTCTACGCACTCCAGTTTCAACCTGTAGTCCTCGTCGAGTTTTTCAAGCTGTCTGATAGCAGTAGTCACTTTTTCAACTTCAGCTGCATCTGCCCTGATTAAAAGCAGTTCACTTTTTGCTTTTTCCTCAAATACAGCAACGATTTTTTCTTTTAATTTGTCGGACTGGTTGATTGCAGCCCTCTTCAATTGATTGGCGAGTTCTTCCGTATAGTTCAGCACATATTCGCCTGTTACTTGTGCACCCTTATTGATGGCGTTCACTAGCATATCATTTTCAAAATCAACTTTTAAGCTTTGAGCTTCGGCTTCGAGGTCACCACTTGAGATTGAGCTTGCTTGGAGCTTACGGGCGAACAGTTCACGCAAATGCCACTCAAGCTGCAATTCCACCTGGCGGCGGATGCTATCTGCAAATTCATTGAGGCGGGACGCTTTCTCTTCTTCTGTTTTCTTTCTGCTCATAAAAAAGCCGACTTTGAAATCTGGCTGTGCAGATTCCAAAAAACGTTCGGCGAGTTCTCTTATTTCATAAGGCATCAAGTAGGCATTTTTTAGCAAATTTGCCCTTTCCTCTTCAAAATCACGAATCCAATCATCCGCCTTATTAAGCAAATTTCTCTCTTTGATTTGCAGATTTTCCTGTTCACTGAAAATGCCGGCAAGGTTTGTATCTTCAAGGTCATCAATAACATCCTTATATGGCAAACCTTCCTGTATTTTTTCCTCTTGCAGCCATTCCTCATGTTCTTTCATCATTTGGTGAAAAGCAGATAAAATGGTGTTATTCATCCAATCTTCATGATTGGTGATGGCATCTTGAATCAATGCTTTTACAGAGTGAAATTCATTAAATCTGTTATCAGGATTTTTCAATGTAGTAAAAAAAATCTCTTCCGGGTACACATTCCATGCTGCAAAGGATTCTCTGACCGATTTTCTAAATCCTTCAAAAGGAAGCTCCTCTTCATTATGTTTGTCGATCTGATTGACGATCAAATATAGCTTTACCCCATGCTGAAGGAGATTTCTGGTATATAAAAAGTTCAGTTCGGACTGTACATGATTGTAGTCCATTACATAAAAAACGATATCAGCCAAATGAAGAGCTGATTCTGTTGAAATCCTATGTGCATCATCCGTCGAGTCGACACCAGGTGTGTCCATAACAGTGATTCCCGGGGGAAGCTTTGAACCGGACTTCCCTATTTCTACCTCTATTACTTCTCCGCTCTTACAAAACTCCTTCACTGTGTCAAAATCATACGGGGCTCTAAATAACAGCGGCTTTTCATTCTTATAATATACTTTGGCAAATTCTTCCTGTGCTTCATGTACCTTTACGAGATTTGCGCTTGTCGGAATCGGGCTGGACGGAAGAATCTGTTCACCAATCAATGCATTGATCATTGTAGATTTACCCGCCGAGAAATGGCCACTGAATGCTGTGATAAATTCATTTTCATGCATTTTTTTAAGTAGCTTGGCAGCTTTTTCAGCACGAACCGAATCTCCATTTTGCTGAAATCTCAAAAGCAGAGTGAGTGCTTTTTGAAGCTGCATGTTATTTATGGATCTTTCCAATACCTGTACCATGCTGTTGACAATCCCCTTACACTTTTTCTTTTCTATCATCCATTTTACCTAACTTTTTGTCATTTTCATATCCTATAGTCCTATAATTACAAACGCGAAGGATAATCTGTATATTTTCGGAGGGCTTTTTCCTCCACAGGTATTCTGACAGCCAATACGAACTGATTTAAGACGAAAAATACTGCTGCAGTCAAGTAGGCCTGAAAAATAAGAGGAATGATAATCAATTCGATAGTGACGATCAAATAGTTGGGGTGCTTGATATATTTGAATGGTCCCTTTTTAACGGACTTTGCCCCTGGAAGGACAATGATCTTTGTATTCCAATATTTCCCCAAAGTTCCAATAATCCATATTCTCGCTGCCTGCGTCAATAGAAATATAATGATCAGTGCTCCCCAATAGGGGTTGAGTGTTCTTTGAAGAACAGTAACTTCCAAAACCAGAGAAATGAAAAAAACAAGATGCATGAGCACCATGGCCCAATAATGACTCTTTCCAAATTCTTTGCCACCACGCTCTTTCATCCATCGCTCATTCCTCTTGGCCAATGCAAGTTCTGACAAACGCTGGATGATAACAACCATCAAAAATACAGTGAAAAACATCATTCCCACCTGACCAAAAGAAGCTCGGAACTGAATCCGGGACCCAATGCGGTAATGATTCCATATTCACCGCTTCGTATGTTTTTGTTTAAAAAATTCTTTAGTACATATAAAACGGAGGCTGATGACATATTGCCATAATCACGAAGAACATTTAACGATTCCAGTGTTTTTTCCGCATCGAGATGCAAGGCTTTTTCATAGGCCGAGATCACTTTTTTGCCGCCCGGATGTGCAATGAATGGACCAATGTCCCGTATTTTCAATTGATGTTCTTCCAAAAATCCCGAAACATTGGGTTCTAGCCAATTTTCCACGAGTGCTGGAATGCTCTTTGAAAATACAACAAATAGGCCCTCGTCCTTAATGTCCCATCCCATCACATCCAGGGAGTCACTAAGCAGTGTGGATTTCGTATCTATCACTCTGGGTACCGGACTATACGTAAGTCTTTCACGATCAACTTCTGTACCAACCACAAGTGCAGCCGCAGCTCCATCGGCAAAAAGAGAAGTGCCAATCAGGTTGCTTTTTGAAAGGTCGTCTTTCTGGAATGTTAAGCTGCATAATTCAACCGCTACAACCAATACTTTTGCCGAGGGAAATGCCCGGCAATACTCATATGCCCTTGAAAGTCCGGCCGCCCCGCCTGCACAGCCCAATCCCCAGATAGGAATTCTCTTCACATGCCTTGAAAAGGGAAGCACGTTCATCATTCTTGCTTCCAAGCTCGGTGTAGCAAGCCCTGTTGTACAGATCATGAAGATGGCATCAATATCCTCATATTCAACCTTTTCCGTTAAAAGCGGGGAATGTAAACAGCTGACTATGGCCTTGATACTTAAATCCACTGCCGTCTCAATAAAAGCGTCATTCTTCTCTTCGAAGGAATGGTCACTTTGATACCATTTTATACCTTTTGCAATATGCCTCTTTTCGATTTCACCATTGTGAAAAACTTTCAGCAATCGATCTATATGGTCAACTGACGTGGAAAAAAGATGCCTGGCAAACTCCATGGCATCTTTTTGTGAAATTTTATTCTCAGGGACTCCTGTTCCGACTGATAAAATGTACGGCAATTGAATATCCCCCTTCTCTTTCCCCTCGGGCGATTGTAATGGTAAGATTAAGACTTCAGTTCTTCTAAATGTTGAAAGAAATTGGGGTAAGAAATGGAAATGGCCTCACTGTTTTCAACGACGGTCTCTCCTTTGGCAAGGCACGAGGCAATCGCCAGCATCATTCCGATACGGTGGTCTCCATGGCTATCAACAAGCGAAGGACGCAGATCAGTTCCACCGTAAATGATCATCCCATCGTCGGTGGCTTCTATCCTTGCTCCCATTTTAGAAAGCTCCCGCACCACTGTGTCAATACGGTTTGTCTCCTTGACCTTTAACTCTTCCGCATCTTTTATGATGGTTACTCCTTCAGCCTGAGTCGCTGCCAATGCTATAATCGGTATTTCATCTATCAGCCTGGGTATCATGTCCCCGCCAATTTCAATACCTTTTAGATTCGATGTTTTAATGGAGATATCCGCAGCTGGTTCAATTTCGCCTGATTCAGTTTCTTCTATTATAATATTCGCACCCATTTCTTTCAGTACGTCTATTATTCCAGTTCTTGTTGAGTTTATTCCTACATTCTTGATAGTCAATTCACTATTGGGGACAATGGCTCCAGCAACAAGAAAAAATGCGGCCGAAGAAATATCTCCTGGAACTTTAATTGTTGTGCCTTTTAAAGCTTGTTTTCCCCTGATTGCCGTTTTTAATCCATCAATTTCCACCTCGCAGCCAAAGGCTTTCAGCATTCTTTCCGTATGGTCTCTCGATGATTGGGGTTCAATAACTGTTGTCATCCCTTCTGCATGAAGTCCCGCCAATAAAATCGACGATTTGACCTGTGCGCTGGCAACCGGAGATGAATATTCAATTCCTTTAAGACCTCCGCCCCTGATGCTAATCGGTGTAAAGCTTCCATTTTTACGGCCGTCGATTCTAGCCCCCATCTGCCTTAAAGGACGAGCCACCCTATCCATAGGCCTTTTCGCAATGGAATCATCCCCTATAAGACAAGTGTGGAAAGGGGCTCCGGCTAAAATTCCGAGCATTAAGCGTATAGTGGTTCCGGAGTTTCCAACATCAAGGATTTCATCTGGCTCTTTTAAGCCATTAAATCCAGTTCCGTCAATTTCCACATAATTCCCTTCCCGCTTGATTTGAACTCCCATCTTTCTAAAACAATCGATTGTATTCAGACAATCTTCACCTGTTAGCAGCCCATAGACTTTCGTCTTACCCTCGGCAATCGCACCAAGCATGACTGACCTATGGGAAATTGATTTATCACCGGGCACCTTGATTGTGCCCTTCAATTGAATGTCTCCTTCTGTTTTCAATGTAATTGTCAACAGGATTTCCCCCTACATATTTAAATACGTCTCATAGTCGTTTTCATTCAGGCAATCTCTTGCCTTTTGCCTGTCTTCCTCTGTTTGAAAGCTTAACCGAAGTACCCCGAAAACATCTTCCCGTGCTTCCAGAATCCGAATATTTGTCAAACTGATCTTCTTCTCGGCCAATATGGTTGTAACATGAGAGATGACCCCTGGCTTATCCAAAACATCGACGTACAGATCATAAAAAGCATCGATTGCTCCTCTTGCTCTTACAGGAAGAGAATCCCTAAACTTTTTTGCATTGGCAAAATAGTTGTAAATGTTATTTTTATTCCCGGATTGCACTAGCTCCTTTATATGTTTCATCTCATCGATCCATTCATCAATCAAGGAGAGTAAGCTGGATTGATTATGTTTGACAATATCTCCCCACATAGCGGGGCTGCTGGAGGCAATCCGGGTGATATCTCGGAATCCGCCTGCCGCAAGCCAGCGGACACGTTCATTAATCCCAGAGTGTTTTTCCACCTGACTGACTATACCTGCGGCAATTAAGTGGGGCAAGTGGCTGACAACCCCGGTAATCATATCATGTTCTTCCGGTTCCATGATCACGAAATTTGCACCTGTCCCCTTCAGCCAATCTTTCAGTTCACATACTATTTCTTCGTTTGTATCTTTAGCAGGTGTCAAAATATAAAAAGCATTTTCAAATAAATGTTTCCTTGCGCTGCCGGCCCCGGATTTATGGGATCCAGCCATAGGATGGCCACCGATAAAAACTGCCCCTTTTTTCCGTAATACCGCTGACTTTTCCATTATTTTAACTTTTGTACTTCCCACATCAGTAATGATGGCTTCCGGCTTTAAGGGCAGTTCCGCCAATTGGCAGATTTTTTGCTCTACTTCTTCAACAGGGCAGGCAAGAATGATTAAATCACTCTTTACCGCTTCTTTCTCAAAGGATGGAGAGCATTCATCGATGATGTTCATTCTCTCGGCAAGCCTGCAATTTTCTTCATTCAGGTCATAGCCGATAATATAAGCACCGGGATGTTCCTTTTTGATCGCTAAGGCAATAGAGCCACCGATCAACCCCACCCCTATGATTAAAACTCTTTTATCCAAGCTGTATTTTCCTCTCTGCTAAATCTAGTGTTTGACCAGCACCATTTTTTCTATTATGTCAAAGAGCTCGCTATTCTCTTCTTTTGTTCCGACTGTAATGCGAATCCCATTCGGAAACGGCCTGACTGTATAGCCTCTTTCCAATAAATATTGAAAGACTTCCGCACTTTCTTTTCCTGGGATTGAAATAAATATAAAGTTGCCTTGTGAAGGATAAAAATTTATATTATGCCGCGTACAGATCTCGTAGAATTTCTGAAGCTCATGTGCATTTGAGCTCACACTTCTATCAACAAAATCCAAATCCTCCAATGCCGCAATAGCTGCTTTTTGGGCAAGCATTGATGTATTAAACGGCAATCTTACAACTTCCAATTGCTGTATGAAGGAGGCCGCTCCAATCCCATATCCTATTCGGAACGCAGCAAGCCCGAAAGCTTTTGAGAAGGTCCGCAATACCATAAGATTGTCGTATTGGTCGAGAAGCGGAATTGTTTCAGGATAATCTTGGGCTGTTACGTATTCGTAATAGGCCTCATCCAAGACAACGAGAACATGAGATGGAACAGACTGCAGAAATTGACCTAATTCTTTATCGTTCACATACGTCCCGGTCGGATTATTAGGGTTACATATCCAAACCACTTTGGTATCATCATCAACTTCTTTTGCCATTGCCTGCAAATCATGCCGGCCGTCTTGTAAAGGCACTTCACGGATTTCCGCATTTTGAACAACTGCATTGTGGCGATACTGTGGGAAAGTCCCAGTTGCCATAACTGTATTGGAATTTTCGTCCAGTAGAGCTTTGCTGATAATCTGAATCAATTCATCCAATCCGCTGGAAAAGATTAATTGATCTTCTTTGACCCCTGTATACTTTGCAACTTTTTTTCTTAGAACAGTTGCTGCTCCATCGGGGTAAATTGCAAAGTTCTCCATACTGGAGATTACTTTACTGACGTGCGGAGAAGTTCCGTAAGGATTTTCGTTCGAAGCAAGCTTCACGATTTTATCCAAGCCGTACTCACGTTGCACCTCTTCACTTGATTTTCCCGGGGCATATGCTTTCATTGTCAAAAGTTGTGGCCTCACCTTTACATTCATCATTTTTCCCACCTTTAATTTTTTATAAGTATGGTTCGGCATCTGGTCGATTGGCAGAGCAGCGCCTCTCCTAAATTAAAAGTTTCTTGTATATTTTTTGTATTCTTCAACGTGATCCTTTATTGCATCCATACGATCGTGTCCGAAATGCTCCAATACTGCTGCCGCCAATTCCCACGCAACCACCGCCTCGGCAACTACACTTGCTGCAGGGACTGCACAACTATCGGATCTTTCGATGCTTGCTTTAAAAGGCTCCTTTGTATCAATATCAACACTTTGCAGAGGTTTGTAGAGTGTAGGAATCGGCTTCATGACACCTCTAACTACAATAGGCATTCCCGTCGACATGCCGCCTTCCAAACCACCAGCATTATTGGACCCTCTTGTATAGCCTTTTTCCTCATCCCACAAGATTTCATCATGCACCTGGCTTCCAGGTTTGTGTGCCGCTTCGAAACCGATACCGATTTCAACTCCTTTGAATGCGTTGATGCTCATTACAGCTCCAGCCAATTTGCTGTCCAGCTTCCTGTCGTAATGAACATAGCTGCCGACACCGGCAGGCATTCCATCAACAACCACTTCTACAATTCCTCCGATTGAATCTCCTTGCTCCTTGGCCTCATCAATTGCCCGCATCATTTTTTCCGCAGCTGTTTCGTCAAGGCAACGAACCGGAGAGTTTTCCGTTTTCTCCTGTAATTCCTCAATTGATCCATAATCTGTGTTTTCAGCACGGATTCCGCCAATTTCCAATACATGTCCGGCAACCTTGATTCCGAGCTGTGATAGAATGATTCTGGCGACAGCTCCTGCGGCCACTCTTGCCGTTGTTTCTCTAGCTGAAGAGCGCTCCAGCACATTTCGCATATCACGATGGCCATATTTCAAAGCCCCATTTAAATCAGCATGGCCAGGGCGCGGGCGTGTAATCTGCCTCTTCACTTCCTGCTCTTCATTTTCTTCGAGCGGTGCTGCCCCCATTATTTTAGTCCAATGTTTGAAGTCCCGATTTTCGATGACCAGTGTAATTGGCGAACCTATCGTTTTCCCGTGGCGTACTCCGCTTAATATTTGCACATTGTCCTTTTCTATTTGCATCCTTCTTCCACGGCCATAGCCTTTTTGCCGTCGGGATAATTGTTCGTTTATCATTTCTTCAGTAAGCGTCAAGCCTGCAGGAACGCCTTCCAAAATTGCGGTCAACTGCGGACCGTGTGATTCTCCAGCTGTCAAATATCTCATTCGTAAAGCCCTCCAATTGTTTAATTAAAATAAAAAACGCCCCTGCATATAGCAGGGACGATCATTATCGCGGTACCACCCTCATTGCGGAAATAATTTTCCGCCACTCAAACAGATAACGGCTGCTCCCGTCTTTTCATACTGGCTTGATAATCGATTCAAGCGTTCCTAAAAGAAGCTCAAGGAAGTAATTCGCATTCATCTTTGTGCTGATTTTCACCTGCCATCAGCTCTCTATTAAAACAGGGAGATGAACACTACTTTGTCCTGTCATAGCTATTTTCAAAGTTATTTAACATTAATTTTTACCACATAAAGATATCATTGTAAAGCCAATTTTTACATTTTTACTGTTATGCTGGAAAATGTTCAGATTTTCCGGCAGTTGTCATGGATTAGCAATGATATAATTAAAAATAGGCAAACAATTTAAAAAATCCTCTTGACAATGAAACAAATACGGTTTAATGTGTTGAGCTATCAATAAAAATTATAACACACATGCTTTACAGCGTTGAAGTCCTAAAGTTTATTTTTTTATAAAATTTCAATGACTGTGAAGCAGTGAATAAATCAAGGAGGGCTTATCGTTGTCAGAATTGGAAAGTTTACGTTCTCAAATTGAGAAAACCACATTGCAAATTTTAGATCTGTTAAACGAACGAGGCCGGATCGCTCAAGAAATTGGTAAATTAAAAGAAATGCAGGGCGTGAAACGTTTTGACCCTGTCCAAGAGCGAAAGCTGTTGAATATGATTGCTGATCACAACGAGGGCCCATTTACTACATCAACTGTACAACACATATTCAAACAAATCTTTAAAGCAAGCCTTGAATTACAGGAAGATGACCATCGTCAGGCACTGCTCGTTTCAAGAAAGAAAAAACCGGATGATACAATTGTATCGATTCATGGCGAAAACATCGGTGATGGAAAAGCTCATTTTATCATGGGACCTTGCGCCGTTGAAAGCTACGATCAGGTTAAAGCTGTGGCTCAGGCACTGAAAAAACAAGGATTGAAGCTATTGCGCGGAGGTGCATTCAAACCTCGGACATCTCCCTATGATTTCCAAGGTCTCGGCTTGGACGGACTGAAGATACTCAAACAGGTCGCCGATGAAGAGGGATTGGCTGTAGTCAGCGAAATATTGAATCCGTACGATATGGAAGCGGCACTTGATTATGTAGATGTGATTCAAATAGGTGCTCGCAACATGCAAAACTTTGAGTTATTGAAGGTTGCTGGTGCGGTTCGCAAGCCAGTTCTTTTAAAACGCGGGCTTGCAGCAACCATCGAAGAGTTCATGTATGCCGCCGAATACATTCACGCACAAGGAAACGATCAAATCATCCTTTGTGAAAGAGGCATACGCACTTACGAAAAAGCGACTAGAAATACACTTGATATTTCTGCCGTTCCTATTTTGAAGAAAGAAACCCATCTTCCAGTTGTTGTTGATGTAACCCACTCAACCGGACGGAAAGATCTTCTTCTCCCTGCTACAAAAGCGGCAATCGCCATTGGTGCGGATGCTGTTATGGCAGAAGTCCATCCAGATCCTGCTGTGGCTCTTTCGGATTCTGCCCAACAGATGGATATTCAACAGTTCAACGAATATATGGACGAAGTAAAAGCCTTCGCTAGCAAAATTGAAAAAGAAGCTGCGAATGCCTAATAAAAACGATTCAATTTCGATTATCGAAATTGAATCGTTTTTTTTATATAGTAATTGGTCCCCTTTTTGTTCTTTCATAACTGATGACCAAAATGGAGGACACAATCATAATGGCCCCTGCCAATTGTCCTCCTTGAAGCTGTTCATGAAAGGATAGTGCCAATCAATTGCCGCTGCCACAGGTTCCACTGCGGCCAAAATGGAGGCCGTACTCGTTTCCACTTTATTCAGCCAATAAGTATAAAGTAAATAGGCGAATACGGTTGGAAACAAACCTAAACCTATCATATAAAGCCAGCCTTCAAGCCGCAGCAATGCAGCCTTTTTCCAAAACCGGAAAAATGGCAGCAGGCAAACCGAGCAGGTGAAAAATGTATACAGGGTAACGGTCATTGAATGATAATTTCTCAAAGCCACTTTTCCGAAAATACTATACAGGGCATACCCCGATCCTAAGCATAAACCGATAATGAATCCAGGTACTATCCATTTCCCTGAGCTGATATCACCAGACAAGGCTATAACAGCACAACCTGTGACAGGGTGAACTTCTCTTTTAAAAATATAACTGATAAGACTGCAACGAAGGCAGGACCGGTATAAAAAAGCAGCATAACGGCAATTGAAATAGACATCATATTCATAGCGGTAAAATATGACCAATAGAAAAATACAATACTTAAAAGTCTTGTCCCGATTCATCGTATTTTAAATTGGCCCATTGAATTCGTCGCGAGTGCAAAAGGTATAAGAAATATAAATGCACCAAAAACATGTATTGTAACAATCTCCATTTCCGAAAAATCATAATAGGACAGCTTCTTAACAATTATCGCAAGGGTCCCCCATAATAATGCCCCGACACAACTGTATGCCTGGCCAACTTTACAACTTCCCTTTTCTAGCAATCTATCAGACCAATAGATAAGGATGGCTAAAAGCCACCCTTATCTATTGTAAAATAATATATATAACTGCCAACTATAGTTATTAGAGCCTGCTACTCTAGATTATAAAGGATGGAATATTTTTCAACAAGATAATCAGTTAAATATTTAGCTGATAACCCTTCCCCTGTTGCTTCTTTGATAAGCTCAAGGGGTTTTTTCGTTTTTCCATAACGATGGATATGTTTGGTAAGCCATTCTCTTATCGGACGGAGGTTCCCCGTCTTTAAAAGCTGATCATATTCCGGTATCTCTCCAATCATGGCATTTTTGATCTGTGCAGCATACATATACCCAAGCGCATAAGAAGGGAAGTAACCAAAGTTACCGGCGGCCCAGTGTACATCTTGCAAGACTCCTTCGGAATCGTTCTTTGGCCGAATTCCCAAATATTGTTCATATTTGTCATTCCATATATCCGGCAACTCGTCAATGTTGATTTCGTTATTGAACAGTGCTTTTTCGATTTCATATCTAATGATAATATGCAGGGAATACGTCAGGTTATCAGATTCGATTCTGATCAAGGATGGCTCGGCTTTGTTGATTGCACGGTAAAATTCATCCAGCCTGACATCATCGAATTGACCGTTGGAATATTTTTTTAGAATCTCAAAGTTGTATTCCCAAAAGGATCTGTCCCTCGCCAAAATATTTTCGTAAAATAATGATTGTGATTCGTGTATTCCCATCGAAGTTCCGGTGCAAAGTGGTGTTCCGATCAATTCACCTGATATATTTTGTTCATACAAAGCATGGCCACCTTCGTGAATCGTTCCGAAAACAGCCATTCTCCAATCATTATCGTGATACCTTGTTGTAATACGCACGTCCCCCGGATTTAGGCCCGTGGCAAATGGATGAATTGTTTCATCAAGCCGCCCGGCTTCAAAGTCATAACCCATCTGTGCTAAGATTTTCAGGCTGAATTTCTTCTGCTGTTCCTTTGGAAAAGGATGAAAAAGGAAATCCATTGCAGGCTTATTTCCGGATTCTTGAATCTTTTGGATTAAGGGTGCGATCTCCTCTTTTAAGGTTTCAAATTCTTTATCAATCGTTTCCACTGTTACACCTGGTTCGTACAGATCAAGCAATGTATTATATTTGTTGCCTTCGTAACCCCAATACTCAATAAATTTTTTATTATAATTGACGAGCTTCTCCAAGTATGGCTTAAACATGTCGAAATCAGATTTCTTGTGGGCTTCCTCCCATATATTCTCCGCTTCTGTTTGTAAAATGACATATTCTTTATACTCTTTAGGCGGTATCTTTTTGTTGCGGTCATAAATCTTTTTGCACTCTTCCAATGTTTTTTGGACCAGTTCAGGCAACTCGCTTTTCTTTCCGGATAAATTCGCAATAAAAGCAGCCATTTCTTCGGAAATTGACATTTGAAAGTATTCGTTGGACAGCATGCCGATCACTTGAGACCTCTGTTTTACCCCTTTTTTTGGCGCGCCCGTCCGCAAATCCCAGTAAATAAGCTGGAGCGCTTCATTGAATGACTCCATCTTTTTTACGTATTCCATAAAAGCAGTCTCTGTTTGATTCATTTGCATGTAAACGCCTCCAATATGTATGAATATATCAATCTTATACTACCTGAATAGACTATTCCAGAATATTGTCAGGCTGAGCATAGCAAGACGCAAGTGAATCAATACACCTGCGTCTCATTTCTGGGCGATATTCCTTTTTTCCGATAGAGCATGATGAATCGCCTTGCTCAAACTTTGTTCAGCCTCTTGAAGCCGTCTTTTCGCTTTATCGGGCAAGTGCTCTTTCCGCAGCATTTCATTGGAGGAATACAATGCTTCGAATATCCTTTTGAAATCGCTCATCACATGCGGCATAACGGTAAATCACTCCCTTATAGAATTTATAACAAAAGTATATTCCAAAACCGAAAATTATATTCTGGTTTGTAAAGGCTTTCATAATAAGCAAAAATCAATGCCTTCCTGGATTGGAAGGCATAACTCTTTGCTTTACCTATAAATAACATTCTATAAGCCATGTTCTGTACCTTTGTACTACAGGCGATCATAGGCGATCTCGTACTCGGGCGGTAATCATCTATCTGCAGACGTTTTGTCTGCCTCTTGCTGCGTTCATTTCCGCTATAAGAGTGCCTCTACCATAATTTGAGTTTCTCGCTCACGGGGTTTACCTCGTTCCACCTTTGCCGTTTCCGGCAAAGCTTCGTCACTGTGGCACTTTCAAGGTATTCACATCATATCCGGTTAGACGTAGATGTTTTCCCTGCCGTCAGCCGGGATCCGGCTGCCCTGGCTTATTGTTTCACCAGGCGTGATCACTACGGGCATCTCAGCACCGTGCGAGCATGGACTTTCCTCTGCCACTCTGAAAAAAGGGCAGCGATTACCCGAATGTTATTTAACTGGATGATCATTATAATATTTTATTGATATTTTTACAAGTAGCAATTAAAGGAACTTTATACATTTTCATCAAGTTTGCTTCCAAATACATGTTTCTCCAAGTTCGACAGCCGTTTTAAAATGTCAAAGTTAGTCGTGCCTGCCGGCTGGATCTGCTGACGGCGTGAACTCTCTTCCAACTGTTTTTTCAACCTCATATTTTCCTGCTGCATCTCATCAATGATGGAATGCATGGATTCATAATCCTTGATAATCAAGTCTAAAAACTTATCTACTTCTTCTTGTTTGTATCCTCGAAAACCTGTCTTAAATTCTTTTTCTAATATTTCCTTAGCAGTAAGTTTCAATTTCTCAGCCAACATTCGAGACCACCTCAAATTCAAACGACATTAATATCATTCTTTCAAAATATTGGTTATTTGTCAATTTAACCTTTAAAATAATCAGTTCAGTAATTGTTTATGTACGGAAACAAGGATGATTCCTGTGCTTTTCATCCTTGTTCCAGATAATTAATAAGGAAACATCGGCCCTCCCATTGGACCCATCGGACCCATCGGACCTATCGGACCCATTCCTGGTCCTGGTCCCGGACCAGGGCCAAATCCCGGTCCTGGAGGCATTCCATATCCCATTCCAGGAGGAGCGATCGATTCGGTATTCGTCACTTCAGTAGCACATGATTCAGTGTGCGGGAAGCTGTGCACATGATTATAATTAATGTGATTAACTGTAGTTGTGTGAGATGGGTGAATTTCAGGTACAACGACATTATAACATTTGTTGACTACACAGCATTTAGTCGGGTGCACTACTGGCGGACATACCTTTGTACCACAGTTTATATACATTTTATTATACTCCTTTCCACCAAAAGATTCTTTACACTAACAACCTATGTAAAATAACCATACATGTACTAATACAAATACCTATTTTGCTGATTGGCCGCAGGCAAAAATATTTGTATAATATACGACATTTCCAAACAATTTGCGCTATTTGACTCTTTAATGAAGTCGAATGTTGCGCTTGCCCGGGAAATGTTTACCAAAATTATTTCTGATAAATGGCCCTTGAACCTTAATTGGTGTGAAAAGAGGGTTGTGCCATGCGAACTTTTTATTTTATTCATACATACTATACCATATATTCATCTTGGGAGGGAGACCTGTAATGTCGGAAAATTTTTCAAAGGACAAATCAAATGATAAAAGTCCGGAGCCCATTAATCAATTAATGAAAGCGATGAATGACTTTTTCGAACATCGTCCAGTCAAAGGTTTTTTGGAAAATTTGGATGAATTATTTATGTCTTCGCCTTTTGCTGGCAGCTTTCCAGTAGAGTTAAAAGAAACTGATTCGAAATATATCGTTCAGGCTAAGCTGCCAGGAATTAAAAAGGAACAAATCGAAATTGACGTTTTACAGCAATACATCACAATCACGGTCAGACATCGCGAAACAATCACTACCGAAAATAAGCAACAGGATTTATATCAACATAAAGACACTATGAGAAGAACTTCAAGAACCATTCCGCTGACAAAAGCCATTGATACAAAAAACGTAAAGGCTGTGTATGAAAACGGCCTATTGACAGTCTCCATCGATAAACTGAAAGGAAAAAGAATCGATATCACGTAATAGCAGCACAAGCTCCTCTTGTTTCGGCAGAGCAAAATTTACATGCCTTTTTATTTATAGTTGCCCCCCGAATCATCTTTATGTTAATAATTTTCAACTAAATTTTCTGCAAATTGCAACAAGCTGCGCCATAAAGCACTTATGGCGCCATCCGTCCAATTGCATTGGACATCCTATTCGCCAAGTTGGAGCCAAAAAAGGGTATCGGCCTTAAAAGACCGATACCTATTTTAAGTTTTGAAAAGACTTCCAAGCCCTTTTGCCATATTGGAAACCTGTGTTAAAGCATTCATCATTTGGCCTGCAGTATCCATCATTTTATTTAAGTCAAAAGAGCCGCTTTGAGATTTGAATGAATTGACAAATGAGTTTAAATGCCCTGTTTGCGGCAGTTTGGGCAAATTTGGGATTTGATAAGGCTGAGCATAACCATCATTATATTGATTCTGCAAATGATCTTCCTCTGTCTGAAGAGGATTATGAAATAACTGGTTGGGCATGTTATTTCCTCCGTACGGCGGACTCATAAGGTGTTGAGGATGCATATGACTTATTTGCATTGGAGCCTGGTAAATTCCATTGGGGGGATACATCCCAAAGCCCGAGTGATAAAGCGGGGGCGTGTTGGGATAAGGAGGGACATAACTTGTAACCCTTCTCATGTGATACATCCATGTTTCCTCCTTCATCAAAATTACTCTACATATAAAATATGGTGATTGCTGGCAAAGGTGATAAAGTCATAAGTTGAAAGCGCATACAAAAATTGTCGATTTTTCTCTTCCTTTGTCGGAAGTCTCACTTTTCTATTAAAAAGGAAATCAAAAAATCTATGGTAATATGTAAAAAAAGCCTGGGAGGTATGTTCATGACAATTCACGAATTAAAGGAAAGGTTTTTTCAGAAAAGATCATATTCAATTGAAGACACTTGTCAATTGCTGGACTTTGCTAAACAGACTTATATCAATAATGAAATATCCCTGAAAGAATTCCGGAACGTTATTCGTGAATTGGAAGCACTTGGAGCCCAAAACATTGATGTGTTCTTTGAAAGCGCTATAAAAACTGAAGCCTAGAGCAAAACAAATCCCCGGATTATTGATCCGGGGATTTGTTTTGCTCTATTTCTTCCAGAATCCGCTCCAGTACATACTCAATCGATTGAATGTGACTCTTGAATCTTTTTATGCTTGTATCGGGAAAAAATGCCCTGATGGAGACCATCTGTATGTTTTCCGCGGTATTTTTAATCTGCAGCGGATACAGGTTTTTTGGCCTGATATCAGTCACCCATTTGACAGCTGTCGGTTCCCATTCCTCACTCAATACCTTCACTTTATCGGCAAAAGGCTTCACCTCAGTATAGAAATCTCCCTGTTTGCCTGTCTTCCGGCAATAACGGAAAGACTCAGCTGCTTGGCGATTGCATTCGAGCAATTCCCTTGTCATTTCCTTTAATTGACTATACTCCATCATTCTACAGCCCCTCTATTAAAAAACAGCTGAATATAAAGCTGCTGTCTGATCTTCTAACTGCAATAATCATCTTATATCCTTATAAGCAGCTTATCAAGAGGTCTTAATGATAAAGTTTAAGAAACATGATAATGTCTTATTCTCTCCCTTGCATCTTTCAGTTCCAATTGAGCAAGTTTTCTGTCCATGTCCTTGCTTTCACGAGTCATTTTAGCTGCTTCACTAGATTCTTCGTCTTTGACTCTTTCAGCAATTTGCCTTTCCAGCAGATCCAATTGGGCCTTAATTTCCGCCAGTCTTCCGAGGCAGTCTTTTTTGTTCATCGTTATCTCCTCCGTCCGACTTATTTGATAACGTATTCTCTCTTCTGAAAGAACTTCCTGCTATGCTGACAAAACTAGAAGCGAATCGGCAAACAAAGTGTATAATCTTTTTTACCAGCACTTCAATTCGACATTTTGTCAACTTCCTTTTGAAAGCATCTTCCTTAAGAGAAAATAAAGTCGGAGTTGATCCTGTTTTTGATAAAACCAGTGCGTTAGAGCAGCCGGTTTTTTCAGGCAGGGAGTTTCCATCCATCCAAGTTTGGGAGGGGCCTTCAAAGACCAATCTTCCACCGGCCTTTCGTTATGCTCAATAATGGGCGAAACAGCCCTGATAAAGGGGCTCTTTCGCTTCCTCGAGGCATATGCATAACGTTCATAATCAAGGCGTGATCCTGTTGGTTCTGTATTAACTGCAAAATACAAAAAGTGTGGATACAAGTCTTCATCAAACAAAATGGATGATAGACGTTTACCCAAATCAATCCTCTTCCACACCTTTTTAAACTGAACGACGCTTTCTCCATATAGCTCACCGTTCATTGTAGGAAAAACAATACAGTTGAAGTGAAGGAACTCATGAAATGCAAAAAATGCGGATTGAAAAATTTTACTTTTATAAAATGGATGCGAAACAACCGATTGTTGAATCACATGCTGTTCATTGACGATCAATGCATATAACAGTCTTTTCCTATCCCCATTTTCCCAAAAATGTCTCCATTCGGATTGCATGAAATTTGAAACAAAAAAGTGACCCAGCAAATGGAACATCGGCCGTTGCAGCTTTTTGGAATATTGGTATAGTAACAACTGGGGATAGGCATCTTTAAAGATGAGCCAATTTCCCCTTTCAAGTGTCAGAAAAAGTCTTTTTCTTGTCTCCTCATCAAGGATTTCGGGGATTATTTCTCCGAAAAGATCACTCATATTCCAACCCGTATTTCTTGAAACCATGGATGCCAAAAAAGACCATGCGATTTCCGGGTTTTGCAAAAAGAAGCGCTGGTAACATTTTGTCCTTGAAATGTTATCTTTATTGCCTTTAAACTCTTCCTGTCGAATCCGATTTATAATAAAATATTCTTTGGATTGGATCCTGCAAAACGAGCTGCTGAGGTTCATCACATTGCGCTCCTACTTCATTTTCTCTTTAATATGTACTAAAGTTCCACATTTTTATTCAAAGCCTGTGATATAATTTAGATTCATAAGGGGGATAAAAAATGGAATTTCATTATCCTACAGGCCGGAAATATGTGGCACGGCCTCAAAAAGAAAAAAAAGCCGATTCACCTAATAAAGAGATTATATATAGTAATAGGGGGATGACTCTTGAAGAGGATTTAAATGAAACAAATCAATATTATTTAGCCAATGGACTGGCTGTCATCCATAAGAAGCCCACGCCTGTCCAAATCGTCCATGTCGATTATGCAAAGAGGAGCACGGCAGTCATAAAAGAAGCATACTTCCGCCAGGCATCAACTACAGATTACAATGGGATATCCAATGGCAGATATATTGATTTTGAAGCGAAAGAGACAAAAAATCCAACATCCTTCCCATTGAAAAATTTTCATGTGCATCAGATAGAGCATATGAAAAATGTAATAAACCAAAATGGGATTGCCTTTGTCATCATCCGCTTTTCAACATCTGAGGAGATTTTTTTGCTTGAAGGCGAGTATTTATTTCGCTATTGGGACCGCATGGAAAATGGCGGTCGTAAATCAATCACAAAAGAAGAATTGGCAACCTACGGGCATTCCATCGAAATAGGATGGGCACCTAGGATCGATTATTTAAAAGTCATACGGAATCTATATTCATTTTAATGATGAAATAGAAACTGCGGTATGGAAAGTGAGGATTTTTCATGGGAGAGAACTATCAATCTCGTACAGAACGGCGCCGAAAACTGGGTGCCGATAAAAAACAAAAAAAGGGCAAGAAAAACAGCCTGTTCAAAAAAATAGTGGTACTTTTTTTAGTTCTTGCTTTTGTAGGTTTGGCGGCAGGTGCCGGTACGTTTGCCTGGTATGTAAAAGATGCCCCCAAGCTTGACAAAAAGCTGCTTGTTGATCCCGTCGCTTCGGAATTATTGGATATTAACGGCGAAGTGTTTACGACTTTGGGAGCGGAGCGGCGTGACTATGTTGAATTTGATGATATTCCCAAGCAGGTAAAAGATGCTGTCTTGGCTACCGAAGATGTCCGTTTTTATAAACATCACGGGATTGATGTCAAAAGACTTGCCGGAGCAGTACTTGCCAATGTTTCGCGCGGTTTCGGTTCTGAAGGTGCTTCGACTTTGACTCAACAAGTGGTTAAACGCTCTTTCCTTTCCGACGAAAAAACGTTGAAAAGAAAAGCACAGGAAGCATGGTTATCCATCCAGCTTGAGAATAATTTCACGAAAGACCAGATCTTTGAAATGTATGTGAATAAAATATATTATTCCAATGGCATTCACGGGATTGAAACAGCTTCAAAGTTCTATTTTGATAAAACACTGGATGAATTGGAATTACAGGAAGCAGCATTTTTGGCGGGGCTTCCGCAGAGTCCGAACAATTATAATCCATATAAACATCTAGAAAAAGCGGATAAAAGAAAAAACATCGTTTTATCCCTAATGCATCAGCATGGCAAGATCAGTAAAGAACAAATGGAAAAAGCACAGAAAATTTCAGTTTCCGAAACACTCGTCCCTCAAGATGAGAACCAAAAAGAATCTTATAAATATGATTCTTTTGTGGATCAAGTCATTAGGGAAGTTGAAGAAATGGGAGACTATAATGTCTTTGCAGACGGATTAAAAATTTATACAACACTTGATCCGGATGCACAGAAATACACCGAAAATATGCTCTTTACGGATGAAGTTGTCCAATATCCGGATGAAAAATTCCAGGCAGGAATTGTTTTGATGGATACAAAATCCGGTGAAGTGAGGGCAATTGGCGGAAGCCGGAACCAGGATGTCAAACGCGGGCGAAATTTCGCTACTCAGCTGAAAGACAAAACCCCAGGCTCTACGGCAAAACCGATTTTTGATTATGGTCCTGCAATTGAATATTTAAATTGGTCGACATATGAACAAGTCAAAGATGAGCCATACTCATATCATACCGGTACACCGATCAATAACTTCGACAGGTCTCATTTGGGACAAATGTCGATTAGGGAAGCATTATATCGTTCAAGAAACATTCCAGCTTTAAAAGCGTTCCATGAAGTAGGACAAGAAAAAGTCAAAGAATTTACGGAAAAACTGGGATTGGATGACCCTAAAATAGTGGAATCTGATGCAATTGGAGGCGGAGAACAGCACCCCTCCCCTATGACGCTTGCCGGTGCATATGCAGCCTTCGGCAATAACGGGATGTACAATAAGCCGCATACCGTGAAAAAGATTGTTCTCATGGACGGCGAAACGGAAATCAAAAATAAAGTGGAACCGGAAGTTGCCATGAAAGATTCAACAGCTTATATGGTGACAGATATGCTAAAAGACGTACTCTCAGGCAAAGCAGGTGCAACAGGCAGCGCAGCAGCTATTCCAGGACTCCCTGTTGCCGGCAAAACGGGAACAACGAATTATACTCAAGAAGAGATGCTTGAAAATAACATTCCTGATGGAAGTTCCCCAGACTCTTGGTTCGCCGGTTATACTACGAACTATACCATTGCCGTTTGGACAGGCTATGAGAACAGAAAAAATCCAGTCCTACCAAAGGATTTGACCATTTCTCAGCAGTTATTCAAAAATCTGATGACCCATGTGTCAGCAGATATTGAAACACCTGACTTTACTATGCCCAAGAGTGTAGTAAGAGCTGCAGTCGAAAAAGGATCCAATCCTGCCAAAAAACCAAGTAAGCATACTCCTGAAAGCAATATTGTTTATGAATTGTTTGTCGCAGGTACTGAACCGAAAGAAGTATCGCAGGCCTATGACAAACTGGATGCCCCTTCAGTATCCGGTAAATATCAGGAGGAAGGAAACCAGATTGTCTTCTCGTGGAGCCATCCGGACATGGATAAAGGTGATATGAAATTTGAAGTGAAAGTCAACCTTGGAGGCGGCAAACAAAAAGATATCGGTTCAACATCAGATACAAGCTATACCATTAATGAAGTTGAACCTGGTGAAACATACGGAATTCAAGTTGTTGCCGTATCAGGCTCTCAAAAGAGCGCTCCGGGATCTGCCAGCGTATCAGTCCCTTCTCAGGAAGAAAATGAGGATGAAGAAGAGGAAGAACTTCAAGACGAGGATCAGGATTCTGAAAACCAAGACGACCAGGAAAACAAAGACGATGATCAACAAAATGATCAGGATCAGGATCAGAATCAGGGGCAGGATCAAAATAATAATGAGCAAAATAATAACAATGGGCAGCAGCCTGGGAATGACGGGAATGGAAATTCCGGAAATGAAGATCCTGGAAATAACGACAATGATGATAAGAAGGAAAACCCTGATACCCCTGCTTCTCCACCAGCCGATGACAATCCTGAAGGCCGAAGGGAAAATAACTGATATAATAAAAATGGATGACCAAAAAGGTCATCCATTTTTTTAGCTATTTTGTTGAAGCAGCATCTTTCTTCCTCATTCTTTTCTTCCCTTCTCTGCACAAATCGAGTAAAGGACAAATATGGCATTGAGGATTTTGCGCTTTACAATGGTATCTTCCGAAAAAGATCATTCTGTGATGGCTGATGGACCAAAGTTCTTTCGGAATTTTACGCATCAATGCTTTCTCAACCTCTAATACACTGTCTTTCCACCGGCAGAAAGCCAAACGCTTACTGACTCTTTCCACATGTGTATCAACTGCAATAGCAGGAACGCCGAAAGCCACAGATACAACTACATTGGCAGTCTTGCGCCCAACCCCTGGAAGCTTGACAAGCTCATCACGATCGGATGGCACTTTTCCCCCGTAATCCTCCAATAGCATTAGGCACAGTTTTTGAATATTGTTCGCTTTATTACGATAAAGACCAATGGAACGTATGTCCTGCTGAAGTTCCTCAATAGGCACATTAAGATAATCTTCAGGTGTTTTATACTTTTTAAAAAGGGATTTGGTTACTTTGTTGACAAGGACATCGGTACATTGGGCAGATAGTAAAACAGCGATGACAAGTTCAAACGGATTCGAATGATTTAATTCACATTCGGCTTCCGGAAACATTTCCCCCATTGTGTCAATACAAAGTTGGATTTCCTGCTTATTCAACATATACCTCACCTCCAGTTGTCAAAGTCACGGTTCAAGCCAATTATAAAACGGAATGGTCTTTGACGATGTTCCCGTTGTTGGCTGTGTTGGCTGCTTCGTTTTTTGCCTAAATTGTATCCCCTGCATTCGTGCCTGTTCGAGAGTTTTGACCCCATTTTTCTTCCAATTGAATAAAATGCGATCTATGTAACGAAAGCTCAATTTACCAGCTAAAACTGCTTCCCTTAATGCAGCCTTGATGATAACAGGGTCTTGTCCGTCTTCATCAAGCCACATGGCTAGGTTTTCACATTCCATTGGTGATAGCGGTCTTCCGAACTCCTGCTCAAAAAGGGAATATAGGTCATGTTCCTCGAGCAATGTAAGTTTCAAGTCGCTTTGCTTTTTCTCGAATTTCAATTCGTCGGCAAGCCTTATCCATAATGGGCTCATCGAATACTTTTCAAAACGGATTCCATCCTCCGAAACACCTTCTTCTATCGAAAGAAACTGCATTTGAACCAGTTTTCTTAACACCCCGGAACATTCACCGCTGCTTATTGTCATTCTTTCAGCCAATTGTTCAGGTGTAGGAAACTCGTTACCTGTCTCAATAAACGATAGGACTTGTAATAGCAGTGTCAATTCTTTTTCGTCTAACCCGATTTGCTTATACTTTTGCATTAACAGATTTGGGACTTGAATCATACCGGCTTCCATCCATGACACTATTATATTTTTATCCATATTCAGCACCTCTTCTTTACTAGCGTGGAAACCGCTGTGTCTTTCGATGGAAAAACCACGCACAGATTGCACGTGGCCTTTATTTTCAAAATGAATTATTGTCTTTTGGACTCCACAAATGAATGAATGCGGTTGACCGCTTCCTCCAGCAATTCAAGAGATGCGGCATAGGATAGTCTGATGTTTTCCGGAGAGCCGAAGCTGGAGCCCGGTACAACAGCTACAAGCGCCTCTTCAAGCAATGCCTGTACAAAACTGTCTACATCATCAAAACCAGAGTTTTCGGCGGCTTCTTTCACGTTCGGATATAAATAGAATGCGCCCTGTGGCTTCAGACATGATACACCTGGAATGTTCGTAAGTTTTTCATGGATGATGTTCATTCTTTTTTCAAATGCCTGTCTCATTTTTTCAACAGGCTCTTGAGTTCCCGTGTAAGCCTCAATCGCTCCGTATTGGGATGTTGTTGTTGGATTCGAAGTTGAATGACTCGCGACATCCGTCATGGCCTTAATAATTCTTTCGTTTCCTGCTGCATATCCAATTCTCCAGCCAGTCATGGAATGTGATTTTGACACACCATTGATGATGACGGTTAACTCTTTAAGTTCAGGCGATAGTTGAGCTATTGAAACATGATCGTAACCATCGTATAGAAGTTTTTCATATATTTCATCAGAGATGATCAGTATATTATGTACTTTACAAACTTCCCCAATCTCGGCCAGTTCTTCTCTCGAATAAATCATCCCAGTCGGGTTGCTGGGTGAGTTGATAATAACAGCCTTTGTTTTGGATGTTATAGCTTCTTCAAGCTGTCTGCCGGTGATTTTGAAATGATTTGCTTCTTCACCGTCGATAAACACAGGCTCGCCCCCTGCCAACTTTACCTGCTCAGGATAACTTACCCAGTATGGTGTCGGAATGATCACTTCATCGCCATCGTTCAGTATTACTTGGAAAAGTGTGTAAAGGGCATGTTTTGCACCGTTTGTAACGATAATTTCTGAAGCATTATAATCAAGTCCTTGATCCCTTTTGAATTTTCCGATGATTGCCTTCTTCAATTCAGCCTGACCGCCCGCAGGTGTATACTTTGTATGTCCTTCTTCCATGGAACGGTATGCCGCCTGAATAATATTTTCCGGTGTGTTAAAATCCGGTTCACCCGCTCCCAGCCCGATCACATCAAGACCGCTCGCTTTTAATTCTTTTGCTTTTGCTGTTATCGCCAGCGTGGATGAAGGTGTAACTTTGGATACCCGATTTGATAATTCAATCATCTGCAATCCCTTCTTCCTCTATAGATTTTCTATTTTTCTCCACCATTTTCCTGAGTCAAAATGGATGTAATAATAATTCAAATTTGAGTTTTCATCCAGATAGGACAATTCCCATACAGGAAGTTCCTTTTCCATTCCAAGTCTAACTCCAAGAATCTCTTTAGGCTTTTTTTCGCTAAGTAATTTATTGACTGCGTCCTGTTTCGAGACACCATCTGACATTTTCTTTACGTGGACTTCGTCTTTTTTATTTTCTGGTATCCATGCAGCAGTTTCCTTGCCTTTGCTGTTTTTTCCAATCACTACAAAATACGTGCTAGAACCATTATATAAATAAAACTCGTCCACGCTTTTTATATCCGTCTCCGACTTTAGCCTTGCCTCGGCGGCATCCCTTGCCTTTTTCACTGGCGTCATTGCCTTGCTATACACACATCCGGTTATCCCCGCAGCAATTAAAATGCAAGCAAGAATAACCGCGAGCCATTTATACATGTACATCCCTCGTTAATGCAGAAAATCTTCGTTTTATTGTGCACTCGTTCCTCAATACACATATTTTGTTACTTATAACCGATCTGTTTTTTGCCACAATATAAGTAAGTAACGCGGTACCCTCATTATAACATGATGGTGAGGCCGTTGTTTTTAAAAAAATCTAGTCCACATTGTGAACGTCGCTTCTTGCGGCGTTTTACTTTTTCCTCAGCCAATTTTCAACCGAAGGGATTAGATCATCCAAAGGACCTTTTTCAACCTTTATGGAAGGGATAGACCTTAGAAAAGCTTTTCCATATACGGATGTAATGATTCTCTGGTCAAATACGAAAAAAACACCACGGTCTGTCTTTTGTCTGATTAAACGTCCGAATCCTTGTTTGAACTGAATAATCGCTTCTGGGAGAGAGAAAGCTGAAAATGGGTTTCTTCCGCTTTTCTGAACGGATTCCAATTTTGCACTCGTAACCGGATCATCTATTGGAGAAAATGGGAGCCTGACAACGACCAGACAGGATAAGTTTTCTCCCGGGATATCGATTCCTTCCCAAAAGCTGCTTGTTCCCAGCAGGATTGCCTTTTGAAACTGCTGAAAGCTTTTTACAAGCCTACTTCTGCTGCCTGAAGAAACACCATGAGCCAGCAGGATAAAATCACTGAGTTCATTACTGTCATCAAGTAATTCATAGGTTTTTCGAAGCATCTCATGGGAAGTGAACAGCACAAGCATCCGCCCTTCTGTAGCATTTGCAACAGCGATTAAGTGACAGGCAATCGACTCGGTATATTCCTCCATGGAAACAGAATTGATTTCCGGAAGATCTGTCGGAATAAGCAGCTTAACCTGCTCTTCATAAGAAAAAGGAGAGTCATATCTTTTTTCAATCCGTTCAAAAGAATTAATTCCAATCTCCTCGTTAAAAAATTTGAATGTATTATTGGCAGTAAGCGATGCAGACGTCAAAACAACACTCTTGTGTTCTTTAAAAAGCCTTTCGGATAAAAACTGGTTAATATTCAACGGCTGTCTATGAACACTCGTTCTGTTTGCCATACATTGGTGATCACTCTCAAGCCATGTCACTTCACTGTTTTCCTTTGTTGAAAGCAAATGTTTGACCTGAGAGCCCATTTCACTCCATTCTTCATGAAAGCCTGTCATTTCTTCAAGGAATGCCAATTCGGCAGTCGAAAGTGAAGACTGGTTTTTATTGATAAGCGCAAGCCGTTCCTCAACACCCTGGGAGATCAGCTTATGAAAATCCAAAAAGCGCTCGGCGCACAGCATGACTTTCTGCCAGCCTGCCCCGGATCTGATTTGGTCAGAAACCCTTAACTTGGCTCTTCTATTCTTCACTTTATTCGACGACCGGGTACTCTTAAGCATTTGGCTCAGCAAGATGAATAAATCATCTGTTTCTGATTCGAGACCATCTATAGCATTATCCACTATGAAGGAATGAACAGAAGGAACTTCTGAAACTTTAGCAGTATACCTGTCAAGGATGTAAAATTTTTTCTTTTTCTCGGTTGTTCCCAATTTCCCCAGCAAAAACTTTATATGATTATAATCAAGCATCCTTCCGAGTTTAGTCCTTACTGATTTTTCCAGATGGTGAGCCTCATCGATAACAATGTAAGGGCTTTTTGGCAGTACATGATGTTTCAAATCAGCGACAAGCATGGAATGATTGGTTACAATAATATCCGCATTCGCTGCAAGATTTTTGGAATGCAAATAAAAATCATGATAAGTCCAAGGATCATTGCCCTTATCGACAAAAGATCCGTCATTGCATATTCTCTTCCAATAAAGCTTTCCTCCGCTTGACAGGTTCAATTCATCCATATCCCCAGTTTCCGTCTGCAACAGCCAAACCAATATTTTCATTTTGGTGATCGTTTCATCATACGAGGAGTCAGGTTCCCAAAGCGTCTGCTCAAACCTAAGCATATTAATATAATGCTCTCTGCCTTTGATTAAAGCTGTCCTAAAGGAAAAAGGAACAGCATCTTTTAAGACTTTTATTTCTTTCTCCAGTATCTGATGCTGCAATTGAATCGTGTGAGTACTAATAATGATTTTTTCCTTAAGGTCAACTGAAAAATATATACTTGGAAGCAAATATCCGATGGTCTTGCCGACGCCTGTTCCTGCCTCTATAACAGCATGGGTATTAGTCCGGAATGATTCATAAACTGTATCCATCATTTCGAACTGCCCGTTCCGTGACTCAAACTCTTTAATCAGTGGCTGCAGGAGTTCGATTTTATCTTCTGTTCCTTTAGGATAAGCCAGTGATTGAATTGGGGCCTCTTTGTCTGAAAATTGCTTTTTCTTCAACACGATGCCACGATAGAATTCAAGTTCATCTGGAATACTTTCCATACGGCCCTCTTTTTCCTTCAAAATCGACTCAAAAAAAGATAATATGCTTCCGTTAAGGTTTTTGGATAATTTACAAAGTTTTTGCAATGTCGCTACAGGAAGATTTTTTGCTTTTTCCAACAGCATTAAAAACAATTCCGCTGTAGCAAGGGCATCACTGTCCGCCTGGTGCGGGGTGATATGCTCAAGCTCCATTTGATCCGAAAGTTCTTCCAATTTATAGCTGTTCGCCTCCGGTAGGAGAATGTTCGCCAGCTCGACCGTATCCAAGGTCTTTTCAATGGGATTAACAAAACCGGCATTTTCCAATTCCCCTGCAACAAAACTGCGGTCAAACTTTACGTTATGAGCCACAAAAATCGATCCATCCAATATGGAATGGATCTCACCAGCAATCTCTCCGAATCGGGGCGCTTTGGCTACCTCTTCCTCACCGATGCCTGTCAAATCTTTTATAAAAGACGGGATGGGCACTTCGGGATTGACAAAAGAAGTATATTGATCCGTGATACGGGAGTTTTCTACAATAACTGCAGAAATTTGTATCACCCTGGATCCTTTAACATATGAATTCCCTGTTGTCTCAACATCTACAACGACATATTTGCCTGCCATCCTCTTCACACCTTTAATCCAATAAACAATCGCTACTCTTAGTTAGTTTACCACATATGAGTCCTCTTTCCACCCGAAAATAAGAGCAATTAAACTTCAATGATGATATTGTCAATAAGTCTTGCTTTTGAAAACTTGACAGCGGCAGCGACGATCAACTTTCCATTGGGGATGGAAACCGGCGCCAGTTCGGGGAAACTCAATATCTCCACATAATCAATCTCAGCCTGCATTTGGGATCTCATATGATCTTCAACTACACCTTTGATGGCATCAATATCTTGAACGCCTTCTTTTATTAAATCTTCAGCCTTCTGCAAGCTTCTGTATAAGGCAGGCGCCTGTTTTCTTTCTTCTGTCGTCAATTTGACATTTCTTGAGCTGACTGCCAATCCGGAAGATTCCCTGACCGTTTCGATAGGAATGAGCTCAATCGGGAAATCAAGATCTTCAACAAGACCGGATACAACCGCAAATTGCTGTGCATCTTTTAAGCCGAAATAAGCCCGATCAGGCATTGTAATATTAAAAAGCTTCGACAATACCATGACAACTCCGTCAAAGTGGCCCGGCCGGTTGACTCCACATAGGATATCAGTCCTATTTAAGACTGTCATCCCTATTGATTTTTGGCTGTTATACATATTTTCCGGGCTTGGCATGAATAAAATGTCAACCCCGGACTCTTTAGCAAGCTTTTTGTCCCTTGCAGAATTTCGGGGATAGGAATCATAATCTTCTCCAGGTCCAAATTGTAAAGGATTGACAAAAATACTCATGATAATGATATCATTTTGTTTACTGGCTTCCTTGACAAGCGTCAAATGTCCCTCGTGCAAGTAACCCATTGTCGGAACAAAGCCTATGGATTTTCCGCTTGATTTATGTTGTATCACCAATTGTTGCATTTCCTGCTTTGTTGTGACTGTGATCAATTCACTTTCCTCCGTACAAAGAAGCCAGTTCTTCCTGCTTCATATTAAATGTATGTTTCTGCGGATCGGGAAACGTGCCTGTTTTAACTTCCTCCACGTACTTCCCGATACCTGATAATGCTGCAAAATCTATATCTGCAAACTGTTTGACAAACTTAGGGACACGGTCAACTCCAAATGTAACAACGTCATGAAATACGAGAACTTGTCCATCTGTTTCAGGACCCGCGCCAATTCCGATTACCGGTATGTTTATTTTGGCAGAGACTTCTTTGCCAAGCTGGTGAGGAATACACTCCAATACGATGGCAAAAGCACCTGCTTCTTCACATTTTTTTGCCTCTTCAATCAGTTTGACTGCCGCTTCCGCCGTTTTCCCCTGTACTTTGTAACCGCCAAGCACCCCCGCAGTCTGCGGTGTCAATCCTAGATGTCCCATGACAGGCACACCGGCATTTGTCAAGGCCCTGATCGTATCTACCACTTCTCCCCCGCCTTCAATCTTTACGGCATGTGCTCCACTCTCCTGCATGATTTTCCCTGCAGACCTCAGAGCCTCTTCTTTGCTTATATGAAAAGTCATAAAAGGGAGATCCGTGACAATAAAAGTATCTTTCGCTCCACGTTTCACCGCTTTTGTGTGATGAATCATATCATTGGTTGTGACAGGTACCGTAGAGTCATAGCCCAGCACAACCATTCCAAGCGAATCACCGACAAGAATCATGTCCACCCCGGCTTTTTCAGCAAGTTTTGCTTGTGGATAGTCATATGCGGTAAGCATGACAATCTTTTCCCCAGCTTGTTTCATTTTCAAAAAATCTGTTGTCGACTTCATTTTGTTCATCCTCCTATCTCTTTAGAGGAGACGAAATGAATCAGAGCGGCAGTTATAAAACCAAAAGGAGTCCTCCCTAAAAAAGGCAGAAGGACTCCGCAACTGTCACTCGTTCGTTCCGGTCCTCTGTCCCCGTCCTTTTAGAGGATCAAGGCAGAATTAATTGTTTTTCCTAATAATTTGTGGTGCAGCTCAAAAATGATACCGCCCAAAAAAAGTATAGCAAATATTTCGCCGAATGACCAACAAAAGTGAAAACACTCACCTCACTAAAGGAACTCAAGTCTGTTGTATATCGGCAGAATAAATATGATGAATGATTCCCTCATCATCCTCAATTTTCAAGACCCCTTCATCGGTAATCCCAATTGCACGGCCGGTAATCACTCCCGATACCGTTGTTGCCCTGATTCTCTTTCCGATACTGATGGCATAGCTTTCCCATAAGAGACGGATTGGCTTAAACCCATCAGATATATAGATTGAATAATATCTTTCAAAATATTTTAAAAAGCATTGAATAAGGGCTGCACGTGAAATCTTTTCTCCTTTTTCAATAAAAAGTGAAGTAGCTGTATGTGCAACATGCTCCGGAAAATCCTCCTGCCCGTGATTGGCATTCATTCCGATCCCAATGATCAAAGAAGAAATTTTGTCGGATTCCGCTTGCAGTTCAGTCAATATTCCAACCACTTTTTTTCCACGTATCAATACATCGTTCGGCCACTTGATTTCCGGTGTGATCCCCGTTATTTCTTCGACGGCACGGGCTACAGCGACCGCGGAGATCAATGTGAATTGAGGGGCTTTTTGGGGTGGAAGATCAGGTTTTACAATAAGGCTCATCCATATACCTTTTCCGCTAAGGGAATGCCATTCCCTACCAAGCCTTCCCCTCCCGGAAGTTTGCTCTTCAGCGATCACGAGTGTACCTTCGGGTGCACCGTCATGTGCAAGTTGGTGGGCCGCCTTTTGAGTAGATCCAAGAGATTCATAATAGTGTATGTTTCTTCCAAACCGCTCTGTCTCAAGCCCGTAAAGAATATCATTTTCTGTCATTTCTTCCGGGGTGCTGACAATCCTGTAGCCCTTGTTCCTTACAGCTTCCAGTACAAAACCGTCTTTCCTTAACTCCTCGATATGTTTCCAAATGGCTGTCCTGGAACAACCGATGATTTCTGCCAGAGCCTGCCCGGACAAAAATTCTCCTTCCGCATCGGAAAGTGCTTCAATCAATTGCTGTCTTATAGTAGTCCGCAAGCCGTTACCCACCTCCTGATTTCTTGTTTATCATTGGGAATATCTCCGTTCAAAACAGCTTTAATAATCTCTTCCAACAACTCTTTAACCCAGGGGCCGCCTGGTTCACCCGCCCATATTAACAGATCATTGCCTGTAACAGCGAGCTGATTCCTCGCTTTGATGACAAGCTTATCAAAATGGCCATATATCCGCTCAGCGGCACTTCCGATTGGCCTATGTTGAATGGTTTCGTAAACTGTTTCGACAAGGACACCTGTTTCCCTACCTGCCTTGAACAATTCATAAGCTGTCCATTCATGAAGAAGTCTCAGCTTTAAATAATCTAAAGCTCGGGTCAAAGCCTTGATTTTTTTGGTAGGCAGCTTCCATTTCTTAAGCTCCCTGTCAGTGCAGGTCGTTTGCGAAAGATACAAAAACAGAAGCCACATCTGATTTTCGTTCAATGGAGAAATTCTATAATCAAGCGCAGCAAGGAGGACCTCCCTTTTGTTGAATAAGGCAGGCAAATACTTATATAACCCGCTTCTCAAAAGAATTTTAAATGCTTCTGATTTGTAAGGCCCTTCGAGCATTTTGACCATTTCAGCCATGATTCGCTCCACAGAGATATGTAGGAGAAGATGGGCATTGGAGTCAATTGCCTTTTCCGTTTCCATTTCCAGATGAAATCCGAGCTGGCTTACAAAACGGATTGCCCTCATCAGCCGCAAAGCATCCTCTTGAAACCTCTCATCAGCTGAGCCGACGGTTTCAATCACTTTATTTTTCAGAGCATGACGTCCCTCGAACGGATCAACAATTGAACCAGTTTTATTCATTGCTATCGCATTCATTGTAAAATCACGGCGCTTCAAGTCCTCTTCCAAATGACGGACAAATGACACCGATTCAGGGCGCCTGTAATCTTTATATTCAGCCTCTGTCCTGTATGTTGTAACCTCAAAACCCTGCCCTTGTCTTATTACAATAATTGTACCGTGAGCAATCCCGACATCTATGGTTTTTGAAAATATGGTTTTCAATTCTGCAGGTGTAGCAGAGGTGGCGATATCAACATCGTGGATTTCTTTTCCTAGCAAATAGTCCCTTACTGATCCTCCTACAAAATAAGCCTCAAATCCTGCGTTTTCGATCTCCTCGATAATCGGCAGTGCCGATAAGAATGGTTCCTTCATGATTTCAGCCTTCTTTCTTACCGCCTAGGACGGATTCGTACAGAGCTTCGTATTGAGAAACAATCATTTCGGAATCAAATCGTTGTGCAGGAACAGACATTGCCTGAGTGGAAAAACGTTCAAGCAATTTATCGTTTTGCAGTAAAATCAGTGCTTTTTCCGCAACATCATCTATATCGCCAAGTTCGCATAAAAAGCCGTTATATCCGTCTTCAATCACTTCAGGAATACCTCCAACCCGTGTTCCAATACAAGGGACACCACATGCCATCGCCTCAAGGGCTACAAGACCAAAGCTTTCTTTTTCCGATAAAAGAAGCATCAGGTCACTCATGGAATAAAGTTCTTCCAGATGATCCTGCCTGCCAAGGAACAACACATTTTCCTCAAGAGACAGCTTTTCTACAAGCCCGCAAATATCCGTCATTTCCGGACCATCGCCTACAAGGAGTAATTTTGCTTTTATTTTAGATGCTATCTTGGAAAAAGCCATCACAACATCTTGAACTCTTTTCACTTTTCTAAAATTGGATACGTGAATGAGCACTTTTTCCTCGCCAGAAATACCATAAGCTTCTTTCAGACCTTCTATATTTACCTTTTGGTAGATCCTGTCATCGATGAAATTATGAATCACTTCTATTGATTGTTCGGGCGCCACCAATTCTTTTGTCTGATCGGCCAACGCGTAAGAAACAGCGGTAACCTTGTCTGATTTCTCGATTCCGAACTTAATGGCTTCTGCCAAGGTTGAATCATATCCCAAAACGGAAATATCTGTTCCATGCAGGGTAGTCACAACCTTTACATCTGTTCCTGCCATCTGCTTTCCCAGAATAGCACAGACCGCATGTGGAATAGCATAATGCACATGTAATATATCAAGTTTTTCTCTTTTTATAACCTCCGCCATTTTACTGGCTAATGCAATATCGTAAGGAGGATACTGAAAAAGCGAATATTGATTGACAGTCACTTGATGGAAAAAAATATTATGATGCCACAGGTTCAGTCGAAACGGTATATTTGAAGATATGAAGTGAATTTTATGTCCTTTTTCTGCAAGGAGCTTTCCAAGTTCCGTTGCCACTACACCGGAACCCCCTACCGTTGGATAACAGGTAATGCCAATTTTTAGTTTCATAATTCTTCCCCAAAAATGTTTTGATTAATTAAAAGCGGACGATCTGTTTTAAATCCTTCTGCAAAGGTGACTCCGGCCTCCAAGCCATATATCCTTTCCCTTGCTTCTATCCTTTCCAAATATCCCTCCGTCAACGGTGTTTGAACACCCGATTCACCTGGAAGAAATTGCGTCCGATACGCCTGAAGAGCAGCCAGCTTATAATCCATGAATTTGGATATATCTATTACAAAATCCGGAGGGGGTTGGCTGTTTATAAAATAATAAAACAGATTTCTTGCCTTATGAGCAGCATAGTCGCCAGAAGTCTCGTATTTTCTAATTCCAGCCGAAAAAAATGCCTCCTTGACGAGTTCGGCACAATGTCCATGATCTGGATGCCGATCCTCAGGGAAAGGGGCAAACACAAGAGTAGGTCTAAATTTTCGGATTAAACCCGCAATCTGCCGGATATATTCATCTTTAAGGAATAGTCCACGGTCAGGCAATTGCAAATTCACTCTTTCCATTACGCCCAGTTTTTTCGCAGCTGTTAAAGCTTCCTGCAATCTTGTCTCGACTGTTCCGTTTGAGGAAAGCTCCGCCTTTGTTAAATCGCAAATCACTACATTCCTTTCGGAAGTTGTCCATTTGCGTATGGATCCGGCCATTCCGATTTCCACATCATCGGCATGAGCTCCAAAGGCAAGTACATCAATTTTCTCTTGAATCAACAGGATCCCACCTTAATCTAAAATAGATTCAAGTCCATAAACTAGGGTATCCAATGCCATGACTGTTTCGACGGATACTTTTACCCCGGACATGAAAGAAGCACGGTTATATGAGTCATGCCTGATAGTCAATGTCTGTCCCCCTGCACCGAACAAGACCTGTTGATGGGCAATCAATCCGGGAAGCCTTACACTGTGGATGCGCATGCCTTCAAAATCCGCGCCTCTTGCTCCTGCAATCGTTTCTTTCTCATCTTCATGGCCCTGTTTTTTCGCTTCTCTGTTTTTAGCAATCATTTCTGCAGTCTTTATTGCTGTACCTGATGGTGCATCAAGCTTTTGATCATGATGCAACTCTATTATTTCAACATCATCAAAATATTTAGCCGCTATTTCTGAAAACTTCATCATCAATATGGCGCCGATTGCAAAGTTTGGGGCAATGATACATCCAATCCCCCTTTGTTCAGCCATTCCCTTTAATTCGTCGAGCTGCTCGGAAGAAAAGCCTGTTGTACCGACAACAGGGCGTACATTATGTTCCAGTGCCGTTTTTGTATGTAAATATCCTCTTTCAGGAGTTGTCAAATCAATCAATACATCCGCATTCGCATGTTGAAAGCATTCCTGTGGATCTGTATATACAGGAACATCCAAACCAGTAAAACCTTCCACTTCTGAAAGGAGTTTGCCTTCATTTTTTCTATCAATCACTGCCGCAAGTTCAAAATTTGGTGTCTCTTTTACAAGCTGAACAGCTTCTTTTCCCATACGGCCGCGCGGGCCCGCTACTATTACTCGGATCGTTTCACTCATCAAAATCACCTTCATCCTTTTTTGTCCATCTGTCTTTATCTCTAGTTTTAAATTTATGCATCACTTGATCATGAGCTGTCTGCAGATCAATATCAAGCGAATTCGCCAGGCAAATGATGACGAAAAGCAAATCTCCCAGTTCTTCTTGAACTGTATTTTCTTTTTCGTCGCTTTTTTTCTTCTTCTCTCCATAATAGTGGTTGACTTCTCTGGCTAGCTCACCAAGTTCTTCTGTTAACCTGGCAGTCATTGCGAGCGGGCTAAAGTACCCCTCCTTAAACTGTCCGATATATTCATCCACTTCATTTTGGAGTTGCCTAACTGTTTTGTTTTCTTTCATTTTCCTCACCTTCTTACCATATGTTAGCTAATTCTTTTTTCATATACAAACGAAAGCGCTCAATTGGTGGAAGTTGCTGATATAATCCTGTATTGGTTATAATTAGAATTCCAAAAACATTTTGGCCAGGGGGCGTAGTGGTGCTTTTCCAATTAAAAATAAAAAATATTCTTTTGATTCTTTTGGGAGCAGCAATTTTTGCATTTGGACTAGTACATTTTAATATGCAAAATAACTTAGCCGAAGGCGGATTTACAGGAATTACCCTTCTTTTGTACTTCTTATTCCAAATTGACCCTTCGTATAGTAACTTAGTATTGAACATTCCTCTCTTTGCGATAGGGTGGAAGCTGCTTGGAAAAAAATCCTTTCTATATACAGTAATAGGAACCGTAGCGGTTTCTATATTCCTCTTCATCTTTCAAAGATTTCAAATCGCCATTCCGTTAGAAGGAGATCTTTTTCTTGCAGCCTTGTTCGCCGGAGTATTCGCCGGTATCGGTCTTGGAATCATTTTTCGTTTTGGTGGAACAACCGGCGGTGTAGATATTATCGCACGACTCATCTTTAAATATAAAGGAATTAGCATGGGAAGGACAATGTTTACATTTGATGCGACCGTTATTCTTGTCTCCCTTTTAACTTATTTGGATCATAAGGAAGCTATGTATACCCTGGTTGCTGTTTTTGTCGGCGCCCGAGTAATCGACTTTATGCAAGAAGGGGCTTACGCTGCAAGAGGGGCTATGGTCATATCTGAGAAGCATTATGACGAATTGGCAGCTGCCATCATGAAAGAAATGGGTAGAGGAGTCACCATGCTGAAAGGGTATGGCTCGTTCACAAAAGAGAATAGAGAGGTTCTCTATTGTGTTGTCGGCCGAAATGAAATAGTGAATTTAAAAAGAATCATCCATTCCATTGACCCACATGCTTTCGTTTCGGTCATTGTCGTTCATGATGTTATGGGGGAGGGATTCACACTGGATGAAAACAAGCGTCCGATTGATATATAGAAGCACCTTTCATCACCGCAACTTTTAAGCCAATTCCCGAAGAAGCAGCTGTTGAGCTCCCACAGGAAATTTCATTGACTTTAAGGCGCTTGTCTAGCGAAACAAATGGGACGATTCCTAACGAGATAATATTATCCATAATATGATTCCATCTATTCCTATACCATGAGAAAAGCCTAAACAATCAATAGGACTGTTTAGGCTTTTTTTATTTTTACTGTAAGGAACTTTCCTCGTTTTTAATCATCCCTATTGACAAAAATCAAAATGAGACGAAGCAGTTCCAATACTGCCACTGCCGCTGCCGCAACATATGTCATGGCTGCTGCATTCAATACTTTTCTTGCGTCCCGTTCTTCTCTATTGTCGATCAATCCCAGAGACACCATCTGATCCATAGCCCTGGATGAAGCATTAAATTCAACAGGCAAGGTGACAACCTGGAACAAAACTCCGGCTGCCATAAGGATTATCCCAATCAAAAGCATATTAGACATTGCCGATGAAATCAAACCAAGAATAATGAAAATCCATGCCACGTTTGAGCTGATATTGGCCACTGGAACCAATGCATGACGAAAACGGAGCGCTGCATATCCCTGCTGGTCCTGAATGGCATGCCCTACCTCGTGGGCTGCAACAGCTGCACCTGCAACGGATGGCTGGTGGAAGTTCTCCGAAGACAAGTTTACTGTTTTTGTCATCGGGTTGTAATGGTCGCTCAGTACTCCCGGTGTCTCTTTGACTTGGACATTGTACAAGCCGTTTGCATCCAATATTCTTCTTGCAACTTCAGCTCCAGGCATTCCTTCTGCAGTTGCAACCTTCGCATACTTATTGTAAGTATTTTTCACCTTGAATTGTGCCCAAATTGGGACAATCATGATGATGAGAAAGTAGATTAAATAACCTCCCATTTTCACCCTCCAGTAACTGTTTCTCTACTATTTATTCTATTTCATTTCAATGCAATGGTCAATTATTTGAGTCTTTCCGTTTCCTTCGTTGTCTCTCTCCTTTGTACTTTCTCCAGCTGACATACGAAAGAGTCAAAACGATAATACTTCCGGTCATAGAGATGACCCACCAAAGAGAAGGATCAGCTTCATCCTCATCGGGATTGGAGAATATTTTTTGAAGGTCTTGTTCCAGTGAATCCAGGTGCTCCGCCCATTCTTGCTCGGAAAAATCGGACCTGTACCGGTCTATAAAAGTTATTTTTGAATCGAGTTTTTGTAACTTATCAGCAGCCAGATCGATTTTTAAACTAGGCTGAATGACGGTATAAGTCGCTAGAAACGAGTTAAGGTTTTGATTGTAGGCCTGCTTGTCTCCTTCCAACGCTGCGTTTTTGACCTCCTGAAAGTCTTTCATGACTGAGGCTTCCATTTCAATCCACATCGGTTGATGAGTGGAAGAAATGGCATCTGCAGCCAGCCGGAAAGAAGTGACCAGTCTAATTCTCTCATCTACATTCATATTAATATTCGTTACTGCTCTCAACGCTTCATGATGGGAGGCTGTGAGCACTCTCAGCTCATCCATTGTAAATTTGCCGTCTTTGACTCCCTGTTCTGAAAACCGTACAGCAAATCTTTCAAGGATGGACTTAGCTTCCTCCAGCCGCGAGAATTTAGTCAACTGCAAAGCTTCATCAGCCATTTGGTCCAACTCGGCTAGTGTGGAATCGGATGATGCGTATGCAGAACATGCGCCAAAGGTTAAGCAAAAAAATAGTAGAATAACGGCAAATGGTTTCATAAGGGTCCCCCCTCCTCATACTCCTGTTAATAAGGTATGAGGAAGTGGACAAGAATAGACCTGTCCCAACTTGTTAACTCATTCGGATTCACGCTTCGCTTTTAGACAGACATACATAGCTGCACCTATTGAAAATAGGCTTAACCAAAACGTGAAGTAACCAATTTCTCTAACATACAACTCAAGGCCAGGATATTTTGGGTACTGCATAAAGACGTAGTCTATCACATCATTATGAAGCGTCCATGCAGCTGCCGCAAGGACATGCCAGAGTTTAAATCTATAAAATTTTGCATAAAGAACTCCTTGGACAGCCATCGCTCCATGAGAAGCGATCAGCATATAACCTTGCCACGGTAGGTAGCCGGTTACCTTTAGTGTAAGAAGATTCATCACAACCGCCCAAACTCCATATTTAATCAGTGTGATCAATGCAAGCGCTTCAATAAGAGGATAGTTTTTATAACGAATAAAGGCGATCAATACAAAGACAAAAAATAAGCTTGCCGTTGGACTGTCAGGCACAAACGGAACAAAAATCAAAGGTGTGACATCCAACTGTGGCAGGTACCAATAATAACCGTAAATTGTTCCAACTATGTTTACAATTAATAACAGCCATAAAAAGCGGCGATCCATTAAATAAGCAGTAAGATAGTTCATATATCGGCTCCCGAAAAAATAAAAGCCGGCATGATGCCGGCTTTTGTAAATTTCTATTTTGGTTAAGTGCAGCGCCGATGCGTCTGCACTTTCCATATTATTCCTCAGGTTTCAATGAGGTGATAAACTCTGCCAGTTTGTCCAGATCTTCGTCAGATCCCTGATACTGATCAGCAGGCATCGTTCCAACACCATTATGGGCGATGTCTTTAATCTCATCGGGAGAAAGATCCAGATTGACTAAAGGTGGTGCAGCTGGACCGCCTTCCAGGTTTTCACCATGGCAGTTAATACAGCTTTGTCCGGCGTACACTTGATAGCCTTCCGCTTCCTGATCAATTTCAACCTCTGGACCTTCAACGATCTTTCCTTGCTGTTCAGCAGCAGCCCAATCGTGGGTCACAACGGATTCCCATGTTAGATAAAAAACCGCAGCAATACCTAATAACATGAATCCGGTAGCAAACGGGCGTTTTGACGCACGGCGTTCTGGACCACGATCCAAAAATGGTGCAAGCAATAAGGCACCGAATGCAAGGCCAGGAATAACTGCAACACCAATGATGTTATATGGCCCCGAAGCAAATTGGTATTTGATTAATTGATAAAGAAACAAGAAATACCAGTCAGGCATTGGAATATAACCTGTATCCGTCGGATCGGCAATACGTTCAAGCGGTGCTGGGTGAGCAGCCGTCAAACATAAAAAGCCGATAAGGAATACAGCACCGACCATCCATTCCTTTAGAAGGAAGTCAGGCCAGAATGCCTCGGTTTTACCCGGGTATTCGGAATAGTCTTTAGGAATATTCGGCTTACGTTCCGCAGAAATACGGGAATCGCCGACGAACTTCATCCCTTTTCCTCGTTTCACATTGTCCCCTCCTTAAAACATCGATAATATTAATTTGCAATAATGAGCCGTTTTTTACAAAGGACCGGAAATCCCTTGTCTTCTGATTAATACAAAGTGGATACCCATTAAGGCAAGCAATGCAGCAGGAAGGAAGAAAACATGAATCGCAAAGAATCGAGTCAATGTTTGAGCCCCAACAATTGTTGGATCTCCTGCTATTAAAGTTTTCATAGGTACTCCAATAAATGGAAGTGATTCAACGATATCCAATGTAACCTTCGTTGCAAATAATGCTTTCATATCCCATGGAAGCAAGTAGCCTGTTAATCCAAGGGCCAACATGACAAAAAAGATAAGGACTCCTACGACCCAGTTAAGTTCACGAGGCTTCTTATATGCTCCTTGGAAAAACACACGCAACGTATGTAAAAACATCATAACGATAACAAGACTGGCACCCCAGTGATGCATCCCGCGAACGATTTGGCCGAAAGCCACTTCATTTTGAAGATAATATACTGATTCCCATGCGTTTTTAATATCAGGCACATAGTACATCGTCAAGAACATGCCTGATAGAATTTGGATGACTGTAACAAAGAATGTCAATCCGCCAAAACAGTAAACAAACGCAGAAAAATGGTGTGCCGGATTAACATGCTCTGGCACTTCATGGTCTGCGATGTCTCTCCATATCGGCGTAATATCCAATCGCTCGTCAATCCAGTCGTACATTCTGTTCAGCAATGATTACGCCTCCTTTACTTCTTTCTTACAAATGGGTTTTCTTCCGGATTACCCAACATTAAAAAGCCGTCTTTTTCCTTGACCGGATAAGCGTCAAGCGGCCCTCTCGGCGGTGTTCCTGGGACGTTGTTGCCGTCTTTTGTGTAGAGACCGTTATGGCATGGGCAGTAAAACATATCTGGGTGATCCTCACTGCCTTCCCAGTTAACAGTACAGCCCAAGTGCTTACAAATCGGAGAAAGGGCAACGATTTCACCTTTCGCATCTTTATATACCCAAGCTGATTGTGTAACGTCGGAAGTGTACCATCCATCCTTTTGTTCATAACTGAAGTCAACTCGGACAGGCTCATCAGTAATATCGGCAACTTTCTTGTCAGTCATTTTAAAATCGCCTGAAGCCTCCGCTTTCAATACAGGATCCACTGCAAAACGAACCATTGGCATCAACATGCCTGCTGCCATAAATCCGCCCACTCCAGTCAGTGTATAGCTAAGAAATTGGCGTCTTGTTACAGGATTCTTGCTCATCCTTTTCCCCCCTCTGTCAGTAAGGTAAGTCCATCGGACAATATATTGCGCACATTTACAAACTGGGACATAATTATGATATATCAATACTACAGGAAGGTCAATAAAATACCATTGCAATACTTGTCAACTATGTGGCGATTACCCTATACGGATGCCTGCCAGCCATTGACAATCCCTTTCATCAGTTGTTTAACCTGATCTTCCATGATGGATTGCTTGTATTGTTCATCCATGTCATGAAGCGGAATGGATGGGATGAACAGTAATGATTCGGACGCAATTTGCTCCATATTTCGCCAAACCGGATCAGATGTCAGAAAAAAGACATATTTGAACCCGCTTTCCTTAATGGTTTTTTCCCATTCAAGCAGATTTGAGGTTTTCTTGAATTCATCTTCATCGCTGAGATATGTATACGCCGGCAGAAAGAGCATCCTGCCCTTGAACTGTCTTTCAAGGTGCAAAGAAAGCAGCTGAACGAACTCCCCTTTTTCAACTGTTTGCTTCATATTCCGGCCAAACGAAATTGGAATGAGCGGAATAACAGCTGTATCGATATATTCCTTCTCTTCCAGATAGACATCAATGTCTTTTGCCTTCCATAACATTTTCCACACTCCCTAGTATGCTCTTGATTACTGTTTATCATTCTAACAGAAATATAAATATGAAACAAAAAAAGCAATGTGCTTTTGGAATGGAGCATGTTTCAAAAGTTCATAGCTGTTCAAATAAAGTGCTTAAGATTTTCTATTGTCCAGCTACAGCGCTAAACGACTGACTTCCTCTTCCTTCCTACGATAAGTCAACATCGTTTCGCCTTTGGCTCACCGTGTTGTCCAGCTTCGAGTGCCATCGGCTCGAGGTCATAAGCCAAACGCTGTTGAAGGCAAACTACGCCTTCTTCTGCGTTCATCTTATGCTTGTCGCCGATAAGCAGGCACTCTCCGCATTTCTTTTTCCTTTATCTCATCAGGATTCGTCCATGTCTAGCTACAACGCCTAGCCCCTCGAGGTCATAAGCCTTTTCCCTGTGGTGGCTGAAAAACTGCCTCCTCGGGAATCGCCTTATGCTTGTCGGGGCTGAACAAGGCGTTTACGCATTTCTGCCTGTACGTCGCTAAACGTGCGCTTTCGCTTTTCTTTTTGTCCAGCTACAGCGCTCAGCGACTAGCAGACTTCCTCTTCCTTCCTACGATAAGTCAACATCGTTTCGCCTTTGGCTCACCGTGTTTCCTTTATCTCGTCAGGATTCGTCCAGTCTGTACGTCGCTAAACGAGCGCTTTCGCTTTTCTTTTGTCCAGCTACAGCGCCTATCGACTAGTGTGCTTCCTTCAACTCGTTTACGATAAGTCGAGAACGAAAGACTGTCGTCTTTCGGCTCTCCTTTATCTCACTCGTCTCAGTCCAGCACATACGTCGATGGACAGGCGCTTTCGCTTTTCTTTTAGAACGCAATAAATCCTCCAGTTACACCGGAGGATTTATTGCTGTTCTCTTAATTCCTTCAGCCTTAATGACAATTCATCAAAGCTCTTTTTATCATATTGATCGAGCGCTTCATCAATTGCTTTTAACAGTTTGTTTTCCTGATATTTTCTCAGGCTTTCTTTTAAAAACTGTTCTGCAATCGATTTATCTTTCTCACTGATATAAACCGTTTTCTTAACGAATGGATTTTCTTCCAAAACTGCGGCGTATTGATGGCTTGTATTGGATGAGCGAAAATTAATCTGGATATAAATGTCCTCATCCCTGTTCAAACGGATATCATGGAACGATTTCTCCGCGTCTGTCGTCATGATATTATCTTTGTAAAAACGGAATGGAACCTCTTTTGTGCAATGGGTAGACATAATCAGACCCCGCGGACAAAATTGCGCTTCCTCGACAAAGTGGACTTTTTCCATAAGCTGATCGTGACTCATCAGATAGTTCAGAATCCAGACAGATTCCCTTCTTTTTAATTGATACCGATTTAAAAACCAGCGAATAAAATCTTTTTTCTCGTTGACAGATACAGGGGTGGCCATCATAATCCCTCCTCTGCGATTTTTATTCCACGTCTACTCCTCAAGTCGATCAATAATTTCATGCCACTCTTCGTTTAGAGGGTCCAACGAGCTTAAACGTTTGAATACTGCTGCCCCCTCGCGGCTCTTACCTTCTTCCATCAGAAAAAATCCATAATCCTTTAAAAAATCAGGATTGTTTTTAAGTTCATTATATGCAAGCTTGTATTCATTTAATGCCTCTGAATACTGTTCCGTCTGCTGGTAACTATATGCCGCATCCCAGTGAAGCTGGGGATCATCGACATCCCTGAGATTCGATAGGACATCAAGGATGTCATCGTACCTCTCTTGATGCAAAAGAAGTTTGTTAAGCAGGCTGGCTGCTTCCGTTGATTCGGGGTCTACAGCCAACGCCTGGCGAAGGGCGTTTTCTGCTTCCTCTGTCCGGCCAGCTTTCATCAAGAGCCCGGCAATATAAATGTATAAACCAACATTGTATTCGTCAGCAGCCAATCCTTGCTCGGCTGTTTCAATTGCCTTATCCAGATCCCCCAGCTGATCATGGGATTTTGCCAAATATAGATAGAGCGCGTGATATTCATGGTCCATCGCTTTTAATTCTTCGAAGGCATCCTTTGCTTTTTTGTAAAGGCCTGCTTGAAAAGAAGTCAATCCATATCCGAACAACACATTCAGATCTTTATGGTTTTCCAAAGACTTCTCATAATATGGGATGGAGTCATCAAAAGCGCCTCCGGCACTATAGGCTTCAGCCAATCTTGCATATATATCATTGCCGGCTACCGTTTCCTCTCCTGCTTTTAACAATCTTTGATAGGAAGTGACTGCTTCAAGGAACCGGCCAAGCGACATGTATAATTCAGCCAGTGCAAAATCGATCACAGGTTCTTGATTATACAACTCTTTTGCCTTGAGCAGCTTCTGTTCACTCACTTCATAAAGCCCTTGTGATTGATATAAATCTGCTTCCAGAAGTAATGCGGCTGCATAATTCGGGTCGGCCGCATCAACCGATTCCAGATAAGGATAAGCTTCCTCATCTTTCCCCAATTCTATCAGCAGTTCCGCCAGCAGGATCTTTAATTCATTTTCCTCTGGAAACTCATCAAGCAGCCTCTCGTAAAGTTCCTTCGCTTCCTCCAAAAATCCATACTGTGACAGATTCTCTGCCAGATAGAATTTTTCTTCGGGAGATCCAGATTCCTTAACCTTGTTAAAAGCTTTATCAGCCTTTGATAAATCCTGTAATTCAATATATTTGATCACCAATTCGGCATCATTCATTCAAATGGTCCTTTCAGGGAAAGTGAATGTTTAATAATATTTCTACAACATAAGTGAAATATCCTCTTTTTATTATTGAAAATCATGTTAAATAACGAACATTAATTTTTTCAAGATTGTTCAATCATCACTTCATACACTTTTTCAAGCAAATTTTCTTCCACTTCCTTTAAAACAGGTTTCCCCGGAGCTTCCAACAAAATAAATCTCGGACATTTTGCAATTGTCTTTTTATCCCTCTGCATGCCCTCATACACTTTTTCAAAAGTTAAATCTTGCGGGAGTTCAATTTTATAACCGAGCCTTTTCACCCATTCTTCAAACCGGTCTACGGGAAAAGATAGACCAAGCATCTCCTTACTGACATGAAGAGCATAAATGATTCCTATCATGACAGCCTCGCCATGAGTCGTTTTTCCATAACCGAGGTGGGATTCGATAACGTGGCCCAGTGTATGGCCTAGATTTAAAACAGCTCGAAGCCCGCTCTCTTTTTCATCTATTGATACAATGTTTGCCTTTATTTCCATCCCTCTTTGCAAAACATGAATCAACTGCTCGTCTGTCATTTCATGCAAATCTATTATGTTATCCATGAGCATGCTTAAAAGGACAGGATCTGCAATCAATGCATGCTTCACCGCTTCGGTAAATCCAGACCGCACTTCATGGTCCGGAAGGGTCTTGATAAACTCTGTATGATAAATGACGGCCTCGGGCTGGTGAAATGCGCCAATCATATTTTTCCCGAGTGGATGGTTGATGGCAGTCTTTCCTCCGACGGCACTATCGTGAGCCAAAATTGTTGTCGGAACCTGGATAAAAGAAATGCCCCTCATATAAGTAGCTGCAACGAACCCGGCCAGATCTCCCACTGCACCGCCTCCAAAAGCAATGAAGCATGATTTTCGGTCAAGCCCCTGTTCAAGCGCAAAAGTCAAACATGATTCAAAGACGGACATCTGTTTTGCTTCTTCTCCTGATGGGACTGTAAACACCGAATAATCAACAGTGTCCTTCAAAGCAGAACGCAGCGTGTCCAAGTGCAGGCGCCCAACTGTCTCATCTGTAATAATCAAAAGGTTTGTGAATTTGTTTTTTTGGATCACTGTTGCAAGTTCATCCAAAGCATTGGATTTGATAAAAATTGGATAGCTTTTTGATGCTGTTTGAACTGTAATTTCCATTCGGATCACCTCGATCGTTCTCTTTATTTTACGACTTTCCGGCAAAATTTGAAATAAAAAAACACCTGCCACGAAGCAGGCGGTTGTAAAATATTAATAAATCCAGTTATTGATCAGTTTGGAATATTCGACAAGCTCGCTTTCATTGAAAAACAAACCGATTTCCCTTTTCGCGCTTTCAGGCGAGTCGGATCCATGAATGATATTTTTTCCTACAGTTACACCGAAGTCTCCACGAATAGTACCAGGAGCAGCATCTGAAGGATTTGTTGATCCCATCATTTGGCGGGCAGTTGCAATCACATTCTCACCTTGCCATACCATTGCAAAAACTGGTCCTGAAGTGATGAACTCTACTAATTCGCCAAAGAACGGACGCTCCTTATGTTCACCGTAATGCTCCTCTGCCAACTCGTTTGATATATTCATCAATTTTGCCCCGATCAACTGGAAGCCTTTCTTTTCAAATCTTGAAACAATCTCACCAATCAGCTCTCTTTGAACTCCGTCTGGTTTTACCATTAAAAATGTTTTTTCCATGAATGTCACTCCTGCCATAATATCAGTATCTTTTTTCCAAAACTCAAGAAAGATAATATCATTTTTTTATTCTGCTGGCAAATATTGAAAAGATGCTTAATATCTTCTTTTACCTATATAATTTGCTATTTCTTTCAGCGGCCTTTTGGCCTTACTTTCAGGAAGCTCTTCCAAAATGTCAAGAGCTTTGACCAAGTATCTCCTACTTAGTCGATGTGACTGCTCTATGGCCCCTGAATCTTTGATCATCCTGATGATACGGTACATTTCTTCCTTGCTGGTTTCATGGTTGACTTTTTCTATTTCCGCCTTCACATGCGGATCACGCATAGCATATAAAGCTGGAAGAGTTACATTTCCCTGGCGCAAATCTTCACCAGCGGGCTTACCCAACTCATCTTCACTAGAAGTGAAATCCAAAATATCATCTGTTATTTGGTATGACATTCCAATAAAATAACCGAACCTGTACAGTCGGCGATATATAGATGCGTCGGTCTGTCCTGCAATGGCGCCGAGTTCACAGCTGACAGCAATCAGAAGGGCGGTTTTTCTTTTGATTCTTCTTAAATAATCCCTTAACGACTGATCAAACCGGTATTTATCTTTTATCTGCCCGATCTCCCCAATGCAAACTTCAACAATAGTTTTGGATAATTTCTTATGTACCAACGGATTGGGTATGTCCGTCATATATTCCAATGACCTTGCCAAAATGTAATCCCCGGTATACATGGCAACTCGATCATCCCATATATAATTGATCGTAGGCAGTCCTCGTCTCATATCGGCATCATCGATAACATCATCATGAACGAGAGATGCCATATGAATCAATTCAAGAGCAAGTGCTACATTCTTGACTGTCTCAATACGATAATCCCCGAATTTCGCAGACAATAATACAAACACCGGGCGTATCCGTTTGCCGCCTGCTTTAAGCAGCTTGAGTGATGCATTCTGCACCAGTTCAGAATTAGAAGAGACAGCTTCTTCCAACTCGTTTTCAATTAAATCCAGATCAGATTTAAAATTCCTATAAAGCCAAGTCAGTTTCATAAAATTTCCACCCAGTTAATCTAATTTCTGCTTGATGCCGATATGCGCTGCAGCAGCTCCCCCGCTGAAAGGCTTATAAATGACATCGACAAATCCGGCACGCCAGAACATTTGAGCAAGCTCGTCCATACCAGGGAAGTCCCGTGCAGACTCTTGAAGCCATGAATACTCTTCATAGCTTTTGGCAAAGATTTTTCCGAACAGCGGCATAAGAAAACGGAAATATGTATAATAAACTTGCCGGAATACCGGGAGGGTCGGTTGGGACGTTTCCAGGCAAACAGCCATTCCGCCCGGTTTTGTTACACGGAACATTTCTTGCAACACTTGCATGTAATCAGGTACGTTACGAAGTCCGAAGCCTATCGTTACAAAATCAAAACTGTCATCATCAAATGGGAGCTCCATCGCATTACCCTGGATCAGAGTTACTTGTTCCAAGCCCTTTTGTTCCATTTTTTCTTTGGCAACGGCTAGCATGTTCTTACTAAAATCAAGCCCTACAACACGGCCTTCTTTCCCTGCTCTCTCTGCAAGGGCAATTGTCCAGTCACCGGTTCCGCAGCAAACGTCAAGAGCACTGCTTCCTTCTTGGACGTTCATCTTTTCCATTGTAACCTTCCGCCACTTTTTATGCTGTTGAAAACTGATGATTGAGTTCATCTTGTCATAATTTTTGTGTATTTTCTCGAATACATTATGTACTCGTTCTTCTTTAGACTGCATTTTCGAGACCTTCTTCCGACTGATTATGTTGCTAAATGCTTATAATTGATAGTTAATTCCCTTATGCGCCCAGAAAGAATGCCCGGCAGCTCTGGAGCACGTGACAATTCTTCCATCATCGTTTTTTTACTTTGGTCTATGAAGCGCGAACATATCTCTCTTAGGGAATGTTGGTCGCGCTGGGACAGATCAGATAGAGGAATGGACTTTTTTTGAGGCAGACAGAAATGTTTAAGGCCTTCAAAAAGTATTGAGTACCGGCCCTTGCTAAATTTCTGCATCTCCGCAAGCAGATGTTTTAAAAATAAAAGTTCTACAAAAAGTTGTATGTACCGAGTTGATTGGAAATGATGGCAAAATTTATCGATGACAGTAGTTCCAATCCTTTTGAAAGCTTCCATAAACGCATTTATATCAGACACATCCAGCCTATAGACTGAAATTTTATATTCATTAATCAGTTTAATCGCATTGGCAAGGGTCCTGATCAAATCCATATCTTCAATTTCCGCAAGGGTTTGATAATACAAACCGCTGAAATAATCTCCCGCAAGCACAGACAGCTGCCTTTCCGTTAGTGTTTTCTGCTGAAGTGTAACCTTGTCGTGTATATCGAGCGCTATTTGAACAAGGATGGCAGAAGTGATTTGATGCTTGTATCTCTCAACGGGGATCCCTGTATCTTCCATAGCAATTAACAGCATAAGGATACGGTCATCGTCTATTTTCGGTGATTCGATATGATTAAAAAGAAAATGGTTGTACATTTTACTTTCTACCATTTTTCTTATCGAATCCGTCTTTTGTTCATACAAACATAGAGCCATTTCCGTAATCCCCATTTCTTTGCATTTTAATTCCCACATCAATTTGTTCATTATATCATAAGTAAAGCGCAAGCGCTCTTTTGTATTTATGCAATGAATTCAATATCAATTGCTTTTTTCACTGTCCACTTCGCCAAATGCTGTAAAAATTTTTGCGTTTCCCCTGACTTTTATGGCTGAAGTATGCTCCGTGAACTGGGCAATGAGCACTTCCCCTTGATCAAGTTTCTCTGCATGATGGAAGCGAGTGTCAGTTCCCCTTGTCAATCCCATCACGTTTACCCCGTTCTCGATTGCTTTGATTACAACATACTCATTTTGATTGTTCGGCTTTTTCATTCCTTCACCTCAAAAATTATTGCTTAATCAATGACAGAACTTCATTGCGGGATTGGTTGTCCTTCAAGAAGATCCCCCTCACAGCCGATGTAACTGTTTTGGAACCAGGCTTTTTCACACCGCGCATTGTCATACACATATGTTCTGCTTCTATGATGACCATAACACCATGAGGCTCCAACTTTTTCATAATGGCATCCGCTACTGTCGAGGTGATGCGTTCCTGCAGCTGTGGACGGCGCGCCACCGCTTCAACGGCACGTGCCAGTTTGCTTAATCCAGTTACCCGACCGTTCCTTGGTATATAGGCTACGTGTGCCTTGCCAAAAAAGGGAACAAGATGATGTTCACATAATGAGTAAAATGGTATATCTTTTACAAGTACTAGTTCCTCATGATCCTCTCCGAAAATTGTCTCAAAATATTGTTCCGGATCAATGTTGATTCCTGCAAAAACTTCCTCGTACATTTTAGCTACCCGCTTCGGAGTATCAAGCAATCCTTCTCTGTTGGGATCTTCTCCAATGGCTTCCAATATCATTCGAACCGCTTCTTCAATTTGCTTACGATCAAATTTACCCATGTATAAGCCTCCCGCTAAAATAAAACACTAATAGAGCAATATTAACATATATGATGGGTAAATAAAAAGGAATCGCCATTAGGCAATTCCTTTTTAGACACTCAAACAATGTATGTAATTATTTCACAGCGTCTTTAAGAGCTTTACCTGGCTTGAATGCAGGCACTTTGCTTGCTGCGATATCAATTTCTTCACCTGTTTGAGGGTTGCGGCCTTTACGGGCAGCACGCTCACGTACTTCGAAGTTGCCAAAACCGATCAAGGAAACTTTGTCGCCATTTGACAGTGTATCCTGAATAGATTGGAATACAGCTTCTACAGCTTTTGTTGCATCTTTTTTAGAAAGCTCTGCTGCTTCAGCTACTGAATTGATCAAGTCTGTTTTGTTCATTCTGTTCACCTCCTCCAAAAGGATAAACTACTTTTACCACTTCTATTACATGTGTAATCAAATTTTCAGATTTCTAAACATTATCCATGCCAGAAATCGTAAGAAATGCTTTTGAATCAATGCTCAAGGAGCATTTCTGCTTAAAAGATTATCATAATCAAATAATGATAGCAAGAATAAACAGCGGAATAATTAAAAAGACACCGAATTACTTTCATTTCGGCGTCTTTTTCCATATTTACAAGCATTTTTTCTGAATTTTTCTGATCATTTTCATAGAATATCTTTACAAAATAATGGCGATTAAACCGCCGGACCCTTCGTTGATGATTCTTTCCAATGTTTCCTTTAGTTTATAGCGTGCATTCTCAGGCATCATGGCAAGTTTTGCCTGAATGCCTTCTCGTACAAGTGAACTTAGGCTTCTACCAAATATATCAGAATTCCAAATAGAAAGGGGATCGTCCTCAAAATCCTGCATTAAATAGCGGACAAGCTCTTCACTTTGTTTTTCAGTCCCTATTATGGGAGCAAATTCGGATTCGACATCGACCTTAATCATATGAATAGAAGGAGCGACCGCTTTCAACCGAACTCCAAATCGTGCCCCCTGCCTAATAATTTCCGGTTCATCAAGACTCATATCCTCCAGGGAAGGAGCGGCAATCCCATAACCTGTCTGCTTTACCATGACTAGAGCATCGGATATTTGATCATATTCCCTTTTGGCATCGGCAAATTCCTGCATCATCTCCAGCAAGTGATCTTTACCTCTCACTTCTGTCCCGACAATTTCTGTCAACACCTGATCATAGAGCTCATCTGGTGCAAATAAATCTATTTCAGCAATCCCCTGGCCCATATCAACTCCTGCCAACCCGGCACTTTCAATATACTCAAAATCATTGAAGCTCTGGACAACGCGGTCGACATCTCTGAGTCTTTTTATATCCTTGACAGTTTCTTTTACCGCCTCCTGATAATCAGTCCTGAGCCAATGATTTTCCTTTAGTACCATTACCCAGCTTGGCAGGTTCACATTAACTTCAAGCACAGGAAATTCATAGAGCGCTTCTCTTAGTACGTTCAGCACGTCTTGTTCCCTCATATTTTCCACCGACATGCTTAAAACGGGAATATCGTATTTCTCTGCAAGTTGAACTCGTAGAGTTTCAGTTTCTGGATGATGCGGCCTTGAAGAATTCAAGACCATAATATATGGTTTCCCGACTTCATCAAGTTCAGCAATCACCCTCTCTTCTGCCTCTACATAGTCATTTCTTGGTATTTCCCCAATTGTACCATCGGTTGTAATCACAATTCCCAGAACTGAATGCTCCTGAATTACTTTTCGCGTACCAATTTCGGCTGCTTCATGGAAGGAGATTGGCTCTTCGTACCATGGTGTATGAATCATCCGCGGTCCATTTTCATCTTCATATCCTTTAGCACCGGGTACAGTATATCCGACACAGTCAACCAACCGGACATTCACTTCTAATCCGTTATCCACTTGGACGGCAACTGCTTGATTCGGAACAAATTTAGGTTCAGTCGTCATGATTGTTTTTCCGGCTGCGCTTTGAGGCAGTTCATCCTGTGCCCTGGCCCTGTCTGCTTCGCTTTTTATATTAGGCAAAACGGCGAGCTCCATAAATTTTTTAATGAACGTGGATTTACCTGTTCGGACGGCCCCAACGACCCCCAGATAAATATCCCCGCCCGTTCTTTCTGCGATATCTTTAAAAATATCCACCTTTTCCAAGAGATTCCCTCCTAACTTTAAGTTCAAGGGACAACATAATCCCATGCCCGTATATTACAAAGTCAATATATTTGTATGATGTTGTCCTAATCAAATATAACTTCAATAATAAAAATCCTTCTTCCACAGTATATTTTGCAGAAGAAGGATTATGACTATTTCCCCATATAAACAGGTTCATTGTTTTCATCGACTGTATAGGGCATCGAAAACGCAGGCACAATAGGGGAATCTTCATAGAGTGCCTTTCTTATATCATCCCCGGGTGAAAACTTTTTATTTTTTTCATCTTTCAGAGCTTGATAGAGATCAGTAATATAATCAACATATATTTCACCTTTACCGTTAATCACAAAAGGCAAATTATTGTTTGTATATGGTGAAATATAATACTGTTCCTCTTTATAACCCAATTTTTTTTGATCAAGCGAATACACATTATCCGCAATTTCTTCTTTAAATGGCGGGTAGCCCTGTGCCTTGATCCGTATATAAAATTCATTGATTTTTTCCGCCAGCCTTAAATCAAAAACTTTCACCGTCGGGTTAGTTTCCACATCAATTAAGACATATTGAAATACTCCGCCGCTTTCATAAGCGTTGCCCGGAGGCGCCTCCAAATATTGCGGAGTCAGTTTATTAAAATCGATCGGGTATTTTTGATATATAGGCGTGTCCGCTTCTTTTGTTTTTATCGGCAGTAATCCTCCACTGTCCTCCTGGAATTTTTCTACGGATTTTTGAACACTTGAGATTTGTTCTTCATATGGTATGTTATTTTCAACTTTCCGATCCTGCGGATAAAAACATCCGCTTAATAGCAATGCAGTTAATATAAAATATAATCCTGCCATCCATCTTTTCATTGAGTGATCCACTCCTTATCTGTCTATTATGGCGGCAGCTTCAATTCAATTCGTCGGTCCTGTCAAAACAACAAAGAGCATGAGTAGCCCGCCAATTATCATAAATGCCCAGGCAGCCAGGGCCGTTGTCACCTTAAAAAAACCGTTTTTCAACTTGAAACGGCTTATGTAGATAGTCAACATTGCAAGAGCCAACAGTCCCATTGCCACTATGGAAATCCACATTTTTTGCATTGATACAGACATTTTTTCCCCTCCATTACCGAGTAAACAATCGAAATTATTATAGCACATTCACGCTGATAGCTATCCTCCATAAAAAAATGAAGCAATATTTTTGCTTCAAAAAAGAAATGAAGACAATGAATACCCTGTCCCCCGGTTATGCGAATGTTCTCTCTAACAGCATATGGAATTTTATAAATAACGCATCATCGTATGCCTAGTTGATTATTTTTGTTCCATTTGTTCACTCAATATATCCACCAAATCTTCCATTTCGTTCTTCTTTAAACGCTGCATCAATTGATCAACTGCTTCTTTCGGATTTATACTATTGAACAATACATGATACAGCGCCTCTGTAATGGGCATGTTTATTTCAAATTTTTGAGCAAGCTGATGGGCAGCTTTCGTTGTGCGGACTCCCTCAACAACCATCCCCATACTTTCTAAGACTTCATCAAGTTTATGCCCTTTTCCAAGCATATTGCCGGCTTTCCAATTTCGGGAATGTACGCTTGTACATGTAACAATTAAATCCCCGATTCCCGCCAAGCCAGAAAATGTTAACGGGTTCGCTCCCATTTTCGTACCGAGACGTGAAATTTCAGCCAATCCTCTTGTGATCAGAGCAGCTTTAGCGTTATCCCCATAACCGAGACCGTCAGATATGCCCGCCGCAAGAGCAATGATATTTTTCAACGCTCCCCCTATTTCCACGCCAAGCAAGTCGGGGTTTGTGTATACGCGAAAGTGCTGATTCATGAACAAATCCTGAACTTTTTCCGCAGCAGCCATGTCTTTTGAAGAAACCGTAACGGTTGTCGGATGACGCAGACTAACTTCTTCGGCATGGCTTGGGCCTGATAAGACGACAACAGCTTTTAACAGATCTGCCGGAACCTCTTCTTCAATCATTTCTGATATTCTTTTAAGTGAATCAGGTTCAATGCCTTTGCTGACATGAACAAACGTCATTGGTTCGTTGATCAACTTGATGATATTCCTCATCGTTTCTCTGATTGCCTTGGTCGGGACTGCAATGATTGCAGTATCAGTACCTTCGAGGGCCTCTTCCAAAGCGTTAAAGCCTCTAATATTGTCCGAGAGGGAAATTCCAGGCAAGTATTTATGGTTGGTCCTGCGATTATTTATTTCAGCCTGTTGTTCTTTGGAACGCATCCACAAATTGACTTGATGACCATTATCGGCGAGCACCAGTGCCAATGCCGTCCCCCAGCTCCCAGCACCAATTAAGGCAATTTTCTTTTTATATTCTGCCAAATCTTTCACCCGTTTCCTGATTATTTTCTCTTCCGTGCAATAATCTTCAAAGGAGTGCCTTCAAAAGTGAAAGCTTGCCTGATAGTATTTTGAAGAAATCTCTCATATGAAAAATGCATGAGTTCTGGATCATTTACAAAAACAACAAAAGTAGGAGGCTTCACTGCAACCTGGGTTGCATAATAGACTTTAAGCTTCCGTCCTTTATCAGAAGGCGCAGGATTCATTGATACGGCATCCAAAATCACTTCGTTCAATATACTCGATTGTACTCTCATGGAATGGTTTTCGCTGACCATGTGGATAGCCGGTAACAACGTTCCAAGACGCTGGCGTGTTTTTGCCGACAAAAAGACGATTGGCGCATAATCAAGGAATTGGAACTGATCTCTGATCTCCTGTTCAAACTTCCTCATCGTTTTATCATCTTTTTCGACTGCATCCCACTTATTAACGACAATTATAATCGCTCTGCCTGCATCATGTGCATAGCCCGCTATTCTTTTGTCCTGTTCACGTATCCCTTCTTCCCCGTCCAAAACAACAAGCACAACATCGGAACGCTCAATAGCCTTTAAAGCCCTTAATACGCTGTACTTTTCCGTCTTTTCGTAAACCTTCCCTTTTTTTCTCATGCCCGCGGTATCGATAATGACATAATCCTGTCCGTCATATCTGTAAACCGAATCAATGGCATCGCGGGTTGTTCCCGCAACCGGGCTGACAATCACCCTTTCTTCTCCAAGAAGAGCATTCACCAAGGATGATTTCCCAACATTCGGCCTGCCGATCAGGGAAAATTTCACAACATCCTCTTCATACGGTTCTCCCTTACTTTCAGGAAATTTATGAACTACCTCATCCAGCATGTCACCAAGCCCCAAACCGTGGGAGCCTGATATAGGATATGGTTCTCCAAAACCCAATGAGTAGAATTCATAAATATCAGCTCTCATTTCTGGATTGTCTACCTTGTTCACCGCCAACACGACCGGTTTTTTTGAGCGGAACAGGATCTTTGCCACTTCTTCATCGGCAGAAGTGACTCCTTCACGACCATTAACAATGAAGATGATAACATCCGCCTCTTCGATTGCAATCTCAGCCTGTTGTCGGATCTCATCCAGAAAAGGGGCATCACTGATATCAATTCCGCCCGTATCTATGACATGAAACCGGTTTGTCAACCACTCTCCAGTCCCATATATACGATCCCTCGTTACTCCGGGTTCATCTTCTACTATAGAAACTCTTTCGCCGACTACCCTGTTGAAAATAGTTGATTTTCCAACGTTTGGTCTGCCGACAATAGCCACTGTCGGTAATGCCATTTTCATCACTCGCTTCAAACATTTTAATCATCTATACATTCATGCCGGTATTAAGCCAGGCATATATCCCTCTATAATTCTTTTTAATCGTATCACAGTGTAATACCATGCGCCAATAACAAAAGGTATGAAACTTGATCGTAGAAAAGGACGTTTCTTCGTTTATTTAAAAAGCTTAAGCTAAATAAGCAATTATCATGCACTGTTAATGAACCATTTGCTTTTTCCCCTTGAATTTTCCCTCAATACTCCGTTTGACTGCAAGTAGAATCTTTCCCGCCGTATGGACTGTAAAAAAAGCAGAAACTGTTAAGGCAAATACATCTAAGTAATCATTTGAACCTATCGTATAGGGGATCTTCCACTTAGATAAAAAAATTGATAAGAACACTTCTCCCTGCAACGATCCAATAACAATAGCGGCACACCTATATTGAATGGAGGCAGGATACAATATCCATCCAATACAGAATAGTCCTATGGACAGCAAGAATTTCCGGTCAACCAGCACCCATACCGGGTCATAGAGTTCCAGGAGATAAAATCCAACATATCCAAACATTATGATCATAACAGAAAAAAACAAATAAATCTTTTTTAACCATGTTCCCTGATATACGAGCAAATAAGCCGAACACATAAGAATAAAAGAAGACGCGCCGATTTGAAAAAAAGATATTGTTAGTGTTTTGGGGTGAAGGATGATCAGCATCAATGACACCATTGCAGCAGGAAGGCGTAAAGGTTCCTTTTTATCTAAAATAAATGTAGCTGTGATCCATACTCCCCAAGCCATAAATAAAAATAAAATACCCGGCATAAAAATCACCTCCATTTTTTCCATTATGGGAAATAAAATGAAAGTTTAATCATATGAATGCCGGAGAGTCAAGCTGCAATAGTACAGTTCCTAGATTCATTTCGGCCTGCGAACAAAATCCGCTTTCGAATCTGAACATTTACTTAAAATGTTTATATCAAGAAAAAGACCTTCCGTCAAAAACGGAAGGTCGGATTTTTTACTCTTTATTAAAGTCTTTCAACTTATCGCCAATCATATCACTAAGCTGGAATCCTTTTGTTTCTTCCGGAGCTTCGTATTCCTGCTGTGAATGATCCTCTTCCAGTTCTTTCATACTTAGGGACATACGCTGCTCCTGCTCGTTCGTATCAAGCACCTTTACCTTCACAGTCTGCCCCTCTTGGAGAACCTCATGAGGCGTTCCAATATGTCTATGGGAAATTTGTGAGATATGAACAAGCCCTTCTACTCCAGGAAAGACCTCCACAAATGCACCGAATGATACAAGCCTCTTCACAGTCCCTTCCAGAATCGCTCCTCTGGGGGCTTTTTCTGCAATGTCAGTCCATGGGCCAGGAAGAGTCTCTTTGATGGAGAGGGAAATTCTTTCATTGTCCTGGTCTACAGAAAGGACTTTAACCTCTACCTCATCACCTTCGCTTACAACATCCGAAGGTTTTTCAACATGATGATGGGCAAGCTGGGAAATATGCACCAATCCATCGACTCCGCCGATATCAACAAACGCACCGAAATCCGTAATTCTTTGAACGGTCCCTTTCATTGTTTGTCCGACTTCCAATTTTTCAAGAAGATCCTTTTTCTCTTTCTCTTTCTCTTCTTCAATAACCGCACGGTGGGAAAGGATTAGCCGATTTTTGTCCTTTTCAAGTTCCACAATTTTAAAGGAGAGCGTCTTTCCTTGGTAGCCGCTGAAATCCTCGACATAATAGTCTTCCACCAAAGAGGCAGGAACGAATCCGCGAACCCCTAAATCAACAACAAGGCCGCCTTTGACCACCTCGTTCACTTCTGCTTCGAACACTTCATTATTTTCGAAGCGCTTTTCCAATGTTTCCCATGCATTTTCAGCATCTACTTTACGTTTGGAAAGGACAAGGAGATCTTCCTCCACCTTTGTAACAATCAAATCAAGTTCGTCTCCTTCGGACACTACATCAGATGCTTTTTCCACATGGAGACTGGAAAGTTCGCTTATTGGAATTATTCCATTCAGCTTGCTGTTTTCAATATCCACAAGCACTTGCTTTTCTTCGATTTTAGTAACAGTTCCTTTTACTTTTTCACCTTCAGTAAATGTTTCCACTTCAATATTGTTCATATCCTCTGACACTGTTTACTCCTCCTATCCAGCTAATGAAATCGTGCAAGAATCCATTCCTCTCAAATTCATTTGGAAAGAAATGAAAAAGCCTCACATTTTATAAATTCATCTTGTTATTAACTTCTTACAAATAAGGTTCTTTGTCAAGCAATACACGTCAGTCCTGATGAGTGTCGGCTAATTTTTTTATTTCATCCATTATCATTTGGGTGGCATCCTCTACAGAGATTTTTTCTTCTTTTATCTCTGTAAAATTAATCGGTTTGCCATAAACGACTCTCAACCTTCTGAATGGCTTATAAGGACCTATGATTGCGCACGGTACGATTTTAGCATCGGACCGTAAGGCAAAAAATCCTGCACCAGCAAGTCCTTTTCCGATTTTCCCGGTCTTGCTGCGTGTACCTTCAGGAAACAGGCCTAGGACTTCCCCCTCTTTCAACAAAGACAATCCTTTCCTTAAGGCCCCTCTATCACTCATGCCTCTTTTAACCGGAAAAGCCTTGACGTTAGGCAGGATCGTTTTAAGGACTGGCACCCTGAATAACTCTTCTTTTGCCATAAAAGAAACCGGACGTGGACAAGTGATGCCAACAACAGGGGGATCCAAATTAGAAATGTGGTTCGTACACAAAAGGACTCCACCAGATTCCGGAAAGTTTTCTAGCCCTATCACTTCAATTCTGTAGAGTGGTCTTATGATGGTTTTAACCACTGATCTAGCAAAATGATAAAATGTCACAGCTTTTCGATCCTTTCTTCCGCCAAGGCAATGATACGTGCTGCCACTTCGTCGATAGAGAGTGATGAAGTATCTATTTCAATAGCATCATCTGCTTTTTTTAGTGGAGATACTTCCCTTTCTGAATCACTTTTATCACGAAGGATAATTTCTTCCTTCAATTGAGCGAGATCAGAAGGATAGCCTTTTTCCAAATTTTCCTTGTGACGGCGCTCAGCACGTATATCAACACTTGCCAAAAGAAAAACTTTCAACTCGGAATCCGGCAATACTTTCGTGCCTATATCCCTGCCATCCATTACCACTCCGCCTTTTTTACCCAGTTGTTGCTGCCGGTAAACCATTTTTTCACGAATTGATCCATGAGCAGCTATAACGGAAACACTGTTCGTCACATTCGATTCACGAATTTCTTTAGTGACATCTTTCCCGTCAAGGAAGACCGACTGGCTGCCGCTTTCCTGCATCAACTCTATATTAGTGTCTTTTAGAAGTAGGAACAGATTCGCTTCATCATGGATATCCGTCCCTTCCATCAATGCCTTTAAGGTGAATGCCCTGTACATGGCTCCTGTGTCAATATATATGTATGAGAGTTTTTCTGCGACAATTTTCGCCACAGTGCTTTTGCCGGCCGCTGCCGGTCCATCAATGGCTATACTAATTTTCTTTGTCAAACTTTTCACCTGCTTGTCTGTTTATATACCACCACTTATTCTACCATAATTGGAAACAGACTATGGCATTGATTTTCTTATTCAAATAAAAATGAATACAGGAGAATTGCCTTCATTGATGGTCAAAAACATCCAGCTTTTTTTCTTCGATGTCTGCACCTACCCCTTCATACAAGTAAATTTTATTCAAACTTTTCACAATGGGGGTCTGCTTAAAAAAACCTTGAACAATAATGAGGATAACAAGGTGGAAAACGATCAGTTTATAAAGGATTCTTTCAAGCATAGTTCATTCCTCGTTTTTTTCTTAGTATGTAAAAAAACGGGAATTTTATTCCTGTTTAGTTACGCAAGCCTTTCTTTCGGTCGGACAGCTGTTTTTCAAAACAAAAACGGGTAAGCAGCTGCTGGTCTGCATGGGATGGCTCTATATATTTGAGAGAAATAAGGTCAATTTTGTTTTTCTGGAATATTCTAATTACTTTACATAAAAGAGTTAATTGAAATTGTTCCCCAGATTCCATCTGAAGTGAGAGTCCAATAGTCCCGGATTCACCAGGCTCTATTTCGGTATCAGGCGGCAAAGTGACTGCACACCCTCCAGCACTGATATCGCTTGTTACTGAGGTGAATTTTTGGGATGATTCTGGAAAATCGAGGGTGGCACGGACCGCCGCATACACTCTGACATATTCACGGCGCTGCACTCTACTGAAAAATTTTTCCTCAGGCAAAAATAATTCAAGTAATGGAACAGTGTTTTTTTGCAGACCCATGACTTCCGATTCAAACGAATATACATCTGAGTTTTCACAAGTGAAATTTACCATGACCTTTGACCCAACAGGCAAAAACACCGGTTTGTTATCCGCAATACTTAGAGGATAGTAGATGAACAGCTTCTGCTCATGCAAATCGGCCACTTTACTCTTGAATTTTTTTGCAATCCCGCTTTTATCCGCTTCAATAGTCAAATCCATTCCAATTGACAACATTTCCATACACTTCCTGTTCATTCCGATAATTCCATTATACATGATTTGTGAGCGTTTTCCACTAAAAAAAGCAGCCTTGTCAGGCTGCTCAGGCTGTCGAGAAACCCTCGACAGCTTTTTCGATATTTTGAATTATATAAATATTGTCATGTTAATTTGTTATAATGTAGATAACAAAAATGGCGGTGATGAAATTGCTTCATACAAGATCGAGTATTCAAAATGAGATGGAATTTGTTTGTCTTGAAGACTTAGTTCCCGAAGACCATCTGCTGAGAAAAATTGATAAGCATATTGATTTCTCTTTTATTCTTGAGAAGGTTAGACCTTACTACTGTGAAGATAACGGCCGTCCCTCGTTAGATCCATTGATCCTGTTTAAAATGATGTTCATCGGCTATTTTTTTGGTATTCGTTCGGAACGCCAGCTGGAAAGGGAAATTCAAACGAATGTTGCTTACCGTTGGTTTTTGGGATTGAGGTTATCCGACCCTGTTCCTCATCACTCTACTATCAGTTGGAACCGGTGTAATCGTTTCAAAGATACAGACATCTTCCAAGAGGTCTTTGATGAAATCGTTCTTCAAGCGATCAACCACCGTATGGTTGGCGGGAGAGCGCTATTTACTGATTCTACCCACTTAAAGGCCAGTGCGAACAAACATAAATATACAAAAGAAGTCGTTAAAGTGGAGACACGTGATTACATAGAAGATTTAAATCAAGCTATAGAAGAAGATCGGAAAAAGCATGGAAAAAAGCCTTTAAAGGCTCGAAGGGAAGTGAAGGAAACAAAAGAGATCCGAAAAAGTAATACAGACCCTGACAGTGGATTCATGTCCCGGGACAATAAACAAGAGATGTTCTGCTATTTGGACCACCGTACGACAGACATGAAATTTAATATTATCACGGATGCCTTTGTCACTCCTGGAAATGTTCATGACTCTGTTCCCTATCTTGAACGTTTGGACCGCCAAATAAAAAGGTTTGGATTTGAAGTGGAAGCCGTAGCACTAGACTCTGGATACCTGACAAACCCTATTTGTAAAGGCTTGTTTGACCGGAGTATTTTCGGGGTCATTGCCCATCGCAGGTATCATCCAACACAAGGGTTATTTCCAAAATGGAAGTTTAAGTATGACGCAGAACATAATGTCTATATCTGCCCCAATGGAGAAACATTAAGCTATTCCACCACAAGCCGTGATGGCTACAGGGAATATAAATCGAATCGGAAAAAGTGTGCGGCCTGTCCTCTCTTGGAAAAATGTACCCGGTCTAAAAATCATCAAAAGGTGGTCACCCGCCATGTTTGGGAGGAACATAAAGATCAAATCCGTCTGAACCGCTTATCATCGGAAGGAAAATTACTATACAAATTTAGAAAAGAGAAAGTTGAACGAAGCTTCGCAGATTCAAAAGAACTGCATGGGCTTCGTTATTGCCGGTTGAGGGGAATACAAAAGGCAGCCGAGCAGGTGCTACTCACGACGGCCTGCCAGAACATGAAGAAGATTGCCTTACACCTGGACAGACAGGACTAGGTGTAAGGGAGTCTTTTTCCCATTTATTTAGGATGAAAAAATAATTGAATATCTCGAAAATACAAGAACAAAAAAAGCTTGTAGAGAAAAAACACCCACTTTCTCTACAAGCTG